>JAGAKE010000003.1 GCA_017625775.1 Fibrobacteraceae bacterium
CGACAAATCGAAATATATCGAAAAAATCTCGGTGAGAGTTTTAACGATTTTTTGGCAAAAAGTATATATTTGGAAATAGAATGAATTCATTTTTTTTTTGAAAGATCAGGGACTTTTATATGAATCTTTGTAAAAAAATATTATTAGGGGCTGTTATTCTTGTATTATGTGCTTGTGGAAATCCTATTTTAGGAAAATGGAAAGCAACATCTGGTGGAGAATTGCTTGCTTCTGTTGGTTGTGGTGAAGTGGAGTTTACTTCTTCAAAAGAGTATTCTTGTGGTATGGCACAAGACGTAGAATACGAAATAGATGGAGATAAAGTTCTTGTAAAAGGTGCTCTCGGGGTATCTGTGGTTTATTATATGCAAGGAAAGAATAAAATGTATATGGAACTTTTAGGAGATAGAGTGTATTGGGAAAAAATTAAATAGAGATTTTTTTAATGACAAATTTTGATTATTTAAAAGCGAATTCGAAATTTGACACGTTTGCAGACGTGGCGATTTCGGCGGAGAAAATATTACATATCGACATAGATTCTTGCGTGCTGAATTGCCGCAGGGCGATGGAGTTCGCTATTAAATGGATGTATTCTGTGGATTCTTCGTTAGAAAAACCATATCAGGATAATTTGCTTAGTTTGATGAGTACAGATGAGTTTCATAACCTTATTGAAATAAATTTATGGAAACGTCTGGATTTAATACGAAAAATAGGTAATAGAGTAAATCATAATGTAAAAAAAGTCTCTCGAGATGAAGCTATACAGTGTTTAGAGAACCTTTTTATTTTTTTAGATTTTATTGCATATTGTTATGGCGATTCTTATCAAGAAGTGAAATTTGATGTTAGTCTTTTAGAAAAACAAGAATCGTTAGAAAATGTAAAACCGCCATCAGAAAAAGAACTTGATTTAAATGATTTAATTGAAGAAAATAAAAACATAAAAGAAGAAATTACGGCAAGGCGTAAAGAGCAATATGAAACTTATGTTCCAAAGCCTATTAATTTGTCGGAATACAAAACCAGGAAAATTTACATTGATACGATGTTGATTGATGCTGGATGGAAAGAAGGTAAAAACTGGCTTAATGAAGTTGAAATTTTAGAAATGCCAAATAAATCAGGTATTGGCTATGCAGATTATGTTCTTTATGATGATTCTCACAAACCCTTGGCGGTGATAGAAGCTAAACGCACTTGTGTTGATGTGGCACAAGGGAGACAACAAGCAAAATTATATGCAGATTATTTAGAAAAGAAATACCATCGCCGACCAGTTGTATTTTTAACAAATGGATTTGAAACCAGAATTATTGATGGCTGTTATCCAGAAAGAAATTGTGCAGCGATTTATTCAAAAAGTGATTTAGAAAAAATGTTTAATTTGCATGCTTTGCGACAAAATCTTTCGTATGTTTCGATTGATAAAAAAATTGCAGGGCGTTATTATCAAGAAGGCGCGATTAAAGCAGCATGCGATAGCTTTGACAAGAAAAATCGCAGGAAAGTTTTATTTGTTATGGCTACAGGTTCTGGAAAAACAAGAACCATAATAGCATTGTGTAAAGTTCTTTTAGATTATGGCTGGGTAAAAAATATTTTGTTCTTAGCTGATAGAAATTCTTTAGTAACTCAAGCAAAAAGGAATTTTGTAAATTTTTTACCTGATTTATCATGTTCAAATTTAGTTGAAGATAAAGAAAATTATACAGCTCATTGTATTTTTTCAACATATAATACAATGATGAATTGTATTGATTCTGCAAAAAATGAGAATGACGAAAAGTTGTTTACTTGTGGTCATTTTGATTTAGTAATTTGTGATGAAGCGCACCGTTCTATTTATAATAAATACAAGGATATTTTCAATTATTTTGATGCTCCTTTGGTTGGATTGACTGCAACTCCTAAAGATGAAATAGATAAAAATACATATGAAATTTTTGAATTGGAAAATGGAGTGCCTACTTATGGTTATGAATTGGCTCAAGCAGTAAAAGATGGTTTCCTTGTTGATTTTGTATCTGTAGAAACAAAGCTTAAGTTTATTGAAGATGGCATTGTTTATGATGATTTGTCAGAAGAAGAAAAAGAAGAATATGAAAATAATTTTGCTCGTGATGGAGAATTACCTGAAAAAATAGAGTCGTCTGCTTTGAATGATTGGGTTTTTAATGAAAGTACAATAAAAGAAGTTTTGAATATTTTAATGACAAATGGAATAAAAATTGATTATGGGCAAAAAATAGGGAAGACAATTATTTTTGCAAAAAACCATCTTCATGCAGAAGCAATTTTTAAAGTGTTTAATAAGAATTATCCGCATCTTGCCGATTATGCAAAAGTGATTGATAATAAAATAAAATATTCTCAAGACGCAATAGATGAATTTTCTGAAGCTGATAAATTACCGCAAATAGCTATTTCAGTCGATATGTTGGATACAGGGGTTGATGTACCTGAAGTTTTGAATCTTGTTTTCTTTAAAAAGGTGATGAGCAAGGCAAAATTCTGGCAAATGATTGGGCGCGGAACGCGAACATGTGAAGGCTTGTTAGATGGGGAAGATAAGAATAAATTTTACATATTTGATTTTTGTGGAAATTTTGAATTTTTTAGAATGAGTAAGGGGAAAGCTTCGGCGACTACAATGTCGTTGTCTGAAGCTATTTTTAATTTGGAATTTCAAATGGCTTATAAGTTGCAAGATTTACAGTATCAAGAAGAGGAACTTATTGAATACAGAAAAAATCTTGTAAATGTAATGGTTGAAAAAGTCCAAGAATTGGATAGAAATAATTTTTCTATTCGACAGCATATCAAATATGTTGATACTTATTCTGTAAAAGAAAACTATCAAGCTTTAACTTATGAAAGCACATTAAATGTTAAAGAAGAGTTAGCTCCATATATATTACCAGATAATGATGATGTTAGTGCTTTGCGATTTGATGCTTTACTGTTTGGTTTAGAATTAGCTTGCCTTGTTCAGAAAAAATATGGAAAAGCGAAAAAGGATTTGTTGCGAATTGTTCGCAATATTAGCAGCACGGCTAATATTCCAGAAATACAGGTTCAATCAGAATTGATTAATAAAATATTGCATACGGATTTTGTTGATAAAGCAGGAATTGCTGATTTTGAAACGATTCGGGAAAATTTGCGGAATTTGGTCAAATATATTGTTAATGAAAGAAAAATTTATGAGACAAATTTTGAAGAAGATATTTTATCAATGGAGTATCATGAAGCCGATCTTGAATCAGAAGAATTGAATAATTATAAAGCGAAAGCTGAATATTATGTGCGTAAAAATCAAGATCATCCTGTAATTGCAAAATTGAAAACCAATATTCCGTTAACGGCAAATGATGTTTTGAGTTTAGAGAATATTCTTTGGGGTGAACTAGGCTCAAAAAGAGAATACGAAGCAGAATATGGAACGAAGCCATTAGGAGAGTTTGTTAGAGAAATTGTTGGTTTAGATATGAATGCGGCAAAAACAGCTTTTTCAAAATTTTTAGATAATGCAAATTTAGATAGCCGACAAATTTATTTTATAAATCAGATTGTAGAATACATTGTGCAAAATGGGATGATGAAGGATTTTTCAGTTCTTCAAGATTCGCCTTTTACAGATAAAGGTAGTGTGGTTGATGTATTTAGTGATGATTTGAATTTATGGCTTGAAATAAAAAGCGTTATAGAAAAAATAAATGCCAATGCAGCGGCTTAAAGCACTCTTTGTAATTATCATTACAGAAAGGGTAGTGAGCAACAACATGCGAACTAGGGAAAGGCTTTTCCCTTTTTTGTAAACACTAAAAAGTTTAGTTTATTTAAAATTCGATTTCCTTTAAGTAGCGGGAAAGAGCGTCTTGCCAAGTGGGGAGTCTTGAAAAGCCTGCTTCTGAGAGTTTGGATTTGTCTAGCCGGCTGTTGAATGGGCGAGCAGCTTTGCTTATGCCGTATTCTGCGGTGGTTACAGGTAGCACTTTGGTGGAAAGATTTGCTTGTTTGTAGATTTCTTTTGTGAAATCAAACCAACTGATGTAACCGCCTTCGTTTGTGGCATGATAGTAACCATATTTTTCGCTATTTGCCATTTCGACAAGAAGCTTTGCTAAGTCGCTTGTGTAAGTTGGCGTTCCGATTTGATCGTTTACCACGCGAACGGTGTCGTGCTTTTGGGCAACTTGAAGCATGGTTTTAATAAAGTTTTTGCCGTTTTTCCCGAATACCCAGGCGATGCGGACAATGAAGAATTTTTCAAGAAGAGAACTTACGGCGAGTTCTCCGTCGAGTTTGCTTTGCCCGTAAACGTTTAATGGTTGGTAGTCTTTGCAATCGGGTTCCCAAGGAGTTTCTCCTTGTCCATTGAAAACGTAATCAGTGCTGATATAAATCATTTTGCAGTTGAGTTTTTTGCAAGCTTCGGCTATGTTTCTTGTGCCTTCGGCATTGATTTTATGGACTTTTTCTTGGTGTTCTGGTTCTTCGGCTAAATCTACAGCGGTCCAGGCGGCGCAATGAATAACCACACTTGGCTGTTCTTCGAATAAGATTTTTTCTACCGCGGTTTTATCTGTAATATCCATTGAACGATAATGCATAGATTGAATCGCTTCGTGATCGTTAATGCCTGAATATTCTGGGGAAATATCACTTCCGACTGAGGAGATTCCATGGCGAAATAATTCAATAATTAAATCATGACCTAATTGGCCGGCAACGCCTGTAACAAAAACTTTTTCCATGCTCATAAATTAGTTTAATTTGTTTAGGGTGAAACGGGAACACTTGCTATAGTGATAAAATAGGAAAGTGCGGAAGTGGCTGTAAGGGGAAATATGATTTTTCTTTCTAAACTTTCTCCGGCAGCGGCAATTTTTATAGCATTGAATGTAAGGAAGAGCGCAAAAATAACAGCCAATATTCGAACAATAATTCCTGGGAAGGGAAGATTTATTACGGCGCCAGTTTGAAGTAATGTTAGAAGAATTAGAATTTGCGTGAAAACAGAAGCAAGAAACGCTCCGCGAAATTCTTTTGGCAACACCCTATATTTTCCATCAAGCGTAATGGCGGCAAAAGGAACTCCTAAAATTAGAAGCATGTAAAGAATAATCTGGATTCCTAAAGCAAAAGAACCAATTAATGCAAAAATCATAATAACTCCGATTCTTTCCGTTTTGCTTCTCTTGCCTTGGCTTCTTGCAAAGAATAAACGCAACCACAGAAATTTTGCCTATAAAGGTTGTATTCCTTTGAAAGTTCAATGGAGCGAGCATAGCCGCCCTTTTTCTTAAAATCTGATGGTAAATGAGTAACGCCAATGGCGTCCCCTTCTTCTTTGCCAATTTTGTTTAAAAGTTCTGCATTTTTTAGTGGGCTAATGGAAAGTGTGGTGGTGTAGTAGTCGGCGTTTAATTCTTTGGCTAATTTTGCTGCTTCTGAAAGACGAAGTTTAAAGCATTGCTCGCATCGTTTTCCGCCTTCAGGTTCTTGTTCTAATCCTTTTACAACTTGAAAGAAACGTTCCGGTTCGTATTTGCCTTCAATGAGAGTAATTTCATTTTCAGATTTGAATTCTTGAACAAAGCGCTTGATTTCTTCAATGCGAAGAGTGTATTCTTCTTTTGGAGAAATGTTTGGGTTGTAGTAAAATACGGTAATCCGAAAATATTTAGATAAGTATTCAAGGCAATGGCTGCTGCAAGGGGCGCAACAAGCATGCAACAAAAGATGAGGCGTGCGGCCTTCTTTTTGAAGTTTTTCAATTAGTTTTGATAGTTGTTGGGAATAATTTTCCCGCATTTAATTAGCTTCCGTTTTGAGAACTGAACGAATGATAAAATCTGCGGCAGCATTTAGCATTGCTTTTGTGCTGACTGGGTGAGGTTCGTGTTCTGCAAACGAGTGGGCATGAAGAAGAAGTTGGTGTAAAATTAAGAAAATAATTCTTGATGCCATTTCCATGTTCAAAAGTCGAATTTCATTTTTATTCAAGGCGTATTCTAAAATTCTATAAATCATATTCCGAGCAGGATCAATACATTCCCTTGTGTAGAATGCGGTAAGCTCTGGGAAATTTTGAGATTCTGAAGTTAAAAGTTTTGGAATGCCTCGGCAAGTATCGCTTTCAAGCAAATCCCACCAGCGTTGAACTAGAGTACGAATAAGTTCTTGCGGTGAATCGGTGAAATTATCAATAATATTGTCGGCATAATGAAGAAGTGGCTTAATGGATTCTTCAATAACTGCTTTGAAAAGAGATTCTTTATTTTCAAAATAAACATAGAGTGTGCCTGGTTGAATTCCTGCAAGTTTTGCAATGTCTGCAACTTTTGTGGCAGCAAAACCTTGGGAAACAAATAAAACTCTTGCTGCTTGAATAATTTCAGAGGGGCGTTGTTCTTTTCGGCGTTGCCAGCGGTTTCCTTCCGAATTAAGATTTACTTGTTTTTCTTCCATAGTAGCTCTAGATTGATAAAAAGACCTAAATTAAAATTAACTTTTTTTGTTTAAAGCAGTATGCGTTTCAAAGTCATTGTGGGGCATTTTCTTTAGTTCTTTGTAAAGTAAAACTATTCCAAGGATAGCGGCTCCGGTATCGGCAATAGGAGCAGCTAAAAATACACCTTTTAGCCCAAAAATATAGGCCATTAGTAAAATCATTGGAATAAGTAAAAAAACTTGACGCATTAGATTTTGAATAATAGCTCGTCCGGGTTTTCCGGTTCCTTGGAAAAAATTAGCAGAAAGTGCACCAACAGCAATCATTGGGATTCCGAAAAGCCATAGTCGCATACCAGAAGATGCTAAGTTTGTTAAATCTTGATTGCCTCCAGAAAAAGGAGCGACTAAATGCTCGGCAAAAGTTTGAACGAATAACCAAATAAGCAGCATTATAGAGGTGCCATAAACAAGAGGAAGTTTTAGAAGTTTTCGAACACGAGCAAATTTTTTGGCACCAAAATTATACCCAATTAAAGGTTGAATTCCCTGAATGAAACCAAGAAGAGGCATTACAAGAAGCATTGCAACACTATTGATGATTCCAAAAGCAGAAATTGCTAGGTCACCGCTTTGGTAGGTACTTTTCATGCCGTAATAAGCAAGGCTATTGTTGAGAACTACATTCATTAAACTATTGCAAATTTGCATAAGACTAGGAGGAAGCCCGAGTAAAAATATTTTGCGAACAAAAGGAAGCTTTAGGCGCATGTACCTAAATCCAAGTTTGATAGGCGTATTTTTCTTAAAGAAGAAACTGATTACAAAAATGCTTGCGATGAATTGGGAAAGAATGGTGGCATAAGCAGCTCCTTCAATTCCCCAATGAAATTTCATAATAAAGAGCCAATCAAAAAATACATTACAGCCTGCGCCAATGATGTTTCGAATCATAGCTGTTTTTGGATGCCCCATGGAACGAATAAAATGGTTCATGCCAGGCGTTATTGTCTGAAAAATAGCTCCACATAAAATGATTCTCATGTAAGAAGTGGCGTAAGGTAATGTTTCTTCGCTTGCCCCAAAAGAACGAAGTAAAGGCTCCATAAATATTTGACCAAAGACGAAAGAAAAGAGCGCCATTAAGATAAGTAGTAACAGAGCGTTATTCAAGATAATTTTTGCTTGTTCGTATTTTTGTTCTCCAAGGCGAATGGAAAATAAGGTATTTGCGCCCACTCCAATAATCATTGAAAGCGCCATAATGAATAGAGAAATTGGAAAACAAAGCGTGATGCCTGCAATTCCGAGATAACCAACGCCTTGACCGACAAAGTAACGATCCACTATGTTGTACAAAGATTCAATAACCATGCTTACAATAGCGGGAACGGAAAAAGTCAAAATAAGCCTTGGGATACTTGCTGTACCTAGGCTATTCAATTTATGATTAAGCACTATGCTTCCTTTAGAGAATTTAAAATGCGTTGTTGTTGCAAAATGTCTTTTGGGAATTCAAGAAAGTCTATATGCGAAATGACTTCTAGTTTTAAAGGAGAATCGTTCCAAAAGAGTTTGTGGTTTTGTAATGCATTCGTGAAATTATTTGCTTCTTTCTTAATATCTTCTGTAGAAATTCCTGAGTAAAGAATTTTGAAATGTAATGGTTCTGGAGAATGTAATAGGTGAAGGAAATTCTTTTCGCTGTTGATGATAGAAGCGAATTTTAATGTGAATGATTTTGGTAAGGCAACGTCTAAATTGGTTTTGATTTTTAAATCAATGATAGATATAGATGTGTTATTTCGTGATGCGAAAGATAGAAACCCCTTGACGCATGAAATGAAGTATTCTTTTGAAAAAATATCTTGCTTGGTAAAATTTTCGGTAAGATCTGATGGAGCTTGGAAAATTACCTTGAGCATGGTGGCGCCAATTTGAATGTGATCGCCATGGTTTAAATCAACCTCTTGTTGATCGTTGTAATTTACAAGTGTGCCATTAGTGCTGTGCAAATCACGGAGTTTGAGTTTCCCTTCTGAATAGGTGATTTCGCAATGCTCTCTAGAAACTAAGTCGTCGTTTAGACGAATGTCGGCAGAAAGTCCGCGGCCAATAATTGACTTACCTTCTGGAATTTCAAGAAGTCTTTGTTGTTCAATCGGGAAAAGGATTTTGAAAAAGGGTTTTGTCTGAATCACGCGCTAAAAATAGTCATTTTTTATTGAGTATTAAAGGGCCGAAAATCATATTTGAATTAAATTGCTTGATTGGTTGTAGAACGCCTTGTTTAAATAATTATATTATAAAAAGAGGATTTGTTATGCGTTATTTTCTTTTTCTTGGCATAGTTGTGTCTTTGTTCTTTGGCTGTTCTTCTGAAACGGTTAGTAATGCTTCCATTGAAAACGATTCAGCACAAACTGATTCGCTTACGCTTGCAGATGTTGAGTTTTTGTTTAATTATCAGCTGTTACAAGAAAATTATTATTGGGCTACAGAGGAATTAGAAGACCCTTCTGTTTATTATGGAGCATATATTGAAGATCATGAATACGGAAATGTGAGTTACATGTATTCCATGCTTTCTGATGATTACACTTATTATATAGAGCCGGATTTATTAGAACTTTTCTTGGATTTAATGTTTTCATTGCCATCTGAAATTGGAACAGGAATTGAAGTTGATGATTCTTTGAAAATTATTCAGGTTTATACCAAAAGCCCAGCGGATTTAAGCGGAATAAAAACAGGAGATGTTGTTCTTGCGGTAGATGGTATTGAAATTAAACAGAAGGCGACTTTTGAACGACTAACGACAGGCGAAGAAGGTGATGAACTTTCTCTAACATTACTTCGAGAAGAAGATATTTTAGAAGTCTCTGTGGAGTTGTTTGAATTTTCACTTCCTACGGTGATGTTAGATTCTGTGGGCGGCGTGCCTCGAATTCGTGTTACGGAATTTTCTTCAGAATCGGTAGATGGAGGATCTTATAAAGAATGGATTGCTGCTTTAGAGAAAACTCATGGAGCAACTGCAACAATTATAGACCTTCGTGGAAATCCTGGCGGGGAAGTTGAAACCTGTTTGGATATGGCTTCTGAAATGTTGCATAAAAACGATACACTTGTCCTTTTACGTTCAAGCGTTTGGGATGAAGAAATTGAAGAACAATGGAAAAAAACAGAAGCGATTCTTGCTTCTACAGAAGGTATTGCTTCTGAGCGTTATTATGTTTTGCTTGCCGATTCAAATAGTGCGAGTTGTTCAGAAACAATGATGGCTGCCTTAACTCAAAATAAGAAAACACCAGTGATTGGAATGCGTTCTTATGGCAAAGGAATTATGCAGAATTTGGGCTTAACTCCTGCAGAAGGTTTGTATTCAGTAACAACCGCTGAAATTTTAGACAAAGATGGTAACTCTATTCACCAAAGAGGATTTGAACCTGATTTTTATAGTGAAGACGAAGAAGAAATTTTTGCAAAAGCCTTAGAGTTTATTGAACTAGAGCAAGAACGCGAAGCTGGTTATGGCTCTAAGACTCTTGTAAAGAAAACAAAATCAGAAAAAAGTACTCGCTGGGAAAAACCAGGTGCTTACCGTTTTACATTTAAACGTTAGAAATTTTAGCGCCCCATTCTAATTCAAGACTTTGTCCTGGTTTTAAAACAATTAATTCTCTATGATGATTTAAAACATCTGGTTCGTTAGTCATCGGCTCTATGGCAATGCTGTTTCTGTCTGGAGCCGTATAAATTTGAACGAAGCGATACTTACCTTTTTGAGAATCTTGCCAAATAGAAAGTGTGTGTTTGCTATTAGAAAGTTTGATTTCTGAACTTTTTGATTCTTGAGTTATCGCAAAACAATCGTTGATAAATGTTTCGCCGATTAAGTTGTTCTCAAAACGAGTTTCTAAAATTTTTTCGCCAGTAGGAATGTCTGTTTCGTCAACAAGAATTTTTTCGGCATTGGGAATACACAACATTAAATTGTCGATTTTTTCGCCAAGAGAAAAATAAGGATGAAATCCTTCAGCATAAGGCATTTCTTCGGAACCTACATTTTGCGTTTTAGTTTTTACGGTAAAAGATTCTCCGGTAAATGTAAAACTCGTTTCAGCCGCAAATGGAAATGGAAAGCCTGGGTGATTGCCTGTCCAATCGTAAGCAACCGTAAGCACTGCTTCTTTTTCATTAGATTCAAAAGATTTAAATTCCCATTTCTTTTGATGCAAAAGTCCATGCAAGGCGTGTTTTGCCCAAGAAACATTATTGTCTAATTTATATGTAGCGCCTTTCCAATTCCATAGAGCATTATTCGTTCTTCCTGGCCATGGAGCAAGCCTTACACCGGCGCTCGTATCATTTTGGATTTTCTGAAAGGTTTCTTCATCGCGGTAACCGTAAAGAAGTTCCAAGAGAGCGTTATTTTCTTTTGTAGGGATTTTCCAAGCGTTTAGGCCCGCACCCCATCCAATTAAAATTTCTAGCTCAGCGCCATCATGTTTACGAATGGTGAATCTTTGAACAGAACCAAGAGGAGTTGAATGTAAAGAGAACATAAATTACCCAATAAAAAATTTTAGATAAATATAAAAACTAGAATGAGTAAAATTTTCAAAATCATTTTATGATTTTTATATTTCGTTTTCAAGGATGAATTTTATGCAAGAAAAACATTCGAGATTAAATCTAAAAGGTGTGTTGTATGGAATTTTGGCTGCCATTTGTTATGGAACAAATCCTTTAGGAGCCTTGCATTTATATGCGGAAGGCTTCTCTCCAGATTCCGTTCTGTTTTATCGTTTTGTTTTTGGTTGCCTGTTTTTAGGCTTGACAATTCTTTTTACAGGAAAAAAGTTTAGAGTGAGTTTCAAAGAATTGAAAGTCTTATTTTGCCTTGGCGTACTTTTTGCTTTAACTGCTTTAACCAATTACGGTTCTTTTTGTTTTATGGACGCCGGGCTTGCTTCTACGCTATTATTTTTATACCCGCTAGAAGTGGCGCTAATTATGGGAATTTTCTTTAAAGAAAAATTGAATAAAGTGACGGCTTTTTCAATAGGTTTGTCTCTTGTGGGAATTGCTTGTTTATATCGCGGTGGAAATGACGGAATGCCTTTGAATTCAACAGGATTGTTGCTCGTTTTAATATCATCGCTTTCTTATGCCGTTTATATTGTAGTTGTTAGTAAGGCTAAACTTTTGATGGGCTCTGTAAAACTTTCTTTTTGGGCTATGTTCTTCTGTTTATGGATGGTGCTTTTTTATGGAATATGTTTCGGGTCAGGCGTTCCTAAAATTCCAAGCACTTTCAGTTCCCTCGGATGGTGCGTAATGCTTGGATTGGTGCCGACATTTCTTTCATTAGTTTTTATGGCAAAAGCAGTTAAATTAATTGGTTCTACGCCAACAGCAGTGATGGGAGCATTGGAAGCTTTAACGGCTGTATTTATTGGAACCGTTGTTTTTCATGAAGTTTTAACGCCAAGGCTTATTTTAGGAATAGGTTTAATTTTATTTGCGGTTACTTTTATGGCTGCTAAAAAAGTTTCAACAAATGAAAAAGGTGTGAAGTAGGTATATTTGAAAAATGATTTTTGAACAAGAAAAAAATATGACGATTGTAGCGCCGATGACTCCGGCGGGAGTTTCTGCTATAGCTGCTTTGCGAGTAAGTGGCTCTTTTGCGAAAAGAATTGCGGAAACTTTATTTGAACAAAAAAATATAACGCCAAGAAAAGCTTGTTATGGAATTTTAAAACATCCAAATACAAGAAAAAATATTGACTCTTTACTCTATATCTTTTTTAACGGTCCTTCTTCATTTACTGGAGAAGATACACTAGAATTGTTTCCGCATGGAAACCCTTTGATTGTTCGTGAAATATTGCAAGCGATTTTGCAATTTCCGGAAGTGCGCTTAGCAGAACCTGGAGAATTTACCAAGCGTGCGTTTTTAAATGGGAAGTTAGATTTAGTGCAAGCGGCTTCTGTTGGTGATGTGATTCATAGTACTTCTATGGCTGCTTTAGAAAATGCAAAGAGACTTCTTTCTGGTCAATTTTCCAAGCACGTTCAAGAACTAGCGAAATCAGTTTTATCCTTTTCTGCATTGTTAGAACTAGATGTTGATTTTGCCGAAGAAGAAGCTGACCCGGATTTTGCTGGCTGGGAAAATCGCTTGATTGAAATAAAAGAAAAAATTTCAGTTTTTCATTCTCGTTTTAAAAATGCGGCTGCTGTGAATCGTTTGCCTTTAGCTGTTGTTTATGGCGCTCCAAATGCAGGGAAATCAAGTTTAATCAATGCACTTTTAGAAGAAGAACGTTTGCTTGTTAGTAATGTAGCTGGAACTACTCGAGATTTTGTAGAAGTTCGTTTAGTTCTTCCTGGCGGAGAAATTCGTTTGGTTGATACGGCAGGAATTGGAAACACTCCAGTTTCGGAATTAGATGCTCTTTCAATGGAAAAAAGTAAAGCGATTCTTGCTGAAGCGGATTTAAAAATTCATCTGGTGGATCCTGCAGAAGGGAAAGTAAACGCTAGCGAAAACGAACTTTTAGTTTATTCAAAATCTGATGTTTTGAAAATTGAAAATGAATTGTGTGTTTCTTCAAAAACTAGAGAAGGCTTAGATGAATTAAGAAATCTTTTGAATGAAAAATTATATGCTGAAAAAGAATTGCCCGCAGAAGATTTTTGGATTACAAGCGAAAGAGAACGCCTTTGTTTAGAAGAGGCTTTAGGTGGTGTAGAACGTGCTTTAGAATTATTGCAAACGAATCCTGCGGTAGAATTACTTGCTTTTGAAATTCAGATTGTTCGCCGAGCATTGCTTTCTATTACAGGTGAAATTTCATCAGAAGATGTTTTGCAATCTATATTCTCAGATTTTTGTATTGGAAAGTAAAAATTGTATCGGAATATAATCTAGGCGATAATCTAAAAAGGATTATTCAGCCAAGGCGTTTAATTCTTTGACAATTTCAGGAACTTTTCTAAAGTTTTCGTGATAGATGGCACTGATTTTATTGCAGAGTAATTCAAGCCGTTTGCGTTCTTTTGTGTTTGAAGAATCTTCACGGAGCAAGCGAAGTATAGAACAAACTTGTTGTAAATCTTCTTTGTTAGAATAAGGAAGCATGAATTGGTTAAATTGTTCAACGGCTTTTTCAAAATCAGATTCTGATTTTTGTAAGAGCATAAAGGGAATGACTCTTGTGTCAAAAAGTTCTTGTAAGTTTCCAATAAAAGAACTTAAGGAAGCGCCTTGTGGGAACAATTCCGTATTTTCTTGAAGGGACCCAGTGTCAATAGTTTTTTGAGAATCTATTTGGGTGAGGATTTCTTCAAGGTAACGCTGCTCTATAGCTTTGACTTGTTCTTTGTATTTGGCTTGGTAGTAAATTGGCAAACTCGTTAAACAAAAATGAGCTTGACCAACACCTTGGAATTCTCCGATATAGAAAATATCACCATCGTCTTTTAAAATTTCTTCTTCAGTTTCTCGATGAGTGATTTTTGCTGGAATTGGAATTACTTCCATATTCGAAAGTTCTTCAATGCGATCGCGAATAACTTCAGGGTCTAAACCTTCTGGGAGTTCGCCACCTTCTTCTTGAATTCTTTCTAAAAGGCCGGCGATGTTTTCATCAAAATTAGCTCCGATTTCTTTTTGAATAAATTGGCGCAATGTATTGTTTTGGCGAAAATCGCCTTCAATCACTAACAAGCCATTTTTAACCATATTTTGAAATGGCGCTGGAGCATTGTCGTTTTCTGTTGAAGGTAAAATGCGAGCATAGGCAATGAGTTTGCCGCTTAGAATATCAGAATGACCTTTTTTTTGTTCTATACCTAACATTGCCCTTGAAGATAGAAAAAGTTTGCTAGAAAAAAAAGATAGACTCTTTTGGAAATGTTATTTTTTCGGTATGGATACAACATGGCCTAAAATTCTTGAAATGTGCAATCGATTTTCAACAGTAACGTATGAAAATCTGACAAAAATTATTCGGTATGCAGAAACCGGTTCGGCTTCTTCGGCTCTTTCTTTGGACGACAGTTTTCAAAATGATGTGGATTCGTGGATGGGTGGTGGAACATGTTTCAGCATGACTTGGTTTGTGTATCAAGAGCTTTTAGAATTGGGACTTTCTCCAAAACTTTGGATGGGACACAAAAGAAAAGAACGTAATATTCACTGTGCTCTTTGCTTGCCCTACGAAGGAAAAGAATATTTGTTTGACCCGGGATATTTGATTTTTGATCCTTTGCTTTTACCTTCTTTTTTTGTTGAAGGCGCAAACGAGGCGTTCTTTCCATTAGAGCCAAATGCAGTGCGTCTTGTTCGAAAAAATGGAATTGTTGAACTTTGGACGGGTTCCTTGCAGGGCGCTATGAAACTACGGTTTGAATTTGAAACGGCCGGTGTTTCTGAAACAGAGTTTCGCCATTTTTGGCGAGAAAGTTTTAGTCGGGAAATGATGACTTATCCAGTGTTGAATCGCTTAGATAAGGAACAAGGTATTCAATATTATTTTCAAAAAGGAAATTTAATGATTCGAGATAAAAATGGTTCTCGGATGGAAAAAATTGAACGCGAAAAACAAACAAGCGTTTTAAGCAAAATATTCAATTTATCGCCAGAAGTTATTGAAAAAGCTCTTATGACCTTAGATAAAATAAAGTAAATTTAAAGCAATCAAATTTCTGAAGGAGTTGGTATGAAAAATTCATTTTCTAAATCGGTAGTCCGCGCTTTTAGTTTGTTTGTATTGCTGCTGGGCGTTCTTTCTTTTTTCGGTTGCTCATCTTCTCCAAAATTAAATGCAGAAGAAATTTCAGACCAATGCGATGTGATTATCGAAGTGCGTCACATGGGAGAAACTTTGAGCATGATGGTTGGAAAAACATTCTATTTGAATTCTGCTCAAGCCGCTTCGTCCAGATTATTTCCAATGCAAGTAACGGTTCGCGATCCAGAAAATGTAGAGCATGTAACTCCAACACGTACAATTGTCTCAGAAGAAAATTTTATTGAGTTCTTGCGATTGTGCGTACCGACTCCTGTAATCTTTGGAATAGTTTTTGATAGTTCTGTGAAAAATGAAATGGGTTTTGATGAGGCAGAAGTGCTTGAAAAAATCAAAGCCGTTACTTCCAAAATCGATGGCGGCTCCGCTTACTTATTCCACGGAGAATCCGGCGTTTGGAAAGACGTTCAAAAATTGTACTAGTAGTTTAGTTAAATAGAATTCCATAAGGCGTCAAGTTCCTTGGCGTCTTTTGCTTTTTTCCACTGAGAATAACCCGGACGGTAAACAAATGATTCTTGAGAAAGAGTTCCTTGTTTTATTTGTTCTTGTAATGCAGCGGGCAAAAATGGTCCTGAAATAGTGGAGTTGTTACAAAGCCACCAAAAGCCTTTTTCTGATTTTGGAATTGGAGGAAGATTTTCATTTGGGTTCATACAAGACAATTTATTAATCTTTTTAGAATTAAATTTAAAAATAGCGAGAAACTTTAGAAGTTTTAGTTTTTTATTTTCAAAATAACTAATTTCTCAGTAATAAAAATGGAGCTTTTATGTTGAATATCGGTTGTCATTTATCTTCTGCGCGTGGTTATGCGGCTATGGGAAAAGAAGCTTTGTCTATAGATGCCAATATTTTTCAATTTTTTACTCGAAATCCTCGTGGTGGTGAAGCAAAACCATTAGATCTTTCAGATGTAGAAGCTCTTTGTAGAATTCTAAACGAAAATAACTTCGCAAGTGTTTTAGCGCACGCACCTTACACATTAAATCTCTGCTCAGCTGATTCTGGAATACGTGAGTTTGCTCAGAGAATCTTAGCAGACGATATTTCAAGAATGGAACATATTCCGCAGGGAATGTTGAATTTTCACCCAGGTAGTCATGTAAAGCAAGGTGTTGAAATTGGAATTTCTTTAATTGCAGAGGCTTTGAATAAAGTATTATTTTCTGAACAAAAGACTTTGGTTCTTTTAGAAACTATGGCCGGGAAAGGTTCAGAGGTCGGGCGGAATTTTGAAGAACTTGCTGAAATTATAAAACGTGTGGAACTAAACGAAAAATTAGGTGTTTGCTTGGATACTTGCCATGTGCATGATGCGGGTTATGACATTGTATCCTCTTTAGATTCTGTTCTTGAAGAATTTGATAAAGTGATAGGGCTTTCTCGCTTAAAAGCAATACACCTAAATGATTCTAAAAATCCATTAGGTAGCCATAAAGATAGACATGAAGTAATTGGTAAGGGCTATATTGGGCTTTCTGCGTTGGTGAATGTTATTAACCACCCAAAACTTTCACATTTACCTTTTTATTTAGAAACGCCGAATGAGCTTCCTGGTTACGCAGAAGAAATTCGCTTGTTGCGAAAAAATTATCGGTGCTAACTTAGAAACAAAAAAACAATTATAAACGCCTAGGATTTTTCTAAATCGTTCCTTTTATTCTTATATTTTCCTGAAATTTTTCTCTAATAAAAAGAGGTGCTTATGATAACCTTTTTTCTAGGCGTTCTAATTTTAGTTTTGGGTTATTTTATTTATGGGCGTTTTGTTGAACGTGTTTTTGGTCCAGACGATAGAAAAACTCCGGCAGTAAAAAATCCAGATGGAGTTGATAGATTAGTGCTTCCTCATTGGAAAAATATGCTAGTTCAACTTTTGAATATTGCAGGAATTGGTCCAGTGATTGGTGTGATTCTGGGAATCAAATTTGGCCCGATAGTTTTTTTGGCTTTACCAATAGGAAATGTTTTTGGCGGAGCGTTACACGATTATTTTTCAGGAATGATTAGTATGCGAAATAACGGAAAAAACGTTCCTGCTTTGGCTGAAAAATATCTAGGAAATATTCCTTCTAAAATGGTAATGCTTTTTATTGCCGTGGCTTTGCTTTTTGTCGGCGCTGTTTTTACCAATACGCCAGCAAGTCTTTTGAATATGCCGTTAGTCGCTGGAGAATTATCTTCAAAAACATTTTTTTGGGTGATGGTGGGTATAGTTTTCCTTTATTATTTTGTGAGTACATTTTTCCCGGTTGATAAGGTGATTGGTCGAATTTATCCCATTTTTGGTGGCTTATTACTTCTTGCATCTATTGCAATTTTTATTGGAATTTTTCCGCATCTTTCTGTTTTACAAAATGTGAATTTGTCGGATATCGCCTCTAATTTTACAGCGCATCCGGATAAACAACCCGTAATTCCAATGCTTTTTGTAACGATTGCTTGCGGAATTATCAGCGGCTTTCATAGTACTCAAAGCCCAATTGTGGCGCGAACAGAACGTTCTGAACGCTATGGCCGACAAACTTTTTATGGCATGATGATTCTTGAAGGTTTGATTGGTATGGTATGGGCTGCTGGTGGCATGTTTATTTACCATCATTTTCCGGAGTTGTTATCAGGAGTTTCTGGTGTGGGAGTTTTAAATGCCTTGGTAACAACAGTGCTTCCTTTTAAAGCGATTTCTTTACTTGTGATTATTGGAGTTGTGATTCTTGCTATTACAAGTGGCGATACCTCTTTGCGCAGTTTGCGCTTAACAATTTCTGAATTATTTCATTTAGATCAATCAAAAATAAGCAATCGTTTGTGCCTAACGGTTCCTATTTTTGCATTGTGCTTAGGTTTGATTTTTTGGAGTAATTTAAATCCAGACGGCTTTAACATCTTATGGAATTATTTTAGTTGGTCAAATCAAGTAATGGCAGTTTGTAGTTTATGTGTGACAACTGTTTATTTAGCTTGCAAAAAGAAAAATTTTTGGATTGCTGTTGTGCCAACTTTTTTTATGGCGTTCATTGTTTTCGCCTACATTCTATGGGTTAGTCCAGAAAATTTAAAAGGCGCTCCTGTTGGGTTTGGTTTGCCGTATTCAATCGCTTTGATTGTTGCCTTGTTGTTGTCAGCAGCTTTATCTATATGGCTTGTAAGACGAGGAAAGAAGTTAGCAAGAGATGAAAAATTTATAGCCGATGAATAGCGAGCATTTTTCATTTGCAAAAAACTGCCTATTTTCATAGGCAGTTTTTTTTTTGCGTTTAAAGGCTGATGTTGTATGTCTTGTTTCCGACTTTTACGATGTAAACGCCTTTTGTGCCAGTATATACTTTTTGCTCAAAGCCAAGCCCTTGTGTAGAACGGACGATTTGACCTAGGTTGTTAAATACAGTAATTGCTTTACCTTGAGCGCCAGAAACGACAATGTAATTGTCAGAAGATTTATAAACGGCTAAAGGAGCATTGTTTGGAATCTGAGCAATTGGGTTTGAACAATGTTCTGCAATGCCCATAGAGCAAAGTTCTTCAGCACTATAACAATCTAATGTAAGGGCGTTACAAGTAGGTGGTGTATCTATAGGAGGTTCAGTAGTGGCGTCTGCGTTTTTTACAATGATCGGACCTGCGTTTGGAACGGCGTCAAAATAAACATAGCCATTTTCTAGTTTGGATTCAATATCGGCGTTGTTTTGAGAAACTTTGACATTTGTCCAATCGGTTTGGACGCGGATAGAAAGAGGGTAATCGTATTTTGAAATATTGTCTGCTATGTTATGAGAAAGTTTAAATGACATTGTGCCGGCCTCTCCGCCATCTTGAGGTTCAATTTTAGAAGCATTACGTTCCTTTATATACATGGCTACGCTGCGGAAAGGAGCAACCCAGATGTCTTTATCATTTTGTTTTGCCCATTGGAGTGCGCCATCTATAGCGTTAAGATCTGTTGGAGAATAAGTAGCAGAGCCATTGTTTTTGCCGGAGAATCCGTGTGTTAAAAACATCACCCAGCCGCCACTCTGGATGACTTTTTGCATTTCATCGGTAAAGGAGTTTTTAGAATTAATACTCCCTTGGTCACCAGTCATGATAGCCGGAACTTTAGCCCAGTTGCTAGGACCATTTTTTCCCATGTTGTCGGAAATGCCTTGCCAGGAACCATTACAAATACGGCCAGCAATGTAATTTTGTAAAACACTGCTTTCGTTAGGGACATTACAGTTTGGGTAAGCAACTGTAAGGCAACCATAATTTTGTGTGATTTGTTTTTCAATAGCTTGTTTTGAAGAAGCTTCTTCTCCGGACATATTTGTTGGGTGAGAGTCGCTGTGGCTAGCGATTTCGTGGCCATTACTAGCTAGTGTTTGAAATCCACTCCAGTTCGGGTTCCAATTTGTCACAAGATTAAAAGTGGCTTTATAACCATATTTATCAAAAACGGGCGCTCCATCACTTATGTGGCTTGGCGCTCCATCGTCAAATGTAAAAGAAACGGCTGCTTTACGGAAACCGGCCCAATCAGCAATTTCAGCGATTTGAGCAAAACTCATATTAGAAGCAATAGCAACAATTGCTGAAGAAATAACAGCAGAGTGAAAGAAATTTTTTCCCATACGAAAACTCCCGAGAGTTAATTTATAAAGAATCTATATTTTTATGGTGATTTGTGTTCGATATTTTTAATTTTGTTGTAATATTTTTATAAATTTTGAATCCGTAATGAATAAAGTAGGAAAGTATAAATGAAAAAAATAATTCTTGTTTTGTTGGTAATGGTTGCAACAGTTTTTTCTGCTCCGCATACACATGATGGTTTTTTCTTAAACATGAGTTTAGGATATGGTTATCAAGATTTTGCGTATAGCGCTTCTGAGATTAGCGAAAGTGGAAATCCATTTATTTTTTCTATAGATTCTAAAGGAGTTTCTACTGAATTTGACATAAAAATAGGAGGAACGATTCTTCCATCTTTTGCTTTGCATGCAACTATTTCTGGTATTGGAAACCTCTCTTCTGAGATAGAATCGGTTATAGAGTATTCTGGTGAAAGGGAATCTTTTAACCAAGAAGTAGATTTGTTTATGTTTCTTATGGGAATCGGAGTGACTTATTACATAAATCCTATTAATATTTTCTTTAGCGGAAGTGTTGGAATTACTGAATTTGATATAAATGATAGTCAAATGTCTGATACTGGTTTTGGCTTTCAAATTGCTTTAGGTAAGGAATGGTGGGTTAGTCCAGAATGGGGATTAGGAGTTTCCGCGGCATTTACTTATGGTAAAGCAGATGAAGTTAATGGATTCGGAGATATGTCTGAATACGCCATAAATATAATGTTCTCTTCAACATTCCATTAATTTTTTTTAAACAAAAAAATCAGCATTCTATAAAACGGAATGCTTTTATCACAAGTTCTACTCAAGACGAATCTAGCCAAGGAATCGGCCTTTCTGTAGGCGCTACGTTGAATTTTACTTCTTTAGGTTATTTAGATAATTTGCTCCTTAAACCATTTGGTGATTACCACGATGATTTTGGTAACGCAAAACATAAAGCAAGGTGGTGGCCTGGTTTTTATGCAGGCTTTAGCCTTGGAAAATTCTAGTAAAAGTTAATGTGCTTTTAAAATTTCAATCACTTCAATATCGGCAGGTAACCATTTAACAGAATCTAATTCGTTTACTTTTAACCATTTAGCTGATTGGTGTTCTAATAAAGTTAATTCGCCTTTAACGATAGAGCAATAAAAGCAATGCATTGTTAAATGAAAAGTGGGGTAATCGTAGTTTATGGTGCAGAGAAAATTTTCAACTTTTATTTCAACAGCCAGTTCTTCTTTTAATTCACGGACAAGTGCTTGTTCGCGAGTTTCGTTAGCTTCTATTTTACCGCCAGGAAATTCCCAGAAGCCTTTGAATTCGCCATAACCGCGCTCTGTCGCAAAAATCTTTTCGCCACTTTAATGCCTGCAACTACTTCAATCCTTTTCATAATCAAACAGAAAATAGTAAAATCTAAATAGGGAAATTCTCTAGGTTGTTTTTGTGAAAAACAAATTTATATTGGTTGTGCGTTTGATAAGCAGCTATGCTTGCTGACATTTGTGAAACTCACAAAAAAGGTGGAGATACCTCGGCTTGTATTGCTAAATACAAAGCTCGTTATAAATACATTTATGTGTATAACGATATTATTTTCAAAATTCTTCGGAGACCTTATGGGAAAAGACGCGTTCAGCGGTGCGATACTCGCGTGGATCAAGAGCAAAAACGTCTTCCTGAAAATTCAGGCCGGCACAGGTGACAACCTGCTCGAAGAAGACATCCGGGAAGGATACGTTGATTATTGTCTCTGGTCCACGTTTCGGCCAGAATGCATTGATATTGACAGGAATGATGTCATTATCCTGATGCAGGAATGAGGAGCACCAATTCACCTCCCTTCCATGCTTTCCTGGATTTTCTCAATGACTTCTGCGGGAGTCACGAAGTCCAGGATGCTGAAAGCTGTCATCTCATTGCCCATATCTTTAAATGATGCCCCGAAGTGATACACCTTGTCGTCGACGAGCAAGAAGCGGTCGTGAATTGTGCGCATCGTTTTCGGCTCTAGCCCCGGATATTGCTTGTTGTGTAATGCGACCGCAGCTTTGAATTCTGGCGTAATATGTGCAGAATAAACAACCGCCTGCACGCCCTTCGCACGCATCGCCGCAAACTTCAGCACCTCAATTGTAGCGAATGGGTCAATGAACACCACGGAGAGCTTGGCCGACTTCACGAGATCTGCAATCAACACGAACCCATCGAAACGAGTTCCCGTCGCAAGAATGCCGCCAGTCGGCGCCTGCGCCGCATTCACGAAGAAATCTATTCGCTGTTCAACGGCGGAAAGGCGAGAATCCTGTTCGGTGACAGACTTTCGGACATCCGCGATTTCTACACCCTGACTTTCGATGAGCTGCCGCTGCTCATGCAGACTGTCCGCAATCTCTAAATCAGTTGAAATTTTGTGCTGGTGGATAGCATACCCCTTGAGCATGTAGTTTTTAAGGATCGAAAGCGCCCACTGGCGAAAATGTGTACCAGCAATAGATTTAACGCGATAGCCGACAGAGATGATTACGTCAAGGTTGTAGAATTTTAGTGACCTTGTTACCTCTCTGCCACCTTCATGGGCAACTTGTAAATATTCCTTACAAGTTGAGTTCTTGTCTAATTCGCCCTCTTTATATATGTTTCTGATGTGAATTGTGATGTTTTGGGGGACTTTGTCAAACAGCATGCCCATTTGCGCCTGCGTAAGCCACACAGTCTCGTTCTCGACGCGCACCTCCAGCTGCACCTCTCCCTCCGGCTGATAGAGCACAATTTCGCCTTTGTTGTCACCCCCGACTAGTTCGGGGGTTGCTGTTTCAGTCTTTTTCGCCATATTTTTTCACTCCTTCACTGCGAACAAGCGTAAAATTGCAGTTTTTGAAATTTTGAGCACTAGAACATTTGTTCACTACAATATATGTCCTCGCACGGTCACTGTCAAGAGATTTCTCGAAAATAATTGAGGCGAATTCACTATAATTACCATGTCATTTTCTGTCATGTGCATTATCTATCTTTCGGCTTCGGAGACCTTATGGGAAAAGACACGTTCAGCGGCGCGATACTCGTGTGGATCAAGAGCAAAAAGGCCTTCCTGAAAATCCAGGCCAGCACAGGTGACAACCTTCTTAAAGAAGACATTCGGGAAGGATACGTTGATTATTGTCTCTGGTCCACGTTTCGGCTGGAATGCATTGATATTGACGGCGAGCTGGACATGGAATGCTTGGACAGCGGCATGGTCCTGTTCAGGGAAAACTGCACCCCCGGAGAGGCGCTGGAATCGAGCTACCGGCAAGGACTTCGACAAGGACAATTGCTTCGTCATCCTGAGCGAAAGCGCGAAGCGCTGAAGTCGATATACGAAACTTGGCTACTTGTAGCCTTAGTTGAGTTAGGTTCGTAGGAGCAGGATCCAGTTGGGGGAAGAATCCCCCTGCCTGCAGCCCCGGCTTCGCCGGGTCTTCCGGACACCCCCTCTCCTAGGAGCTCCGCCCCTAAAACCCTGGAAAAGCAAAAGAAAATTGAGTGTTGATAACGAACTTAATGAAACGACAAATAATGTTTTTTCAAAAAATGAGCATAATTTTAACGCAGGATTTTTTTTAAATTACAACAAAAGGACAAATAACATGGCATATTTTGAAGGCTCATTAAAAGAATTCAACTACTTTTTAGGCCCGATTGCTCGTAATGTAATTCAGCAAATAACAAAAGGCGCAAAAAAGGGTAAGTGTTGTGAAAAATGCCATAGAAGTGATGTTGAATTGCAGGCGGCACATGTTCATGGAGAGGAAAGGGTTCAAATAATTGAAAGCCTGTTAAATCAGTATTATAAAACATCAGATGATTCATATAGAGTTGATTTAAAAGAATTTGTTGATAAATTCAAACAATATCACCTGCCAATAGAGAATCACTTCTTGTTTCTTTGTGAACCGTGCCATAAAAAATATGATTGTGAAGAAACGGATGTGAGTTTACTTAAAGTGCAGAATTACATTTCAAAGTTGTCTCCCATAGAAAAAGAAAAATTACTGAAAGAATTGAATTTAAAAGAAATCTAGTATTAAGCATAATTGGAGTTTTCCCTTGTCTTTCAAATACCCGAAACCCGCAAAAATTGTTGACCAGAACCTTTGTGAACCTATTGCCAAGTATTGTGCCAGTGCCGCCCAATACAATCTTTTCAATAATGCTGTTCAGACGAAATCAACCGATATTCGCGTCATTGAGCTGTTTGCTGGGGTTGGCGGTTTCCGCATAGGGCTTGAACACGCCTCGCAAAGGTACAAGACGGTCTGGAATAGCCAGTGGGAGCCTTCGACCAAAACGCAGGATGCTTCTGCAATTTATCAGAAACGTTTCGGGGTTGAAGGACATTCCAATGTTGACATTGCGACTGTTCCAGTTGAAGATATTAGGCCGGGCAACTTGCTTGTCGGTGGTTTCCCCTGTCAAGATTATTCCGTTGCATCGACTTTGAAACGCTCGGGCGGTATCGAAGGTAAAAAGGGTGTTCTCTGGTGGCAGATTCATCGCATTCTTCGCGATAGCAAGAACCCGCCGAAATATTTGTTCCTTGAAAATGTCGATCGGCTTTTGAAATCGCCTGTCAAACAACGCGGTCGCGATTTTGCAATCATTTTGGCTTCACTTTCAGATCTTGGGTATTCTGTGGAATGGCGTGTTGTCAACGCTGCCGATTACGGTATGCCGCAGCGCCGTCGCAGAACATACATTGTCGCCTATAAGGAAGGTACGAAACTCGCAAAAGTAAGTTCAAAAACCGCTGCCGAAGACTGGATTCTGAATGACGGAATCCTTGCTCAAGCGCTAAAGTGCAAGCTCTCCGAAAAAACGAAGAAAAATGAATTTGAAATTGAAGGCGACTTGGTCAAAGTCACCGAAGAGTTCAATAAAGGACAGAAAAACTCTCCGTTCTTCACCGCAGGCTTCATGAGCAATCGCAAGGTCTACACTTTTGATGTTGTCGCAGACTATTCCGGAAAGAAACTGACTCTTGGCGAATTACTTGTTGACGAAAAAGATGTTCCCGAGGAATTCTTTATTGACGAGAAAGAATTGCCCAAATGGGAATACCTGAAGGGCGGCAAATCCGAAAAGAGAAAGACCGCTGAAGGCTTCGAATACAATTATAGCGAAGGCCCGATGGCGTTCCCAGATTTCTTGGATAAGCCTTCACGCACAATTATCACTGGCGAAGGCGGTAAGGGCCCGTCTCGCTTCAAACATGTTATCAAGACAAAATCTGGTCGTTATCGCAGACTTGTTCCGATTGAATTGGAACGCTTGAACATGTTCCCTGACAATCATACAGAAGGCGCTAGCAATTTGCGCCGCGCCTTCTTGATGGGTAATGCTCTTGTGACCGGTATTGTTGAAGATGTCGGTCGAGTTCTAGAAAAGTGGATTTAGTCGTTTGGAATATTTACTGGGCTAAAAGAAATATCATTCCCGTCAAAGGAATATTTAATTAATTTTATTTTGTCCCATGTGGCGGGAGCTGAATTTCTATATCCGCTATTATAGTTTCGAACGCATTTTTCTTTACAGTATTTTATGAATGACTCATCAAAATCTCTTGCAACAATAATTCCATTAACCATAGGGTATTTGCCGTTTGCATAATTATTTGCAATCCAATCTACATATTTCATTAGTTGGTTTGCTGCAGCTTTACTTTCTTTTGTTAATTTAGTATCTCTCGTGCCTCGATGTCCTAATTTGAGGCAGCCCCTCTTGATTTCGAACACGTAATATTGGTCTATAGCGAACAGTATGGGAATAGAACGGTTTAAAAGAGGTTGAGACGCTTTGTAACCGAAAACGTCCATCCATTCCATATATTCCACAGGTTTTGCAGGAGAAGCGGAAACCTGATGAGATACATAATCTAATTTGCCAAATTCTTCAGTCCGTCCTTGATTCAAATAATCAACAAGAGTCGCTTCTATTGCCATTTCTTCTTGTATAGCGTTGTTGGCGTCGTCAATGTTGTAAAGCGAGAAATTGGTTAAAAGGGATTGAACTGAAAAATTGTAATAATTAGGATGGGATGAAATTTTTTCAGCAGCTTGTATTTGTTTTGAACTATTGAATTCAGGAGGCGTCCAATCGACGGAATCTTCAGGGGGAAATACATTGTTTTTTTCTAAAACAGCATATAATGCTTGAGCCTCTTCGTCGTCCATTTTGATAAAAGAACGTCCCTGAATGACACGAAGTGACTTAAAAGAATTTGGATATGTTGTCAATGCTTCATCCATGTCTATTGCATGTGTGAAATACTTAACTTTTTTAAAAAAACAAATACATCTGTTTTCTAGTTTGATTTCGTTAAATAATGGTTCAGAGACAGTTCTTGTCGTTGGTTTGTTTGCGTCTTTGTAGGCCCAAAATTTACAATCTTCAATTGGGCTTAAATTTATCAATTCCCCCACACCATAAATTTTTCTATCAAAAAAGAAGAAAATATAATCCCCTTTACGCATACTGAAGTAGTCTGCAAAGGTTGCGATTTTTTGCTTGGACCATTTTTGAACCCCATCATTTGATGGCAAAATAGTGCTATAATATCCATATTCGCAAAGTTCTTCTAATATTTTTTTAGCAGTCTTTGTTACTTTCTTTTTTTCTCGACCATTATTATCTAATACCGCGTGGCCATTTTCGTCTAATACAGTCTCTTTTTCGTCTCCAAGTACTATAAAAAAACCTGCCATAATTTAGGTTCCTTACTTTTTGTGTTTATTCTTATCGAATGAGTCGATTTGCTCAATTCTTTGAAAGAGTTTACTGATGTTTATTTCAAAAAATGCAGCCAATTTCTCGATAATCTCTAAAGAGATGTTTCTTCGGCCATTTTCGATGTCGCTCATATAGCGACGGTCTATACCTGTGCTGAGAGCCAGTTTCTCTTGCGAAATGCCTTTTTCAGCGCGTAAAGCTTTTATCGTTATTCCTAAATTTTCTTGTAGTGACATATACGAAACTATTTTAGAGTGTAATCTTATATATTGTGCATTATAAAACCACGGGAAATAGTGCACAAAGTGAATGCTGAGACGCGCAAATTAACGAAAAAAACGAAATTTGGCAAAAAATGTCACCAAAATTGATTTAAATTTATTATCGTAATCAGATTTTTATTATGAACGAAGCCATCTTACCGTACGACAAAAATTCCAAGGAGTCCATTCTTGAGCATGCTAGGGAAATGCTCGGAAAGACCTTGTGGGAAGTGTATGGTGAAGCAAAATTAGTTCAGTCAGGTAAAGGCGGCTTGGGAAATGCCGTCGAAAAATATCATTTCCAATATGAGCCGAATTCTAAATCGGAGCCGGACTTTAAGGAAGCGGGCGTTGAGCTAAAATGCACACCATTGAAAACGGCGTCTGACGGGAGTATGCTTTCAAAGGAACGTCTCGTTCTCAACATGATTGATTATGTTGAAGAAGCGGCCAAGACTTTCTACACAAGCAGTTTCTGGAAAAAGAATGAATTGCTGTTGCTGATGTTCTATCTGCACGAAGAGGGCAAACTTCCGTTTGATGTCATTTTCAAGATTGTCCGCTATTGGAAATTTCCTGAAACAGACTTGAAAATTATCAAGGATGACTGGGCTATAATCCACAATAAAATTCTTGCTGGGAAGGCCCACGAAATCTCGGAAGGCGATACGCTTTACCTTGCCGCTTGCACAAAGGGATCAAGGGCCGGTGCCGAAATGCGTCAGCAGCCAAAATCTAAAGAATTGGCTCCCCAACGTGCGTATTCAATCAAGTCAAGGTATGTCAATACGATTATCCTAGATTCTCTGAAGCATCCAGAGATGTATCACGACCTTTTTGTAAGCGAACAGCAGAAACAGAAAATCCTGAAGGCGCAAGAAACCGCCGAAAGCGTAGTTCGCAACATTTCTGATTACCGCGAATCGGAAACCTTTGAGCAACTGATTGAAAGGAAATTCTCTCCGTATTACGGCAAGACGATTGCGGAGATAGAAAAAATCTTGGGCGCAGAATTCGGCCAAAGTAAATCCATGGCTTACAATGTATGCCGTGCCATTCTCGGCATCAAGTCGAAGAAGATTGCTGAATTTGAAAAGGCTGAAATCGCCATCAAGACAATCCGGATCGAAGCCAACGGCAACCTGAAAGAGGCGATGTCGTTCCCGAACGTGAATTACAAAGAAATCGTCCATGAACATTTCTGGGAAGATTCGGCACTTTATGAAATGTTCACGCAGCGTTTCTTGTTTATCATTTTCAGGAAACCCACCGTGAAAAACGATAAGCAGGTTCGCTTAGAGAAAGTGATGTTCTGGACAATGCCCTTTAAGGATTTGGAACAGGGAAAAATCCTTTGGGAAGACACTCGCGCAAAAGTTGCTGGCGGAAATTACGAGCATTTTATAAAAGCTTCGGAAAACCCCATTTGCCATATTCGCCCCAAAGCACAGAACGCCGCCGACACAACCGAAGGTGCGCAGGGCTTTCAAGTGAAAAAGATGTGCTACTGGCTGAATCGGGAATATATTTTAAAAATCTTATAGAGAAAAATAAGGAAACCAATAATCCTGGATGATAAAAAATTATATTGCTTATTAGTAGGATTATATGCGTTATTTGGATCTTTTTGCGGGTGCCGGTGGGCTTTCTGAAGGTTTTATTCGGGAAGGCTTTGAACCTGTTGCTCATGTTGAATTATGGGAAGCTGCTTGTTATACACTTAAAACCCGAGCGGCATTTCACTATTTAAAGAAAAATCATTCGATAAATATTTACAAAAGATATCTAAAAGGTGAAATAAGTAGAGAAGATTTATATTCCTCTATTCCCAAAGAAATATTGGAATCGGTTATATGCAGAGAAATATCAGATGATTCGATTCAAGAAATTTTTGGTAAAATAGATAAATTGACAAATCAACAAACAATAGACCTAATTTTAGGCGGACCGCCATGCCAGGCCTACTCTCTTGTTGGTAGAGCTCGAGATCCTAATGGGATGAAAGGCGACAAAAGAAATTATCTGTTTCATTACTACGTTCGCTTTTTAGAAAAATACCGCCCAAAATATTTTGTTTTTGAAAATGTTTTAGGTTTACTTAGTGCAAAAGATAAAAGCGGCATAAGATATTTCGATGTAATGCAAGCTGAATTTGAAAAATGCGGATATAAGGTAAAACATGACGTTCTTTCCGCTAGTGATTTTGGAGTGCTGCAAAATAGAAATCGAGTTATTTTAGTTGGAAAACGAACAGCGGAAGATTTTGAATACCCACGTCCAAACGAATATCACCCTAGAGCGAATGTGGGCGCAGTTTTTTCAGATTTACCAGTAATTCATGCTGGTGGAGGTGATGTTCATCATTGTAATTTATCAGAGCATTATGATTCATGGTTGGATACAGCTGGTATTCGGTCAAAATCATATCCTGTAACATTTCATTGTGCTCGGTCAAATACGCAGCAGGATTTGGAAATATATAGGAGAGTTGTTCAAACTTGGAACGAAGAGAAAAGACGTTTGGGCTATAATGAGCTGCCTGATAATTTAAAAACTCATGCAAATCAAACTTCATTCCTAGATCGTTTTAAAGTTGTTGCTGCTGATGAACACGCTTCGCAAACTGTGGTGGCGCACATATGTAAAGATGGACATTATTACATCCATCCCGATATAAATCAAAACAGATCAATTACGCCGCGTGAGGCCGCACGATTGCAAACGTTTCCAGATAACTATTACTTTGAAAGTGAATCTAGTAAGCCCAGTTGTACTGATGCTTACAAACAGATAGGAAATGCTGTTCCTGTTCTTTTGGCTCAGAAAATAGCCGCAAAACTAAAGGAGGTCTGGGATGAGTGATGAAAATGAAAACATTTTTAATATACGTCCAGCAGGTCGTCACATCCTTACAATAGGACGAGATTTGATTCAAGACCCTTATGCAGCTGTTGTCGAACTGGTAAAGAATTCTTACGATGCTGATGCAAGTAAAGTTGAACTTTTTTTCAAAAAAATAAACAACATTTTAGAAATTATTGTTTGTGATAATGGACACGGCATGACGAGAGATGTTGTTACTGGGAAATGGATGGTTCCATCAACCAATGATAAACAAATCAGGAAACAGAGCCCTCAAGGGCGAATTATGCAGGGGCGAAAAGGAATTGGACGATATGCTTCTGCAATATTGGGGGAAGACCTGTTACTAGAGTCTGTGTCAAAGGAAACTGCAGAGAAAACAACGTTGGTTGTTCAATGGAAGGATTTTGAACTAGCCGAATATTTGTCGGATGTTGATGTATTAATAGAAACAAAAGCTACACGCGAAAGCTGCGGAACAAAACTCACAATGAAGGGTGGTTTTTCTTTCTTGCAGGAATGGAATGAAAAACAATTTAAGAATCTAAAAAAAGAACTTAAAAAATTAATGACTCCTATAAGGGGAACTAAGTTTTCAAGAGATGATGAATTTGATATTTATCTTTCTATTAGTGGTTTTGGGGATAATGATGTAGAAAATGAAAAAATGGAGCCATTCCCGTTATTTGATTTATACGACTATAAAATATCAGGACAGATTAACAAAGATGGAAATGGAACACTGGTATATGAAATACAAAAAAACAGAAGTTCCAAACCTGAAAATATTTCATTTTCTTTTCTAAGGCCAACAAATTGTGGTGCAATTTATTTTGATATACGAGTATTTGATAGAGAAAAAGAGTCGATAGAATCATTGATAAATAGAGGTTTGAAGGACGATTCGGGGAATTTCGTCGGCAAATTAGAAGCTCGTCGGCTCTTGAATGAAAATAACGGAATTGGTGTGTATAGAAATGGATTTAGAATACGTCCGTTAGGTGACCCTGATTTTGATTGGTTAGAATTGAATAAAGCTAGGGTTCAAAACCCATCAAAAAAAATAGGATCTGACCAAGTAATTGGAATTGTATGTATAGACAGCGAAGAAAAATCTAATTTAATTGAAAAAAGTGCGCGAGATGGATTGAAAGAAAATGCGTCTTATGAAGCTCTTCGTGATTTGACAAAAGAAGTTATTTCACAGCTTGAAAACCGCAGATTTATTTATCGAGAAAAAGTGGGGATAAGTAGGAAAACCTTGAAGATAGAGCGTGATTTTGAACGTTTGTTTTCATTTGACAAGTTAAAAAAAGTTGTTAACGAATCTTTAGATAAAAAGAAAGTTGATAATACTTTGAGAAATCAAATTATAGATGCTATTAATGAGCAAGAACGAGAACAAAATGAAATTGCGCAATCATTGAAAGAGACCGTTGCTATTTACCAAGGTCAGGCGACGATGGGCAAAATCGTTAACGTTGTGATTCATGAAGGACGGAAACCGGTTAGTTTTTTCAATAATCAAATACCTCTTTTTTCTAAAGGATATGAAGAATATAAGAACGGCAATGTGTCAAAACTTCCCATAATTTATGATAAAATTTTGAAATTCAGTGATAATACGGTTATTTTGTCAGGTTTGTTTAAAAAAATCGACCCTCTTGCCGCAGGAAAACGGGGACTAAAGAAAAAAGAGTTTATAAAGAAAAATATAGAGGGTGCTTTTGCTGTATTTGAATCAGAATTGAGTGCAATTTCATGGTCTGTCAATATATCAAATAATACTGACTTGGAAATTGATTGTTGGAAACAAGACATTTATTCAGTTTTTGTAAATCTGATAGAAAACAGCATTTATTGGATGAAGGAAAAACAATCTGCCGATAAAAAGATAGCTGTAGATATAACTGTAGAAAATGGCCATATAGAATTTATCGACTATAGGGATTCCGGTCCAGGTATAGAATGTAATTTAATAGAAAGTGGCGTTATTTTTGAACCAGAATTTTCTACTAAAACTGAAAATGGTACTGGATTAGGTTTGAGTGTAGCTGGAGAATCGGCTCGACGATTTGGTTTCGAATTAAAGGCCCTTTATTCAGAAACTGGTGCATATTTTAGACTACAAAAGATAGAGGCGCATGAATGAAAATTTTGCTAGTAGAAGATGATAATACAGCTATTGATACTTGTAAAGAGTATGCCGTTGACTATAATAAAACAGAAATTGAATTAGAAATCGCTAAAAATGTTTCTGAAGCATTACATATTTTAAATTTAAAAGATATAGATTGTGCAATTATTGATTTGCGATTGGGAAACACCCCCGATGCAGGAAACGAAATCGCAAACAAAATAAAAGAAATTTGTCTTCGTATACCGGCAGTAGCCTACACTGGAACCCCTGGTAATGTTCATGCTCCATTTGTAAAAGTATTTTATCGGGATCAGTATAATTATGATCAAGTTTTTGACTATTTGCATAATCTTAACAAAACTGGTATCAAGGATGTTTTAGGTAAAACCGGTTGGATAGAATCGGAGTTAAACAATTTCTTTAATAAGATATTTCCAATGCAAGCCGATGATTGGGCGAATTGCGCTAATGAAGTAGAGGAACAAAATTCTTTACAATTAAAGCTTTCTTTGCTAAAAACACTTATACTCCATTTTGAAAATTATTTACAAAACAGAGGCAGAGGTATCAACGAATGTAGGTCTTTCTTTGCAGAGTGTTATGTATTTAACCAAAGTCCGATACTAACTACGGGAGCAATTTTCAAGCGATTATCTGACCGCAAATATTTTATTGTAATGTCTCCTGCTTGTGATTTAGTTGTAAGACCCGGAGGAAATAGAAATGTTGATATGCTGACCCTTTGCGAACTAAAGACCATCGAGGATTTTGGATTGAAAAAGAGATTCGCGGATGAGCCCGAAATATCTAATAATTTAAAAGATAAATTAAATCAATTATTGGCAAACAAAAAAAATCAATATCATTGGCTGCCTCCCATTGCAGATTTCTCGGGCGGTTTTGTTGATTTTACAAAAGTATGTTGCGAAAAAATAGATGGCTATGATAGTACTTATAGCATGCTGCAATATAAAGTGTCTCCACCATTTGTGAAAAACATTCTTGCAAGGTTTTCCTCTTATTATGCACGTCAAGGGCAGCCTGATTTGCAAACAAAATCATTTATAAAACAACTGACCCCAAACAATGTCCCGAATAACTAGACAAATAATTAGTGACGCAATTGCATCTCGCTCTTATAAGCAACCAGTAGCTTCTCATGATGCAGGAGTACAAGCAAAAGATTCGGTCGGCTTTTGGAGCAAAATACAACCATGAATTGCTGAACAACCTGTTCAAGCACCCTTATACGAAGATTGAGTATATTGTCCGTGATCTCGAGGTCTATCGCCTTACTGCGGCAAAATACCTTGATGAGTTGGTAAAAATGGGGTTGTTGAATAAAGAAAAAGTTGGAAATAGCAATTATTATATCAATCAACGTTTAATAGACTTGTTTATAAATCAGCCAAATGTAGAGGATAAATAACCCGAAAAGGAAAAAGTATGCTAGATAGTCTATGTCTAAAAAATCACAAAAATTAGACACGTTAGGCAATCTATGTCTAAAAAATCACAAAAATTAGACACGTTAGGCAATCTATGTCTAAAAAACCGCAAAAAACAGCCATTTCTACTAAAAACGATGATTTTCCTTTTTGAACAGTTCGCCTATAGCGAAAAATTTTTGCAAGATATCCTTCCGCTAGAAAAGAAGGGTGGCAATTGGGATTTGCCGAAGGGTTTTGTTGTAAAAAGCAAGTCCGGCGGATATACACTTGATGGCGTTGGGTATTTTTATAACAAGTCCGCAAAGGACTCGAAGAATAAAATTATTTTCGTGTTGCCCAAGGTGTTTTTGGAAGAGGGTGGCAAGGCTTTTGGCAAGGATGTAAAAGATTGCGAGAATTTCACTCTTGAAAACGCGCCCAAGGACTTCCTTGCGAATCTTTCGATGTGGGTTTGCTCCTCGATTGCGCAATATCAAAAATTGCATCCGAGTGACAGGGAGATAGATTCTCCGAATGCCCGCCGTTTTGATAGCGATGCGTCTGCCCCAACTCTTATAGACGTAATGAATACGATGAAACTGTTCTATGCCGAAAACAAGAATCTGTTTGTGTTTACGGCAAAGAATAAGCACAGCGGCAATAACCGTATTGATTGGCGTCGCATGGTTACGCATACGCAACCATTTATGCAAGGTAATGAGCTAATTTATATGGAGTTGGAAAATAAGAAGAAGGTTTTCGATCTGGATGATCGCCTGCTGGTGCTTTATTTTTCGGCGATGCACTATATTGAGGAAACTTTTGGTTTCAAGATGCCACATTCGGAATTCTATCTTCCAATGCGCGTGAACGAATTTCGCCGCCTGCTGGGGCACCGCGGTCTCGTGGAATTGCGCCGCATAAAGCACAAGTATTTCGCTGACAAGTTACTGAAGCTCTACAATATCGTGAAGGTGTTCTTTGAGTGGGGCGGAACATTCAGCGCAAACGATTACAGTAGTGAATACTTGCTCACAAGCAAGTACAACAACGTATTTGAAGCAATGATTGATCGTCTAATTGGGGATAATTTGCCTAATAGCATGAAATATTTGAAAGAGCAGAAAGACGGTAAGATTATTGACCATTTATACAAAGATCGTCAACTCATTTTTGCTGATGAAAATCAGAAAATTTGGTTTATTGGCGACAGTAAATATTATAGTGAGGGTCAAAAGATTGAGGGATCTTCCATATATAAACAGTTTACCTATGCGAAAAACATCATTCAGTATAACATTGGCGAGCTATTGGACAATGGGAACCCCTTCGAAGGCTTGCGTTATCGCGACGAGCTAACCGAAGGTTACTCCGTAACGCCAAACTTTTTTATTCGCGGATATCTACCGGAAGCTAAAAATGGTATCGATAAAGATTCGTTGCAGTTCCGCGAACCCTATTTCAGAAGTGACCCGACAGAAGAGTTGATAAAGAATGAGGAAGATTCGAGGAACTATCAACTCATAGATGACGCCGGCAATCCAATCGGTTCTAACGATAGACAATCTCTTTGGAACCTGCGCAACCGTCACTTTGAAAACCGCCTCTTTGACCGCGACACGCTTTTATTGCAAGTGTACAATGTGAACTTCTTGTATGTGTTAAAGGCTTATACATCAAAGCGTTCTTCTTTGCGCGAAGAGTTCAAACGCGATGCCCGAGAGAAGTTCCGCAGGAATTTTTTGAGTTTGTTAAGAGAGAAGTATTATTTTGGGGCAATCTACTTGCCTAATCATAAATCACCTGATTACGAAGAAAAACTTCGAGAATTTGTTGATAATAATTTTCGAAAATTGACTGGCAGAATCTACAGGCCATTTGACATCAAGAAATGCATTATCCTTGCTTTGGAAAAAGAATCGGTTGAAAAAAACAAAGAAGATTATTTGATTATTCGAGAAACTGTAAAAAAGGCCAACTGTGAGGTATTCTCCTTGGAACCACAGGATCTTTTCGGATGGGATGAAGCTACGTTACGTAAGACACGTGTTTGGGAAGATTCTTTAGAATAATTTTTTGTTCCTTTTGCGTTAGGGATAGTGACCCGAATGGGCCGAGACTACAGGCTCGGTGAGCGTAGCGAGTATAGCCCGACCTTGGCGTAGTGCGCAACGAAGCCGAGGGAACGCCCGAATTACTATCTTTTTCTTTAATGAAAATAGCTGTAAAAAATTTGCGTGGAACATTTGTCTTTCATTTTTTGGCTTTTGTAACGGTTCTTTTTTGGGGAACTAGTTTTGTAAGTACTAAAGTGTTGTTGGAATACGAATTTTCAGCGGTACAAATTTTTACGATTCGATTTGTTGTTACTTATTTGATTTTGCTTCTAGCTAGTCATCGCAAATTTCGGTGTGAAAATTTAAAACATGAACTGATTTTGTTTATTTGTGGGATTACAGGTTGCACACTTTATTTCTGGACAGAAAATACGGCGCTTACGCTTTCTTCTTCGAGTAATGTTTCCTTGATTGTTTGTACGAATCCGCTTTTGATTATGATTTTTGGCGGGATTATTTATAAAACGGAACGCCTTTGTAAACGGCAGGTTTTGGGCTGTCTTGTGACGTTTGTGGGCATGGTGCTTGTGGTTTTGAATGGTAAGTTTGTTTTGAAGGTTTCTCCTTTGGGCGATTTTCTGGCTTTTGGTTCGGCGTTAGTTTGGACTATTTATTCGCTTGTGATTAAAAAGTTGAATGGCATTTATTCGACACTTTTTATTACGCGGAAAGTTTTCTTTTATGGTATGCTGACTTCTGTTCCTATAATGTTAGTTGAAAATTCTCAAGTTCCTTGGAGTAATTTTGCTTTGCCCGTTGTGAGTTTTAATTTCTTATGTCTTACGGTTTTTTCTTCTTTGTTTGGCTATTTGATTTGGAACAAAGTATTGAAACAACTTGGAACGGTTTTGGCAAGTAATTACATTTATGCAATTCCTTTGGTGACTATTGTAACGGCGATTCTTGCGCTAGGCGAGCGAATCACTTCTGTAGCTATATTGGGAGCTTTCGCTATTGTTGCTGGAATGGTTCTTGCTGAAATGAAAAAGAAATGAAAGGGAGGTGCTTTTTTGAGCAAATGTTTTGAGCTATGGAAGCAAACAAAGTGCTATCATAAAAAAACAATTTCGTTTTCTGTTTTAATTTCTAGGAAGTTCTTTTAAAATTTTTAACTTTGCTCTTATGAAAAATATTTTGGTAATGTGTACTGGAAATATTTGCCGGAGTCCAACGGCTGAATATTTACTTCGCAAAGAATTAGGCCCTGATTACAATGTTCAAAGTGCTGGTTTGGGTGCTTTAGTAGAACATCCGGCAGAAGAAACGGCTATGAAAGTCGCGGCTAAAAATGGCATTGATATGTCAGCACATAAAGCAAAGCAAGTAACAATGGATATGTTGAAATGGGCTGATTTAGTTCTTGTAATGGAAGCTGGTCAGCGAGATTCGCTTTTGCAAAAATATCCTTGGCTTGAAGGAAAAGTTTTTAGGTATGGTGAATCTGCAAAGGTAGATGTTCCTGACCCTTATCGTAGGCCAGAAAGCGCATTTGTGCTAGCATGGAATTTTATCAAAAAATTTACCCCAGATTGGGTTGCAAAGATTAAGAACTCATAAAGGATTTTTATGGCAGTTGCAAAAAGCAATAAAGACGAAAAGAATGAATTTGTTGAATTAGGTATATCACTTTGGCAAAATTGGCCAATTGTTTTATTGTGTTGTTTGTTTTCAACTTTGATTGGTCTCTTTGTTGCAGAATGGATTCGTCCGGTTTACGAAGTAAATGCTTTGCTGCAAATTGAATCAAAGTCAAAGGGTGGAAGTTTGACAGGCGATTTGGGTTCCTTATTTTCTACAGGAACGCCTACGCAAACTGAAATCGAATTGGTTAAAAGTCGTCGCGTAACTGGCACGGTAGTTGAAGCTCTCGGACTTCGAAATTATGTAGAGCCTATCGGTTTTTTAGATAGAATTTTACATAAGCAAGGGCGCCTTGAATTAAGCAGTCTTGAAATTCCAAGAGCGATTATCGAGGATCCCGATGATAGGAAAGAACCATGGCTTGTTGTAGCCACCGATAGTCTTCACTTTTCTTTATTTGATTTTAATGGCAAAGAAATTTTATCCAATTGTGAAGTGGGTAAAGATTACGAAGCTAGTTATACCACATCTCTAGGAACGGCTCCTGTAAAAATTGCAGCCAGTCGTATGAATGCTGTCGCTGGTCAAAAGTTCGAAATTCAAAAGTTATTCCGTCTAGTTGGTATTGGAAAATTTGAATCGGCTTTTGATGTTTCTGAAAAAGGAAAACGCACCGGTATTCTTGAATTTTCATACCAAGATTATTACCCAGATAGAGCTGCTTATGTATTAAATGAAGTCGCTAGGGCTTATCAACGTCAGAATGTAGAACAGAGAAGTTTAGAGGCAAAAAGCACTATTGAATTTTTAGAAAATCAGTTGCCTATTGTTCGTGGTAAGTTGGATTCAGCTGAACAAATTTTAAACCAATATCGTTCTCAAGTGGGTTCTGCTGATATTGCAGCAGAAACGAAAATAGTTCTTGAACGCCAAATGAAACTTCAACAACAAATTCTTGAAAATGAACAAAGACGTCAAGCAACGGTTAGACTTTTCCACGAGGAACATCCGACGGTAAAAACTTTAGATGATCAAACGGCAAAGCTCCGTCAAGAACTTTCTAGGGCTACAGGTCAAGTGAAAAAAATGCCAGAAAAGCAACAGGAAGTTTTACGCTTAACAAGTGATGTAGAATTAAACAAATTGCTTTACACCAACATGCTAAATAATATTCAACAATTGCGTTTGGTGGCTGCTGGTGAGGTAGGTTCTGTTCGTATTATTGATGAAGCAGAACCGACTCTTGGTCCAATTAAGCCGAAAAAGAATTTAATTCGTATGGCGGCGTTGTTCCTTGGGTTCTGCTTGGCGATAGGAATTATTTCCATTAAGAAACGCTTGCATAGTGGTATTAAAGATTCTAAAACGATTGAACGTGAACTTGGTGTTAGTGTTTACGCAAAAGTTCCAAAAGGCGTTCCACATGGAACTCGTGGCACATTGCCTCTTGCTTTGGCGGCTCCAGATGATGTAGCGGTTGAAGCGCTTCGTACTTTGCGAACCTCTCTTGAGTTTATGATGCTCGATTCTGAAAAAGCAAATGTTATCGCCTTGTCTGGACTGATTCCTGGGGTTGGAAAGAGTTTCATTTCTGTGAATTTGGCTGTATTGTTTGCGGGAATGGGAAAGAAAGTTGTCTTGATTGATGCTGATTTACGTAAAGGTCGCTTGCATAAAGAATTTGGTATGAAACGAGAAAATGGTCTTACCGAGGTTCTTTTAGGTTCAACTTCTCTTGAAGATGCGTTAAAACCGACTTCCGTAGAAAATATGGATTTGATCGTTTGCGGTAAAGTTCCGGCAAGCCCTGCTGAATTGCTTGGCTCTTCTCGCTATGCAAAACTCTTGGAATCTTTACGTTCTAAATACGATGTAATTATCGTGGATACGCCACCTGTTATGCTTGTAACAGATGCAATGCTTGTTTGTCGTCATGCAGATCAAGCGGTGATGGTTGTGGAATACGACAAGCATTCAATTGATGCCATTCGTGAAGGCTTAGAACTCTTTACGAAGGGCGCTCCAGAATCCTTGAATCCTTCTATTGTGATTAACAAATATGTTCATAGCAAAAATGATGGCTATGGTTACAAGTACGGAAAATATTGAGGTTTTTAAAATGCGTCATTTATCTACAATTGCAATTCTATTTTTCGCTTTATTATGTTCTGGGTGTTTTCTTTCGCCACAAATGCGAATGTCAGAACCAGCAGATTCTGCTGAATTTGCCGGAGTAAAAGTCTTCTTGCATCCGTTCGAAGAATCTTTAAATATGGCAACGACGTCAAACGATTCTGCACAACCATCTAATGCAGATGTTTCAGAATTACTTGTGGATTCAGTGCCTGCTTTAGATTATAGAATAGGTCCTTTAGATATGGTTCAAGTGGTCGTTTGGGAACACCCTGAATTAACTTCTCCAATGGGTGAATACCAGCCAGCCGGTCAAAAAGTAACGACTGACGGCAAACTCTTTTACCCATACGCTGGCGAAATTTCTGTGGTTGGAATGACGGCTCAAGAACTTCGCGAAGAATTAACAAAGCGCCTGTCTGATAAAATTTTGACAAACCCTCAAGTTGATGTGCGAGTTACTGGCTACAATAGTTTAAAAGCTTTTGTTTCTGGTGAAGTGAAAAAACCAGGGTATGTTTTCTTAAAAGAAGAACCGCTAACTCTTCCTTCAGCTTTAGCTGAAGTGGGTGGCTTAAACCCAACAGCAGATGCGTCACACATTCAACTTCGTCGTGGCGATAAAACTTATACGATTGATTACTATGGAGCATTCCGTTCAAAACTTCCGTTAGATAGGTTGTTGTTGCAGCCAGGCGATCAACTTTGGGTTCCTTCTTTAGATATGCAAAAAGTTTATGTAATGGGCGAAGTAGCTAAAACTTCTGCCATTAGTTTGCGAGCTGGGCAATTAAGCTTGGTAGATGCTCTTGCAACTGCGGGAGGTTTACAAGTAACTACTGCTTCAGCTTCTTCTATTTATGTGATTCGCAATACAAATGAATCTCAAATTGATGTGTTCCACTTAAATGGAAAGAATGCTCTTGCTTTAGCGTTAGCCGATAGGTTTGCTTTGCAGCCAAGAGATATTGTTTATGTGGATGCTTCTGGACTTGCAACATGGAATCGCCTAATCACACAGATTCTTCCTACCGTACAGACCATTTACTATGGAGTCTTAACGGGTAAGAATTTTGATTCATGGCAACAAACATGGGGAGATAGATAATGATTAACTTGATTCTTTGCGGTGGCTCAGGAACGCGCCTTTGGCCGGTTAGTCGCACTTTAATGCCGAAACAATTTGCTCCATTGTTTGACGGATCCTCTTTGTTCCGTCGCACTGTGAAAATGAATTCTTCGGTTTGTAAGCAACAATATATTGTAAGTAATGCAGACCAATATTTTCTAGCAAAAGATCAGTTAGAAACAGAAAAAATTTTTAATGCAAAGTTTTTGCTTGAACCTGTTGGGCGTAACACAGCACCGGCAATTGCTCTTGCTTGTCTTTCTTTAGATAAAGATGACATTGTGCTTGTTTCTCCTTCAGACCATGTGATTCGAAAGCAAGATGCATACAGAAAAGTTCTTGCTCGCGCCGAAGAATTAGCTTCTTCTGGTTATCTTGTTACCTTTGGTATTACGCCAACAACTCCTGAAACTGGTTATGGTTACATTGAAGCCGAAGGCGAAAAAGTTTTGCGCTTTGTAGAAAAACCAGATCGTGCTACGGCGGAAAAATATCTTTTGGCGGGCAACTTCTATTGGAATAGTGGAATTTTCTGCTTTAAAGTTTCAACTTTTTTGAGCGAGTTAGAAAAACATTCTCCTGAAATTTTAAAAGCATCTCGTGAAGCTTTTGCAAAAGCAGAAACAGAATGTCCTGTGAGAATTCCTCTTGAAGCGATGTCTGCAATTCCTGCTGATTCCATTGATTATGCGGTAATGGAAAAGTCAGACAAGGTGATGGTTGTTCCAAGCGATATTGGTTGGTCTGATTTAGGTTCGTTTGACGCCCTTCATAGTGAATACCCATTAGATGAAAACGGCAATAATATTAATTCAAAACATATTGCTGTAAATACCAAGAATTCTTTGGTGATGGGATCTCAACGAGCTATTGCGACAATTGATCTTGAACAAATGTTGATAGTAGATACTCCGGACGCTCTTCTTGTAGCTCCACTATCTAGTAGTCAAAAAGTAAAAGCTGTTGTTGAATCTTTAAATGCTTCCGGTTCAGATTTGACAAAGGTTCCGCAAACAGTAAATCGCCCATGGGGAACTTATTCTGTCTTAGAATCAAGCGACCGCTATAAAATGAAACGCATTGTAGTAAAACCGGGCAAGCGCTTGAGTTTGCAAAAACATTTGCATCGTTCAGAACATTGGGTGGTTATAAGCGGAACGGCAACGGTTACTGTTGGCGATAAAGTTTTTCTTGTTCGACCTAATGAATCCACCTACATTCCTGCAGGTGAAGTTCACCGCTTGCAGAACGAAGGTAAATTGCCGCTTGTGATTGTTGAAATTCAGGTGGGAGAATATACTGGAGAAGACGATATTATTCGTGTTGAAGACGATTTTAATCGTTCCTAATTTATCTGAGCAAAAAAAATCCAGTTCGTAAGAACTGGATTTTTTTTATAAAGAAATTTTAGAATTGTTCCAAGAAACGCTGATCGTTAGATGTCAGTAAGGAAATTTCAGGAATAGAATGGCGCAACATAGCGATTCGGTCTAGACCAAAGCCAAAAGCGAATCCTGTGTATTTTTCCGGATCAATGCCACAATTTTTAAATACGTTTGGATCTACAGAACCACAACCACCGATTTCCATCCAGCCGGTTCCTTTGCAACGACGACAACCTTTTCCGCCGCAGAAAACGCAAGATACGTCCATTTCTGCTGATGGTTCCGTGAATGGGAAAAAACTCGGACGGAAACGAGTCTTAACGCCTTCGCCAAAAAGTTTGTTCATGAATAATTGTAAAACGCCTTTTAAATGCGCAAAAGAAATATTTTCATCAACAACCAAACCTTCACATTGCTGGAACATTGGAGCGTGTGTTGCATCATTATCAACGCGGAAAACATGCCCTGGTGCAATCATGCGGAATGGTGGCTTATGAGTTTCCATGTAATGAATTTGCGTGCCGGAAGTGTGAGAACGCAATACAACACCTTCGTCCATATAGAATGTGTCTTGCATATCACGGCTTGGGTGATCTGGAGGAGTATTCAAAGCTTCGAAATTGTACCAATCGGTTTCAATGTCGCGGCCAAAGTCCACTTCAAATCCCATCTGAGCAAAAAAGTCAATGATTTCTTCACGGATATCGTAAAGTGGGTGAGTGCTACCAACAGGAATTCCGTTGCCTGGTAGTGAAATATCTACGTAGCCTTCTGAAAGTTTTTTGTTCAGTTCTGCTTCTTTTGCAGTAGCAATTGCAGATTCAATTTTTTCAGCAACAAAAGCTTTGAGTTCATTCACCAATTTTCCATAGGCAGGGCGTTCTTCTGCAGGAAGCGATCCCATTTGTTTTAACAAATCGGTTACTAAACCTTTTTTGCCTAAGTACTTTACGCGCAAGGAATCAACAGCCTCTTTTTGAGTTAGGTCTGTTGCAGAAAGTTCATTTTCAAAAGCAGCTTTCAAGCTATTCATATTTTCATTCATAGAAACAATTTTAGAAAATTTTAACGCTCTTGACTTGTGTGAAATAAAACAGGGCCGAATTTCCCCGATTCCTCTGTATGTAAAATTAAATCGCCTTCTTCACTAAATTTCTTTTGATGGCCAAATCGTTCTCCATCTTTATAATTCAGACTATCCTTTAGTTGCCCATTTGGGTGGTAATTTAACCAAACACCATGAGGTTTCCCATTTTTGAATGTTCCTTCAGAAGCAAGTTTTTCTGAAGGTTGTAAGTAATAGATTTTTTGAGAAGTTAATGTATCTAAATGCCAATTTTCTTCATAGCGAAGATTCTTTTCAAAATCAAAACGAGTTAATGTGCTATCCAGTTTATTTTCTTTGAATAATGAGTCTGAGCAATGAACCCATTTCTGATTTAAAAAGCAAAAACCAGAGATTTTTCCAGAGCCATTTTCAAATCTTGTGGAAGTAAGCGTGTCTCCAAAAGAAGATAGTGTTATCCATTCCAAATGTCGCTTACCATTTTTCCAATGTTCTTTTCGTTGCAATTTTCCATTTGCAAAATAAATAAGTCGAACTCCGTCTAGTATTCCTTGTTTATAGAATTCTTCTGCTTTTAAATTCCCGCCAGGATAATACCGCCTAGATTTTCCATTTTTTATTCCCCAAGCACAATCATATTCTTCTGATAATTTTCCATTTTCTGAATAAAATTTTCGAAATCCGTTTTGGCTAGAAACAAAACAAGAATTTTCTTCTTGAAGATTTCCGTTTTTATGCCAGGTTTTCCAAACCCCAACAGAAGAATCATTTTTAAAATGTTTTTCAAAATGCAAACCTCCAGAAAAGTGAAACTCTTGCCAAGTTCCTACTTTATTTCCCATGTCATAAAAAGATTTTGAATGTTTTCTTTTATCGACAAAAAAAGTTGTTACTTCTCCATCTAATACGCCGTTTTTATAGGTTCCTTTGGCGATTACATTGCCATGCACATCCCATCGAATAAATTCTCCATGAGGTTCATTTTTCCGATATGGAATTTCGTATTCTTGGATTCCATTATTGTACCAAGTGGCCTCTTTTCGAATCGTTCCATCGGATAAAGTCCAAAAAGACACTTTTTTTTGCCCATTTGTATGGTATTCAGTAATCTTTTCAACAGGCTTTTCAAAGCAACCAACTAAAAAGACAAAAGAAAAGAATAAAAAAAGAATTCTAGGCATACGGGATAAGGTAGAAAAAAGTATTTTCTCTATGTGAACGAAAATAAAAAACAAGAATCCTCCTCGCTTTGGCGGCAGTCTATTCGGGCTCCGTTAATTCTTATTGTTTTGTTGACGACTTTTGCGTTGACCATTTTGTTTTATTTTTCCCAAGACAGAAATGGGGAAGTTTATGCTCGTTACATAGAAACTCTTTCGGAGTATAAATTTTTAGACGCTCGTTTGCAATTAGAAATGGATAGAGTTCGCTATAACGATAAAGGGGACTCTTCTGCTATAGAATCAGGAATCATGAGCCTTCGAGAAATTGTGGTTTCTGTTTCAACTTCAATAGAAACTTTCCGAAGTGCTGGTGATTGGATGCCGCCTTATTCTCAGGTAGATGCTTTTGAAAGAGAAGTTTTAAATAAAATTTCATTAATGCGGCGCTACTTAAAGGAACGTAGAATTTGGATTCAAGAATGGAATGCTCTATCTTCTGAAATTTGGCAATCGCCATCTTCAAGGACAGAAGAAATTTTTGAAATATTAGAAGCGGCTCGTTTTGAATCAATCGCCTTAGATTCTATGCCTAAAGGCTTGTCAAAAGAATTGTCTTTACGCCTTCAAGAACTCTTGCAAAAAAATAGAGAACACTCTCGAATTTGGAATCGTCTTGAATATAGTCGGGCTTCGTTATTTGCAGAAGATTTAATCTTGTCTTTTAAAGCAAGAGAACTAGTTATGCAGGAACGCAGAGCAATGCTTTCTTTAATATTCTATCTTTGTTCTCTAGCCATGCTGTTAATGGCGTTATTGCTTTATGTTCGGGTGAAACGATGATTTTTAATAAACCGCGGCGAATGCCTTATGCTTTACAGTTATTGTTTTTAGGAATTGGAATTTTTATTTCCATTACATTATTTGCACAAGTTCGTCCATTATTTTACTCGGTTCTAAATTCTTCAGATGAATTTGTTTTTTATGGAGCGCCAAGCTATATTGCAGAAAAAGAATGGACTGTAGGGCGATTACTTCCATGGGTAGATTCCAGAGCGAGATTACGATTCAATTTACATGGTGATGATTCAGCCTATTTTTATCTCTACCTTCCGCAAGAAGAACTTGTGAACCTTTCTTATTGGTTTCCAATGAATATGCAAAGTGATGGTTCTGTTTCTGTCACTCATTCAGAAATTCATTGCGTTCGTATTTCTAAAAGTGAATGGGTCATTTCAGAAATAGTGTCTTCACATGGAAAAATTTCAGCTGATACTTTATATGCTTATCACTTGCGAACTTTGATTATGTCTTTGTTTTGGGGCCTAGGATTTTTAGGGCTTTCTGTGTTTTTCCTGTGTTCTCTTTTGCGATCCATTCGATGGCGTTAATTGCAAGAGTTATTTTAGTTTTAGCATTTCTTGTTTGCTCTTTGCAGGCAAAGAATGTAGAAGAATTTAAATTCATTTCTAATGAAGATACGCTTGTAACAGGCGTTTTTTCAAATGATTCAAAAGCAAAATCTCAAGTAGTTATTTGGTTTCATGGAGCAATGTCGAGCGCTCGCTGTAATAAAGGATTAGAGGCCGGGCGCGGTTTTTTAGAATTTGTTCCTCAGGCAATCGTGATAAGTCCGTCGGCTTGTAAAAATGAAAATTGGCTGCGAGAAAAATCAATACAACGAATAGATAGTGTTTTAAATTCGTTAGAAAAAGTGAGAAGCCGGCAGATAGATAGCGTTTATTTGGTGGGCGTTTCCGACGGAGCTTTAGGCGTTTTTGCATATTCTGTTTTTGGAAAAAGAAATATTAAAAGTCGTCTTTTAGTGAGTGGATTTTTAAAAGCACTAGGAGAACCTTTTGAATTTCAGAACATTGAACGCTTGAAAAAAGGTGGTTGGTGGCTCTTGCAAGGCGCTCAAGATAGGCTTTATCCAGCAGACCTTACTTTTCCGTGGAATCGGGAATTTTGTAAAATTTCTGGAATGAAATGTGTTCTTCATGAAGATATTCACGGAGAACATGATTGGTCTTATTGGGTAAAAAATCGTCGTAATTGGATTTTAGAATTTGCAAGGCAAATCAATCAATAATTTTTTTTAGCATTTTCATTTCACCTACCAAGTTTCTTAATTCCCCTTGACAAAGGAGCGTTTTTTTTAGAAATTTGTTTTCAAATTCTATTCGCGGATGTGGTGGAATTGGTAGACACGCTAGATTCAGATTCTAGTGCTCGCAAGGGCGTGGAGGTTCAAGTCCTCTCATCCGCATAAACTCCTTAGGTTTTCTAGGGAGTTTTTTTTGTTAATTCAATTCACTAGATTTGAACGTACGTTCTGAGAGAATTATTTTCGTCATTTTTCTTTGCCGAATGTCGCTTGTGTTTTAAGGCTTCGCCTTATTTTAGGGCTTCGCCATATAAAAAAATCGCCGGCTACGCCGGCGATAAATTCCTTAAAGAATTACTCTGTTGCTAAAGTTTAAGATTTATTGATTTCTGCTTTTCTTTTTTTTAATTCCAAAAGCCTTTCGCCAAGAGCTTTTTCTTTTCCATAAGAAGTAGGTCTGTAAAGTTCAGTTCCTTGTAATTGAATTGGGAAATGATCTTGCCCCGAATATGCTCCGGGACTATTATGATCGTATTTGTAATTTTCTCCATAGCGAAGAGCCTTTCCAACTTTAGTCACTGAATTTCTAAATGCTCTAGGTACAGGCAATGTTCCTGTTTGTTCAATAAGCGAATCAGCTTCCATTCCTGCGATTTCAAGACTGTTACTTTTAGGCGCTAAAGAAAGATAAACAGCTATTTCGTCAAGAGCAATTAACCCTTCTGGCACTCCGAGAAAATCAAAAGCTTCCCGTGCTGAAGTGGCAAGCAATAGAGCGTTTGGGTCTGCGAGCCCAATATCTTCCATGGCCATACGAATTAACCGGCGTAAAATAAAACGAGGGTCTTCGCCGGCTTTCAACATTCGATGAAGCCAATAAAGTGCGGCGTCAGGGTCGCTTCCACGCACCGATTTATGAAGTGCAGAAATTAAGTTGTAGTGTTCTTCACCCGATTTATCATAGCGAAGAGGTTTTTTGTACTGAGCTTCTTCTAAAAAAGCTTCATCAATAACGGTTCTTTCGCCAAGGCTTCCTACAATCCATTCTAGTTGGTTCAGTAAAAATCTAGCATCGCCATCAGCCAAGGCGATTAGTTTTTTTGCAACTTCTGAAGTTAATTCAATATCTTTTCTGCAAAGTCCGCGCGGGTCGTTTTGAAGAGCATTGTAAAGCAGTTGTTCTAAATCATTTTCAGAAAGAGGAGCGAAAAGAACTAACTGGCAACGAGAAAGCAAGGCACTGTTTACTTCAAATCCAGGATTTTCTGTCGTGGCACCAATCAATGTTACGGTTCCATCTTCAACAGCACCGAGCAACGCGTCTTGTTGGCTTTTATTAAAGCGGTGAATTTCATCAATGAAAAGAATGGTTCCGCGAGGGTTCAATAAATCTGGTTCTCTTGCTTGAGAAAGTACAGCTTTAACTTCTTTTACTCCGCTAGAAACAGCAGAAAGTGAAACAAATTTTTTTGAACTTTGGTTTTTAATCACATTCGCTAAACTTGTTTTTCCGCAACCTGGAGGCCCCCAAAAAATCATACTCGGAATTGAATCTGATTCAAGACTTTTTCGCAAAAGGCTTCCTGCCCCCAAAATTTTATTTTGCCCCATAAACTCATCAAGAGTTGTTGGGCGTAAACGTTCAGCAAGTGGAATTTCATTTAACGACATGACAGTCCAAAAGATAAAAAACTTGTTCAAAAGTTATAGTCAACATCAGCTAATTCTCCTTTCTCCGCAGACAAGCGCAAACAGCGGGGCTTAAAAATGCGGCTCTGTCGGGCCAGGCCGTATAGCTGCGAACATGCTGCGGATCGCCGAACGGTCATTTCAGCGTAAAAACATCAATCATGCAGCCGAAAAACAGTTTTGGAAGGGCTTACGGATTGAGGATTTTTTGCCAGCCGGGCACAAGTGTACAGTTTGACCCGACAGAGACAAAAATGCAAATGCACACATGAGCAACGAAAATGTAAATCAGTAAATAGCGAATGTCAAGAGCTAGGAAAAAATTTTTCTCCACTCTTAAAATACGACATTATTTGTCGCAGTCATTATGTATTTTTAGTGAATAACAATTTTTCGTGAAAACATCGTCATGGCGGATCAAATCCGCCATCTAGAATAAAGTTTGCAAAAATGGAGCCATGATGACTAAAATTTTATCTTGCGCACCGCAGTGGGATATTCTTGAAAAATTCTATACCGTTTTCGATAAAGGTCGCAAATGCGACTGCGTTGAACAATGGCACAAAGAAATGCCAAAGAGCAGGCTCGAACAGGAATTGTTCGAAACAAAAATCCACATCGAATTCTTGAATGACCGCCGTGAAAAAATGAATAAGGAATTCCGCTGGACATTCACGAATATGAAAAAGCTCATCACGATTGATCAACGAATCCGCGAGCTCAACAACGAAATCAGCCACACCTTCAACAACATAAAAAAAGATATCGCCGGACTTGTCGCGCAAAATCATAAGTGGTATAAAAAATACGAACTCGAAGCTGAAATTTGTCCCGCAAACAATTGGAGCATCGCTGGCGAACATGAATACATCAGCGATTTACTTTTCTGGTATGCCAATTGGGATTCAATCAACATCTTGGCAAATACAAACGAAGACAATCACAAAAACCACAAAGCATATAACATTCCGGCTTGTAAACAAATGATGCTTATAGACAAGTTTGTCGAAGATGGTGTTACTTGGGAACTCGATACATTGCTCTACGATACCGATGCAAGCCTATACAGTTTCTGGGATATTGTGCGGTTTCGACCGAAGCAATTTGAAGTGAGGTATAGGTTGAATTTTTAGAAAAAAGCGAGGTCTTATGAGAGGACGATATATTTATCAGTTGGCAGCAACGATACTGCCGAATGGGCTGGGCAATGACACCGTTGACCATGATCTGGGGATTTTCACGTCGCTACGCACTGCCGAAAAAATCTTGGGAGATTATGTCGAGAGTGGAAATTTCTATTGCCCGGTCTATAGTTTTTCCATCATGTTCCTGCCAGTCAATGACGATCTGGAATATGAATCCGAGCGGCAAATCAACGTCTATTCGCCCGACGGTAAATTGCAACTTTCGGAATTCAATATGATGTCCTGTAACGGAGCGTGGAGCAAAAATCTGAATATAGACCTTCGCGCCGTCATCGACATCGGACCTGACAAAAAGCCTTATTTCACGCTGTACAACCATTGGCGCCGAGGACTTGCGACCAAGTGCGCGCGCATCTCCTTTCTGGAACCCAAATACGAACTGGGCACCTCGTATAACAAATCCGTCTGGTTCCTGGACGACAACGAGAAAAAGATGCTTATGAAGTTCTTGAAAACAAAAAACAAGAGCATTTTTAGCGGCAACTGCATAAACAACTGGATGAAAGTCATCGGCGCTTTCAACAACGAAATTGAAGGCGACGATGATAGTCGCATTCTGCCCTACGATTTACCCATTCCGAATTACAATAAACTAGAACCTTAGTGAAAACATTCCTTATGGGCGTTCCCCGGCCAAACCGATGTGTCATCCTGAGCGGAGTGTAACGGAGTCGAAGGATCTAGCCGGGTCGGGCCATACTCGCCTCGCACACTCGGCTCATCAAGCCACTGCGTGTCTCGCCACATCCGTGCAACGATCCCTAACGCGATTCCGCTAAGGCGACAAGTTTTTGTGAAATTGGAAACCTAATGTTTAACGCAAAAGACGGCTTTCATCGGCACATCCATTAAGGGTTTATTAAAAAAACAGCAAGTTCTTTTCTACTTCTTGAATCAAGTTTTTTGGAACGTCATTTGCCTTGGCGCGTTTCTTGAACGTAGCGAGAGAATCTTGCACTTGCTCTAAGATACGTTTGTAGCGCCCTTGCACAAGCCCAGCGTTTTTGGCGACGGTTTTGAAATCTTCAAGGGTAAAATTTTCGCGCTTGCCGTTGAAGGTCATTTGGTGTGTCCCGGTCCAGCGTCCATTGGGATTGTAGGCGTAGGTTACATCAAAAGCTGGGGCGAGTTTCCAATGCCCGCGTTTATCCATAAGAAAGCCGATATTTTTTGTGTGGTCGTCTTGGTTTCGAGCACAAATATTGAATACCGCTCTGCGATACATCTGCTCAATATCTGTCATAGTAAGCCCAATACGCTTTGCAACGATAAAAGCTTGTTCGTAGCTGTAAGCGCCTGCAATATTAAAGTCGTAATGTGCTATTGCTGTGAGTGATTGATAGTGAAGTTTATTCCCGTTTTCGGTGCGGTCAAAACGACGAGTCATGAAATGCCTGTGATCGCCGTCTTCCAATAGGCGGCATTCCGTCATCTGGATTCCTGCTTCTTTTGCTATTTCACTGTAAGTGTATTCTAGTGCACCAAATCCGGCTGGGTCCGCGTTTTCTTTATCTCGATTGTTTTCAATGTCGTCGAACTTCAGTAGCCAATAACCAAAGCCTTCTGGAGCACGGACTTGCCCGGAAATTACTGTGTTTGTAGCTTCGTTATAGGCGATTAGAACTTTGGCTCGGGCGCCGCCGGCAGATGTTCCTACTTTGATAATTTGTTCGAAAATTTCTTTTTCTCGAAGTTTTACTTTTATTTTTTTTCGTTGGTCCAAAATGTTTGCAGCAAGTGCGCGGAGTCTTTCGATTTCTAGAGGCTCGCTTTCAATAAAGTTTGGATGAATAGCTGGGTAGAATTCAAGAGCGCCCATTCCGCGCGAGCCTGTATAGCAAAGTCGTTCAAGTGCAGAAAAACTCCCAGGCTCTCTACCATTTTGAGTGAGCCACTGGTCTATGATTTTGTTGCCGAATTTATCTGGAATAGAATCGACAAAAAGCCCTGGCAAGTTATGAAATGTAGCAGGAGATAAATTGGGGAATCTGTAAATAACTCCAGCACGCACGGGCATTGTTATAGGAGCAGGTTCGATACCGCTACGCACGAAATCTGGGTTGTACTCAAACGAGGCAAAATTATCGTTTTCCTGCGAGAGGGCTCCAATGGTTGTACCCCAAAGTTTTACTTCAACAGGAATCATTCGTCTTCCTTCCACACCCATGGTGTGTTAGCTGAAGATTTTTTTTGGCGAGACGCGCGCTTGCGTTTTGGAAATTCCTGAGACTCGCGAAGAAGCATCATTGGGCTTTGATTGTAATCTGGAAAAATGTTGATAAGGGATTCTGCAAGGTCAAACTGGAGCAGTACTTTAATTAAGTGAGAAAGATTCACACTAAGCCCTGTTTCAAGCCGAACAAGAGTGTTTTTACTTACTCCTGCCTGTGCAGCAAAAACATCTCGAGAAAGATTCAAAGCAATGCGGTGAGCCCGAACACGATTCCCGATTTCTTCAAGTACAGATTTTTCTGTAAGTGGCGATGTCTTGTACATACCAACCTCCGAATTATTCATCTTAATATAGATAACTTTAATAAATAAAACAACCTAAAAATGAGATTTTAAGCAGTAAAAATGCTTTTAAAATCCTAAATATAGGTTTATTTGTTGTTCTAAATTCTAATTTAAGAATCGCTAAAACCACAAAGTATTTTTACGGAGATATGAAGTACCACTCCACATCTCCGTAAAAATACTATATTTATGATATGATTGAGCGTAAAATAGCCTCTTATATTTTAGCACAGATGGCGGAGTACCCATCAGTAACGCTTTTTGGCCCACGCCAATGTGGAAAGACCACTCTTGTGCAAGCATTGTTTCCTAATTATGCGTATGCAAATTTAGAGGATTTTACGACTCGTGAATTAGCCTCTAAGGACCCCGATGAATTTTTTACGCGGTTTCCGCCTCCAGTTATTATTGATGAGATTCATCGAGTTCCTTCGTTGCTAGGACAAGTTCAAGTGCGAATTGATCGCAATCATACAAAAGGACATTTTTTGCTTACGGGGAGTAATCAAATTTCCGTAAAAGCATCAGTATCGCAATCCTTGGCCGGGCGTACAGCCATTATCAATATGTTACCGCTTTCTATTTTTGAAATAGAAAATGCTGGTATTTCTTTGGAACGAGATGAACAAATCCTTGCTGGCGGAATGCCGTTTTTATTTGGTGAAAGTGGTCATTCGCCTTTTGATTATTATCGAAACTATGTGAATACATATGTAGAGCGAGATATCGCTCAGCAAGATTCTGTTCGTGATTTATCAAAGTTTTTTTCTTTTTTGAAATTACTGGCGGGTCGGACTGGTCAATTAATGAATAGTGCTGCAGTTGGGGCTGAGGTTGGGGTTTCAGGGAAAACGATTTCAGCTTGGCTTTCGTTGTTAGAAACGTCACATATTGTTTATACTTTGAAGCCTTGGTTTTCTTCAAGAACGAGTCAAGAGGTTAAAAGTCCAAAAGTTTATTTCTGTGATACAGGTCTTGCTTGTTATTTATTAGGAATAGAAACAATAAATCAATTGCAACGAGATCCAATGCTAGGTAAGTTGTTTGAAAATTTAGTTGTATTAGAGGCTTTGAAATGTCAGTTGAATGAAGGACGAGAACCGAACTTATTCTTTTTTAGAAATAGCAATGGGGTCGAAGTAGATTTACTTCATTTACGAAAAAAAGGATTAGATCTTTTTGAAATAAAAAGTGGAAAATCGTTCAATGCTGATTTCGGAAAACCAATGAAAAGTTTTGCTCAAAAATATGCTATGCATATTTCAAATAATCCACCTACTGTTATTTATAGCGGTCAAAGTACAGAATCGTTTATGAATGTGCGTTATGCTAATTTTAAGGACATCAACAAATTTTTTGATGAAAAAGAAGAACGTTTTAGACTTCGTTTTTAATAGAATTATTTCTTTTTGATACGAAATACTAGCTGGCCTTTGGAATTCTTATTTTCATCAAAATATTCTGTAGCACGAATTAGAATAGGCCATGTTTTATAGCCAAAATTTTTTGGACTTAGGGAAATTACGCACGTAAAATTAAATTTACGACCGGGGGGAAATGATTTATTTTCCGTAAAAAGTTTATTTGTAGGAAAGAGTTTTTATGAAAAAAATTATGTATGCAGGTTTGTTTGTTACTTGCGCAACGACAACATCATTTTCGTTTTTTGATGGTTGTCTAGATAAACGTTTGCCAAGGAAATTAGAGTTTAAATTGATGTATGAATGTGTTCGAACAGATTATGTTTTGACAAGATCGCAAATGGATGAAAAAATAAAAGCTTGTTCTTGTTTTATTGGAAGCGTGATTTGTGAAGAAGGTAAAGATGCTTTAATGAAATGTGAAAATTGGGAAAGATGTAACGTTAAGTATGATCGCAAAAAAATGGAAAAGTGTCTTGAAGAAGAAAAAGAATGATAATGAAAAATATTGTAGAAGAAATAGATCTTTTGATAACGAAAATAAAGCTAGAAGAAGGTAAGCATACTCCTTCAGGACGATTTGGTTTTAATACTCTAGTTGAAGAATTACGTGGTGAAAAAGAGGTTGAATTACATAAAAAAGCTAGACAACGTTATTTAAAAATTAAAAATGAAAACTCAATTGATTATTTGAGATTAAAAGGACTTTATGAAGACGCTCAGAAACGTTATTTTGGTGGTGTAAAATTACAAAAATTGCCTCCAGACTATTTGGCTAATGTAGATTCTGTATCTTTAGATGCTGTTAGAGAATTTTCAAAACAATGGGATGAAAGAAATTTAAAAGGGAGAAAATAATGAAAAATTTAGATTTCAAAAAATTAGAAAATCTTGGAAAGAAATATTTGAAATATTCTTTGGTTGGTTTTATCTGTGCTGTGTTGGCCGATCAGTTAGACATTATTGATTTCATTTCTTCAGGTTTTATTGATTTGTTTATTTTTTTGTTTTTAGGAATAATTGTTTATCGAGTTGGGAAAATAATATGCAGTTTATTTTCTCTCTCCACTGCTGAAAAATACAGTCAAGTGCCTTTTTTGGGAATGTTTGGTGTACTTTTATTTTGTTGGGTGTTTTTTGTTTTACCATGGGAAATAGAAAATATTAGTGAATTTATTAAGGTATCTGATTTTAAAGTATCTGATTTTTTGAAAATATTTTATGCACCAATTTTTATTATCATATTGCCGTTTGTTTATTTAGTTCTTGTTACTTTTATTGTCAGAATAGACGATTTTTTCGATAAAATAGACGATTTTTTCAATAAGAAGGAATGAATATGAGAAAAGAAGAAAATCTAGAAAAGAAGAAGATCGATTTTTTTAAGGCTTACGATGAAATTGCAAAAGAGCCTTTTTCGCATGAAGATTTTTTACAGTATTTGAAAGAAAAAATAGTTTCAGCAAAAGTCCTAGAAAATGTACCTAGAGAACTTTGCCTTGGGTTGTATGATTTTTATAGTGAGCAACAGAAAAATGTATTTGAATTTTGTGATTTTAAAGCTCATTTTAAAAATAAGAGAATTGAAAAGGTTTGGTTGAAATTATCGGCTATAAAAGAAAAAATAGAAGATGATGTTGGTAAGAAAAATATTGAATTTGTACAAAAATTAGCAGATTTTATTTTTGCTTTTAAAGAAAAATATTCATTAGATTTTTTTAAGAGATTTTTCTTCGTTTATGATTATGAAAAGTCATCGACGAAATGTGAGGAGAATAAAGAATGGTTAGAGAATCATGAAAATTATTTGAAAAAAATAAAACGCGATGAAGAACTGGATGAGGTAAGAGAATGGTATAAGGAACAATTAGAAAAAATTACTTTTGATAAATTAAGTGAAAAAGATAAAAGTGAATTTTTTAGAGAATGTTTTGTTGCATTTGCTTGTGTTTCTGATGGTAAGAAAGGGCATAATGGAACATGGAATAAAGAGCGAAAAAAGATTTTTCTTTTAGGTCGTTTGTTTAATATTCATTTATTACCATTAGAGTTAATTGAAAATAATGAAAAAGAATCGTTGTGGAATATCGCGGTTACAATAAAAAGAAATTTAGATGGAAAAGCCTGCGCTACAGAAGAGGATATAGAAAAATCAAAAGGTATTCCAAAAGAAAGTAAAATGCGGCTAAGTGATGAGATTGCTCAAGGAAGGGCAGGTTCTAGAGTAAGTACAGAATGGATTAGGGAACAAGGAACTCCCTGGGACTTATCAAAAAATTTTGGACTTAAAGTGAATAATCTGCCTTTAGAGTTGAAGAAGAATATTGAGAAGCTTTCAGAAAGATCGTTTCAGAATCGTGCTGATAAATTTTTAGGAGAAAGAGGAATACTCACAAAGAATGAAATGGCGGAGAAGCTTCCCCAATTTTTAGAAAATATGAAAAACGAAATTTCAGAAAATGTTAAAAGAGATGTACCTCTAGAAAATATGAAAAAACCAGAAATCTCGCTTAAAATTTTGTGTTTGAGTGGGAAAATTGAACTTATGAAAATTTTTATAGATAATTATTTGTTGTTCAAAGGTTTTGAAGATGCAGGGATTAACGAAAAAAATATTTCGTCTTCCCCCAAATTTTTGTCTATTTTTCAATCTTGCCAAAAAAAAGGTAAGAGGTAAATTTATTTGACATAAACAACCCTTAAATAGGAGACTTTTATGTCAAACAAAAAAATGTCCCAGGCTGATTTGAATCATCATGCAGATCAGATGAACCCTAATAACTATCAATACAAAGCACGCATGGATAATAGGTCTAATCAGCTAAATCCGAATAATCCTCTTTATCAGGGTGAAAAGAAATAATTGTCACTTTAGTTAGAGGAAAAACTTACATCAAAAGAATAAATCAAATTTCATTCTTTTGATTTATTCTTTTTAAGAAAATTATCACTCATTGTGTTTATGCGGAGTGGGGCAAAAACTCATTTGATTTAAATGAGTTAGGTGTTTTTTTTGTTTTAAAAGGTTAACGAATGTCCCTTTTTGTCCCATTTCGATTGCTTATTCTTGTATTAACAAAGACTATGGATTCTTTGTAATAAATAACAAAAAGGAAAAAACTTTATGAAATCAACAACTTGTTTTTCAAAAAAAAACTAATGAAGCGCTTTCTGTATATGAAACAGAAGCAGAGGCTCAACAATCAGCCAATTATCAACGCTATGAAAATGGGCGTTCACTTTATCCTTACCATTGTGAGCGTTGTGGCTTATGGCACCTAGCCCCAACAGAAACGCGAATCAACGTTTTACATAATGCTTGCAGTTGCCTAGATAGTAGTGGAAAGCATAAAGACCTTTATCTTTTTCGTGAAGATGCCGAAAAAGCAAAATCTAAGTGTGAAAGAGAAAGAGGGTATAGACTTTATATCTACGAATGCCCAAGAAAAAACGGTTTTCACCTAACAAAAAGTCAATGCTAAATATTGTCCCTTTTTGTCCCTATTGAGAGTTTTAATTTATATAAAACACCATTTTCCAAAGGAGAAAAATATGATACCTTATTTGAGTCCAGCTAAAACAAAAGCAAAATCAGAAATTTGCATTAATTGGCATGTTACAGAATCTTGTAATTATCATTGCAAATTCTGCTTTTCAAAATGGAATAAACGAAAAGAAGTTTGGACTGATTTGCTAGAAATAAAAAAAGTTCTGTCCAATATTTCAGAACACTTTAAAACTGTACATTCTATTCGATTAAATATTGTTGGTGGCGAGCCTTGTATGTATCCAGATCGATTGTGGAATATAATACAAGAAGCAACATGGCGCGGAATGAAAAGTTCCATTATTACTAATGGGTATTACTTAGAAAATATTCGTCCTTTTGCTCATTCGGTTTCACAAGTAGGAATTTCAATTGATTCCTTTGAACATGAAACCAATATAAAAGAAGGTCGAGAATGTAATGGAAAAACAATTTCTTTTGAAAATCTTCGTCAAAAAATTGCAGAGCTTCGTCAAATAAATCCAAATATCAAAATTAAAATAAACTCAGTTGTGAATGAATGGAATTATAATGAGGTCCTTGCAGATAAATTAGCGGAATTAAATATTGATAAATGGAAAATATTGTGTCAAAAACCATTTGGTGAAAACAAGGGAATAGCTCCATATCAATTCTATACTTTTTTGAAAAATAATTGGTATGCTTCAAAGAAACCAAAATCCATTTTTATTGAAAATAAAGAAGCAATGTTTGATAGTTATTTAATGATTTCTCCAGACGGTTGTTTTTTTCAAACAGATAATTCTGGATATAAATATAGTCGCCCTTTAACAGAGGTAATGGTTGAAGATGCTTTAAAAGAAATTGAATTTGATTATAGTAAATATTTAGATCGTTATCGTTTAGTTAAAAAATATGAAGAGTGGCAAATTCTTGAATTTGGAGATTTTACACACGACGATTCAAACAAAATTCCTGTTTTAACAAAACGAGCAATATGTGAAATGGAAAATTTTTTCAAATTACCATCTTCATTTTCTGATGAAATGGAATTTTTAGAAAAAGAATCGCTATAAAAATGGTAGAGGTTACTTATGTATCATATATCTAACGACAAAAACATTCGCGAATTTGTTCGAAATATTTTGCGAACAAAAAAATGGGAACCGGTTCGTCAAGGAAAGCATCTAATCATTCGCCACCTTGAGAATAATGGCATAGGAAACATCACTGTTCCTAGCACGCCAAGTTGTCCTCATACCTTTGAGAATTTTAAGAGAGATTACTATCGAAGATTGAGAGAATATTTTATTCGTGTAGGTTTAATACTCCCGTCAGAACAAACAAATTAACCCCTAACCTTCAAGGAGGTAACACCTATGTCAAAGCACAACGGACAACCGCCAATCAATCCACGTGGAGCAGGTTGGTCGTCACCTACTGGAAATCCATCTGGTGGTGGGCGTGGCGGCAATCCGCCAAGAAAGTAAGTTTTCGTTGTTTTCAGGGAGAAGTAATGAAAAGTGCTATCGGGAGAGTAATTCTCCCGATAGTGTCTTTTTGAAGGTGATGGATATAAAAAAACTAAAAATCACACTTTTTTAAATGTTTTTGTGTCAAAAATCACATTTTTTGAAGTTTTTGTGTGATTTTAGGGTGAAATAGTCTACATTTAAAGTGTGAAACGACTGATTCTTGAAAAATTAGAAAAGTGGAAACAATCTAAACGTCGCAAACCATTGCTTTTGCGAGGTGCTAGGCAAGTTGGAAAAACCTGGGTGTTAAAAGAATTTGGTAACACTTTTGCTGACGGATTTGTTCACATTGATTTTGATAAGCAAGTTGAATATCGCCAATTTTTTGAACAAACGAAGGATGTAAAACGAATTCTTGATAATCTTGCGTTGGCAACCGGGAAAAAAATAACGCCAAAAACTTTGATAATTTTTGATGAAATTCAAGCTTGCGAAAGTGCCTTGAATTCATTGAAATATTTTTACGAAGATGCACCGCAATATAGTGTGGTCGGTGCTGGTTCTTTACTTGGATTAAAACTTGCATCGGGCTTTCCTGTGGGTAAAGTGGAATTTCTAGATATGTATCCCATGACGTTTACTGAATTTCTATTTGCTAATGGAGATGCAAATCTTGTGGAATATTTGGATTCAATTGAAAAAGTTGAAAATATTCCAATAGCATTTTTCAATCCGCTTGAAGAAAAATTGAAAACTTACTTTGTAACTGGAGGTATGCCAGAAGCCGTATTGAATTGGGCTGAAGATCGCGATATTGTTTCCGCAGATAAGGTTCTTTTGGATATTTTAACTGCTTATGAAGCTGATTTTGCAAAGCATGCAAATAAAAACGATGTGCCAAAAATTCAGTACATTTGGGATTCATTACCTTCACAACTTTCTAGAGAAAATAAGAAGTTTCTTTATTCGGCGGTAAAGCCTGGAGCTCGTGCTAGAGAATATGAAAATGCTTTGAATTGGCTTTACAACGCAAACCTTGTAAAAAAAGTTTTCCGCATAACGAAACCGGGACTTCCTATTTCGGCATACGACGATTTGACTTCTTTCAAAATATACATGGGAGATGTTGGGCTTTTACGAAAAAAATCAGGGCTTTCAACATCGGCATTTGCAGAACAGAATCGCTTATTTACAGAATTTAAAGGGGCTCTTTGCGAGAATTTTGTGTTGCAGAATTTATCTAGATTATTTGACGTTTCTCCTCGATATTGGAACGATAACTTTCACGAAGTTGATTTTATTGTTCAGCATGAAAATTCAATTATCCCTGTGGAAACCAAAGCGGGCGTGAATGTCAAGGCTACAAGCATCAAATATTACGATAAACAATATAACGCTCCGCTAATGATTCGCTTTTCAATGCGGAATTTATCCTGCGATGGTAAAATTTTAAATATTCCGCTATTTATGGCAGATAGAATAAAACAAGTGCTAGAAATGTATAAAGGCTGAAAAATAGATTAATCAGAACTAATCCATATCTTCTATTTTGTCATAAATTTTCTTTGAGCATTTTTTCATTACACGCAAAACGATGTAAAATTAAATTTACAACTGGGGGGGGGAAATGATTTATTTTCTGTAAAAAGTTTATTTATGAAAAGGATTTAATATGAAAACGGTAAGTCTTATTGCGACTATTGTACTTTCACTTGCTATTCATTCTTTTGCTATTCCCTTGATTTCGGATAGCTCGCATTATGCCGCATCGGGCACTAAAGATGGTGCTTGGGAATCCTATTATGAAAATGGTAAGGTTCAAACAAAAGGAGCTTATCGTAAAGGAAAACTTGAAGGTGTTTATGAGACATATCATGAAAACGGAAAGATTAAGTGTAAAGGTGCTTACAACAATGGGAAAAAACAGGGTCTCTTTGAATATTATTACGATAATGATAAAGTTAGGGCAAAAGTTACATATAGTAATGATGATGAGGAAGGGTTGTATGAGGAATATTATAAAAATGGTAAGTTAAAAAGGAAGGGGTCATACAAAAATGGCTATAAGGAAGGTGGTTGGGAAACCTTCTTTGAAAATGGTAAAACAGAAAGTAAAGGAACTTTCTCTAAAGATAAGCCTGAGGGGGTCTATGAAGAATATTATGATAATGGACAATTAAAATTAAAGGGGTCTTATCAACGCGGTGTAAAACAAGGTGTTTGGGAGTCTTATTATAGCAATGGTAAGACGGAATCCAAAGGAGCTTATACTACAGAATACTATAATGATAGCTTTTATTATTAAGGTTTTTAAATATGCTAGAGAATTCTAAAGAAAACTGCAAAGAAGATATTAATGAAAATGAAAAATTAGATGGATGTCTAACTATTGGTATTGTTGGTATCTTTTTAGTACTGATTATTTACATTTTAATAGGAATGTTTAAATATCCCGCTGTTTTTGGAAAAACGGTTTTGTCCTTCAATAATCAAGAACAATTTGATGTTAGCTATTTAGAGTTATTCATCAATAGTATGCCCATATTGACGTGGCCTTTTGATGATATTGATACGGCGGATGTAAAAAGGAATGTGGAAGATGTGTTTAGCCGTGCGTCTTTTATTGAAAAAACTTTAATAAATGATGGATTAGACACTGCTAGTGTATATTCTTTGTATCTTAAAATGATAAATGACGAAAGTAAAAATCGTCCACTGACTTTCCCAATTGTAAGTAGAATATTGTTTAACAATACTTTAAATTTTTCAAATGATAGTTTGTTTTTAAGAGAGATAGTCAATCGCTGTAAAGATGATGCAAAAGTGCAATTTTTCTGTGATAATGTGATTGGTTCTATTCAATATTTGATTGTTGCATATAATTCAAATGAAAAGGATAGAAAGTGGTATGAAGAAATTCTTGATTATTTTTCCAATAAGTACGTTGATTTTCTTTCCTCAATCTTTATGGATTATACGGGCTCTGAGACAGAAAGGAATGATAATGATAAAACAGTTGTAAAATCTAAAAAGGTAGATGTAAAAAGTATGACTATAAAGGACGTTGTTGATGATATGATTGAGGTTGTTGATAGTGTTGCATCACTAAAAAATACGGCAACGGCAATTGTTGAAAACTCTATACAGGTTTATCAAAAAGTTTCCAGTCAGATAAAGGAAAAGGGGGAAGATAAATCTGATTCTTCTGATTTTGATTCATCTTCTGCCACAAGAGAAGTATTTGGTAGTGAGAATGATAATCTTTCTGAAATTCAAGATGTGCGAAGTTTAGATCTACCAAAGCCATAAAACGAGGAGGAAAAAATGACAAATTCTGAAATAATGAACGCTGCAAGAAATACTCTTAATGCAATATGGATGAGAGAGGCTGGTCGTCTTTTCTTGTTTTGGTTTTTAGTCTGTTTATTGTATATTCCTGAATTGATAATTGAAGAGTTTTTGAATGAGGAATCATTTGCTGTTGATATTGTTTCTTTTATATGGGAATTAGCGCTTCTTCCTTTATCGATCGGAATAGCTTTTTACTATAATAATTTGAGTCAAAATAAAGTGCGGTCAATAAGAAATTTTTTTCATGGTTATTCCTCATTCCTTAGAAATTTACGAGCTTGTCTTCTTAAATATGGTGTTATCATAGTTTTGATTATTGTGTCTTGTATTCCTTTGGTGTTGTGTTTGTTTGATAATATTGCAGTTATAGTTGTAAGTATTATTACCACACTTCTTTTAGGATTTTTCCTCTTCTACAAGTTTTTTGGTACTATAGTATTTTATGATTGGCGAATAGGCGAGGATACTAAAACAGGAGTTATTACAATTTTGCGTGACTGCTACAGACGTATGCAATTGCATAATGATCAGTTTTTCACATTGAATGTCCGTTTTATCGGATGGCATATTCTCTGCGTATGTACTTTAGGAATAGCGATCTTTTGGATTATGCCATATCTTTATTCTAGTTATGGGATTTTCTACCATAAGTATGTTTATCCAGTTGAAGAATCTACAGTTATTGATAATATAGAAGAGACTGTTTGAAATGCAGGCTTTAAATGAAGCTTGTTCAACAAAAATTATTGCATGTCTGTTGTGTGAATTGCTTTGTATATATTTGAACGAGAGACGACTAGGAGTAAATCGATATAGCAAGTATTTTTCTATAAAATAAAAGATAAAAAAATGGCCATTTAATTATATTTCAATTCGTTATATAAGGATTTTTTATATGGCCAAGAATAAGGTTATTGACGCCGCTTATGACGATTCCCCTGTAGATGTTTCCACCGAGGTAAACTTCATCTGGAGTATCGCAAATACCCTCCGTGGGCCGTATCAGAGCGATAAGTACAAAGACGTGATTATCCCGATGGTGATTATTCGTAGATTCGAATGCGCTTTGGCAGCAACCAAGGAAAAGGTTGTCAAGCAGTTCAAGCAGAACAAGAACTACCCCTACAAGGCGATGTGCAAGATTTCTGGTTTCCAGTTCTACAACACGAGCGAATTTGACCTGGCAGAGCTGTTGAATGATTCCGAGAACATTGCCTCCAACTTCAAGAGTTATCTGAACGCATTCTCCCCGAATGTGCAAGAAATCATCATGAGTAATTCTGCTGGTCTTGACTTCGAGAAGCAGATAGACAAGATGGACAAGCACAACCGTCTATTTGGAATCGTCAAGAAATTCTCCGAGCTGGATTTGAACCCCAAGACAATCGACAATATCAAGATGGGATATATTTTTGAAGACCTGATTCGTAGATTCTCGGAAAATGCTGAAGCTGGCGACCACTACACGGGTCGTGATATCATCAAGACCATGGTGAATATCCTTTTGGCAGAAGGTTGTGACGATATTTTCGAGGAAGGCAAGGTCATTACCGCCTGTGACCAGGCCTGCGGTACGGGCGGTATGATGTCCACCACAGAGAATTTTATCAAGCGTTTCAACCCGTCTGCAAACATTCGTCTCTTTGGCCAGGAAGTAAACCCTGAATCTTACGCAATTTGTCTTGCAGAAATGCTCATCAAGGGGCAGAATGCGGAGAACATTCGTTTGCAGGACACCATGAAGGCAGATTGCTTTCCTGATACCAAGATGCGTTTTATGGTCGAGAATCCTCCCTTTGGTCAGCCATGGGGCGGTAAGGATGCCGCTGAAGGTGTGGAAGAGGCTGTAAACATAGAAAAGAATAGGACCAACAGCCGTTGGGGTTCTGGCTATTTGCCTGGTACAGGAGATATGCAGTTATTGTTTATCCAGTCGGCGGTTGACAAGATGGACGACCTTTGTGGGCGCGCGGCCATTATCGAGAACGGTTCCCCGTTGTTTACGGGAGGAACATCCAGTGGTGAATCCCAGATTAGGCGTTGGTTGCTTGAAAAGGACTTGATTGAGGCCATCATCGCATTGCCAACAGACCTCTTCTATAACACGGGCATTGCCACTTACATTTGGGTCCTTTCCAAAAACAAGAGCAAGAAGCGTATTGGTAAAGTCCAACTGATTGATGCCAGTGGAATTTGTCATCCTTTGCGTAAGAGCCTTGGCAAGAAGCGAAATGAGATTACCCCCGAAGACCGCAAGAAGATTACAGAACTTTACGCAAACTTCGAGGAAAATGAACTTTGCCAGATTTATGACAACGAAGAGTTCATGTATAGGGAATATACTGTAAAACAACCATTGCAGCGTAGCTACGCCATCAATGATGAACGCATCGAGAACCTTGTTGTATCTGGCGCCTTGAGTTCCGTTTATGACGAAGCGAAGGTCAATGAACTGGAAAATGCCGAAGAGGAACTGTCTGCAAAGGACGAGAAGACCCTTGAAAAACTGAAAGCTGGCAAACCTATTTATGACTCCATTTTCGAAACTCTGAAAGCAAACAAGAGCAAGAAAAAGTACATGGAACCAAAGTCCTTTACTGCCGTGATTGAAGAATTGTTCCCGAATTTGGATAAGAAACTACAGGGTAAGATTGTGGATGGGCTTTCCATGATGGATAAGGATGCCGAAATCCAGAAGGACAAGAAGGGCAACGTCCTGTGGGATAATGATACCAAGGACACGGAAATAGTCAAGTATTCCGAGAAAATTGAAGACTACATGGCAAGGGAAGTCTTGCCCCATATCCCTGATGCAGAGGCGTTCTTTGAAGAGGATTTAGGTGCCAAGAAGCCTGTTGTGAAGACTGGGGCCGAAATCCCGTTTACAAGGTACTTCTACAAATATCAGCAGCCCAAGGCAAGCAATGAACTTGCGAAGGAATTTGTGGACCTTGACAAGTCTGTGAACAAACGTATTGCAAAGCTGTTTGGTTAAGGTGAGGGGTGGATATGCGAAAAAAAAGTGACAACAAGGTAAAATTGAATGAGTCGAATATAAGTTCCTCATTTGTTTCCGAAGTGAAGCAAATAATTTATTTAGGACGTCAAAAAGCCTATGCTTCCATAAATTCGGCAATGATGGAAACTTATTGGAATATTGGCAAAAGAATTGTCATAGAGGAACAAAAGGGGGATAAAAGGGCTAAATACGGCAAAAGGCTCATTCAGGAATTATCCAAGGAATTGACTGGAACATTTGGAAAAGGGTTCAGTCCCCGGTACTTGGCCTATTTCCGCTTGTTCTATACGGTAATCCCCGATATCAAGATTTTGCAAACGCGTTTGCAAAATTTGACTTGGTCGCATATTCTTAAGACATTGCGTGTAGAAAACCCCGTTGCCATGAGATGGTATCTGGATACAACACGCGAAAGCAAAAGATGGATTTGAGAAGTGAAGAGTTTGCAATATGTTTAAGGTTTTGGTTTATGCGTAAGATGAAAAGGTTGCAAGACGAGAGTCGCAGCGGTATGCTTGCATATCGATATGACCGAGCCGAAGCACCGGACGCCAAGGGCGTCAAAGATAGTGGTATTGAGTGGATTGGGCAAATCCCAAGTGATTGGAAGTGCTGTAAGCAAAAATATTTAATTACGCTTTTAAATGGCAGAGCGTATAAAGATTCTGAATTTGAAGAGGACGGCAAGTATAAAATATTACGTGTTGGAAATCTGTTTACTAATCCGGTTTGGTATTCCTCTAGTTTAGAATTGGAACCAAATAAATATTGCCAAGATGGTGATTTGTTGTATTCTTGGTCAATGTCCTATGCTCCTGTAATATGGCATGGTGAAAAGGTGATATATCATTACCATATATGGAAAACCGTTTTATCAGAAAAGATTGGTAAGATGTTTGCTTACTACTATTTAATCAGTTTGACAAATGCTCTTCAAGCAGAAATCCATGAAACTACAATGGGGTTCATAACAATGGGTGTTATGAATAATGCCTATATTGCGTTCCCTCCTCTTGCAGAGCAGCAGAAGATTGCAGATTTTCTTGATGCGAAGTGTGCTGATATTGACCAAATCAGGGCTGATATTGAAAAGCAGATTGAAATCCTGACTGACTACAAGAAATCCGTCATTACCGAAGCTGTGACCAAGGGCCTTGACCCAAAAGTTAAGATGAAGGATTCGGGCATAAAGTGGATTGGCAAGATTCCTGAACATTGGGGTGTAATTAGACTAAAGAATGCATCTTGGCTGAAGGGTAGAATTGGTTGGCAAGGATTACGAGCTGAAGAATTTACCGATGAAGGTCCTTTTCTAATTACAGGAACTGATTTTAAGAATGGATATGTTGATTGGAATACATGCGTTCATATTTCAGAACAACGTTTTAATCAAGATTTAGCCATTCAAATTAAAGAAAACGACTTGTTAATAACCAAAGACGGAACCATTGGTAAATTGGCTATTGCTAAAAACTGCCCAGAAAAGGTTTCGCTCAATAGTGGCGTGTTTATTATCCGTAATACGGGCAAGTATAAATATGATGATAAGTTCATGTACTATTTGCTTCAATCAAGAGAATTTACTTTATGGTTTGATTTATCCAATGCTGGGAATAGTACAATTTGTCATCTGAATCAAGAAAAATTTTACAATTTTAAATTTGCTTACCCACCTCTTCCAGAGCAGAAAAAGATTGCGGATTATCTCGACGAAAAGTGTTCCGAGATTGATGCAACCATCGCCGATAAGCAGCGTCAGCTCGAAACCCTCGACGAATACAAGAAATCGCTCATTTTCGAATACGTGACCGGCAAAAAGGAAGTCCCCACCTAGAAAAAGACCAAAAACGCCTAATAAAGTCCCATATCTCGCAAAAATGATGGTTAATGGGACAAAATATCTTCAATACGGTCTTTTTCTTGCCTTTTTATGTAGAAAAAGACCTATTTTGTGTTTAAGTTGGGTCTTTTTCTCACTTTTTTTTATAGAAAAAGACCTGTTTGGGCAAAAATATCGTATTTTTTAAAAAAAAGTAGGTTGTCATGTCTCAAAAGAACATCATCGGTCGCAAATACGAAATAGCCCAGTTGCAGGGATGTCTTGATTCCGGAGAGTCGGAACTTGTCGTTGTTTACGGCAGGCGGCGCGTCGGAAAGACTTTCCTTGTCAACGAGTTTTTTGACAATCATTTTGACTTTAAGTTAACAGGTGTATTCAACGAGCCGACAAAGGTCCAGCTTGGCCGTTTTGCTGCCTCGATGGACGAGTATAGCGGAACACATTCCGAAGCACCTGAAAATTGGTTCAAGGCGTTCGACGCACTAAAAATGTACTTAAAGAGCTTGCACAAGAAACGCAAGATTGTCTTTATCGATGAAATGCCTTGGCTCGACACCACGAATTCCGGTTTTGTGCCTGCTCTGGAAGCTTTCTGGAACGGTTGGGCCGCGGCGCAACGGGATATCGTGCTGATTGCCTGCGGCTCCGCAACTTCATGGATGACCGACAAATTGCTTGGCGACAAGGGCGGGCTTTTCAACAGGTCTTCTGTTCGGTTGTTCGTGCAGCCTTTTACTCTTCACGAAACAGAGCTTTACTTAAAATCCAAAGGGATAGACTGGACTCGTTACGACATTGCGGAATGTTACATGATCATGGGAGGCATTCCGTTCTATTTAAAACAACTTAACGCCAAGTGGAGCTTTTCTCAAAACATCGACAACATGTTCTTCCGCAAAAATGCAGTGCTTTGGGATGAATTTGACCATCTTTATCACTCGCTTTTTAAACAGGCGGACGCCCATATTGCCATTGTCGAGGCGTTGGCCAAAAAGAAAATGGGATTGACCAGACTGGAAATCGCCAAAGAAACGAAAGTGCCGATCAATGGAAAACTCAGCAAGTTCTTGCGGAATCTTGAAATTAATGGATTTGTACTCCCGTATCAGTTCTTTGGCAAGAAAAAACAGGAAACCATTTATCAACTTTCCGATTTTTACTCAATGTTTTACTTTGCTTATATCAAGGAAAATTACGGGAAGGATGAGCATTTTTGGACAAATGGTTTAGATAATCCGTCGAGATCAGCGTGGGCGGGCTTCACATTCGAACAGCTTTGCAAAAATCACCTGGAACAAATAAAACGTAAATTGGGAATAGCGGGAGTCCTTACGGAAACATCTTCGTGGTTTAGCAAAATCAAGGACGATTCCGACAAAGGCGAAAAACAGAAAAGAGGAGCGCAAATTGATTTGCTCATCGATCGCAGGGATCGCGTAATCAACCTCTGCGAAATCAAGTTCTCAATTAATGATTATATGATTGATGCCGATTACGAAAAAGCGTTACGAAATAAAATTGACGCTTTCAAACGAGAAACAGCGACAAAGAAATCAGTACAACTAACGATGATAACGACATACGGTGTCAAGAAAAACAAGTACAGCAATCGTGTTCAAAGCGAAGTTGTGCTAAACGACTTGTTTGAGGAATAAGGACGGGTCTCTATGAAGTTTACCATTAACGAACGTTACGATTACCAGCGCGGAATCATCAACTACCTTAGGGATAGCAATGGTTATAGGGTTCGCACCAATGCCAATTTCGACCGTAGGTACGCCATCGATGGTGAACTGCTGGTTGAGTTTCTTACGGCAACCCAGCCCAAGAAGGTTGAGGCGCTTCGAAAGATGTACAAGGGTGACTTTGAGGAAACCCTGTTCAACTATCTCAATCAGGAACTTAACCGTAAAGACGGTAGCTTGATTTCTACTCTGAAGCATGGCTTTGACATCGCAAACCAGCATCTGGACTTGATGTACACCAAGCCAGCTACCAGTTTCAATAAGGAACTGCTGGAAAATTACGGCAAGAACATTTTTTCCGTGGCAGAAGAAGTTTGGGCAAGTGATGACGAACGCATTGACCTGGTGATATTCCTGAACGGGATTGCCATCATTTCCTTTGAACTGAAGTCCAATCCCCAAGGGCAGAATTATTCTGACGCAATCCACCAGTATCGCACCCAGAGAAACCCCAAGACAAGGCTATTCCAGTTCAAGTCTGGCACATTGGTAAACTTTGCCATGGACCTGAATGAAGTCTATATGACTACACGTCTGCAGGGGGAGACAACATCCTTCTTGCCGTTTAACATGGGAGATGGCAAGGGCGTTGATGCTGGCAAGGGGAATCCTGCCTGTACTGATGATTATCCAGTCCATTATATGTGGGAAGATATTCTCACTAAGGACACTTTGATTGACCTTATTTCCAGGTATATCTTCATCGAGACCAAGGAAAAAGTTGATGAACTCACTGGAAAGAAGTCTAAGACCGAAACAATCATATTCCCGCGATACCATCAGTTGGATTGCCTGAGAAAGATCCTTGCCGATGTGGGCGAAAACAGGTCTGCGTTCAATTACCTGATTCAGCATAGCGCGGGTAGTGGCAAGACAAATACCATCGCGTGGCTTTCGCACAGGTTCTCTTCGCTGCACGACAGTGACGACAAGCAGATTTTTGACAACGTGGTGGTGGTAACTGACCGCGTGGTGGTCGATAGACAGTTGCAGGCGGCTATCAGCGGAATCGAGCACAAGTCCGGGCTTTTCAAGCCCATGAAGGACGACTGTACTTCGGACGATTTGCGCAAGGCGCTCGAAGGAAACACGAAGATTATTGCGACGACAATCCAGAAATTCCCCTACATTGTAGATTCGGTCGCATCGCTCAAGGGGAAGACTTTCGCCGTCATTATCGACGAGGCACATTCCTCTACTGCGGGCAAAAATATGGCTGCCATTACCAAGGCTCTCGGCAAGGGGGCTTCGGCGGGTTCTGCGGCCGACGGCGAAGATGAAATCGACGTAGAAGATTCCATTGTCGATGAAATCAACAGGAACGGCAAACAGGATAACGTATCGTTCTTCGCGTTTACGGCGACTCCCAAGCCCACGACGTTGCAGCTGTTCGGGCGCATCAACAAAGATGGCCACAGCGAAGCGTTCCATACATACTCAATGAAGCAGGCGATTGAAGAAGGCTTTATTCTGGACGTATTGCAGAACTACATCACCTATAAGACGTTCTACCAGGTCAACAAGGCTATTCAGGATGACCCTGAACTAGAAACAAAGAAGGCGAAGCGACAGATTGCCCGTTCCGCTGAATTACATGATACCAACATTGCCCAGCGTGTAGAAGTCATTGTGGAACATTTCCGCACCACGGTCATGTCTGAATTGGGTGGCACAGCCAAGGCCATGGTCATTACGGATTCCCGTCAGGGGGCGGTAAAGTACCGCAAGGCGATGGAAGACTATCTGAATAAGAAGGGATATACAGACATCAAGGCTCTGGTGGCATTCTCTGGCAAGGTCAAGGTGGACGATGAAGAGTTTACCGAACCAAAGATGAACGGCTTTGCCGAAGAAAAGCTGCCCCAGATGTTCGACAAGGATGATTACAAGGTCCTTTTGGTGGCCAATAAGTATCAGACAGGTTTCGACCAGAAGAAACTCTGTGCCATGTATGTCCTTAAGAAGTTGCGGGGTGTGAACGCTGTCCAAACATTGTCTAGACTGAACCGTATTTGTACCCCTTATAACAAGAGAACCTTCATTCTTGATTTCAAAAACGAATATGACGATATGAAGGCCGCTTTTGCCCCGTACTTTACATCAACATTCCTTGCCAACTCCGTCAATCCTAGAGGCATTTACGAGCTGGAAAAGAAGATTGATGCCTACTGCATTATCGACTTTGATGATGTGGCCAAGTACAATGAATGGATGTATAAGGGCATGATGGACAAGAAGAAGACTGAAATCAATGCCTTGCTTGTACGTGCCCAGAAGTTTGTTGAGAAATACGAACCGGATGAACAGCTGGAATTTGTGGGCTTGCTCCGTAGCTTTGTCAGATTCTATGAGTTCATGCTTCAGGTGACTAATTTCCAGGATGTGGAATTGCACAAGAAGTATAACTTCATTGTAGCGTTGTTGTCTTACCTAGATATCAAACAGCCAGGAAACGGATTCTCCCTTAAGGACAAGATTAAGATTGATAATTTTGTCCAGAAGAAAGATGAAGTGCATGAAAAGCCGAACCTTGTTGCCAAGCCTTTCTTGAAGTTGCCTATTGCTGAAAAATTTGGCTTGACCGAGGATAAGAAACAGAGATTGTCTGAAATCATTGCGGATATCAATAGCAGAAACGGAACCGCCTTTGATACGGATGTCGCTGTAAAGGCCGCACTCCAGATACGTGACATCATGATGAAGAACGAAAATCTGAAGAAGAGTGCCGCATCCAATACCGAAAAGGATTTTGCATTCCCGTTCTATGACAATATCGATGACGCCTTGATTGAAGGTTTAGACCAAAACGAGTCCTTCTTCTCGCTCTTGCTCAACAATGCGGAAATCAAAAAGGAAGTCCTTGGCATTTTCATGAGTGAAATCTATAAGAGCCTGAGAAAGCCTAGTGTGAACGAATTTAGTGGAATGCCGATGGCTGCTGAGAATAAGCCGATGTATAACGAGGGGAAGAAGTAATATGTCGGAAATAAAAAAAGATAAAGTTGTTTGGGGAATCCATACCCAGGATGACACGTTGTTTCTTCGGGATAATGTGATTGCGATTGGTTGGAACGCCAAAGGAAAATAGATTGATTAGAATCCGGGGTTGAGAGAACGAAATATTTATTAAAAACTAGAGAAGTTGATTTTTTGTATCGTAATAGGCCTAAAATTCATGTTTTTATGGTAAAAATTGGCTCTTTTGATTGATTTGATGGATCTTATTGATTCAGAAAAAGATGAAAAAATGAAAAATTTACTTTTTGATAATCTTGAAAAGATGTATATTTTTGGTTGTGATAATCTTGAAAAATGCGGAATTACTGATATTATGAAACGCAAAATTTATAATCAGCTTTTGAAATGGAAACATCAAAACGGAAAATATGCTGTTTTGATAGAAGGGGCCAGACGCACAGGTAAAAGCTATATCGCAGAAGAATTTGCTCGTGGGGAATACGATTCTTACTTGCTTATTGATTTTAACAAAGCAGACAAAATTATTTGGGACTGGTTTGATAACTATTTGAATGATTTGGATACTTTGTTTATGAACTTACAAATTCAGTATGGGGTTAAACTCATTCCACGAAAATCAGTTATCATTTTTGATGAGGTTCAGTTATGTCCAAGAGCTCGTTCTGCAATCAAGTATTTAGTTGCTGATGGTCGGTATGATTATATAGAAACAGGTTCTCTTATCAGTATTAAGAAAAATGTGAAGGGGATTGTAATTCCTTCTGAGGAAATGAGTCTGCAAATGCACCCTATGGATTTTGAAGAATTTCTTTGGGCTATGGGTGAAGACATGATGATGCCGTTTATTCGAGATTGTTTCGAAAAACGACGCCCTCTAGGTGGCCTTCATCGCAAGGCTATAGATTATTTTCGAACATACATGATTGTTGGGGGAATGCCTCAGGCTGTTCAAACATTTAAAGAAACAAAAGATTTTGACCAAGTTGATTTGACTAAAAGAGCCATATTGAATTTGTACAAAAGTGATATTTCTAAGTATGCCGATGGTTTGGAATATAAAGTAAAGAGCATATTTGAACAAATTCCTTCTGAATTGCAAAAACACGAAAAGAAATTTCGGTTAGCTTCTCTCGAAGAACATGCTGCCTACAGAGATTATGATGATGCCTTTTTTTGGCTTTCCGACTCCAAAGTGGTGAATATTTGCTACGGTAGCACAGCACCAAATATTGGACTTCGACTAAATATGGAGAGAAACACGCTAAAATGCTACATGGCTGACACTGGTCTTTTGATTAGTATGGCTTTTGATGAAAAGGGGCGTGTTCCTAACGAGATTTACCAAAAATTGCTACACAATAAGCTGGAAATTAATGAAGGTATGTTGGTCGAAAATATCGTGGCGCAGATGCTTACTGCTGCTGGGCATCGACTCTACTTCTATAGTAATTCTAGTCGTGAAAATGCGGGCGAACGGATGGAAATAGATTTTCTGGTTTCGAAAGGAAAAATCACTTCAAGACACAATATTTTTCCGATTGAGGTAAAGTCATCTACACGCTATACATTAAGTTCTTTAAAAAAATGTATGGTTAAATTTGGTGATTTCCTTGCCACTCCGTATGTTTTGCACGGAAAAGATTTGCAAGAAAAAGATGGCATCACCTATTTACCGCTGTATATGGCGGAACTTTTATAGGGTATTTTTTTGCAAAGTTCAATAGACCTTCGTCCGTGATATTTTCTAGCCTAGTGTGGCAAAAATTAGGTAGGGATTTGTGTTTGACTGAGTGAGAAAATTTCGTGTGATTTTGAGCGATGGGAGTCTATGTTTATGGCAGATAGAATAAAACAAGTGCTAGAAATGTATAAAGGCTGAAAAATAGATTAATCAGAACTAATCCATATCTTCTATTTTGTCATAAATTTTCTTTGAGCATTTTTTCAATACACGCAGTACATTGTCAGGAATAGCAAAGGGAGATGTAATCGGAGCAATCTTTTCTTCGTTATTCAAAAAATCATGAAAAAGAAGTAATTCTTTGTATGATTTCTTGTTTTTTGAGAGATCAACCTCCAATCGTTTATAATATTTTTTATAGCGTTCTAGAAATTTTTCAGCTCCTTTTTCAGAATCGTCATCACATTTCCCCTTGTCACACAGATAACCATGATATTCACGAATCTTTGTCGCGAATATTCGGTCTTCAACCATTTTTCTTATTTCAGCTAATAGCTCTTTAGGTGTAAGCATAAATTTAATAATTGCTGTGATAATAATTATCGTTCCAACTATCGCACAAATCTTTTATCTCAAAATTATCTTGGATTTTTTTCAAATCATTATCTGTGGGAAATTTCTTTTGGATTTTCTGAATTTGTTTTACACAACATTTAGCCTGTCTTTCGTATTGATATTTATTCATACTGTGGTTGTGTCCAAAAATACAGGTGGTAAGTAAAGCAAATTCGGTTTCCATAATATAACGATTTTGATGTTTCTCAAGCATTTCTTCTAGGCTATCTAATTGATTATCACGAATTTCTACTTCTCTCTCTTCATTTTGAAGTTTAAACTTAGTTGAGTCTAGAATCAATGAAAGGTTAGTTTGTTCATCTTTGCAATTTTTAATGTCTTGTTCATTATCTTTTAAAACTTGTATTTTCTCACTTGCCCAATTTTTATAATCGTTAAGTGAATCACGTGTTCTAAAAAAAAGATTTTCTAAAGAATCAAGATGATATTTGTACGTAAATATTTTGTTATGTAGAGAATCCCTTGTGGGTTGAAATCCATTCAGTGCATACCGATAGTTTGATTCTAGACTTCTAAAATGTCTGTGGGATTCTTCTTCTTCTTTATCATAGGTGTAAAGTCCACCACCTATGGCACCAGCCATTGCGCAGAAAGTTCCAGTCTTAATTAAATTTCCAATAGAATAACCATTCTCTTTTTTGTTAGCCATAATTTTGAATTAAAAAAATAATTAGAACCTAGGAAAATCTAATAATAAAAGAGGGTTTTTAGTGTATCATAAATAATGTTAAGCAAATTTGTATGCAGTAAATTCCTCAATGTATCGTAAACTTAAATTTACAACCAGGGGGGGTAAATGATTTATTTTCCGTAAAAAGTTTATTTGTAGGAAAGAGTTTCTATGAAAAAAATTATGTATGCAGGTTTGTTTGTTACTTGTGCAACGACAACATCATTTTCGTTTTTTGATGGTTGTCTAGATAAACGTTTGCCAAGGGAATTAGAGTTTAAATTGATGTATGAATGTGTTCGAACAGATTATGTTTTGACAAGAGCACAAATGGAAGAAAAAATAAAAGCTTGTTCTTGTTTTATTGGAAGCGTGATTTGTGAAGAAGGTAAAGATGCTTTAATGAAATGTGAAAATTGGGAAAGATGTAATGTTAAGTATGATCGCAAAAAAATGGAAAAGTGTCTTGAAGAAGAAAAAGAATGATAATGAAAAATATTGTAGAAGAAATAGATCTTTTGATAACGAAAATAAAGCTAGAAGAAGGTAAGCATACCCCTTCAGGACGATTTGGTTTTAATACTCTAGTTGAAGAAGTATATAATAAAAGATATGTAGAATCATATAAAAAAGCTAGACAACGTTATTTAAAAAATAAAAACGAAAACTCAAATGATTATTCGAGTTTAAAAAAACTTTATGAAGCTGCCCAGGAACATTATTTTGGTGGTGTGAAATTACAAAAATTGCCTCCAGACTATTTGGCTAATGTGGATTCTGTATCTTTAGATGCTGTTAGAGAATTTTCAAAACAATGGGATGAAAAAAAATTAAAAGGGAGAAAATAATGAATAATTTAGATTTCACAAAATTAGAAATTCTAGGAAAGAAATATTTGCAATATGCTATTGTAGGTCTTGTTTTCGCTCTAATTGCAGATAAATTAAACATTATGGATTTAGCTTCATCGAGTCTTTTAGATGTTTTAATGTTTCTTTTGTTAGGAGTTTTTGCGAATGGAGTTGGAAAAAAGTTAGCGTCACAATTCAATCTTTTCCATAAAGGTTTAGAGCAAGAAGAAAAGAATTTTGTCTCGGTGTCCATTATTGGCATGCTATCCATTTTGTTGTTTTTTTGGTTGTTTTTTGAAATGCCTTGGAATATAGAAAAAGTGAGTAAAATCAGTGAACTTAAGGAATTTCTTGATTGTTTTTATGCTCCAATTTTTTTATTAGTTGCATTTGCTCTTACATTTGCGTACTACATATTTCGAAACTATAAATGGTACATAATAGGAATACTTGGTATATTGTTGATTATCGGTAGTATCGTTTTATATAACAATTTTTAAAGTTTTTTCATGTCTAAAAATAGAGCCTTAAATGGGCTCTTTTTTTTTTGTCCCCTTTTGTCCCTTTTCCGGTTTCTATATCTGTAAATGAAGGCGGTTAAAAGCCTTCAAGTTAAGTCTTGCACTTGATTTGTTGATTGACAGTTCGGAAAAATCCTTTGCGTTAAAATTCATGAATAACCTCCGCATTTGCGGCTCAACAAACAAAAGGAATCTTATGATTTATAACATAAAAACTCAAGGCTATGTGCCAAAGAAAATAAAATGCAAGGCTTTTTTAAAGTTGGAATCAAAAATCCACTGGCGAAAGGTCAAACGCAAACCTTGGATGACATCATGTAAAGTAACAGATTGTTACCGATTATTAAAAATCGGCAACACATTGAATTTACTTCTGATGGATCACAAACATTACAACTATTACCTTAATCAATAACAGGAGAATCATTATGTGTACAGCAAAAAATTATTTAAGCGCATTAGAAAAAGAAATGGAACTTCGTCTCAATGGGTATCAAACTTCATTACTTGAAGCTGAATATATCGGAGAGAAAGATGGCTTTCATAAGTATAAACTATTGGATTCAAAATTAACAAATTCAAAATATGAAGATATTTTGAATACATTTCGTAGAAATTTTAAGAAAGGATTTGGTTGCTATCAAGTTTCTGGATACGAAATTCCTAAGGCCAAATTAAAGCCGGAAAATTGGCTCGAAATTTATCGCCTTGATAAAGAAAAAGTTTGGAACGAGGAATTAGAACGTCAGGAGATTTGTGAATGTATTTGGTTAAAAAAACGTATTAAAGAATGTCGTTTTTTATGCGTTCCCCCATCAACCATTCAAATCGCTGCTGAAATTTCTGTGCTAGAACACATTAGTGGTGTATCAGCAACATTAAGTACTCAGGTTCGCCATGAAGTAGAAAATTTTGAAAAGAAATTTTCAATTCCTAAAAAAATTCCTACAACTCTTAGTAATCTCTTACAAACAGAAAATTTGGAACTACCAACTTTTCAGCTTAGTGATTTAGTAGAAAATGATTATGTTGTTTTAAAAGATAATGAACGCCCAGGAAATGAAGAACAACGACAGTTTGTAAAGAATGCTCTTTCTACACCAGACTTTACAATTAAAGTTGGCCCTCCGGGCTCAGGGAAAACAACTTCAATTGTTGAGTTGCTTATTCAATTGGTGAAAAAAGGCAAACGAGTGTTATTGGTAGCTTCAACAAATGTGGCGATTGATAACATCTTGGAAAAATTAAAAGATCATCTTGATCTTGTTTCTGTAAAACGACATGGAAATGATGATAATGTCAACGTAAGCATAGAAGCAAAAAAATTTATTGCAGGGAAAAATTTTGGCAAAACAGAAGCAGCTAATTTAAAATGTCGTTTGAAAAGTAATTTTGATGGTTCTAGTGAAGAAACAAATAAATTCTTTTCAGAAAATTTTGAGTACAAAGAAAATGAATTGCTTTATGAAATTTTAGAAGAAAATGCTCCGATTGTTGCCGGAACAACTTTTGGAGCAGCTCTTCCTGAAATGAGAAAACTTGCAAGTAAGGGTGAAAGTGAGCCACCGTTTGATTATTTGATTCTAGATGAGGCTTCTAAAACAACTATTCAGGAATTTTTAGTACCGGCTGTACTATGTAAACATTGGATTATTGTTGGAGATACAAAGCAGCTTTCGCCTTATGTAAGTGATGCGGATTTGGCTGAGAACGCCCAAATCTGTTATCCTGAAGATGACAGTAAAATGCGTGAATATACTGTCGCTTCAGATGTATTGCTTGTGTCTTCAGGAAATGCTTCGCGTCAAACGGTATTGCTTGTGGAAAAAGAGTCAGATTATGATACTTATTTGTATCGTAAATATTCAAAAGAAAAAGAAATTCTTTTTGCAGATGCCGATAAATTAGAAGACCGTGAAATTCTCCCTTATGCTTCAATTATTGTTGGTTCTTTAGAATCATTTCAAGCAAATGATGACTTGATTTCACCACGTATTACAACGGTTCGTGTTGCGCGCGATAAGGAGTCTGGAATTGCTTATCATTCTGACGAAATGCAAAAATGGGTGAGTATTGCTCGCTATAATCGCGAAAAACTTTTTAATCGTTTTGATGAAAATGAACCAAAGGAATGGCATGATGAAATTTCATGGCGTTTGATTCGTATGTTTGAACAACGCGATAATATTGTGAATGCAGATCATAGCGCTTTGGAACGTTTGAAAAGAGACATAGCCTCGTTAATCCCCAAAGAAGATAAGGAAGTTTGCGAAAAGAAATTAAAAATTTTCGAACAAATTTATTTGCCTTCTTGTATGGAACTTTTTTTGAAAGGGTATGGAGCTTTCAAAGATTTGGCTTTATTTCGTGGTTTTCCAAAAGAACAATTAGATGAACGTTGTATTCAACTTTCATTCCAACACCGTTCGCATTCGGAAATTGCAGAGATGGCCTCGCAGGAATTCTATGAGGGGAATGCGATGCGTTCTGAACACATACGTAACAAACGTGAATGGAAATATTCTCGCTTTAAAAAGCATGTTCATTGGGAAAATATAAATGGTTTTTGTGATAGCAAGAATCGCAATAAAAAAGAGTTGAAATGGATTGAACAAGAATTAATGAAATTCCGTGATTTTGCAAAGTCAAACCCCAAAGCATCCAACGAAGGAAAGTGGTCGGTTGCGGTGCTTTCTTTCTATAAGGAACAAGCAGAGGAACTCAAAAAATGTTGCCAACGGATTTTTAAAGATTCAGATAAAGTTATCACTTACAGTGCTGGCTCGGTCGATTCTTTCCAGGGGCATGAAGCAGATATTGTTTTTCTCAGTTATAGCAATCAAAATCCAACTTGTTTCATTGGAGCGCCAAATCGCTTGAATGTAGCTATTACTCGCGCTCGTTATATGATGGTTCATGTTGGAAACTGGAATGCTATGAGTAAAGCAGAAGGGGCTCTTGGGCGCCTCGCACAAAACATCAAAAATAAAACAACAAAAAACTAATTCAACACAAGGAGTTGATTATGATTACCAATATTACCAACGTGGTAGAAATGGGTATTGTTTACCATCTAGTAAAGGGAGAAATTCTAAAAAAACGAAAAAATCCCTGGATTCGTGGATTCTTGAAATATCTTCAAGAACATCCAAAAGCAAATGCAGAAGATATTTGCCGAGATGTCTTTTGTGATAATGGCATGGCTCGCAAGGCAGCTGTAAAAAACATTCTTTACTTCTTTAAGCAACAAGGGCTTATTGCTTACTCTAATAGTTCTGGTTATGAACTTACGCAAGAAGGTTTGAATGCTTTTGAATCAGGTTCTGTTTGGCAGGGAATGAAAGGCTCCTTTGTAATGACTATGTGGGCACCAGAAAATTCTAAGCCGTTCATTTTAGATATTCAGCCGGTTCACGATAGCTGGTATGATAATGGGCGTGGAGAACTTAGTGATTTTGAAGAACAATACAATGCTTCTTTCGAAGAGCTGGAACTTTGTACTGATAAAGTAAAAATCGTTGAATTTGGGAAACTTACACGTCCAGCATATGTTCACTCAAATCTTTTAGCAAAAGTAAAAACTGACGGTCAGATTCTAATTAAGGGAACTCCGTTTGAGAAAACAGGATTTGACCCCTATGAAGTTCGTTTTAAAATTAGCAAGGAATTGCTTGAACAACTTTGTCCAGAAGATGACGAAGACTTTTAATTCACCTTAACCCCCTAACCTTCAAGGAGGTATTTATGTCAAAGCACAACGGACAACCACCAATTAATCCACGTGGAGCGGGTTGGCCTTCTAGCACTGGAAATCCATCTGGTGGTGGGCGTGGCGGCAATCCGCCAAGAAAATAAGTTTTCGTTGCTTTCAGGGAGAAGTAATGAAAAGTGCTGTCCGGGCGAAGCAAACTGAAATCGGCAAATTTTAGTACGCTGCAAGCGCACCAGACAGCTTTAAATGTTTATTAGAATAAATATAACATAGTTAAATTTAAATTAAGAGATTCAAATTTTAAATAATATTATCAAAAAAAGAATCAATTCTTTGAGAACAAGAATTATTTTCCTGTTTCTAGTTCTTCTGGGAAAAATGCTTTTAGAAATTTTTCAGGAGCTTTTCTGCAAGGAATGCCGTTTTTTGTAAACAAATGAAGCGAAGAACCCCTTGTGCATAATTTTCCATTAACAGAAAGTTCGTAGAAAAATCGACAGCGTAAACGATCCTCTCTAGCTATAGTAATATGAATATCTGCAATTTCTCCATAATGGCAAGGGGCTAGAAATTCCGTTTCAATTTTTAATACAGGGCTTGCGTAGCCTTCTTGTTCTAAAATGTGAAAAGGGCAGCCATGAGTGCGAAGTAATTCCGTTCTAGCTTGTTCAAACCAAACAGCATAAACGGAGTGGTGGACAATTCCCATGGCGTCGGTTTCGGCGTATCTAACTTCTACATGAGCGATATGATCAGCATTACTAACTTTCATAAAAAGAAAAATAGAAAAAAAGGTGGGGGAGCTGGCTAGGCGTTCTTGGTAAAAATTTCAAAAAAAAAATTATAGAATAGGGTTTGCTCTCCATTTATTGCAGAATATTCTTTATAAAAAGAAGCTTTTTAAATGAATAAAAAAGGCAATTTTTGTGTTTTTACTAGATATTAACAATCTATCCCCATTATTTTATAGGGTAAAATCGGATTTTTTTGCAGTTTTTCAGTTTTTTGGTTGACAAAATGCCTGGGGGGTTCTACATTTGTTCCGCCTGCCAAAGTAGCTCAGCTGGTAGAGCAGCTGATTTGTAATCAGCCGGTCGTAGGTTCGATTCCTATCTTTGGCTTTGCAAAAGGGTCGTTGCCCGAGTGGTTAAAGGGGACGGACTGTAAATCCGTTGGCTTATGCCTACCGTGGTTCGAAACCACGACGGCCCATTGGTTCAACTATAATCCCCACAGTAATAACTTTGCTGTGGGGATTATGCCCAGGTAGCTCAGTGGTAGAGCACTTCCTTGGTAAGGAAGAGGTCTCGGGTCCGACTCCCGATCTGGGCTTTCACAAACACGGAGGCTAAAATGGCTAAAGAACATTTTGACAGAAGCAAGCCGCACTGCAACATCGGCACTATTGGTCACGTTGACCATGGTAAAACCACATTGACTGCAGCAATTTGTACAACACTCGCTGCAAATGGTCTCGCAGACGCAAAGAAGTTTGACGAAATCGATAACGCTCCTGAAGAAAAGGCGCGCGGTATCACGATTAACACCTCCCACGTAGAATACACCACAGCAAATCGTCACTATGCACACGTTGACTGCCCGGGTCACGCTGACTATGTTAAGAACATGGTGACTGGTGCAGCTCAGATGGATGGTGCGATTCTCGTAGTTGCAGCAACTGATGGTCCTATGCCACAGACTCGCGAACACATTCTTCTTGCTCACCAGGTAGGTGTGCCAAGCATCGTAGTCTTCATGAACAAAGAAGACATGGTAGATGATGAAGAACTTCTCGAACTTGTAGAAATGGAAATTCGCGATCTTCTTTCTAAGTATGACTTTGATGGCGACAACACTCCAATTATTCGTGGTTCAGCACTCAAGGCTTTGGAAGGTGATGCAGATTACCAAGCAAAGGTAATGAAGCTTATGGAAGCTTGCGATGAATACATTCCACTTCCACAACGTGATGTTGATAAGCCTTTCCTCATGCCAGTTGAAGACGTATTCACGATTACAGGTCGTGGAACTGTAGCAACAGGTCGTATCGAAAGTGGTGTAGTAAAGTTGAACGACAAGGTAGAACGCGTAGGTCTCGGCGAAACCGTAGAATACGTGGTAACCGGTGTAGAAATGTTCCGTAAACTTCTTGATGACGCACAAGCAGGTGATAACGTAGGTCTTCTCCTCCGCGGTGCTGATAAGAAGGACATTTCCCGCGGTCAAGTACTTGCACAACCAAAGTCCATCACTCCACACACAGAATTTAAGGCAGAAATCTACGTTCTTTCTAAGGACGAAGGTGGTCGTCACACACCATTTATGAATGGTTATCGTCCACAATTCTACTTCCGCACCACTGACGTGACCGGCACGATTCAGCTTCCGGAAGGAGTAGAAATGGTAACTCCAGGCGATACAGTGACCATCCACGTGAACTTGATTGCGCCAATCGCAATGGACAAGCAACTCCGTTTCGCCATCCGCGAAGGTGGTCGTACCGTTGGTGCTGGTTCCGTAACTGAAATCATCAAGTAAGGAATAATCATGGCTGGTGAACAACGCATTCGTATTCGCTTGAAGTCTTTCGATCATCGTATGATTGATCGTTCTACTCAAGATATTGTGAATACTGCAAAGAACACCGGGGCTCGCATCTCGGGCCCCATCCCTCTCCCGACCAAGATTCAAAAGTATACCGTACTTCGTTCTCCGCACATTAATAAAACGTCGCGTGAACAATTTGAATCTCGTACACACAAACGCTTGATTGACATTCTGGATGCTACACCGCAAACAGTTGATTCTCTCATGAAACTCGACTTGCCGGCTGGTGTCGAAGTAGATATTAAGGTCTAATATAATGAACGGAATTCTTGCTAAAAAGTTGGGAATGACCCAAATATTCACGGATGCAGGCGAATGTGTGCCTGTAACGGTGCTTGAAGCCGGTCCGTGTGTGGTCGTTTGCCACAGAACAGAAGAAAAAGAAGGCTATACGGCTGTTCAGATTGGCTTTGGTGCTAAGAAAGAACAACGCGCAAATAAGGCTGAACTTGGACATTTCAAAAAATCCAATGTGTCTCCTTGCCAAGAACTAGTTGAATTTGACGTTGCTGATTTGGCTGAATGGCCAGTTGGTAAGGAATTCGGTGCTGCTGATTTTGCTGCTGATGCAAAGTTGGTGAATGTGTCTGGAATTTCAAAAGGTCACGGATTCTCCGGTGGCATCAAGCGTCATGGTTTCCATAGTGGTCCACGTTCTCATGGTACTCATAACATGCGTGAACCAGGTGGTATTTCTGCGAACTCCTATCCAGGACGTGTTTTCCGTGGAAAGAAAATGCCTGGCCAATATGGTAACAAGAAAGTAACAGTTAAGCATCTTCAGGTCGTTAAGGTTGATGGAGATCGCAATCTGATTTATGTCCGTGGCGCAGTTCCTGGTCCGAAAAACGGCATTATCGTGGTGAGGAAAGACTAATGGCACAGGCAAAACTTTACGCTGCAACTGGCGATTTCAAAAATGAAATAGCACTGCCTGCAATGTTTGACGAAACCGTCAACAAGGTATGCATTTATCTCCATGTCAAGGCTATCTTGAACAATCTCCGTCAAGGAACCGCTCAGACTAAGACTCGTTCTCAAGTTAGCGGTGGTACAACAAAGCCTTGGAAACAAAAAGGTACTGGTCGTGCTCGCTCCGGTCAAAATACTTCTCCGGTTTGGGTTCGCGGTAACAAGGCTCATGGTCCGAAATCGCATGACTATTTTGAAAAAGTAAACAAGAAAGTGAAACGCGTTGCGTTCCATTCCGCTCTCTCTGCTAAGGCTCTTGAAGGTAAAGTTCTCGTTTTTGAAGCTCTTTCATTTGAAGCTCCAAAAACTAAGGATTTCCTTTCTGTGATGCTTAAATCTGGCATTGAACAGCGTAATGCACTTTTGATTGTTGGTGAACAAGATAAGAATCTTCAGCTTTCCTCTGCAAACGTGCCTTGGTGCCGTTGCGCTCGCGTTGCTGATGTTAATACTTATGATCTCGTTCGCGCCAACAACATTGTTATCTCCCAAGCTGCTTTGGCAGAACTCGAAGGGGGGCGCTAATGAAAGAAATTCATGAAATTTTAGTAGCTCCGCACATTACAGAAGATTCTACTAAGAAAATGGTAGATGCTCGTACTGGTGTGCGTCAGTATGTATTTAAAGTGGCCATGGATGCCAGCAAGTCAGATATCAAGGAAGCTATTGAAAAGCGTTTCGACGTGAAAGTTGATTCTGTGAATACGCTTATCAATCGTGGAAAGATGAAACGTGTTCGTTTGATTGCTGGAAAGAAATCCAACTGGAAGAAGGCCTACATCACATTGAAAGCCGGCCAGAAGATTGCCGAACTTGAAGGAGTCTAATCATGGGTCTGAAAAGTTATCGCCCGCTAACCCCGACTTTGCGCTATAAGCAAATCAGCGATAAGACTGAAATTACCGCTGAAAAGCCTTATAAGCCGCTAACCGAAGGTATTAAGCGTAGCTCTGGCCGTAACAATGTCGGTGAAATTACTTCTCGCCGTCGTGGTGGTGGCCACAAGAAACTTTATCGTATTATTGATTTCAAACGTAAAGAAACAGAAGTTTCTTGCGTAGTAGAAACAATTGAATACGATCCGAATCGTACGGCTCGCATCGCTCTTGTAAAGTATGCTAATGGAAAGCGTGCTTACATCATTGCTCCTGCTGGAGTGAAGGTTGGCGATGTTCTTAATGCTGGCGACAAGGCTGAATTTAAAATTGGAAACGCAATGCCTTTGCGCAACATTCCGCTCAACTCGATTATTCACAATATCGAAATGAAGCCAGGAAAAGGTGCTCAGCTCGCTCGCTCTGCTGGTGCTGGTGCTGAACTTGTTGCTAAGGATGGAAAACTTTGCCAGGTTCGTTTACCAAGCGGTGAAGTTCGCTACATTCCAGACAATTGCCTCGCTGTTATTGGCCAGGTCTCTAATATTGACCACATGAATGAAACATCCGGCTCTGCTGGTCGTTCCCGTTGGCTCGGTGTTCGTCCATCCGTTCGTGGTGTTGTCATGAACCCAGTTGACCACCCACTTGGTGGTGGTGAAGGCCGGACTTCCGGTGGTCGTCATCCTTGTTCTCCATGGGGTAAAAACTCCAAGGGTGCAAAAACTCGTAACAATAAGCGTACTGATAAGTTTATCGTACGTCGTCGTCAGAAGAAGAGGGCCTAATTCATGTCCAGATCCCTTAAGAAAGGTGCTTTCGTGGATTCCCACGTTCTCAAAAAAGCCCAGGAAATGGCTAGCTCTGACAAGAAGCAGGCCATCAAAACCTGGTCTCGTCGATCCACTATTATTCCCGATATGGTCGGACTTACTTTCTCCGTGTACAACGGTAAGCAGTTCGTTCCAGTTTATGTAACCGAAAATATGGTTGGTCATAAACTTGGCGAATTTTCTCCTACTCGCTTGTTCCGCGGTCACCGTAAGGATGAAAAGGCTGGAGGAAAGAGATAATGCAAGCTGTTGCAAAAGTGAAAAACGTCCGTTATGGCGTTCGTAAGCTTCGCCAAGTTGTTGATTTGATGCGTGGTAAGTCTGTTGCTGAAGCATTTGCCATGTTGTCAATTCTTCGTACGCAAAAGAAAGGTGCGGTAATCGTAGAAAACGCTTTGAAGTCCGCAGTAGCTAACTTCAAGCAGAAATCTCCAGCTGCAGTGACTGCTGAAGAATTGAAGATTGTCACCATTTTTGCAGATGGCGCTATGATCATGAAACGCATTCGTCCGCGTTCTCAAGGTCGTGCCTATCGTATTGAAAAGCCAATGTCTCATTTGACCGTCGTTGTTTCTAACGACACCGATAAGGAGTAAACCATGGGTCAAAAAACTCATCCGAACGGTCTTCGCCTTGGTGTTATCAGAGGATGGCAGTCCAAATGGTACGCTGAAGGCAAGTTTGCCGAATTGCTTAATGAAGATATCGTTCTTCGCCGCTATTTGATGAAGCGTTTTGAACATGCTTCTTTGTCTCGAGTTGGCATTGAACGTACCACCAAGAAAGTGAACGTGAACCTTTATACGGCACGTCCTGGTATTGTGATTGGAAAAAAAGGTGAAGAATTGGAAAAACTTAAGGGTGAACTTCAATTCTTAACTGGAAAAGATATCTATATTAGCGTTCACGAAATCAAGCGTCCGGAAACGGATGCAAAGTTGACAGCAGAAAACATTGCTCGTCAGCTTGAAAAGCGTATTTCTTTCCGCCGTGCTATGAAGCGTGCAATCCAAAGCGCAATGCGTATGGGCGTTGAAGGTATCAAGGTGCAAGTTGGCGGCCGTCTCGGCGGTGCTGAAATTGCCCGTGTGGAAAAATATGCTGAAGGTCGCGTTCCTTTGCACACGCTTCGTGCTGACATTGATTACGCGACAGCGATTGCAAAGACTGTTTATGGTTCCATCGGTATTAAGGTGTGGATCATGCACGGTGAAAAGATCGGTAAAGACGTTATGTCTGACACCAAGAGAGAGAAATAAGCTATGCTGAGTCCTAAAAGAACTAAGTTCCGTAAGATGATGAAAGGCCGCATGAAGGGCGTTGCCACTCGTGGTAATTACATGGCCTTCGGCGATTTCGGCGTTCAGGCTTTGGAAAAGTGCTGGCTCACTGCTCGTCAGATTGAAGCAGCACGTATTGCGATGACTCGTAAAATCAAGCGCGGTGGCCGCGTTTGGATTCGCGTGTTCCCTGATAAGCCAGTAACTAAGCACCCTGCTGAAGCCCGTATGGGTAAAGGTAAAGGCGGTGTGGAATTCTGGGCAGCAGTAATCCTTCCAGGACGTATTATTTTCGAAATGGGTGGGGTAGAAAGAGAATTGGCACTAGAAGCACTTCATGTTGCCGCTCAGAAACTTCCGCTTAAGGTTAAGATTATTGAGGCTTCGGAGATCTAATGAAAGCTCGTGAATTGAAAGAAATGGGCACTGACCAGCTTCAGGAAAAGCTCGCCCAGCTGAATCTCGATCTATTTAACTTCCGTCTTACCGCCAAAACCGGTAATTTGGAAAAACCTTCCGCGATTCGTGCAGCTCGTAAAGATATTGCTCGTATCAAGACAATCCTTACCGAAAGGGCAAAGGCTTAAGCCGAGAGGAATAAAATGGATAGAAATTTACGCAAGGTAAGACAGGGAATCGTATTTTCCAGTGCTATGGATAAAACGATTACGGTTGTGGTTGAAAACCGCAAGCGTCACCCGATGTATAACAAAATCATGACTACAACCAAGAAACTTAAAGCTCATGACGAAAACAATGAAGCTGGCGAAGGTGACTTGGTAGAAATCATGGAAACCCGTCCCCTTTCTGCAACAAAGCGTTGGCGCCTTGTTCGGATTGTGGAAAAGAAGAAATAATTTCTTTGGAGTAAGGCGAATATGATTCAAGAAGAAACCAGACTCGTCGTGGCAGATAACAGTGGAGCCAAGGAAGTCGCCTGCATCCGAGTTTTGGGCGGTACAAATCGTCGTTACGCAAGTATCGGTGATGTAATCAAGGTAGCTGTAAAAGATGCTATCCCCCAGAGCAAGGTGAAGAAGGGCGCAGTTGCTGAAGCTGTTGTAGTCCGTACACGCAAGGAAATCGGTCGTAAGGACGGTTCCTTAATCCGCTTCTCAGATAACGCTGTTGTTTTGGTAAACAAAGACGGCGAACCACGTGGTACTCGTATTTTTGGACCTGTAGCTCGTGAGTTGCGTGAGAAGAAATTTATGAAGATCATCTCCCTTGCCCCTGAGGTTCTCTAATGGCAAAGATCAAGAAGAATGATAACGTAAAGGTGATTGCAGGCGCCTCTAAAGGCAAAACCGGCACAGTAATCAGCGTTGATCCTAAGAAGAATCGCGTGATTGTTAGTGGCGTTAATGTTTGCAAGCGCCATGAAAAGCCTAGCCAGGCCAATCAGGCGGGTGGCATCGTTGATAAAGAGATGCCTATCCATGTCTCCAATGTGATGCTTTTAGAAGGTTCTACTCCTGTTCGCACACGTCGTGTTCGTGAAGCAGGAAAGAAGAGCGTTCGCGTAAGTGTCAAAACCGGTAAGGCTCTTTGAGGTTAAACATGAATTGCATGCAACAACATTATAGAGAAAAAGTAGTTCCGGCTTTGCAGGAACGCTTCGGCTACAAGAATGTAATGCAGATTCCACGCTTAGAAAAGATTGTTTTGAATATGGGCGTTGGTGACGCAGCAGGAAATCGTAAGATTCTTGACGAGGCTGTGGATACATTATCTGCCATTACTGGTCAGAAAGCTATGGTTACAACCGCTAAGAAGGCTATCTCTAACTTTAAACTCCGCGAAGGCATGGGCATTGGTGCTAAGGTGACCCTTCATGGAGATAACATGTGGGATTTCTTCTATCGTTTCGTAAATATTGCTTTGCCTCGTGTTCGTGACTTCCGTGGTTTGGCTCGTCGTGGTTTTGATGGCCGTGGCAACTTTACCTTGGGAATCAAGGAACAAACGATTTTCGTAGAAATCGACATTGACAAAGTTTCTCACACATTCGGCATGGACATTTCCTTCGTGACATCTGCAAAGACTGATGAAGAAGGTCGTGCTTTGCTCGAAGCTCTTGGACTCCCGTATAGGAAGTAAGGTAATACCATGGCAAGCAGAAGAATGATTGAAAAATGCAAACGTACTCCGAAATTCACAGTTCGTGGGTATAATCGTTGCAAGCGTTGCGGTAGGCCGCACGCCTTTATGCGCCGCTTTGGCCTTTGCCGTATTTGCTTCCGCGAAATGGCTCTTGCTGGCGAAATCCCCGGTATCACCAAGTCGTCCTGGTAAGGAGAACTCACAATGTCTATGACAGATCCTATTGCTGATATGCTCACACGCATTCGCAACGCATCGCTTGCGAAATTGCCTGTGGTCGATATTCCTGCCAGCAACTTGAAGCGTGAAATTGCACGCGTATTGCAGGAAAAAGGTTTCATCAAGAAGTTCGTCGTCGTGGAAGATGGCAAGCAGGGTATTTTAAAAGTTCTGCTCCGTTACACGAAGGGCGAATCCGCAATCCTTGGCATCGAACGTGTTAGTACGCCAGGTCTTCGTCACTATGTTGACGTAGCTAACTTACCTCGCGTTCGCAATGGTCTTGGCTATGCGATAATCTCCACTTCCAAAGGGGTGATGACTGATCACGAAGCTCGTCAACAGAAAGTTGGCGGTGAAGTCATCGCTAAGGTCTGGTGAGGTTAAGATGTCCCGTATAGGTAAAGCTATTATTAATATTCCAGCCGGAGTCAAAGTGGCCGTTAATGGTCAAAACATTCAAGTGGAAGGTCCACTCGGAAAGTTGGCTACGGATGTTCATGAGTTGATTGCAATCAAACTCGAAGGCAATGAACTTTCTTTCTCTCGCCCGAACGATCAGAAGTTCTCTCGCGCAATTCACGGTACTACTCGTGCGATTGTAGCGAACATGGTAGAAGGCGTTACTAAGGGTTTCCAGAAGAACTTGGAAATTGTTGGTGTTGGTTACCGTGTTGAACAGAAGGGAAAAGACCTGAATCTGGTTCTCGGTTTCTCCCATCCGGTAATTTATAAAGCTCCGGAAGGAATCACATTAACTGCCGTGGATCCGCTCAAGATTTCCATTAAGGGAATTGATAAGCAAAAAGTGGGTCAGGCTGCTGCGGAAATTCGTAAGTATCGTCGCCCAGAACCTTATAAGGGTAAGGGTATTAAGTACGAAGGTGAAATTATCCGTCGTAAGCAAGGCAAGAAGACAGGTAAATAAGGGTAAGTTATGACTGTTATTGCTAAGAAAAGATTCTTATCACGTATTGCGCGCCATGAACGCGTTCGCAAGTCTGTGGTTGGCACTGCTGAACGTCCTCGTTTGGCAGTACGTCGCTCCCTTGCCCACATGGTTGCTCAGATTATTGATGATCAGAACAACAAGTCTCTCGCTCAGCTGACAACTGCTTCCAAGGATTTCCAATCTAAGTTCTCGGAATTGACTAAGAGCGAACAAAGCAAGAAGCTCGGTCTTCTCATTGCGGAAATTGCTAAATCAAAAGGCATTAATTCCGTAGTATTTGATCGTGGTGGTTTCATTTATCATGGCCGCGTCCAGGCACTTGCAGAAGGTGCCCGTGAAGGCGGACTTGAATTCTAAGAGGTGCACTTTGGAACGCGAAGCTCAAGTTTCAGAATTTGAAGATAAGGTTGTTCATATCAACCGTTGTGCCAAGGTGGTGAAGGGCGGTCGTCGCTTTTCTTTCAGTGCCTTGGTTGTTGTTGGCAATAAAAATGGCAAGATTGGTGTTGGTCTTGGAAAGGCTAAAGAAGTTTCCGAAGCTATTCGCAAGGGAACAGAAGCTGCCCAACGTAATCTTGTTGAAGTTCATGTTCAAGATGGTACCATCGCTCACGATATTGAAGTGAAGTTTGGTGCAACACGCATTCTTTTGATGCCTGCCGCTCCTGGTACTGGTGTTATCGCTGGTGCTGCTGCTCGTGCAGTTCTTGAACTTGCTGGTGTCCGCAACATCTTGACTAAAATTCATGGTTCTTCTAATCCAAGTACCGTAGTATATGCTTGTATTGAAGGGCTTAAAGCTCAGAAAAATAAACAGGCTTGCGCCATCTTGCGCGGTAACGCCTAAGGAGTAATACAATGAAGAAAGTTCGTATTACCCAAATCAAGGGAACTGTCCGTACCCTGCCAGAGCACAGAGCTAATATGCAAGCTCTTGGTTTGCGTGGCATTGGTAAAACCGTGGAACACGTATTGTCTCCAAGCATTGCTGGTATGATAGCACGTGTCCGTCACCTGATTAAGGTGGAGGAAATTTAAGATGGAATTAAATACTCTTAATCCTGGAAAGGCTGCTAAGGGCAAAAGCCGCAAGCGTATTGGTCGTGGTCCTGGTTCTGGCTGGGGAACGACTGGTGGTCGTGGTCAAAAAGGTGCCGGCGCTCGTAAGAGTGCAAAAGGCGGTCGTGTTGCTTTTGAAGGCGGTCAAATGCCGATTCATCGTCGCACACCAAAGCGTGGTTTCAATAACCCATTTGCTAAGGAAATTCAAGTTGTTAACTTGAACCGCTTGGCTAAAGTTAGTGCGACAGAATTTGATGCCAAGGTTATGTTTGATCTTGGTTTGATTAGCAACATCAAGGTTCCTGTAAAGGTTCTTGCCTTTGGTACTTTGGATAAAGCTATTTCCGTAAAAGTTAATGCTATCAGCGCAAAAGCAAAAGCTGCTATTGAAGCTGCTGGCGGAAAGGTTGAGATTGTCTAATGGAATCTCTCAAGAAAGCAATAGATGCGTTCGTCAATGCGTTTAAGATAGCAGATCTTCGTAAAAAGCTTCTTTTTACGTTGGGTGTATTAATCATTTATCGCATTGGTGCGCATATCACCATTCCTGGAGTGAATTCTGCCGTTTTAGGAGAATACTTCCGTAACAGTAACAACTTGTTCGGTTTGTATGACTCCTTTACTGGCGGTGCTTTTGCTAAGGCTACAGTTTTCGCTTTGGGAATTATGCCCTACATTAGCGCAAGCATTATCATCCAATTGATGGGTGCCGTAATTCCGGCTATCCAGATGCTTCAGAAAGAAGGTCAAGAAGGCCGAGCAAAGTTAAATCAATACACTCGTTATTTTACGGTGGTTTTGGCTGCTTTGCAGGGCTGGGGCGTTTCGGTGTGGCTTTCTAACTTAAAAGTTACTACTGCAGCAGGAACTGGTATTTCTGTATTGTTAGATGATTTTGCTTCTGGCATGGGAAATATTGGGTTCCGTTTGCTTGCAACCCTAACCTTCACTACTGGTACGATTTTTGTGATGTACCTCGGAGAACAAATTACTTCTCGTGGTGTAGGGAATGGAATTTCTCTTATTATCTTCGCCGGTATCGTTGGCGGTCTTCCGCGGGCCGTTTTCGCCGAACTAGAAATGCTGGTTAACGATATTCAACCATTAGCGATTGAAATCTTCATTTTGGTGCTTGTGGTAGCTATTGTTGGCTTTATCGTGTTTGTCGAACAAGCGAACCGTCGCATTCCACTCCAAAGTCCTCGTCGGACGGTCGGAACAAAAACTATAGGTGGTCAAGCAAGTTATTTGCCGTTTAAGGTAAACACTGCTGGTGTGATTCCTGTAATTTTTGCATCCTCGATTATGTTCATCCCTGCGATGATTGCTTCGTGGATGCCGAACGTCAGCTTGGCACAGTCGTTTGCGGCTGCATTTGTTCCTGGGCATATTTCTTATAGTGTGATTTTTGCCCTATTAATTGTGTTCTTTACTTTCTTCTATACAGCAATTCAATATAACCCAAATGATATTGCTGAAAATTTGAAGAAGTCAGGAGCATTTATCATGGGATATCGTCCAGGAAGAAACACTGCAGAGTACATCGATTACATTTTAACTCGAATTTCTCTCCCAGGAGCTATTTTCCTCGCTTTTATCAGTGTTGGACCGCTCCATTTGAAAGACGCTTTGAATATGTCTTTCTATATTGGGGGTACCTCGGTGTTAATCGTGGTTGGTGTTGCATTGGATACGCTTCGTCAATTAGAAGCCCAGCTGCATACCAAGAATTATGATGGTTTCCTTAAACATGGCCGTATTCGCGGCAGGATGGCGTCCTAGTGGCTAAAGAAGAAGGTATTCAGGTAGAAGGCGTTGTGCTAGAAGCTTTGCCTAGTGCGTTCTTTCGCGTCCAACTCGGCAATGGTCATGAGATCCTTGCTCATGTTTCTGGAAAAATGCGAAAGCATTTCATTCGAATTCTTCCGGACGATAAAGTATTGGTTGAAATTTCCCCTTATGATTTGAATAGGGGGAGAATCACTTTCCGTTACAAGTAATAGGTCTAAAAACAGAAGGTAATAACCTATGAAAATCAAAGCCTCCATTAAACCCAGATGTGAAAACTGCAAGATTATCCGTAGAAAGGGCGTCTTGCGCATCATCTGTTCGAAAAACCCCCGTCACAAGCAGAAACAGGGATAGGAGTTCACATGGCACGTATCGCTGGTGTCGATTTACCAAGAAATAAAACGGTCGAATATGGTCTGACTGCCATTTATGGTGTTGGCCTTTTCACCTCCAGACAAGTTTGTGCTCGTTTGGATATCGACAAAAATAAGAAGTGTGATGATCTCACTGAAGAAGAACAAGGTAAGATTCGTCGTCTTCTTGAAGATGAATATTCCGTGGAAGGTCAGCTTCGCGCGGAAGTAACGCTGAACATTAAGCGTTTGCTTGATATTGGTTGCTATCGCGGCTTGCGCCACCGTAAGGGGTTGCCTGTTCGTGGTCAGCGTTCTCGTACAAATGCCCGTACTCGTAAGGGCCCTAAGAAAACCGTTGCTAATAAGAAGAAGTAAGGAGATTGCACGTGGCTGACGAAGAAATTAAGGAAACGCCGGTTGCAGAATCTGCAGCCGCTTCTGAAGAAGTTAAGGTTAAGAAGGGTAAAAAACGTGCTGATGTGCAAGGTATTGCTTGCATCAATGCGACCTTCAATAATACGATTATCTCTATCACGGATTCTCGTGGCAATGTGATTGCCTGGGGTTCTCCTGGTGTTGGAAACGCTTTCAAAGGTTCTCGTAAGAGTACTCCATTTGCTGCCCAGCTTGCTGCTGAAACTGCTGCTCGCAAGGCTTTTGATCTTGGCATGCGCAAGGTTGATGTTAAGGTTAAGGGTGCAGGCGGTGGTCGTGAATCTGCGGTTCGCGCATTGAAAAACGCTGGTTTGGAAGTTTTGTCCATTCGCGATGTGACGGGTATGCCTCACAACGGTTGCCGTCCTAAAAAGAAGAGACACATTTAATTTACGAGAGGTATCGTTCATGATGTGGAAATCACTTCAGATGCCGCGCTCTTTCCAAAAAGTGGAAACTGCCGAAGATGGTCGCTATGCAAAGTTTGTCATAGAGGCTTTAGAACGTGGTTGGGGTATTACTCTTGGTAATGCTTTACGCCGTACGCTTCTTTCTTCGCTACAGGGCGCTGCTATTGTTTCTGTCCGGATTGCCGGTGTGGATAAAGAATTTGCCACTATTCCTGGCGTGAAGGAAGATGTTACAGACATTATTCTGAACTTGAAAAATATTCGAGTGAAGCTTCTTTCTGACCATGATGAAACGCTTCGTTTAGATATGTCAGGACAAGGACGCGTAACTGCGGCTGATATTGAAGATAATCCTAATGTGGTTATCTTGACTCCGGATGTTCATATTGCGACGCTTTCTGGTAATGCTTCTTTAAGTATGGAATTGAAGATTTCTTCTGGTCGTGGTTATGTCACGGCTGATGATTTGAAAAATCAATCCGATGAACAGCTTCCAATTGGCGAAATTATGATGGACGCCAATTTCAACCCAGTTCAGAAGTGTGCAATTCATATCAGCGATACCCGTGTCGGCCAAAGAACCGATTACAATCGTTTGGAATTGGAATTGACTACTGATGGTTCTATTGATCCTGAAGATGCTCTTGCTTATGCAGCAAAGTTATTGGTGGATCATCTTGAAATCTTCATCAATTTTGAAGGTGAATTAGAACCTTCTGGTGAAGTAGAACAAGACGAAGAACGTCAACGTATTGCTCAACTTTTGCGCATGCGTGTAGATGAATTGGAATTGTCTGTCCGTTCTTCTAACTGTTTACGCATGGCCAATATCCATACGCTCGGTGAACTTGTTCATAACAAGGAAACTGACATGCTGAAATACAAGAATTTCGGCCGTAAATCTTTGGTCGAATTGAACGAACTCTTAACGTCGATGGGCCTAAACTTTGGCATGGACGTTGATGAATACCTGAAGGATTAAAAATGAGACACGGTGTTAAGAATAAAAAACTAGGTGTTAACGCTCAACACAAGCGTGCCATTCTCCGTAGTTTAGCTACTTCCATTCTCGGTAAGGGTTTGGAATCTGAACAGAGCGATCGTTATGTTCGTACAACATTGCACAAAGCAAAGCTTGCTCGTAGCGTTGTTGATCGTTTGGTAACTTTTGCTAAGAAGGGCGACCTTTCTGCTCGCCGCGAAGCTGCTCGTTTCGTTCGCGATCCGAAAGTTTTGCAGGGATTGTTCGATGTAATTGGTCCTCGTTATGCTGCCCGTAATGGTGGTTATACTCGCGTGCTAAAACTCGGTCCAAATCGTCCTGGCGATGCTGCAGAAATGGCTTTAATTGGTTTAGTTGAAGACGAAATTGCTCCAAAGGCAAAAAAGTCTGATGCTCAAGCAACTGCTGACAAGCCAATTGATATGGTTGAAGGCGAAGGCAAGTCTGCTGAATAATTTAATTGCCATAAAGGCATTTAGCAAAAAAGGTTTCAATTTTTATTGAAGCCTTTTTTGTATATTTACTAACAAATCCTTTTTATGATTTTAGTATGATTTTTCCAAAAATATCAAGACATATATTTTTCTTTTTGGCTTTGATGACATCTTTTCTTTTTGCGAAAGATTTGTCTATGTATGCCGAAAATACAAGTGCAAAATCAAGAGGCAATATCTCTTTACAGCCTAATATTGCTGAGTCTGCCATAGATTCTACATATAAACTTGGGCCAGGAGATTTTCTTGATTTATTTATTGAAAACGCCTATTTTTCTGTTCAAGTAAATCCGGATCAAACAATTATTATTGATGAGGTGGGTGCTATAGACGTTGGTGGCTTACCTTTTTATGAAGCAAAAAAAATTATTCTCGAAAAATTAAGTTCTCGTTATAATACCCGTTATTGTTACGTGCAGTTGTCTAAATTAAAAAGTTTTAAAATCAATGTAATGGGTGCAGTAAAAAACGCTGGTCAGTTTATTGTAGAACCACAAACTAGAGTTAGTACATTTTTCCGAAATATTAGTGGTTTTTTACCAGTTTCTGATATGGAAAATATTTTGTTAGTACGAGAAGGTGATTCTCTAAAAGTAAATTTGGATAAAATTTCTAGAGAAGGGTTGCTTCAAGAAGATTTGTTATTAGAACAGGGCGATTTTTTATTTGTTCCATACCAAGAAATTCAAGATGTGGTGACTTTGGTTTTACCTGATGCAAGAATTGCTTTAGCTTATAAAGAAGGTTTAACCATTCGAGATTATTATGTAAAGGGTTTTGGTAATACGATAGAAAATGGTGGTTATGTTTCTATAGTGGTGAAAGATTCCTCTGGGGCTGAAAAGCGAGTGCCAGTAAGTTCGGCTGATGTTATAAAACCTACTTCAGGAATGGAAATTCAATTTGTTGATCAAAGAGGGACCGACGAATTTGTTTATGTTGGTGGCGCAGTAGCGGCTATGGGAAAAGTTCCTTATAATCCAGATTTTAAAGCATTAGATTACATAGCTGCATCTGGTGTAACTCCAATTACTGGATCGTGGGATCAGGTTCGTGTGGTTCGTGGAAATAGGAAAACGCTTGATGTAAATGCGACAGAGGATGTTATTTTGCCCGGCGATTTCATTGAAATTCCAAAGAGTACATACGAATCTTTTAAAGATTTTACAATGTTTTTAGCTTCGCTTTTAACAGTGGTCTCTTCGTCATTTATTCTTTATATGAATTATAAATAGTATGGAACAGAAAGAAAATATTTCACTTCTGGAATTGGTGCTTCGCGTATTCAATAATTGCTTAGCCCATTGGAAAATATTTGGGTTAATTGTCTTTTTGCCTACACTAGCTATGTTTTGTGTAGTGATGTGGGTAATGAAACCTGTATTTGCAGCAGAGGCCATTGTAACTCCGCCTTCAGGAAAATCGTCAATAGGAAGTTCTTTAGGAAAAATGTTAGAAAATGTGTCGGGTCTTTCTTCTGTATCTTCTTTATTAGGAAGCGAAGATCAAGCGACGAATATTGTTTGGACATTTTTTAATTCTTGGCAACTTCATCAAAAGGCTATCGATAAATTTAATATTCGAGATCATTATGAATTTGATGGAAAGTATCAAGCGGATCTTTTAAAGATTTTTCGAAAAAATTTAACTCTCGAATACAATGATGAAAATATGTTTTATTTGCGTTTTGAAGACGAGGATTATAAACTAGCGGCGCAAATTCTACAATTTATTTTGGCTCAAGCTGATTCCATGTACAATGCCTATAACACAAATCAAGCAAGGCAGTCTAGAGAATATATGGATGAAAGACTTTTAGAAGTCAGGAATAATATAGATTCACTAGAAAAAGTATTTACAGAATTTCAATCAAAGAATAATTTATATGATCCAGAAATTCAGTTAGAATCAACTGTGAAATATTTGGGGACGTTACAATCGGAAAGAGATGCGTTAGTTCAAGAAATTTCTTATGAAAAAATGCAACGTGGTGAAGATACCAAGCGTTATGAAGAATTGAATCGTCGCTTACAATCTTTAGATGCATCTATTGCTGCAGCAATTAATGGCAAACGAAATAAAATGGGTGTGCTTGCTTTAAATAAGACGCCAGAGCTTACTGCAGAGTATTTAAAACTTGAAGGTGAATTAAAAATTCAGCAAACAATTTATAAGTTTTTACGGCAACAAAGTGAACAACTCCGACTTGACGAAGTGAATAAGCCTACTAATTTGGTAGTGCTTCAACCACCTTGGGAAAATGATAAAAAAGTGCGTCCTGGTCGTAGCGTTATTTTGGTCTTTACGGTTATGCTTTCAGCATTATTTGCAATGTTGTTCTGTAATTTTATCGAGTATTGGAAGAATTTGAAGCCAGAATCTTTGGCCGCAAAAGAAATTCGTAAAGTACGAATGTTTTTTAAACGAAATTAAATTTATTCGTGCAGGCTTTTTAGAGAGAACCTATGTTTGATGTCTTGCAAGAATATGGCGTAAGTATCGTATGTTTTTTGCTCGCTATCATTTGTTTGTTTCAAACTTGGATTTTAAAAAAAGATTTTTTTCGCCCCGCTAATATTTATGCTTTTACTCAAGCACTTACTTTAGGTGTTGCTTATTTAAAGTTAAATTCTGCCATGTCTGATTTTCGCCCATTAACATGGATTGTGTGGATTGGGGCAATGGTTTCTTTTTTGTTAGGAGCGTTAGTTTTTTCATTAGTTTTCCCAAAAGAAAAAGCTTTTCAAGATTCTGCGCCAGAAAATTGGTTGCCAAATTCAATGGAGAAACATTATCATTGGAATCGTCATTTTTATTTAATGCTGTTCTTTTTTGCTGTGTTTTTAGTGGGCGTTTTAGGAATGGTTTCTAAAGTAGGCACGCTTATTGTTTTTACAGATAATGTAAGTAAATGGGTGTCTTCAGAAGCTAATTATGGCGTTTTTTCAATTTTTGTAATGTCTTCGCCACTTGTGGTTTTGTTAGCAGGAGTTAGTTCATTTAAATCCATTAATCCTAATCGTTTTATTCGTATATCTAGTGTATTTATTTGTGTAGTAACAATTGTACTTGCTGTACTTGCTTATCCAAGCAGAACCTCGCTTTTTTTAAGTGTAGGCATTCTTTTTATTTTATTTAATTATTTAAAAAAGAAAGTTTCCGTGTCGTTTATTGTCGTTACCTTATTTTTAGCAGTTGCTTTATTTGTAAGTGTAGCGCTTATTCGAGCACAATATGGAACACGTTCTTTGGAAGGTATGGCTATTGATCGAGTGGCTTCCATTCCTTATGATTATATTGCCAATAATTATTGGAATTTAGATTTTATGTTGAATCCTATGTCTGATAGAGAGCGACACCCTTCTACATACGGAATAGATGCTTTTCACGGAATTTTTGAGTTTACTATGCTTCCAGGGTTAATCCGTAATTATTATGGCTGGGATAATGCTTTTAATAAGAGTGTTCAAAAAATACCTGGCTACAATACAACGGGATATCTTTGGGAGGTGTATAAAGATTGGGGTATTCTAGGTGTTGTTTTATTTCCGTTTGTTATCGCATTCTTAATTTCATATTTATATGAAAAGGTTCACAAAACAAAAACGCCTTTGCTTTGGATGCTATATGCTTTATTCCTTTATCATTTAGGTTGGTGGTTTTTCACAGCAGGTTATAAGTCGGGTTTGTTTTGGTTGTGGATTTATGTGATATTTTTTATTGGCAAAGTTTGCGAGAAACGAAATTCATTTAAAACTCAAGAGATGAATCAAGAAAAAATTATGGTAGAAAAGTTTTAATAGGAATTATTTGGTTAAGAATTTTAAGATTTTTTCTGTATAAATTTTTCGACCTTTAGAGGATAAATGAATTCGATCTTGAAATGATTCGGGATCACTTGAATTAAAAGAAACTGCTTGTTCAAGATAATTAAAGTTAGAATCTAATTGTTGCATAAATTGTGCTGTAGTTTCTGACAAGGAGAATGTAATGTTTTCTGCTTTAGCTAACTCTACATATTCTTGCATTATTTTTAAATAATTAGAGTCTAAAGCGATTTCAATATATTTCGGGGTTTCTATTAAAACCAATTCAATACGATTGTTTATGCATAATTCTTTGATTTTTAAAAGAGCTTCTTTTTGTTCTTGCCGGAAGTTATAGTTTTCCATTATTACAGGAGGTAAACTTCTAATAATACTATCGGTGTTGCCTGGATTAAAAGCTGTGTTACCGCCTCTTAAATAACGGGAATCTGTTAGTTTTTGGTTCAGAGGCCATGTCCATAAAATTTCATTGTTAGAAGTAACAAACATTTGAAAAAAATCATTAAAAGAGGCTAGATTATTTTCTTTAAGAATTTTCCAAAAATTCAACTTGGTAGAAAAATTAGTGTGCAGAAATAAACGTTCATCGCTTACTTTTGGGGGAGCGATAACTGAATAGGCATACATATCAAGGTATAAAGTTTTAAATTGGACGTTGTTGTCTAAGAGTTCTTTTAGAATAATGTATTCAAAAACAGGCTGATTGCCATTATAAGCAAGAATCCACGAGGAATTTGGAATTTTATTTTCTAAAACATGAATATCAATACCTTGCCTAAACATAGATGAACCTAAAAAAATATTTTCTGCTGAGGCTGTTTTAGAGATAAGAGTTTGAATTCCGTATGGAGATTTTTTTGTGAGAAAACGAGCAAATTCATTTTTTGCTAAGATCAAAAGCAGACAAGTAATGAGAACTAGAAAAAAAATTTTAATTAGTTTTGCCATTTTTAGATCCTAGAAATTAGCGTATAAGAACGGAGAATTTCCTGTTTGACAAAATAGGAAAATACAGAACAAATGAATTCCGAAAAATAAATACTCTTTATCTTTTTGTTTTTCTTGCAAATATTCTTGAATGAATAGAATAAAAGTAAATATGAGAGTTGTTAAAAAATGAGCCATGCAAGTGTTTGCATAGGTAAAGGGTAATAACGAATTTGTGATAGCCGAAATATTTAATGAAAAATCAAAAATTAAATGAGATAAGAATAAACGTAGAGCATCAAAGGATTCTATTCTAAACAATAACCACCCAAAAAGAACAATAGAGAATGTTAGAAAAAAAGCTAGAATTTTTGTAGGTAATGAGAATTTGGTAACATCCTGTTTGGGAGTTAGGCTATTAAAAACGCCATGCCAAAGCCCCCATAAAATAAAGTGTAGAGCGTTTCCGTGCCAAATACCACATACGCCAAAAGTAGCGAGAGTATTAAAAAATTTCCTTGCGTTTCCTTTGCGGTTTCCTCCAAGTGGAATGTAGATGTAATCACGAAGCCAAGAAGAAAGAGAAATATGCCAACGTCTCCAGAAGTCTCTAATGTTTAAAGCAAAATAAGGTCTTTTGAAATTATCTTCACAAGAAATTCCAAACATTTTTGTGATTCCAACGGCAATTTCAGAATACCCTCCAAAATCGCAGTAGAGTTGTAGAGCAAATAAAAGAAGCGCTAGAAGAAGAGCAAAAGATGGGAATGATTCAGGAGAGTTAAAAATTGTGTTGGTATAGGCAGCGATTCTGTCGGCGATAACTATTTTTTTGAATAAGCCAGAAGTGAGTAAAAGAACGCCTTGCCTAAACAAATTGGGGTTATAAGAAAGGCCTTTTTTTATTGGTTCTGTGATGGTGTTAGAGCGTAAGATAGGTCCGCAAATAAGATGCGGAAAAAAGGATATGTAAGTGGCGTAAGAAACAAAGGATGTTTCAACCATGCGAGTTTTCTTAAATACATCAATGAGATAACTAATAGCCTTAAAACTATAGTAGGAAATGCCGAGAGGAAGAAGAACTGATTTGAAGGATAGTGAAAAGTGTTCTATAAAAAAGTCAAAGTATTTGAATCCTGCAAGAATTCCTAAAACAGACAAAATTCCGAGAACGAGATAGCATTTTGATTTTTTTGAATTGTCGGAATGTTTTGAAATTTCGTTTGCTATAAAAAAAGTAAGAAGAATTTCTAAAATCAGAAGTCCAAGAAATCGAAAATCACATAATCCATAAAACAAAAAACTAGAAGTAAAAAGAATGAAAGGCCTAGCTTTTTTGGGAAAAAGATAAAAAATAGCTAAGGTAGTGAAACAGAAAAGTAGAAATAGATAAATGCTGAATTGCATAGGTGTTAAATATAAATATTACAAGCATTCACTTTTTGATTAGCTACAAAAATTATCTTAATTTTGCCTAAGAATCGGAATAAATTTTCATCAAATTATTTATGGTTTGCTATTTTGAGTGTTATGAGTTTGTGGCGACGGTTACAGTTTTTTTTATTTGCCCTTTGTTTGAATTTTTTTGGCTGTGGACTTCAAGAGGAAACCTCAGAAATTTGCTTTGTTGGCGATTCAATTACAAGACTTTGGGATTTAGAATATTATTTTGCGGGGCGAAATATTCATAAGCATGCTGTTAGCGGCGCAATTCTTGAAGATGTTGCCGAATGGAATACAAGTGATTGTAAAGATATTCCAACGGTAATGCTTATAGGAACAAATAATTTGATTTTGGGTATGCAAGCGGATACCTTAACGGATGATTTTATTCTTGATTTTGTGAATAAATATGTGGAACAAGCGAAAAAATTTCAAGCGAGTTCTTTTTATGCCGTTTCAATTTTGCCTCGAAATTATTTGTGGAAACAGAATCCGAAAATTAATGAAGAAATTCGAAATTTAAATCAAGAAATAGAAAAATCATTAAAGCTATCGGGGATCGATTTTTATTTTGTGAATTTGTATTCGGAATTCCTATCTCGAGAAAATGAAATTGAGAAGGATTATTATTTCGATGGTTTACATTTAACGCAAGAAGGTTATGAATTATTGAGTTGGTATGTGGAGGAGGCTTTATGAAAAAAAGTGCAGTATTTGTTCTGTTAATTTGCTTGCTTTTTGGAAATTCGTTTGCAAAAGAAAACGAACTTTTCGCTGGAATGCGAAATGAACGTTATGCGTTTATTGGAGTTCAAACAAAGTATCGATTTGGTTTGGCTTTAGAAAATTCTGTTTTAGTTCAAAAGCCTAAAATTCAGTATATTCGATTAGCTCCTTATTATTTTCAGGAAATTCCATTTGGATTAAACCTTTCGTATGTGTTGTACGCAGGTATGCGATACGATTTTGATTTTTATGATTTAGGCACAAGAATTTCTGCGGACTATTCCATACTTTCTGAACGCTTGCAAGTGTTTGGAAGTTTTCAAGTCTTTTATGATAGTGATTTAGGAACAGAACTTACATATTTAGCAGGAACAAGGTTATTCTTTTTGCCAGAAGTAGGTTTTCAACTTTGTATTAAGAACATGCCAGAATACCGGAAACCAGAGCATCGCGTGGCTGGTGGATTGATTTTTAGAACAGATAGAATTTCTGTGTTGCCTGAAATTTCCACTCCTCTTGATGGTCAAAGCCCATTGACGAGAGTTTCGGTTTCTTTCATATATCATTTACCGTTTTAAAAATTTAGAAAGCATATTTTTTTTGGCGAAAAGCATCGTAAGCAAGAATTGCTGTGAAAACAATTTCTCCAGAAAGAACAAATAATGCTGTTTTTTCAACACCGTAAAAAGATATTCCTAAAAAGCAACCTATAATATTGCAAAGGCCTCCAATTGCAATAAAACTAACGTATTTCCAAACTTGTTTTTCTTTAAGAAGCATAGATATATAAGGCAATCGTATGGCTTGGAATAATAAAGAAAGCGTAAGAAGTTGAAGAATTTCGGAGGAGGCTTTTAGAACTTCATTTGTCCATGGAGCTGCAAAGAATAAAACTTGTAAAATTTTGTGGGGAAAAAGAAAAATGGGTAGGCAAACGACTGCAATAAATAGGAAAAAGAGGAGCTGGTCTTTTATATGAATTTTTCCGTCATTTGTTTTATGAAGAGATATTAAAGAAGATGAAATGAAATGAACCATTAAGCCTGAGGCCAAGACGATTAATTTATTAGCAAAGTTATAAGCGCTTAAATAAGTAGAAGAAGCAAAGGAATCTACAAAGTAAAGCCCTGCTGGTAAATAAGCGAAACTAGCTAAACTAGCAAGAGCATACGGAAGAGCGGCTTTGTACATTAATGCAATAAATTTGATTGTTCGTTTTGTGAATTTAAAAAGCTTTCGATTAAAAGCATTTGAAACTCCAAAAGCCCAAGCCGGTAATGCAGAAAGAACCATGCAAAGGGCAATACCCTCTATACTTTCGATTCGGAAATAAATCAAGGCAATAGCCATAATAGAGGCATAAGAACAAGTATGAAGAATTTTTGAAATCAGTAATTTTTTCCAAAAAGAGGCGCAAGTAAAATACCAATCAAAGAAAGCGTGCTGTAAAATCAATCCCGGAATCATAATCAGTTCTGCAAAAAAAATTGGATGGTGACGCCGCACTAAAAATACAAAGGCGAACATAAGTCCTGCCGTAAAAAGGGAAGCAAAGAAACGAAGTTGTAGAATATTTACGAAAAGTTTTCCCTGCGTGGCTCGTTTGGCAAAAAAAGCCAAAATTAAAGTAGCCATTCCAAAATCAGCAACGGCAGAAAAAATCATAAAATCGTTTTGCAGAATACCAAAAAATCCATAACGTTCATTTCCTAAGTTTTTGGCAATAAAATTCTGTACCAAAAAACCTGTTCCTTGAATTAACAGATTTACAAATGAAAGGAAAACGCCAATTTTGATATTTTTCAAAACGGAAAGCATGTCAAAAAAAAGTAAAAATTCAATTTAAAGGGTAATATAAAAATTTGAACAGCAGAAAAATAATTTGTGTTTAATTAGAATCATTCATTCAATAGAACTAAACTTTACGCAAAAAAAAGCCTTGTCAAAAAATGTGACATACAGTATAATTTTGCAAGGTAAATATAATGAGTGTTTTTGAAGAGTTGTAAAAAAAGGCCTCGGCTTGCGCCGAGGTCTAAGTAATAGAAATTATTTTTCGCCAGGAGTTGGTAAATTTGCCGTCCATGCTCCAGGATCACTTCCTGGCATAGAATAATCGGCTCGATGTAAACTCATTCCCATGCCATCGGCTTCTTCAGACCAAAGGCCATCATCAGAATAGAGCACCACATCTGACCAACGATAGCACCAATCAATCGCATTTGGCTTTGTTAAGTCTTCTACAAAAGCGTAAGGTTCCTTTACGAGAATTTGTTCGCCTCGGTTAGAAATTTTTCCTGAATATTTTTGAAGAACAACATCTTTTGAAAGTGTTGCTGCATAGGCCTCTAAATCTAAAATATTTGTGTCTGGAAGCATTAACAAAAGACCACCCGCAGGAATGCTAAGTGTTTCTAAATCAGAATCTCCTAGACCGCTAATTTCCCAAACGCCTGTTTTGCTTCCAATAGGTAATGAAAGTGTTACTGCGGAATCTGCAGTGTTTATGATTTCAATAAATTCTAATTGGCCTTCTGGAGGATTGTAAAAAATTTCATTGACATAAAGTGGCCCAGATAATAATTCAGAAACGTTCTTCTTTTCAGGAGTAGCTTTTTTCAAACTTCCCTGCATAAGAGAGCCGTCAGAAAGTTCTAAAATGCCTGCTGTTCCCGAAGGAGTCGCTGGGTATTCTAGACCAGTTTCCGAAAGAGTCCAGGTACCATTTACATATTCGCGTAAATAGAGATTTTCGCCGCGTTTTAGCAAAAGAAGATCGTCTTCAAATTGTTCTTGTTTGAGAACAAAGTAACTTTCGGCAGGCACGATACTTCCTTCAGGAATGCTTAATGTATCGCCTCGGCGGCTAGCAATTAGAAGCCAACCAGAAATATCAACATCGTTTTTTCCTGAATTATAGAATTCAATCCAATCTTCAGAGCCATCTGTTGGGGCAACCTCGTTTATGCGAACAGTTAAAGGAGCATAAACTTCATCTTCGCTAGAGCCTGGATTGCCTCCATTCTTTTTGCTTGCAGCCCAGTTATTTGGCATAGAAGCATTTCCGCCTAAGAATACAAGTGAAGAACCGGCTCCATCAGCAAGACTTGGCCAAGGGGGAGAGTTATCAAAGGAACAATCAATGTCGCCAGCTCCGCGTAATTTTACAGAAATGACATCGCCACCATTGGATAATTTTTCGACTTCGCCTTTATTGTCATTATTCCAAGGTCCAAATAAACGACCATTAAAATCAGGGTATGCCTTTTTGAATGCATCAAGGTCTCCAGTTACAACAAGGCGTTCACCTTTTTTCATGGGTTCTTCTGGGAAGTTGTATTCTACAGCACCATCTAAACGAAGTTCAGAAAGAGCCATGTTTTCAAGATCCTCGCCAGATTCAATATAAATTTCAACCCATTCTACAAGCGAATCTGGGTGATGGTACATGATTTCAGAACATGCCATTTGAGTGAGTGGTTTTGAATCGCTAGGAGAATTTCCATCGCCGTTTCCTGAGGAACTAGAAGATGAATCGTCGCTACAAGCAATCAATGCAGAGGATGCTAAACATAGAAGCATCGAGTATTTTAAAGGATTTAGATTCATAAGACTCCTTCTGTTTATATAGGGAATATACTTTTTTCTAGTTCTAATCAGAAAAATTTCCCGCTAAGTGAGTGTAATTTGGAGTACGAAAACCCCTAGGGTTTTCATAAACTCTTTGCCATTCTGCGGCGGCATTCCCAAATTTTGAAAATCCGGCTAATTTTAAATTGAGCATGTGAATTAAATCCATCATCCAAAATGGAACTTGAGAACAAGGGCATTTTAATTCGAGAACAGCGTCACAACCAGGCGCAAAAAAACGAGGTAATCCAGTAGAATGCATGTAACGAGGATCTACAGTATAATCAAAACCATTTTCTTCGCGGAATCGCATACAAGTATCAATGGTTACTCTTGAGTATTCTTCTGTGGTGCTGAACCAAGCTCGCCTTTTATATTGAGTTAATAATCTTGGATTAGCGTTAAACGTTTTTACTTTATATAAGTATTCTTCTAAATATTTTCGGTCGCGTTCTGTTTTTACAGGCCATTCTTCAGGGGAATGATTAAATACAAATGAAGGATTTTCTCCTTTAATAGTAGCTCTGCTTTTAAAACAAACATTTCGGATTTTTCTTTTTACTTCAAAGTGGAAAGTTCCTTTTGGGTCGGGATGTTCTCCATAGGTTCTGATTCGCATATTAAATCTATCAAGCAACCTTGATTTTTTCCATCTTAAAAAAGTCCAATTAGGAGAATCAAGATAAAGATTGGTTATCCAATAAAAACCACCTGGCGTGATTTTTGAATAATAATCTTCTTCGCAATATGGTGAAATAATTTGACCAATAAGATCAGCCCACTCCACAGGAATGTGGTATTTTAATTCAAAACGTTCTAGTAGGCTAAATCCACGGGCTCCCGCCATTAACGATTCTCCCATTCAAAATGTTTGGAAATATCTTTTGCGGCTAGCTTCCCAGCGTAATCCAAGATAATTAAATAGCGAGAATAAATTTCGTATTCTAATTCAAGCGCTTTCATTTCACTTTCAAGAGACACATCTTTAGCTCGCAATAATAATAATGGGTCTGAACCAGAACGAGCAGCAAACTCTTCAAATACATCGCCAGCATCAACACGTTCTACAAAGTTTTTTTGAACGTTACGTTGAGCGATTAAAGCAAGAGTTTCTTCACGAATACGTGCTACTTTTTGAGTGATGTCTCGTTTCTCATCTAAATAATCACTTTCGGCTTCAAGGACGTCTAATTGCCTTTTTGTTTCATCTCCACCATCAGTGCCAAAGAATGGTAAACGTAGTGAAAGGGTGGCGTAAAATTTATCTCGCGTGCGTCGGTCGTCATCTTTTTTAGTGATTTTCCATTCTTTATCTGCGACAGCAACTTTATTTTCGTAATCATAGGAATATGTTCCTGTTTTTACAGAATCGTATTCATAAGAGCCGAAGGAATGTTTGTACCCAATTCCAATGGAAGAAATGATTTTGTTCGCTCCTGTTTTTTCTTGTTCGTATTGTTTTGATTCTACATTCCATTTTTGTTTTGCCATAGCGACTGCTGGGTAAGTATCATCAACAATGAGATTCCCTTTTAATATAGATTCAATTTCTGAAATGCTTGGAAGAAATCCTGAATCTAATGCAACAGAATCAAACTCCACCCAAGAACGAAATTTCATTTCAATATCGCGCAAAGCATTACTGTCTGCGATGAGTTTTGCTTGCAATTCAGATTCTCGTTCAAGAGCGCTAATTAAGTTGTCTGGACTAAATGTTTCGCTTCCACTTTTTAAATGCAAAACTTCAAGTCTATCTTTATTTACGGTTTCCATATCCCAATGCAATTGTTGTTTGCGCTTTTGGGTTAAATAACGGAGCGCCCTTTCGTATCTTTCATAAACAAAGTAAGATCTATAAAAGTCGGCACGACTTTGTTGGTAAGAACTTTGAGCTTCCCAATAAGATTTTGTGCTGTTGCCTTCTCCAAATACTTTTGGTTTAAAACGGAGTTCAAAATCGTGTTCCATAAAGCCAAAGCCATCAAGTTTATATTGGAGTTCAAGGCTATTCCATAATTTTACAGAAGTGCCTGTTTGAATGGCGTTCTTTTTCTTTTCTCCTGCTAAAACGGCAGGCTCTGTTTCAACAGAACTTATTAACCGCTCAAAAGTTAATGGCTCGGCAGCAATCGGTAAAGCGAAAAATAATCCTAGAAGTAGTTGTTTCATTTGTTCCTCATCTAGTGAATTTTAAGGTGCTGTTACCGAAAGAGAGTCATTATTTGCCGATGTATTTAAAAGGTTTTTCCAATCAGGAAGTTCTGTGATGGAAACTTTTTCTCCAAGAAGAAATCCACTATTTTCTGGAATAGCTACATTCACTTCTCTTCCATACATTGGAAAATCAGGAGACTTTAAAAGGCGTAGAGGGAATGGAACAATTTGGCTACTCATTCCAACGATTTTACCGCGTACTTTAGATTGAGTTCCAAGAGTTGATACTTCTACTTCATCACCGACTTCAATTTTACTATGTAGATTTTCGTGAAGATAGCCACGAACAAGAGAAGGCTCTTTTCTAGTGAGAGTCATTAAAGGATTAAAGGAAGAAACTTTTTCTCCGTCTCGAGCGAGAATGGAGCCAACGACCCATTCGCCTTTAGCCAAAATCGTTTGTTCTTTCATTTCTTGTTGCAAACGTTCTAATTCTTTTTGCAAAAGCTTTGCTTCCGAAGCGTTAGATTCTGCTTGTTTTCCTTTGCTTCCTCGTAACAAGCGAATTTGAGTAGCTGCATTGGCTTCTAAAACAGAAAGTTCCTTTTTCATACTTTGAATTCGTGCTGCCATAGCATCATTTTCGCTAGATGGTCCTGTTCCAGAAAGAGATTTTAAACGAGCGGCTATCGCGAGATTTTGCTTGTATTCTGATTCTAATTTTTGAATTTCAAACTTGAGTGTATTTCGACGCGTATCTAAATCAGCTTTGATTTCTGCCACTTTTTGATCTACAGAAGCCATTGAAACATTTCCTCTGCCTTCAAGTGCGTCTAATTCCCTTTTAAGTTCGTTCATACGAAGCGCTAAATCTGGACGACTAAGTTCTATTAGGGTATCACCGTCTTTTACTTCTTCACCGACTTCTACATGCAATTTGATGACTTCAACCGCAGAAGGAACACTTACTGTAATCGCTGTAGCTTCAGCAATTCCGCTAAAGACTACATCACTTCCTTTGGTGACATAAGAAACAGAAATAATCGCTGCAAGAGAAAGAGTCCATGCAATGCCCATTTTTTTGGAGACGATTGTTTTTCTATCAAAGAAGGCGTGGATTTTTTCAAACATATTACATCTCCGTTACAGCATCTTGCATCATGAAATTTACATCGGAAACGCCTTCTATAGAAGATAAAGCGGAAAGAACTTCTGCCGCGGGATGCTTTCTTGATAAGCGGACTTGGTAAGCTACATCCATTCTTTCTCCTCCATCAACTTCTCGCATAGTAATTAGAACAAACGTTCGAATGTTTGCTTTCATCACTTTTTCTACAGCAAGCCTAGCCTCGCTTTCGTTGGGCATGGCAAATCGTAACATGCCGTCATAAAAATGCCTTGTGCCAAGCCCTGTTCCGCTTAATATAAAGGCGACAATACAAAAAGCGAGAGTTCCACCTGCAGCAACGCCCCAAGCAAAAACACCGCAGCCAATTCCTGCGCCGAGGGCTGCAAAAAGGAACATGATGTCTCTAGGGTCTTTAAAACTAGTTCGGAAGCGGACAATAGAAAGAGCTCCAAGCATTCCGAGACCGCGCCCAACGTTGTCGCCAATAGCTTGCATTACGGTAGCAGAAACTACAGTAGAGAGTACGAGCGCCTGGACGAAATTTCTAGAATAAGATAATCCTTTAAATGTCTTTTCGTATGTCCAACCAATAAGAGACGAAAGAACAAACGCTAAAAGAAGTGTGTAAACCATGGTCACCAAAGTAGGATGAGCCGTGCTAGATTGGACTGCCATGAGGTCAAGCATAAATGCTCCAATATGAAAAGAATAAAGTTACCATAAAAGTTATTTTCTTCTAAGGAAAAACAGAGTGAAATTTTTGTAAAAAACATCAGAAAATGGGTAAAAATAGAAGTGTTATGAGAGAAAAAGTCCCTTTTTAACATAAAAGAAGTAAAAAGAAAGAAAAATTCATTTTATAACGAGGTTTTTAGCGGTTGTTTTTTTGGGAATTTTTATTTATATATTCGAGAAAATCACCAAGGAGTATATATGTCAAAGTCCATTAAGGGAACTCAAACAGAAAAGAATCTTCTCAAGGCTTTTGCCGGCGAATCTCAAGCTCGCAATCGTTACACATATTTTGCTGGCGTTGCAAAAAAAGAAGGGCTTGTACAAATTTCTTCAATTTTTGAAGAAACGGCTAATCAGGAAAAAGAACACGCTAAACGTTTTTGGAAGTTTCTGGAAGGTGGTTGCGTTGAAATTACAGCTTCTTACCCAGCAGGAGTTTCTTCTAATACTTTAGATAACTTGAAGGCAGCAGCAGACGGCGAAAATGAAGAATGGCATGATTTGTATCCAGAATTTGCCAAAGTTGCTCGTGAAGAAGGTTTTGAAGCAGTCGCTCTTGCTTTTGAAAATATCAGCGTTGCAGAAAAACAACACGAAAAACGTTATCGTGATTTATACAACAATCTCGCTGAAGGCAAAGTCTTTAAACGTGATGGTGTAGTTACATGGCGTTGCCGTAATTGTGGATTCTTGCATGAAGGCTTAGAAGCTCCAGAAGTTTGCCCAGCTTGTTTGCATCCTCAGGCTCATTTTGAATTACTTGGAGAAAACTGGTAATTTTTTCTTTATACAAAAAAGGCGGAAGAATAAACTCTTCCGCTTTTTTTTATTCTATAAGTTATTTTTTTGAGCTTTTACCAATAATGGAAAGATAAACTGTTCCTATAATCGCCGCACTAACACTTCCTAAAAGAATCCCTAGTTTTGCTGAATCCTGGCGAAGACCTGGGTCAAAAGCGAGACCTGCTACAAAGAGCGCCATGGTAAATCCGATACCTGCAAGCATACCACCGCCGAGAAGTGTGGTCCAAGAATACCCTGAAGGTCTTTTTGAAATACCGATTTTTACAGCAAGGAAAGAGAAAATGAAAATGCCGATAGGTTTTCCTACAATCAAAGCAACAGCAACAGCAATCAACACAGGAACTTCAATACCGCCACCAAGCTTGATTTCAACACCTGCATTGGCAAGAGCAAAAACTGGCATAATCAGATAATTTACCCAAGGATTCAATGTTTTATAAAGACGTTCTTGTAAAGGAAGACTTTCACGAGCCCCTTTTTTCAGAGTATTAAAAATTTCAAATTTCTGGTGGCTATCAATGGCCGGGCCTCCTTGTAAGAAGTTACCGATTCGTGCTGTGTAATTAGCAAGTGTTTCACTCCCAACAATAGATTTTGCCGGGATTGAAAGGCCAAGGAGAACACCTGCAATTGTTGGGTGAACGCCACTTTTTACAAATGCTGCCCAGACAACAATTCCTAAAACAAGGTGAATCATAAAGGAACGAACACCTAAACGGAAAAGAACGTTGATTAAAACAAGACAAGCAAATGCAACACCAAGAGCCGTAAATACAACACCTTCACCAGAAGGGTAACCTATTGCGATCACGAGAATGGCTCCAATGTCATCAGCAATGGCGAGAGTCAAAATCATAACGCGTAAAGCATGCGGTACTTTTTTGCCAAGAATCGCCATACACCCAACAACAAAGGCTATGTCTGTAGCTGTAGGAATTCCCCAGCCACGAGTGGCATCGGGAGGGCAAAGAGCTAAGAATATGAGCGCCGGAGCAAGCATCCCGCCAGCGGCAGCAATTATTGGAAGACTAGCTGCTTTGGGATCTCTTAACTCACCATATGTGATTTCACCCTTAACTTCTAGACCAACCACAAAGAAGAAGAGCGTCATTAACGCATCGTTAATAATCCAATGCAAATCAGCTGAACCAGTCCAAGAACCAATGGTTAAAGATACTGCTTGATGGAAGAAATGTTTGTAGGAATCTGGAGAGAGATTCGCCCACAAAAGTGCCGCGATGGTCATAATGATAAGAACAATACCGCCCGTCATTTCCATTCGGAGCAGGCGTTCTATCGGGGTAGTGATTTTCTGGATTGGGGAATCCGGAAGAAGCTTGTCTATGCTGTCGCTACTCGTGACTTTCATAGGGTTCCTTTTTGTTATGAAAAGTGAATCCAACCCCGCCAAGAATTGGCGGGGAAATGAAATTAATAGAAATTAGGTGGCGGCCAACGAGGGTTTTTAGAACTCATGTCAACCTTGTAGAAATCCTTTTGGAAACGACCGTCATTTAAACCATACATTTGCATAATGTGACGAGCAAGCCATTTTCCAAGTTTCATTACAGTAAGTTTGCGACGAAGGCGACCCTGGCAGTCGCGGTTCATAATATCTGGAAGAGTAGAAGTCGTGAGAATTTCATCAATAGCCGGGCTATTTAATTTTTCGCGAGCTTCTGGACTTGTGTGGAAGTGAGTAACGCCAAAACAAACTCGGTTCGGATTGCCTTTCTTAATGTGTTCGCAACATTGAACGATTGTAGTGCCTGTGCGAACCATGTCGTCAAATACGATGACATCTTTTCCTTCCACTTCTTCAATGCTTATGTCGGAAAGTTCTGGATTAAAGGTCATGCTAATTTCGCGTTCGCCTGTACGCACCTTGTCCATTACTACACGTTTACAACCAGATAATTGTAAAGAATCGAAGACGGCGTTCATAAATGGCCTTGCCCCTTTGTCTGGAGCGACAATAACCAAGTTATCTCCATCCTTACCTGTTTGTACAAAATTTGAAGTCTTGATATAGTGAGCGTAAACTTCAGTTGGAATCAAGTTATGGAAGTGACCATCGAAAATTTCAGCAAATAAATTTTGAACTTTAATGCTATGGTTGTGAACGGTGACCACAGAATCTACGCCAGCTTTTTTCAAAAGTTCTGCATAAAGAAGACTTGTAAAAGCTTGTCCATCAAATTTTTTGAGATCTACTTCAGGGCGATCTTTTTCTAATTCTCCAATGCGATGTGGACCACGGTCTTGAGCGCTGTAGAATAAATCTGGTTCTACAAGAACGACTTGTTCGGCGCCGTTATCTTTGGCAGCACGGGCCAAAATACAATTACGCATTGCATAATCATTGCGACTGCGTTCGTGGTTTGAAACAGAACAAATAAGGACAATTTTTCCTTCTAGGCGGTTGCCTATATGTTCCATATCGTCCACATCTAGCATATAACGTGGGCAGAATTCTGAATTTGCGAAGGTTTTAAGAGAAACCATATCGGAAATATCTTCACGGAGTCCGATATATTGCGCCATGTCAATGGCGAACGGATCGTCGGTGAAGTTGCCAGTCACGATAAAACGATCAGACATAAAGGTCCTTTTTTGAAAGGGAGAATTTGAGTGTCACAAATATAAAAAATTTATTATTGGCTTTTTTTCTCATTTCTAAAAAGGCGATAAATTGCAGGATAAATGCGAAAAAAAGGATTTCTCCGATAGCGCAGCTATCGGAGAAAAGGTTAAAACATTATGAATAATGAGAATTTAGAGTTAAAAATCAATCACTTTATCGTTTTGAAGCATCTGTTCAAAAGATTGCCTTTCCCGAATAAGTTTGAGTTCACCTTTTGAATACATGGCTTCTGCAGCATAACGACGACTATTATAATTACTGCTCATAGAAGCACCGTAAGCACCGGCATCGTGAAGAATTAGCAAATCACCGACTTGTGCTTTGGGCAAATTACGGGTAACAACAAAACCGCCTTCTTCTTGAGTGAAAACATCGCCGCTTTCACAAAGAGGTCCTGCCACAATGACATTTTCGGATTCATTTAATTCGCGGTCGTCGCTAGCGATAATAGAAATCCCATGATAACTACCATAGAAACTCGGGCGAACCAAATCGGTAAAGCCTGCATTCACTAAGTAGAATGTATTATCGGCTTGCTTTTTAATGGCTCTGATTTCTGATACGAGATAACCGCTTTCTGCTACAAGATAGCGCCCTGGCTCAACTTCTAAAGAAACAGAATGTCCAATGCTTTGTTCAATACGTTTTCTCGCTTTATCCCAAAGTTCAAAATAAAGTTGCATATCAATCCGGTTCCCTTTTTCTTCTTCTTTATAAGAAATAGGGAGACCTCCGCCGGCAGAAATAGTTTTAAGATGGCTACCAAGAGCGCGGGCTGCATCGCACATAGAATCGCAAACTTTGGCTAAGTGTTCAAAGTCTGAACCAGAACCAATATGCATGTGTAAGCCAGAAATCCACATTCCATGTTTTTGAGCTAACTTAACACATTCTTTGATTTGCTCATGCCAAACGCCATGCTTTGATAAATCACCTCCAGTATTTACCTTGCTTGAGTGACCATGTCCAAAACCAGGATTCACGCGAAGAGTAAGGTCTGTACGAATACCTGCCGCAGCCAGTTGTTCAATCATATCTGGAGAGCCAATATTCACCGGAATTTTGTGTTGCTTTACAAGTTCTAAAGCGTCTGCGTCAAAAATGTCAGCAGTATAAACAATTTCTGGAGCTTTCCCTTTTTCTATTCCACCTTTGTAACCGGCTTTTAAAGCACGAACAATTTCGCCCGCCGAAACGGCATCTACTACAACGCCGAGGCGTTTCATTAATGCCAAAACAGAAAGGTTTGAACAAGCTTTTTGTGCATAGCGCACCACATCAAAAACTTTTGTTTCTTTGACGCGTTCTTCTATAGTTTCGCGGTTATATATCCAAAGAGGCGTTCCATACTCTTTGGCAGCCTTTACAAAAATATCTTTAGGAATAGAATAATTCATAAAGAAAATTTAGTAAAATGTTGTAGGGCTTACAAAATAAGTTCAATTAAACGTAAAGAATTCACCTTTTTGCGATACCACCCTTTAGAGCGAACGTTTCCAAATAAATTGGCATTCTTATTAAATGGAATTTGATTGGGGTGGGTTGCAATTTTCCATGAAGTTTCATCGTCAGTTCCATTCCTGTAATAGCGCTTAACTTTACAGGAACCCTTTTGTATGAAACGATTTTTAAAAGAATCAGAGGAAACTTCTACATTTTGATTATAACAATGAATTGGTATTGATTTTGTTTGCGTAAAAATAGGTGTTTGTTTTGTAAAAAGAGTTAAATTTTTTAAGTAATCATCAACTTCTTGACTATCTTCCTTGGCTACGTAAATGAAGTGAATTTTGAGTAAGTCCTTGATTAATTTTTCAAGTTCGCTCTTAGTAATATGCATTTTTATAAATCCTTGTTTCTAAATCAAAATTATTGCTTTAATCTTGAATGTAAACAAAAAAAAACAAAAGCAAGTAAATTTTAGAAAACATGGATTTTTTACAAGAACTCAATCTTTTCGTAAATACCGCACGGCACGTTCTTTGCCATACAAGATATTACTGGATTTGTTGTTTTTAGAATTTGTGCCATTGATTCTGTAGATTGCCTGGGAATAGGGTTTAATAATATTTTTGTTTTTAAAAATAAGCTGGGGTTCTTCCTCGTTATAATGAATTTTTGTATACGTAGTATCTATGCTATCTGCCATATAATTATTTGCTATGTGATAAGACAATTCACTTACATTAATATTTTTACAAGTAAAAATACGTTCTGGAGAGAATCCATAGTGTTCTATGTAAACAAACTCTCCTTCTATACACTCAGAAGGGGTTATCATACTGTATTTATGACATATTTTATTTAGTGTCTTTTTAATTTCATATTTAATGAACTTAAAATCATAATAACATGTCGCATAAGAAGTATCTTTTTTGTACACTAAAAAAAGAGAGTCATCAAATCGCATATTTAATAAAAAATTCCCCATAGAATCGTTGTAAAATGAATGTGAAATGTGAAAGTATTTTTCTTGTTTTAAGGAATCTGTAAATTGTCTTGATTCTAAAAAATCGTTTCGAAAATCAAAAGCTTTAGTAGAATCAGGAATGTAGCCTATAGGAGCAATCCATAAAGAATCAGAGTAATTTTCTTTTTCTATTGTCAAAATACCAATGTGATGTAATTGAACATACGGAAGAGGTTTAGGGCGCGAATATTCTTCATTTATTTGGATTATGAGTGGAGGGATTACAGGATTTGATTTATCTAAACCACCAATTTCTAAAGCATAATAACTTATAGTGTCAAACATATATTTATAAGAGGTACAATTATCTGCTGGGTCTAAAAAAACACCATTAGAATCATAATTTATAACATTCGCGATATGATAATAGGGGTCATTTATGCTAAAAAATTTTGAGGATTCATCTATAACATTTGGGGAGAAAAATTGAACAGGCCAATAAAATCTATAATTACAATTAAATTTTAAACCCTTATTCACATCATCTAAATGCAAATATCTGGTTTGTGTATATCCTATTAAAGAAAAGAAAACGATTATGAAAGCAAGCTTTTTCATATTCAATTTCATCCAATTATTTATTCTTTTCGTAAATACCGCACGGCACGTTCTTTGCCATACAAAACATTACTGGATTTATTGTTTTTAGAATTTGTTCCGTTTATTCTGTAAATTGCTGGGTAGTAGGTTTTAACAGAGTTCTTATTTTTTAATATAGGTTGAGGTGGATTGTTGTAATCAAAAGTCCAATATATAGTATCCAATTCAAAAGGCAATATGATTTGTTTTATAATTTTATAAGCCAATTCATTTTCATTAACTTGTTTACAAGTAAAATAACGTTTTGAAAGATATTCGTATTTATTTGTATGAAATTTTTTTTCTTTTAAGCAAGTATCCTTTTTATCGTTATATACTTCACAGATAACACCTTCTGAATATGAGTATTGAGTGAGAGTTTTGACAGATGCATATTCATAATCATAGTAACATACTGCATAAGAAGTATCCTTTTTATATACGAAAAAGAGCGAGTCGTCATTTTTTCGAAAGTTTAGAGACATGTTTCCCATAGAATCGTTAAAAAAAGCATGTGAAATGTGAAAGTATTTTTCTTGTTTTAGGGAATCTGTAAATTGTCTTGATTCTAAAAAATCATTTCTGAAATCAAAAGCCTTAGTCGAATCATGAATGTAACCCATAGGAGCAATCCATAATGAATCAGAATAATTTTCTTTTTCAATTGTCAAAATACCAATGTGATCTGATGATATATTTGATGATGTTGAATTTGATGATGTTGATGCAAGTACTCCTACACCCCCTTGAAGCATTTGCACAATTAATGGAGGAAAAACAGAATCCTTTAAATCATAAAATGCTAATGCATAATGTTCCCTTGGGTTTGATATGTACTTATAGTTTGAACACGTATCTCCATAATCAAATAAAACACCACTGGAATCAAAATTTATAATGCTAATCGCGCGAGTGTCGTAATTGTAAAGAGGGTAGTATGAGTCAAAATATTCTGCAGGCCAAAATATATCGTAATAAATATCTAAACAGTATTCAAAAAACTCATACTTATCATCGTAAAAATGCAAATATCTAGTTTGTGCATACCCTAGTAAAGAAAAGAAAACGATTATGAAAGCAAGCTTTTTCATATTCCCTCCTTATTCTGTGGCTGCCTTAAAAAGTATAGGCAAAATGGTGTAAGGTAAACTTTCAATCTTTTTAATTTTATAACCATAATCTTTGGTATCTTTGTTATCACTATCTAAAACAATCTTTAATTTGTTTGTACGGAGCGTCATGCGTTTACCAGATAGTGAAGAACCGGCGTATTTGCCAAGCAATTTATCTTTTGCATCATAAATATAAATGGTGTCTCCAGAACCGAGAGCAGCTTCTGCACCAAAAGTAACGTAATTTTCAAGATTATCCCCTAAATCATATTCACATTGCAAAGTTGACATTGGCGGGTATGGAGAAATTACGCCACAAATTGAATCATTTAAAGGAACATCACTTGCTAAAGATACAACTTGGGCGCTTGTATCTAAAATACCATTCCCTTGGGTAACACTTGTTCCCATTACAACCACTTGCCATATTCCTGATTCAGGATTATCTACATCAACAACTTCTACATTATTTAAATGGTCAAAACATTCAGAATCTAATTTATAAGGTTTGTTACAATCTCTTACGGCGTCTTGAATGTCACTTAATTTTATTTTTTCCGTACCCTTATGATGCCATCCAAAGGTTGTTTTTTCTAATTCATCTGTTGGTAATGGGTTTAATCTCCATGGATAATAATATTTCCCTGAAGGTGAAATTAAATATATATCCAAATCATTGATCAATTTAGAATCCGTATAGAAAAGTTTTGGGGGGATTATCGAATCTATCTCTCCATAAGCATCGTCCCAAACCATGGTTACACGGAAGGCGTCTTTGTTTGGTGCAATATACAGATTCCAACGTTTTTCTACACCATTTGCAACTTCTGTTTCCATATAGCGATTTTCTTCTAATAGCTGAAGAGCTTTTTTTGCATTGACTTTACCCCAACCTGTAGCAAAATCAGGACCTTTTCCATAAGGTGTATAATAATTATTCCCATCATTTTCAGAATGTGTAATATCAGGGTTGGGTCTCATGTATTTTTTTGTTTCTTCTGTAATGGACACTTCCATATCTTCTGCGGTGTGAATGAGCATGGCTTTAATAGTTGAATTCCGTAAGGATTTTTTTTCTAAAGGTATTCCAGTGATTTCTCGGTAGCGTTGATAGATTAAAGCGGCAATGCCTGAAACAAATGGGGCAGACATAGAAGTTCCACCATCTGGCATATCAAAATAACAACTTTCCATATTTTTTTCATTACATGGGTAGGGAGAATGAATAGGGATTACTTTTTCATTAACTATTTCTAATTCTGCTCCGGGAGCCATTACATCAGGTTTAATACGACCATCCCAAGTTGGTCCCATACTAGATTTAGAAAAGCGAATTCCTGTTAAAGCAGAGTAATTCCCAACTGTAATTGCGTTTTTTGAATTAGAAAGAATGGAATGATAACCAATTTGGTAACCGTATTTTTCTCCTGGACTAGCAAACCCATTATTGCCAGCTCCTACAACGACTGCTTTTGTTAACGTATCACCATCATCAGTAAAAGTTTTCCAATTGTTAAAAATATTTTTGTCGACATTATAATTCGTTATTTCATACCAGCCACACTTATTAACGTCTGTATGAGAATGATTAACCACATGCCCTATTTGTTTGTAGTACTCCATACTACTTGAATAAAAATGTACTTTAGGAGCAACACCACGATATTTGTATTCAGGTGAAAAAGAACCATTACCTCCCAAAATACCCGCAACTGTTGTTGCGTGCCAAGGCTCATCTTCCTCGGGATCTGATGGATTATATTCTTTCATTTCTTTCAATACGTTATCCTTATTCTCTTCTTTAACAAATAACTCCTCTTTTCGAACTTTTCTAGGAACCATATTTCCATTTTCATCTATTTCATTAAAATCGGGGTGACTCCAATCAATTCCAGAATCATATACTCCTACAACAATTCCTTCTCCAGTATAACCGGCATTAGATAGCCATTCTAAATCAGCATTTTTTTGTTTTAAATACTTTTGCCATTCTTCTGAATTTTGCAATTCGGTCACACGAATCGCTTCTCTACCAACGTCGTTTAAAGGAGCTCCTAAACGCACAACACCTACATACTCAATGTCATTATGTTCTAGCAAACAGTCTTTTTGATTTTTGGGCAATAATCCTAAAATCTCATGGTGGTCGATTTTAACATTTTTTACGCCACAATTTTGCGCAATGCTTTTACATACTTCCATAGAAACATCAGCAAAACAAGAAATTGTTATAGAAAATGAATCTAAATTTTCCTCTTCAGGCAAAAGTTCTAATGTTAATTTTGTAGTATCATCAACAGGAAACGCATTATAAAACCCATACATATTTTCATTTAGAATTTTCTTAATTTGTTTGGGATTGACTTTTAATAAGTACAACGAAAAGCCCTGATATTTACTTCCTTCTAAATCGTCTATCCCATTTTGTTTTAATAGTTTTCTTTCTTTGCTTGACAAAGGAGTTTCTTTTAATAACCAAAAACGACCTGGATTTAAAATTTCTGTTGAATCTGAATATGGATAAATTACAGATTTTCCGCCTCTATCATACCACAAAACAACATCAGATTTTCTTTTGCCAGAAATGGGATCAACTCCCCACAGCAATTCTTTTGAAGCGTCATAAACAGCTACCCAATAATGCGGTTCTTGTGTAGCTGATTTTTGTTGGTAAGAAAAATCTTTTGAGCAATCCCATGCACTCCAATTATTTTTATGTATTCTAAAATGAATATCTAGTGATTGGGAGGGTTGTAAAACACCCGTTAATTTTATTTGAAAAATATTATATGCTCCAGTAATAAATGATTCTACCTTTGTTGAATAAAAATAAGTGACGTAATCCACATCTAAAACAAGACTAGAATCTTCTGTATTTTCTGCAAAGTAATAAACTTCTGGATTGATAATTGATGTGGTTGATGTATTGGTAATTTTTAATCTGTATTCAACCCAATTCCATTCAGTGCGATGTCTTTCTGAAAGTAACTGAATTGTCAAGGGGACTTGTTCCTTGGCCAATAACTGTATTGCAAACAGCAGCAAAAGACAAAGACCTCTCAACATTTGAAAACCTATCAATTGTTAAAATTCTTTTTGTTGAATAGCCACTAGAAATACAGCGTTAGAAACACCTGTAATTTTTTTATAAACAACATTCACAGGATAGCGGTGATTTGCTGCTGACATTGCTATTGAACCTGTCATAACCATGTTCAATGCATCAGCATTTTCGTTTTCGTCAAGGTAATAGAATATGCGTAATGGAACAGAAGTTCCTGAAATATTGGTCGTTTCGTATTCTAAGCAATTAGCTGTTTTACCGATATGAAAATTGAGTATTCTTTTGGCAGGCGTAGATTCTTTTGAGTTCATATCATAGGCAAGGCCACAAACATAACCTGTTGCATGACAAGTACCTGTAGGAAAATTTGAATCATTGCAAATTTCTGCTGTAAAGGCGTTTGTTGCAAAAAGTATGCAAAAAAGCATAAAGAACTTTTTCATTTTAAACTCCTTGCCTTAAAGGTGTGTAAGAAAAATATATTTTTCTTGAGTTGGTGTCAAGAAATTTTTGTTACTCTAAAAAGAGCAATGCGATTGATAGAGCCCAGGGTGATATCGTGATTTTACTTTCTAAGATAACATAAAATCATTCAATCTTTTCGTAAATACCGCACGGCACGTTCTTTGCCATACAAGATGTTACTGGATTTATTGTTTTTAGAATTTGTGCCGTTTACTCTGTAAATCGCTGGGGAGTAGGTTTTTCTAGTGTGATTTTGATGAATAAATCCAGTTAGAATTTTATAACTACTATCAATATATGATGGGGGAGGAGTGGGTTTTATAATGGAATAAATAATTTCATCTTCATTAACCTGATTGCAAATAATATATGGATTATGCCTGTAATTGTAATATCTTTCGACTAAAAATGTTTTTTCAATACATTGAGAACCATCATCAGTATATCGTGTGCATTTTACATCACTAGATTCAGAAAGTAAATCCTTAGCTTTTAATACATCTTCAGTTGGATAATAATTAAAGTCATAACGACAAACCGCAAAAGAAGTATCCCTTTTATAAATAAAAAATAAAGAATCATCCGAGCGCAAATTTACAGAAAAATTTCCTATTGAATCATTATAAAATTTACCTGGTGAGTCAAACCAGTAATAAGACATATCATCAAAATACTTTTCTCTCTCAAGAACAGAAAAAAAGTCCCGAGACTCTAAAAAATCATTTCTAAAATCTAAAACTTTACTAGAATCAGGAATATACCCTATTGGAGCAACCCATAATGAATCAGAGTAATTTTCTTTTTCTATTACAAGAAAACCAAATGCAAAATGACCACAAGACGCCCCCCACGATCCCCAAAGAGGACATCCTACATTTTCTTGTGCATGTAAAATTAATGGCGATATGGGCATAGAATCTGGTAAAACTGTAGAATCTAATATCATTGCATTTGGAATAGAATCATGAAAGTAATCATAATCAATGTCTTCAAGAATGACCTCTGCAGAGTCAAAAACAAGAAGTCTCGTAGAAATCACACTCCACTGACCAAAATATAAAAACCAATCAGAAACGACTATTTCGCTTTGCGTTCCATCCTCATGTTCAGAATTTAAATATAAATATCTAGTTTGTGCATACCCTAGTAAAGCAAAGAAGGCTATTATATAAGCAAGCTTTTTCATATCCCCTCCTTATTCTGTGGCGGTCTTATGGGGAAACTAACATGTACCCAAAATATATCTTTTTTCTATTTGGAGTCAGGAAATTTTTCTGAATAAAAAAATTCGAAAAGAAACATACCGCCGAGCGCAGCTCGGCGGTAGATTCTTATGACAAAATTTAAGAGCAAAACTAGCAGAATGTCAAGATTTCTAAAAACTGAAACTCACTCAACGCCAGTCTTAGCCAAATTCAACAACAAAATTAAACGTGTTTAATCTTGTTATCGCCTTCGTCCCAGTTTTTGCCATCGCATACGAACTTGTATTCGTAATCGCCAGGAAGAAGAGAAAGTTTTGCCTTCCAAAGGCCGGTTTTCTTTTCTTTCTTGAGCATGTCTGCATCAACAGCCCAATTGTTGAAAGCGCCAGCGACAGAAACTGTAGTAGCAAGCGGACAATCAGCAACAAATTCAACAGAAACCTTTTTTGGGGCAGCTTTCTTAGCAGCAGGTTTTTCGGCTTTTGCTTCGCAAGCTTTTTTAGTAGCGCAAGCTTTTTTTGCCGGAGCCTTAGTAGCGCAAGTTTTCTTGGCAGCAGCCTTTGGTGCTTTTTCTGCAGCTGTTTTCTTTGTGGTTGCCATATTTCATTTCTCCTATTAGTAAAGTGGAAAATCGAGAAAAAACTCAAATTTCCAAATGTTGTCGCAATATTAACAAAATTTTACGAATTTGACTAGATGTCTTTTGACGAGCGTTCTTAAAAGAGGGATAGAACCACAATGGAAGGGAATCTTTTTATATTTGGGTTATGAGTTTACAGCAAATTATCGCTCCAAGTGTGTTAAATGCCGATTTTCTTGAATTAGGCAAAGGTTTAAAAGCTATTGAAAATGGTGGTGCAGGTCTTGTTCACTTAGATATTATGGATGGGCATTTTGTTCCAAATGTGAGCTTTGGTCCTGGCGTTTCTAAATGTATCGGCAAAGGAACCTCTCTTCCGCTTGATTGCCATTTAATGATTTCAAACCCAGAACAATATGTGGAAGAATTTGCTAAAGCAGGTGCTGCTTATATTTCTGTTCATGCTGAAACTACAAATCATTTAGACCGTTTATTACACCAAATTCGTGAACTTGGTTGTAAGCCAGCAGTGGCGTTAAACCCGGCAACTCCGTTAGAAAGTATTCTACACGTATTAGACATTGTGGATATGGTGCTTATTATGTCGGTAAATCCAGGGTTTGGTGGTCAAAAATTGATACCTTACACGCTTGAAAAAATAAGAAGACTTAGAGCGCTATGTCCCGAAAAAGATATTCAAATTGATGGTGGTGTAAATCTTGAAACGATTCGAATGGCTAAAGATGCCGGTGCAAATATTTTTGTGGTTGGTAGCGCAATTTTCTGCACTTCAAACCCAGAAGAAACTTGCAAGCAATTTGTTATGAAAGTTTCTGGTTAAAAATTAATGGCTCTAGTTTACTGATTTGTAGGGGAAAATGCAGGAAATATTAAACGTAGCCTTGCAGTGAAATTACGAAAATATTACATTTCGCACTGAATTAACGATTTTTTTAATCAATTCTGTCTTAGGGAGAAACACAGTGAAAAAAATATTGGCTTGTTCTTTGGTGGCTGCAGGCCTTACATTTGCTCAAACAGGGCTAATGGGAGGAACTTCAGGTATTCATCAACAAAACGCTTATACACTTGGTCAATGGGGAATTGAAGTAGGAACCGGCGGCGATGTTGCCTTTGATTCTTGGTCTCTTTCTCGTGGTGGACTCATTTATAAAAATGGTCAGCCTTCAGTTTTCCACGATTATTCAGGAACGTTTGCTGGTAATATCCATGCAGCAATTGGCTTGGCTGATTTCTTAGATGTTGGTTTGGCACTTCCTCTTTACTATGACCATGCAAACGCAAAAGCTCTTTCTCTTGGAGAAGGAGATCTTTGGAAGGCTAGCCGTGGTGATGTAAATATGTGGTTAAAGGTTCGCGCTTTAGGCGATCAAAATACATTATTTGCGCTAGCTGCCTTGGTTGATTTGTATTTGCCAACAGGCGATGTTGCTGTAGGAGTTCGTCCTCGTCATGCTTGGTATTTAAGTGATGAAGGTTTAAGCACTAATCCATTTACTTCAGACGATTTAAATATTGGAGCAACTGTTGCCATGACGTTCAATTTCCTTACAGTGGGCGCCCCATTAGTATGGAACTTGCATGCTGGTGTAGTATATGCAGACAAGGGTTCTAGCACATTAGTTTACGGAACTGGTTTGAATTACATTCCTCTTTCTTGGATGGAAGCCTTTGTTGAATTTTCCGGAGAATTCCGTTTAGAAAGCGATGCTTACGACATGGATATTATGGAAGATCCGATGATTTTAACGCCGGGCTTACGTTTCCATTTGCCATGGAATCTTGATTTTGCTCTAGGTTTAGATATGTCTATCCGTGCCTTAAGAAATATTGGTTATGATTATGAAGATGAAATGAAGAATGTTGAAAAATACACGCTTCATTACTATGACAAAAATGGAACTCGTGTAGAATATGGTTATGTACCAACTCCAAATTTCGCAGGAACAGCGACTTTGACTTGGCATTTCGGTGGCAAGAATCGTAATGACTCTGATGGAGATGGTGTAGAAAATGAAACCGATAAATGCCCGCATACTCCAAAAGTGGCTACAGTAGATTCAGTTGGTTGTCCAATTGATTCCGATGCCGACGGAATGGTAGATGGCTTTGATAAATGCCCAAATACTCCAAAGGGTGCGGAAATCGATACTACTGGTTGCCCAAAAGATTCGGACAAAGACGGAGTATTTAATGGTTTAGATAAATGCCCGAATTCTGTCGCAGGAGCTTCTGTTGATTCCACTGGTTGTGAAGCAGATGGCGATAAAGATGGTGTTATTGATTTGAACGACAAATGCCCAAATACGAAGGAAGGCGTTTCTGTAGATTCTGTTGGTTGTTCGCTTGATGCTGATAAAGATGGCGTTGCCGACGAATTAGATAAGTGTCCAAACACGAAGGAAGGCGTTTCTGTAGATTCCGTTGGTTGTTCACTTGATGCTGATAAAGATGGCGTTGCCGACGAATTAGATAAGTGCCCAAATACGAAGGAAGGTGTTTCTGTAGATTCTGTTGGTTGCCCTCTTGATTCCGATAAAGATGGCGTGGCTGATAATTTAGACAAATGCCCAAATACAGTTGCTGGAACTGCTATTGATGCTGCTGGTTGTCCACTTGATTTTGATAAAGATGGCGTTCCTGATGGAATGGATCAATGTCCAAATACAAAAGAAGGGCTTGCTGTTGATTCAATCGGTTGCAGCAGCGATTTAGATAAAGATGGTGTGGCTGATGGTTTAGACAAATGTCCAAATACAAAAGAAAATATTCCGGTAGATACCACTGGTTGTCCACTAGATTCTGACAAAGATGGCGTGGCTGATTTTGAGGACAAATGCCCAAATACTTTGCCTGGAGTTAAAATTGATAAAAAAGGTTGCCCTGTAAATAGAAAAGAAGATTTAGAACGTCTTAAGAAGGGAATCGCATTTGAAACCGGTTCTACAAAGCTAACTAAAGCAAGTTATGCAACGCTAGATGATATTATCAAATTGATGAAAAAGATTGAAGCTGCAAACTTGGAAGTTCAAGGTCATACTGACAACACTGGTTCTGAAAAAACGAATGAAAAATTGTCTCAAGGTCGTGCTCAAGCGGTGGTTGATTATTTTGTAGAAAAAGGTATTGCTCCGAATCGCGTTCGTGCTGTTGGCTTTGGTTCTCGCATGCCAATTGCAGACAACAAGACGAAGGCGGGGCGTGCTAAGAATCGCCGTGTTGAATTGGTGCCTTTTCAGCAATAATTAAAAGCAATTTCAATATATAAGAAAAAGTTAAATCTCTTGTCTGGTTCATTTCAGATAAGAGATTTTTTTGTAGAGTGGAGTTGGCTCAAAAGAAGAATCGATGTTGTTGAGTTGGAAGAGGGATTGATGCCCGAATGGGGACGGACGCTATGTAGCGGCTGGACGGACGCGTTTTACGCGATACCGCGAAAGCCCGTTCCTAGGCATTTGCATAGGACTTCCCAAAACACTAATTTTTTTTTATATTTGCACTCGTTGCTCTGAATTGCAATTTTTTGGGCGTTATTTTTATCATTTTTCGCCAAGAATAGAATTTGAAAGGCTGACAAGCGAGTTAAGTTTTTCTATTTTTGGACCGAAAACGCGAGAGTGGCGGAATTGGCAGACGCACCAGACTTAGGATCTGGCACCTCGGTGTGAGGGTTCGACTCCCTCCTCTCGCACGCTTTTGAAAATCAATACAAGGTTCGGAGTAATTATGACCGTAGATATTCAAGAAACAAGTGCTGTTGAACGCACATTGAACGTTTCCATTCCACAAGAAGATTTGAAAGCTCCTTTTGAAAAGAAAGTGCAGCATTATCGTAAAGAAGTACAGTTGAAGGGGTTTCGTCAGGGAAGTGTTCCAAAACAGATGATTATCGCTCGCTTTGGTGATGCTATTCGCCAAGAAGTTGTTGATGAAACTGTGAACGCTCTTTTGACTGAAGAATTGAAAAAAGCAAAGATTATTCCTGTTGGTCGCCTTCAAGTAGTTGATTTTAAAGATGATAAGGAAAATCCTATTTCTATCGTTGCTAAGGTAGAAGTAGATCCAGAAATTGATATCAAGGGTTATGATTCTTTGGGAATTACTGTTCCTGATACAATGATTCTTGAAGACGAAGTGATGGCTGAATACAATCGTCTTCTCCAAATGTGGTCTCGTGATGAACATGTAGATCGTGCTGCCGAAAAGGGCGACGTTGTAGTCGGTAATTACATTGAAGTGGTTATCGATGGTGAAACTCAAGAATTGCCAGAACAAAAGGAATTCCGCTCTTTACTTGGTGAATCTGCTTCTCCAGGATTTGATGAAGGTTTGATGGGTGTTAAGCAAGGCGAATCAAAAGAAATTGCTTTTACTTATCCAGAAGATCATAAAGAAGAAAGGTATCGTGGTAAAAAGGCTCTCTTCAAAGTTGAAATCACAGATGTACGCGCTATCGTACCTCCTGTAATGGATGAAGAATTCTTCAAGCAACTTGGCGTAAAAGACGAAGCTGAATTGAAATCCAATATTCAAGAAAGTCTTGTTACGAATAAGCGTAATGCAGCTAAGGCTAAGGCTGTGAATGAAGCGATTGATAAGTTGATTGAAATGAACCCGTTTGAAGTGCCAAATGGTCGTGTAGAAGAATTAGTAAAATACACTTTAAATCGCCATGCTGCAAAGCCAGAAGATGAAGTAGCTCCTTCTGAAGAAGAAATGAAAACTCTTGCTCCAGAAGCTATTCGTGAAATCAAGAAACATCGCATTCTTGAATTCGTAGCTAATGCAGAAAAGTTGAAAGTGGCTCAAGCTCAGGTAGATGAACGCTTGCAACAAATGGCTGATGCTTATCATGTAGATTTTGATTCTATGAAATCACATTTCCGTCAGAGTGGTCGAATCATAGCTCTTCGCGAAGAAATTCGTTTTGAAATGGCTGCTGATTTTATCGTGGGGATTCGCCCGGCCGCTACTGAAAAAGAATCTGAAAATTAATTTGGAGAAAGAATGGTCATCCCAACAATTATAGAGAATACTGGTCGCGGTGAACGTGCGTATGATATTTATTCTCGTTTGTTGAAAGAGCGCATTGTTTTTCTTGGCACTCCGATAAATGACGAGGTGGCTAATAATATTATGGCGCAGTTGATTTTTTTGGAATACGAAAATCCGGAAAAAGACATTACGCTTTATATTAATAGTCCTGGCGGTTATGTGTCTGCTGGTCTTGCTATTTACGATACCATGCAGCATATTCGCCCAAATATTGCAACTATTTGCATAGGTAATTCTGTGTCTATGGCTGCTGTTTTGCTCGCTGCGGGTTCTAAAGGAAAACGTTACGCTTTGCCGAATTCAAGAATTATGTTGCATCAACCATCTGGTGCGGCGAGTGGCCAATCTTCAGACATTCAGATTCATGCAAAAGAAATCATGCGGACTCGTGAAACTCTTGCAGAAATAGTCTCTAAACATTCTGGTCGTTCCTTGGAGGAAGTCTATAAAAAAACGGACAGGGATTTTTATTTAAGTCCTTCGGAAGCCTTAGAATTTGGTATTATAGACGAAATTTTAGCTCCTCGTAAATAAGGTTTTATGTATCGTAACGGAAAAAATTCCTCAGGTGCGTCAAGAATTTTCTGCAATTTTTGTGGTAAAACTTCTGAACAAGCTGGTAAGTTAATTACGGGTGGTGGCGCTCGCATTTGTCCAGATTGTATTGTTGCTTGTTATGGTCTTTTAGAAGCATCTTCAGAAAAGAAAGCAGATTCTCTTCCTCCAGTGGAAGAAAAACCTCTGCCTTCTCCAAGAGAATTAAAAGCTCATCTTGATGAATTTGTGATTGGTCAAGATGATGCTAAGATGGCTTTGTCTGTTGCTGTTTATAATCATTACAAGCGTTTGCGTTACAATGCAAAGAAAGGCGAATCCGCTGTTGAAGTAGATAAATCTAACTTACTTTTAGTGGGGCCAACAGGTTCTGGAAAAACTTTGCTTGCTCAAACTTTGGCTCGCTTTTTAGATGTTCCGTTTACGATAGCCGATGCAACGGTTTTGACCGAAGCTGGTTATGTAGGCGAAGATGTGGAAAACATTTTAGTCCGCTTGTTACAAGCTGCCGATTACGATGTTGCTCGTGCTGAACGAGGTATTATTTTTGTTGATGAAATCGATAAAATCGCTCGTAAAACAGCAAACCCTTCTATTACTAGAGATGTTTCTGGTGAAGGCGTTCAACAAGGCTTATTAAAAATTTTAGAAGGAACTGTTGCGGCGGTTCCTCCAAAGGGCGGCCGAAAACATCCAGAACAGAATTTAGTACAAATTAACACTCGGAATATTTTGTTTATTTGTGGTGGAGCTTTTGAAACATTAGACAAAACAATTGCTCATCGAGTTAACAAAGGCGGAATGGGATTTGGTGCCGATATTCGAAGTGAAAAAGATAATACGCTTTCGGCTTTGTTCCGTTTGTTAGAACCAGAAGATTTAATCAAGTTTGGCTTGATTCCTGAATTAGTGGGGCGTTTGCCTGTAGCTGTAGCGCTCGCTGAATTAGACGAAGACGCTTTGTTAAAAATTTTAACAGAGCCTAAAAACGCGCTAGTGAAACAGTTTACGCAGTTGTTTGAAATGGATGGAATTAAAGTAACTTTTGAAGAAGGTGCTTTGAGAGAAATTGTTCGACAAACAATGGAACGCAAAACTGGAGCTCGTGGACTTCGTTCAGTTTTAGAAAAATCATTACAGCAGGCTATGTTTGCTTTGCCTGGTAGTGGGCAAAAAGAATTGATAATAAGCCGAGAATTAGTTCGAAGTGGGCTGGGGTTGGAAGCCTTAGCTGATGAGAAAAAAGACACAGAAATTGTCGCTTAAGGGGTTTAAAGTATGGCGAAGAAAACCGCTAAGCCGGAGAATAAGGAAAAAGAAATCTCCGGTCGTTCTTTAATGTTAGATTTAAATCAGCCTTTACCATTGTTGCCGTTGCGAGATTCATTAGTATTGCCTAGTACTTCTTCTCGAGTTTGGGTTGGGCGAGATATTTCGCTTGCCGCTTTGCAAGCGGCCGATGAAAAACATCATGGAACCATTCTGCTTGTATTGCAGAAAGATCCAACCGTAGAAAACATTACTTTAGATGATTTGCATGGAATAGGAGTTCTTGCTCGAATTATGCAAGTGACTACTATGCCTAAGGGTTTTTGTAAAGTTCTTTTTGAAGGCTTGTTTGCTGTTGATATTTTAAATGCGAAAGTAAAAAAGAATTCTTATTGGGAAGCTTTAGCGGTTCCGCGCCCTGCTTATTTCAACCCTTCAGAAGAAAATAAAAAGAGAGCGTTAGATATTTTGCAATTATTCCGTGATTATGCAGAACGCTCCAATATTCCTTCTGATTTGCTGGATTCATTAACTTCCACAGATTTACCTTTACAGATTTATTTTTCCATGGTGCCGTTTTTGCGCCTTTCTCTTGAAGACAAACAATCATTGCTTAGTTGTTTGAATTTAGAAAGTGTTGCTGAAAAAGTGGAATCTTCTTTGCAAGCTTTGTTAGAAATGGAAAAAACGCAGAAGCGCGTTCACAGTGAAGTTCAGCGCCGAATGCAGCAATCTCAAAAGGATTGGTTGATTTCAGAACAAATTCGTCTTTTGCAGAATGAGTTAAGCAATAGCGATCCTTCAACAGACATTGATTTACTTCAAAAGAAATTAAAAGCAAAAAATTATCCGGAAGACATTCAAGAAAAATTAGACGAGGAATGTGCAAGGCTTCGTTTAATGCCGCCGGCAAGTCCTGAATATTCTCAACTTCATAATTATTTAGAATGGTTCTTGACTTTGCCTTATGGCGTTTATTCAGAAACAGAATTAAAATTAAAACAAGTTAAGAAAAATCTTGATGAAAGGCATTTTGGATTAGAGAAGGTTAAAGAACGAATTCTTGAATATGTTGCGGTTTTACGTTTAACGGGAACAGAACGCCGTGCTCCAGTTTTATGCCTTGTCGGACCTCCTGGTGTTGGAAAAACGACTTTAGTTGCTTCTATCGCAGAAGCGATTGGCAGAGAATATGTTCGAGTGACTTTGGGGGGCGTTCGTGATGAAGCGGAAATTCGTGGGCATCGCAGAACTTATATTGGAGCAATGCCTGGGCGATTTGTTCAAGCTTTGCGTCGTGCAAAATGCATGAACCCGGTGATTTTACTTGACGAAATTGATAAGATGGCCTCCGATTTTCGAGGAGACCCAGCAAGCGCTTTGCTTGAATTACTTGACCCTGAACAAAACAAATATTTTTCAGACCATTTTATGGAAGTTGGTCTGGATTTCTCAAGAGTTTTGTTTATTGCTACAGCAAATACTGAACAAGATATTCCGCCGGCCTTATTTGATCGTTTAGAAGTAGTGCGTTTGCCTGGCTATTATAAGCATGAAAAAATTCAGATTGCGGAAAAACATTTGTTACCTGCAGCAGCAAGTCGTTCTGGAATTGAGTTAGGTAAAGATTTCTCAATCTCTCAAAAATTATTAGAAAAAATTATTTCAGATTATACGCGTGAGGCAGGCGTTCGCGAATTAGATCGCTTATTAGAAAAACTGACTCGTTCTCGAGCAAAGGAAATTGTGCTAGGGAAAAAAATCGAACCAGAAATTTCAGAATCAGTGATGCTGCGCTATTTAGGCGCCCCTCGTTTTACGAATGGTGTATTACCAGCTCCAGGGCATTTTGGTCGAATTACTGGGCTTGCTTGGACTTCTGTTGGTGGTGAAATTCTAACTATCGAATGTATGCTTTTGAGCGGTCGTGGAAAAGTAACATTAACAGGGCGCCTTGGCGACGTAATGAAAGAATCTGTTCAAATCGCAATCAGTTTGGTTCGCGCTCGATTGAAACGTTATGGTGTGGATCCAGATCTTGTTCGCAAAACAGATATTCATATTCATGTGCCAGAAGGCGCCGTTCCTAAAGATGGACCTTCTGCAGGAATAGCAATGACTTTAGTGATTCTTTCAGCATTTACTCGGATTCCAGTGAAACCAGATATTGCTTTTACTGGAGAAGTTAGTTTGTGCGGAGAATTATTGCCGATTGGCGGTTTGAATGAAAAATCGTTAGCAGCAAAAGAAGCCGGTGTTAAAACTTTGTATGTACCAGAAGGTAATGGAAAAGATGTTCTTGAATTGCCGCTTCCAGCGAAGAAAGCATTGAAAATTCATCAGAAAAAGCATATTGATGAAATTATCAAGGATTTATTTCCTTTGCCCAAAAAGGTTTAATATGGAACTTTCTTTAACAGAAATGCAAAAGCGTTATTTGGAGTTAAAGTCAAGAATGACTTTGGCTTTAGAAAAGGCTAAGCGAAATTCTGAAGAGGTGAAGTTAATTTGGGTGAGTAAATTTCATTCTGCGGAAGCTGTTGAAAATGCAATTGCATTGGGAGCAACAGACTTTGGTGAAAATCGAGTACAAGAAGCCGAATCAAAATTTTCTGTAAAAAGAGATGGAATTCGCTGTCATATTATTGGCCCAGTACAAAAAAACAAATTGAAAAAAGCGGTTCTTGTTGCTGATTGCATTCATTCTATTTCAAGCGAAGAAGCTTTAGAAAAATTGGAAAAAGTTTGTGCTGAAAATGAGAAAGTTTTAGAAATTCTCTTTCAAGTAAATGCTGGCGAGGAAGAAACAAAAAGTGGCCTTGATGTTAATGAAGCGGAAGCCTTTTTATCTTCGTTAGAATTTAAGCACTTTCCTCACCTTCGTTTTCGTGGCTTAATGACTATTGGTAAAAATACAGGAATCGCAGAAGATAGTCGTAGTTGTTTCTCGTTTTTAAGAAATCTTCAACAGAAATTTTTAAAGCGTGGCGGAATTTTTTCAGAATTTACAGAACTTTCTATGGGAATGACTTTAGACTTAGAAGTGGCTATAGAAGAGGGCGCTACAATGATTCGTGTCGGTACTGCTCTTTTTGGTGAAAGGGAGTATCCAATTTAAATAAATGTTAAAAACATTTTCTGAAACCTTTTTCCACTCTTTTTCTATATTATTCACAACTAATTTTTCACTCTTCAACAAAAAAGGCTAAAATATGGCATCTAAAATTAAATCCGTTGTTGCCCGCCAGATTCTTGATTCTCGCGGCAATCCTTCTCTCGAAGTTGACGTAACCCTTGAAAATGGTGTTGTCGGTCATGCTGCTGTTCCAAGTGGTGCATCTACTGGCGAACGCGAAGCTTGCGAACTCCGTGATGGTGATAAGAAGACTTACCTTGGCAAAGGTACTTTGACTGCAGTTAAGAACGTCAATACAAAAATTGCTAAGAAGCTCATCGGTATGGATCCTTCCAAGCAAACGGAAATTGATGATGCCATGATCGCTCTTGACGGCAACCGTATGCTCAAGAACAAGCTCGGCGCTAACGCAATTCTTGGTGTTTCTATGGCTGTTTGCTGCGCTGCTGCTAACGATGCAAAAATGCCTCTTTATCAGTACATTGCAAAGCTCCATGGCACAGAAAAGCTTACTCTCCCATGCCCAATGTGTAACGTTATTAATGGTGGTGCTCACTCTTCTGCTCCAATTGATTTCCAAGAATTCATGATCGCTCCAGTTGGTGCAAAGACCTTCTCAAAGGGTCTTCAGATGGTTACCGAAATTTTCCACGCTTTGAAGTCTGTTCTCAAAGATGGTGGCTTCGATACAACTGTTGGTGATGAAGGTGGTTTCGCTCCTGGTGTTGCTATCAAGCCTGCTAAGAACAAGTTCGGTTATGAAATCAAGGGTGTAATGACTCTTGAAAAAGCTCTTGCTGCTTTGAAAACCGCTACAGAAAAAGCTGGTTACAAGTTTGGCACAGATATCAAGATTGCTCTTGACGTTGCTTCTTCTGAATTCTGCGACAAGAACACCAAGAAGGGCAAACCAGAAACTTATACATTCAAGAAGAGCACTAAGAAGACTCTCAAGTCTGCTGACATGGTAAAGCTCTATGAAAAGCTCATCGACAAGTATTCAATCTTCTCAATTGAAGATGGTCTTGATGAAGCTGACTGGGCTGGTTGGAAGGTTATGACCGATAAGCTCGGTGCAAAGATTAACCTCGTTGGTGACGATTTGTTCGTAACAAACCCAACTATTTTTGATGAAGGTATCAAGGCTGGTATTGCTAACGCTATCCTTATCAAGGTTAACCAAGTTGGTTCTGTTTCTGAAACTCTTGCTGCTATCAAGCGTGCTCAGGTTGAAGGTTATGCTCCAGTTGTTTCTCACCGTTCTGGCGAAACTGAAGATACCTTTATTGCTGACCTTGCCGTTGGTACAGCTGCAGGTCAAATCAAGACTGGTTCACTTTCTCGTACAGACCGCGTTTGCAAGTACAACCGTCTTCTCCGCATTGAAGAAGAACTTGGAAAGGCTGCAGTATATGCTGGCGATCCACGCAAGGCTTGCAAGGCTGTAAAAGCTCCTGCTAAGAAAGCATGCGCTTGCAAAAAAGCTTGCAAAAAGAGCAAGTAATCTTTAGCTTGTAAAGCAAATGAAAAGCGCAGACTCTTAAAGAGTCTGCGCTTTTTTGTTTATTCATAGTTTTCAGATAAATATTTTTTTCCAAATTTCCTTAATGCGAAGTCAATGAATCCAGGCATTCTCCAACAAGTAAAGAAATTATGTTGATTGATGTTGGAGAATCCAATATACTTGACAAGAATCCTGTTTGTACATTTCTCTTTCCCAGTGTTGTGAATAATCCAAAGGTGTTTCTTCTTCGTTTTTTGGAATTGTAGAGCACTTGTCATTTACGCGAATTGTATATTCATCAAAATCTGTAATATTTTCCTTACTCGTTTTATATTCAATATTCCATTTAACTTTAAAATTTCTTGGATAAAAAGAATCTATTCTTATGAATTTATCTGTCAATAGTTTTAAATTTATTTTGTTGGGAATCGGAAGTCTAATACCTCCCCATAAGATATGTTCTTTTGAACAAATATTTCGTTCTCCATAGGTCATAATATTATATATTCCTAATGAATCTAAATCTAAACTCATATTTTTTTCATATTCATATTTACCATTAATTTCCAATTCAAATGAATCTAATAAATGTTTTTGTGGTAAATAAGAAAGTATTTTAGTTTTATGTAAAACGAAATCATCATCAATACAATATTCTGCAAGCAACAAAGGCATTTCGCATGCACCAATAATTTTCGCTTTAAATCCCTTTTTATATGCAATATTCGTATTGCTTAAATTGGTTTCCCATAAACCTAAAAACTCTTTTCCATAAAACTTATTTAAATCACGGCAAGCGTTTTCAAATATTTGTGTCTGACGAAAAGAAGGATCTAATTCAGTTTTTAATAAAGGTGTTTGAAGTTTTACTTCGCAAGAATCGCAATGATGGCATATATGAAAACCTGATAAATACCCTCTAGGTGAACGATACCAATCCCCATTTACAACAGCCGGCGTTCTTCGCGGTGACTGTAACGAAAAAGAACTATTCCATCTAACTTCACAATTTGTATATCCACAACACACGGAATCAGGATATATCCAATTTGTATCAGGTTCAATTACAATTTTATTGATTAGATGCAGATTATATTTATTGCAGTCCTTTGAAAAAGTTACACAAAATTCGGCAATATTTTCCGCATAGCTCAAAACTATAAAAAATAGTATTGCGTAAAAATACTTCATTCTCGTTCCGATGACTTAATGTTATTCACATTCACATTTGTAACTATTTTTAAATTCAATTTCTAAATCCATTAATGCTTCCGTTACGTTTATTCTATGCTCTGATATATTGTTAACGTCAAGGTCGTCCCAAGTATTTTGCATATTCAGCAATTCTCGGTAAGAGTTTTTATCATGGGGTGCTTTTTTCATTTGCTTTGTTCTCTTTTAGCTCTTGCTTTTTTCGTTCTCTAATTGCTTTTAACTGTTCCTCGGTGCAGAAACCTGAAATGTAAATGGTATTGTCTCCAGAAATTTTCTGTTTTTGTTTTCCCATTTCTAAGTGATACTCCCATGTCAGTCGCTTTGTTGTTTTGAAAAGAGACTTTACATATAAAGAATCTTTTTGGAGAAAGTAAAAATCAATCAAGTCATAAGGTTTTATAACTCTATTTCTATTACATTTTGCCTTAGGATATTTGCACAAATCCTTATTTTTTTCGCAAATATTACTATAAGAATAGCACTTTCCCCCTTGCGTTCCGCGAAAAAAATCTGTTCGTATTTTTTCTTGATTTAGATCCGGAAGTTTCGTTCCAAACATGGAGAAATGCATCGTACTTTCATAATCAATGATAATCGTAAACTCATTTCGCATTTCATAATAAGATAATGTATAGACGTTATCTTCTTTAATCCAAGGAATCGTATCCTCGTAAAAACAAAAATAAGCAAAAATAGGGTCATCCTCATCAGAATCTTTTTCTGGATAGTCACTAGCATTGCAAAATGCAAACACAAACGCAATAAAAATGCACATTCTATAAATCATTTGGACAAACATAATCTTCCTCTGGGTAATCAAATGAACCATATTTTTCATGATACAAATCCCTTGCTCTATTAAAACGTTTCGTATATTCTTTTTGCATTTCATCTAAATAAGGCTTTATCGCATCTTCTATAGCCGCATTCAACGCGCCTTTTTCGTTACAGGCTTCAACTTCAATTTCTATATACTTACTTTCATTAGAAAATTTATTCGCAATGCATTGAAAGTCTGCCACATGGCCTTTTTCATGTTTTTCTACTGCGTCATGGTCTATTTGTGTTGTTACATAGCCGTCGGGAAAAACATAACCAACATTCACGACATAATAATCAATACTATTAAGTTTCATTTGTAGTGTTGTTCCAAATTTTACCCAAACTTTCTTATATTCACATCCTTTTATTATGCATGTTTCATCTAAGAATTTATCGTCTAGTACTTTAGGTGTATCAAACAATGGGTCTGCCTTAAAACAGGTGATGCCGCCAACTTTTTGATCATTTTCAATAACCCCATAATCTTCACGAAGAATACCACAATCTTGTTTTTTCAAAAGAACTCGATTGGAATGTTGTAAGTTTAATTCTTTAAAAATTTCCTCAATACTTTGTTGTAACTGAATATTTGCATTATGATTTTGCATTTTTCTATTGATTTTTTTATAGAAAATTTGTCGGGTAGATTTGGCCATACTAATTCCTCTACCTAATGCATCGAAGTATCTTGCTGTATTCAACAAATCAATAGAATAGGCATTATCCTTTCTACTACTTTCATCATTGAAATCAGCCGTTCGTTTCATTAAAGCAATTCCATCTGGGCATCGTTCATCATTGTTTTTTTCTTCGAATGGCTCATCACAATCCACTTCTTCGTACCACGAGCCAATATTGTGTGTTCCGAAGTTTTCGCCAGTCCAAAGCCAATCGTTGTAGCAATCACTTCCGCGGTCAGAGTTGCATTTGTAACACTTGCCGTTTGCTGCAAAGCAAGCGTTTTGTGGGGCGTTTGGAACTTTTTTTAACGGATGAACGGGGCATTGTCCCACAAATTCTTCTGGTGCTTCTTCCGCTAAACCAGTTTCACAATCTACTTCTTCGTACCACCAGTCAATATTTGCAGAGTTAAAGTCATAAATCCACAGCCAATCATTGTAGCAATCACCTCCGCGGTCAGAGTTGCATTTGTAACACTTGCCGTTTGCAGCAAAACATGCACTATGTGGGGTGCTCGGGACACTTTCAAAAGGGTGTTCTTGACAAAGTTCAAAAGCAGAACTAGATGAATTTTCTTCAAAGCCAGAACTACTTTCAAAAGAAGAACTTGAAGAAGATTCTGCTAATTCACATTTACCTACCACACACCAGCCGCGTTCAGAAAGTGTTGTGTCGTATTTTGCAATTCCCATAGAAAGAGCGCAACTTTCAACAGAATCAGTTAAAGCCACTTCAACTTCATAGGAATAACCGAAACAATCCTCATCATGAGGGAGCCATTCACCTCGGCAAAATTCATTCATTTTATTTGCAGAAGGAAAACGAGGGTTTGCTTGTAAAAAAGCTTGTTCAAGAGTGTGCGTGGTTATGTTTTCTGGTAAAGGGCGATTCATCCAAAAGAATGTATATCTTTTTCCATTTGTTGCCATAACGTAAAGTGGCTGTGTAGCTTCATTGATTTCCATGATAACAAGGGCAGGAAAAACTTGATGAACTTGGAGTAATTTGTTGAAAAGAAGAACTTGTTTGAGCTAGCGCTGAGCTTGCTAGTACAAATAAAGTAATAATTGTGATTTTTAATTTATTCATAAAAGAGCGGAAAATCTATGTAAGAAAAATATAAGCAAACATCTGTTGCGAGTCAATAAAGATTTTGTAAAAAAGGTTTAGGAATTTTCACGTCAAAAATATCATTCTACTTTTTTATTTGCTAATGAATCCAGGCATTCTCCAACAAGTAAAGCATCTATTTTGTATGTCAAAGTGGTGTCGTTAGAATTATAGCCTTGCAAAAAATGTTGGTTTAAAAAGAACGTGTGCTGAAATTTTTGCGATTTTTGAAAATAATGTCTTAAACAAGAACTTGAATCTTTTATAAGAAAGGTAAATATTTGTAAACAAACGAGAGGCGTATGAATTTTTAAACACTTTTTTTTGATGCAAAATTATTTTTTCCAAAAAAAAACATATATTGAACACGACTTTTCATCTTGGCCTTATTGGTCAGAAAAATGAGGATAAAATGGTTGGTTTCAAGACTATTGCTAGAACCGCTCTGGCTGTTCCGGCATGTTTTGCGTTTTTAACGGGTTGTGGTGAATCACAAAACGTTTCCGATGGAGTTTCCTTGCCAAGGCAAGAAACTCTTTATTTATCAGGTCAGCAATGGGGTACACCTACATCTTTTAACCCTCTCGCTGAAAGTTGGATGGCTACTTGGCCTGTAGGCGGTCGTTTCAATTTAATGTACGAACCGCTTATTACTTACAATACCTTAAATGGTGCTCTTGAACCGCTTCTCGGTACATTAGTTCCAGAGCTTTCAAATAACGACAGTGTTGTGATTGATTTGAATCCAGCTGCTCGTTGGAGCGATGGCAAACCAGTGAACTCAGAAGACGTTAAGTACATCTTTACCAAGGGTTCTGTAAGTACAGTAGAACAAATTGCAGCCATTCATGTAGATACTCTTTATGAAGCATCTGCAGATTCTGCTTCTCCTAAGAAAATGATTGGAGAACGCCTTTCATTTATGGTGGCTAAAGACAAACGTAATAACCCGCTTTCTGTGATGGATTTATTGCAGGCTATTCGTATTGTGCCTTCCCATGTATTTGCTGAGCTTGAAAAGCAAAATAAAGGTGATTTAGCTGAAGTAAAAAAATTGATGCTTGACAAGAACCCATTAGATGGTAAGGCTCCTGTGGTTTCTGGTCCATATAACCTCGATAGTTACTCTTCGACAAAAATTATCCTCAAGCGTCGTGATGATTATTGGGGAAATGCAGCACTTCACGAAGGTAAGTTACCTGCTCCAAAGTATATCGTTCACCCGATTTACAAATCAAACGAACATAGCACTATCGCTATGCGTGAAGGTAACCTAGATGCTTCTATGAGCTTTATTCCTCGCATTGAAAGAAAAGCAATTTCTGGGATTCACACTTGGTACGATCAAGCTCCTTATTTTGTACCAGGTGCTATGCCAATGCTTTTCATTAACACTACGAAGGAACCTTTGAATAATAAAATCTTCCGTCGTGCATTAGCTACAGCTATTGATTATGTTGCTATTAAGCAATTTGCTGTATCCAAATACACTGCAGATATTCGTTCTGGTTTGATTATGCCAACTTCTCTTGAAGGCGAATACATTAACGAGGAAGATGTTGAAAAGTATGGTGTGAAGTTGAATCTTCGCGGTGCTGACAAAATCAATACCGTTAAGAAAATGATTGAAGAAGCTGGCTTCAAGTCTATTTTCAACAAAGACGGTTCTCTTTCTCACATGGAAACTAAAGATGGAAAGAAACTTCCTACGCTATTTATTACTTGCCCGGCTGGTTGGACTGACTGGGAAGCAATCGTGACGATTGCGGTTGAAGGAATGCGTGCTGCTGGTATCGATGTTCGTGAAGGATTTGTAGATGGTGGTCAATACTGGCCTGCAATGGGAACTGGTAACTTTGACCTTGTAATGCACAAGCCTTCTGCAGACGTTTCTCCTTCGCTTCCTTGGAGCCGATTCAATGAAGTCATGGGTGTTGCTCGTGATTGGCAGCCAATTGGCGCTTGGGCCGGAACAAATATTGGCCGTTACAATAAGCCTGGTTCTCCTGAATATCGCCCAGAAGTAGATAGCCTTTTGAATCTTATTCCTCTCATGACTGATAGCGAACAAAAGAAAGAAGCTTATCGTACTTTGAATCGCGTGTTTATGGAAGATCAGCCAGCTATTCCTCTTGCTTATCTCCCAGAACAATTCTATGAATTCAGCGATCGTGTTTGGACAAATTGGCCTACCGAAAAGAATCCATACGCTCCTCCACAGCTTCCTTGGATTGCCTCCGGTATTAAAATTCTCTGGAACCTCCAGCTTAAAAAATAAGGAAGAACCATGTTAAAACAATATCCTACTCTACGCTATGTTCTGCAGAAGGGTTTTTGGTATCTCCTAACCTTTATTGTAGCCATTGCGATTAACTTTACGCTTCCACGTCTTGGAGAAAACAATCCGGTGGATATTATTATGGGTAAGGCTGCTCAAGGTCTTTCCCCTGATGAAGCCAAAAAGAAAAAAGAAGGTCTTCTTGTTTCTTTTGGTATGGCAGAACTAAACAAAGATGGTTCTGTAGTTTATGACTCTATTCCAGAAATGGATGGCGACAAACCAGTGATGGAACGTGTTCCTGAACTAGACGCTCAGGGCAATGTGGTCACAAAATCTGTAGCAGTTCTTGATTCTGCTGGAAAGCCTGTTTTGGATTCAGCAGGTGTTGCCGTTTCAAAACTTGATACGGTATTCACAGAACGCCAGAAAATGACTGGAGAACCTCGCTTGGCTTCTGGAATTTCTCAGTTCTTCGTTTACATTAAAAATGTATTCAAGGGCGATTTCGGTTTATCATATAGCCAATATCCGAAGCCTGTGATTGAAATCATTAAGGAATCCTTACCATGGACTCTTGCTATTCAATTCCCGACCATTGTGTTAGGTTGGATTGTAGGTAACTTGCTTGGCGCTTTTGCTGCTTACAAGCGCGGTATCTTTGATAAGGTATTCTTCCCACTTGCAATGTTCTTGAATGGCGTACCTTTCTTCGTGTTTGGTATGTTGCTTGTGGCTCTTTTCTCCATTACTCTTGGTTGGTTCCCTGCAATGGGTGCTTATGGTCAAGATATTGTGCCTAGCTTCTCTTGGGAATTCTTTAAGAGTGTTGGTTGGTACTATGTTTTGCCATTCTTCTCTGTGTTCCCTATTTTGCTTTCTGGTCAAGCAACAGGTATGCGTTCCATGTCTATTTATGAACTTGGAACCGATTACATGAAATATGCTAAGTGGCTCGGACTTCGTGAAGGTAAAATTATTAGTTATGTGTTCCGCAATGCTATGCTTCCACAGTTGACTGGTCTTGCTCAGTCTCTTGGCTCCATGGTGGGTGGCGCTCTTATTACAGAAATGATTTTCTCTTACCCAGGTCTTGGTATGGCGATGCTCACGGCTATTCAGCAAAACGACTATGCAACTATTCAAGGATGTACCTTGATGATTTCAACTTGCGTATTGCTTGCAAACTTTGCTGTTGATGTATTGATTGCCGTATTTGATCCGCGTGTAAAAGCTGGTCTTCAGATGGGAGGTAAATAACCATGTTGAAACTTCTAAAAAATTTGATGAAGTCGCCGATGTTCGTTGTCGGAATCAGCCTCTTCTTATTAACGCTCATTATTGCATTCTTTGGTCCGATTGTTTACAATGTCGATACCAATGCTCGCGATATTGTTGCTGGTCCTTATGCCGCTTCTTCAGCAGAACACTTGCTTGGCACTGATCACCTTGGTCGTGATTATATGTCATTGTTGATTAGTGGTTTGCGTTCTTCACTTTATGTAGGTTTTGTAGCAGGTATCATTGCAACTGTTCTTGGTGTTTTCATTGGTCTCTTCGGCGGTTTCCGCGGTGGTTGGATTGATGAAGTTTTGAACATGCTTACAAACCTCTTTATTGTGATCCCTTCTTTCGTAATTCTCGTTCTCATTAGCTCTGCAGTGAAGGATGGGCGTTCTTTAACATTGATTGGCTTGATTATTGGTTTAACGACTTGGAGCTGGTCTGCTCGTGCGGTTCGTGCTCAAGCTTCTTCTCTGCGTAGCCGTGACCACATTTCTCTTGCTCGAATCAATGGTGCAAGTTCCTTGACAATTGTTATCAAGCATGTGCTTCCGTATTTGCTTTCTTACGTGTTCATGGTGTTTATTATGCAGGTTTCTTCTGGAATTCTTTCAGAAGCCTCCATTTCCATGATTGGTCTTGGTCCATTAGATTCTACATCACTTGGAATTATTTTGAACCAAGCAAAAGATAACGGAGCTCTTTCCGATGGTATTTGGATTGCATTCCTCCCGGCAACCATTATCATTACGCTTACTGTGTTCGCCTTGTATTTGATCAATACTTCTATGGAAGGCGTCTTTAACCCACGTCTCCGTAAGTAAGAGGTAACGATATGTCAGAAAATATTTTTGAAGTCAAAAATTTGAGTCTCCATTACCTTGGTCGTTTTGGAGATAAGACTCACGCAGTGACCGACGTTTCCTTTGCGATGAAACAAGGTGAAATTTTAGGTATTGCTGGTGAATCTGGTTGCGGAAAATCCACTTTGGTTAGCGGTCTTATGGGAATGTGTATTCCTCCGCTTTTCCCAACTTCAGGTGATGTTCTTGTGAAGAATGGCGATAAAATGGAATCTTTGATGAATCGTTCCATTGAAGACATTCGTTCAAACGTTTTAGCTCAAAAGGTTTCTATGATTCCTCAAGGAGCTTTTAACGCATTGAACCCTGTTCGTAAAATTAAGGATATTGCAGCTGACGTGATTGCTGCTCACCAAAAAGCTGGTAGCAACCTTAACAAAAATGAAATTTACGATCGTTTGCGTGAACGTTTTGATTTGTTCGGAATGGACACCAATCGCGTTTTGAATTCTTACCCGATTCAATTGACTGCTGGTGAACGCCAACGTTCCGTTATTGGTATTTCTACTTTGCTTAACCCGCAAATGGTGATTGCTGATGAACCTACATCTGCTTTGGACGTAAGTACTCAAAAAGAAGTGATTAAAATGATTTTTGATCTTCTTGATAAAGGTATTTTCTCCACAATGATTTTCATTACTCACGAATTGCCTTTGCTTTACCATGTAGCCGATAACATCGCTATTATGTATGCTGGTGAAATTGTGGAAAAAGGTACAGCTGAACAAGTTGTTAAAGACCCACGTCACCCTTATACTCAAGCATTGATGGGTGCTATGCTCAGTACTGAACAGAGTCAGCGTACTCGTAAGCCTGTAGCTATTGAAGGAGCTCCTCCTTCTTTGAAGAAAGCTATTGTAGGCTGCCGTTTTGCTGATCGTTGTGCTCGTGCTTGCGCAGATTGTAAAAAGAATACTCAGGAACTCCGCATTGTCGGTGATCGTCAGGTGAGGTGCGATTATGCCAAATAATAAATCTGTTGTTTTTTCTGCTCAGAATGTCAGCAAAACATTTGGCGCTGGCAAGAATTTGAAAACCGCAGTAGATAATGTTTCCTTTGATATTTATGATGGAGAAATCATTTCTATCGTGGGTGGTTCTGGTTGCGGAAAGAGCGTTCTTGCAAAGATTATGCTTGGACTTTATCAACCTTCAAACGGAACATTCCTTTATCGTGACCATCAAATCAAGAATTTGAAGAATCACTGGAATGAAGTTCAATCGGTGTTCCAAGATCCGTTCAGCTGCTTTAACCAGTTTTTCTCTATTCGTTCTCAATTGGAAGATTCCTTAAATATTTTGAAGGATAAACCAAGTAAAGAAGAAGTTAAAGCTCGTGTAGATGCAGGTCTTTTGGCTGTGAACGTAAAGCCTTCAGATATTGAAGGGAAGTATCCTTTTGAATTGTCTGGTGGTCAGATGCAACGTATGCTTTTGGCTCGTATTTTTGCATTGCGTCCAAAAGTACTTATTGCTGATGAACCAACTTCGATGGTGGATGCTTGCGTTCGTGCAAACATTCTTGATTATTTGATGAAACTTAAGCAAGAACTTCAAATGACTATTGTTTTCGTGACTCACGATATTGGCCTTGCAAACTATGTAAGTGACCGTATCTTTATTATGCACGATGGCAAAATTGTGAACCAGGGAACTCCAGAAGAAGTTTTGGATAAAACCCAGGAACCACATACTTTGAAGTTGCTTGACGATATTCCTGAAGTTCATAAGACGGAATGGATTAAGAATAGTCACAGAAGCAAGAAGTAGATTATTGTCAAAAATGAAAAACTCGGAAGCTTTATGCTTCCGAGTTTTTTTTATGGAGAAAATGGGTGGAGGGAAAAAATACTTGACTTTTTTTAGAAAAATAATTAATTTAACTACATCAAATTTTTATAAATGATAAAATTAAAATCAAAAAGATGTTGTTGGAGTGGATTTATGAGAGAAATGAATTTTAAAAAACGGTGTCTAAATCTGATGACTCCAGAAATTTTGTTTCTTCTTTCCAAGATTCACGAATTCAAAGGGGAACAAAATTTGTTTTTAGAATCACGTGCAGATGAATTAGAGCATTTGTTAGAAGTTGCTCGAATTCAAAGTACGGAAGCTTCAAATAAAATTGAAGGAATATATACATCAAGTGAGCGATTGAAATTAATTGCTCTTGATAAAACGATGCCTAAAACTAGAGATGAATTTGAAATAGCTGGCTATCGAGATGTTTTAAATACGATTCATAAAAATTATGAATATATTCCTGTAAAGCCTTCTATTATTTTGCAATTTCATAGAGATTTGTATAAATTCAGTGCACAAGAACTAGGAGGACGGTATAAAAACAACGACAATGTTATAAAAGAATTTGTAGATGGAAAAGAGAAAATACGTTTTATTCCTGTAGCGGCTTGGGAAACTCCGGGAATGATTGAAAAATTGTGTTTTGAATTTGAAAAAGAAGTCAAAGAAGATTTTTTAGAACAGTTGTTGTTAATACCTTTGTTTGTTTTAGATTTTTTATGTATTCATCCTTTTAGAGATGGTAATGGAAGAATGAGTAGACTACTCACATTATTACTTCTTTATCGAGCTGGGTATATTGTAGGAAAATATATCAGTATTGAAAAATTGATGGAACAAACAAAAGATTCATATTATGAAGCTCTGAAATTAAGTTCGCTAAATTGGCATGAAGCAAGTAATAATGATGAATATTTTGTAAAATACATGTTAGGTGTAATTATTAGCGCTTATAAAGATTTTTCAACAAGAATTTGGAAAGTAACGAGGGTAAATTTATCAAAAACGGAAAGAGTTCGTGAGCTTATTAAAGAACATTTAGGAACAATTACTAAAGCTGAAATAGTGAAAAAGAATCCTGATATTAGTGAAATTACCATACAACGTGCTTTAGCAGAAATGCTGAATAAAGGTGAAATAATTAAAATTAATGGTGGCAGGTATGCCAAATACATTTGGAACCAAGAAGGGGGTCAAAAATGATAACAGGTGAATTAAAAAATAAAATCGATGCTATGTGGGATGTTTTTGCCGCAGGCGGATTAGTTAACCCACTTGAAGTGATTGAACAAGTTACATACTTAATGTTTATTCATGATTTGGATGATGCCGATAACATACGAGCGAAAGAAAGCGCTATGCTTGGCTTGCCCTACAAAAGTATTTTTTCGAAAAAAGTGCAGATAGGAGAAAGAATAGTAGATGGAACTCAATTGAAATGGTCTAAGTTTCATGATTTCCCAGCTGCTCGTATGTATTCAGTTGTGCAAGAATGGGTCTTTCCTTTTATAAAAAATCTTCACGGAGATAAAAATAGTGCTTATTCAAAATATATGGATGACGCTATATTTAAATTACCAACCCCATTATTACTTTCTAAAGTAGTGGATTCGTTAGATGAAATATATGGGCTAATGACCAAAATTAAAGATGTTGATATTCGTGGAGATGTTTATGAATACCTACTTTCTAAAATTGCTCAATCAGGAAGAAATGGACAATTCAGAACACCTCGACATATTATTCGGATGATGGTTGAATTAATGCAGCCAAAGCCAGATGATGTTATTTGTGACCCAGCTTGTGGAACTTCTGGATTTTTGGTAACAGCAAGTGAATATTTAAAAGAAAATCACAAAGAGGAAATCTTTTTTAATAAACGGAAAAAAGACCATTATATGAATCATATGTTCTTTGGTTATGATATGGATAGAACCATGCTTAGAATTGGGGCAATGAATATGATGACTCATGGAGTGGAAAGTCCTTTTATTGAATACCGAGATAGTTTGTCCGATCAGAACCCCGACTCCAACAGATACTCCATCATCCTTGCTAACCCTCCGTTCAAGGGAAGTCTTGATGCCGATACGGTATCCACCGACCTTCTCAAGGTGTGCAAGACCAAGAAAACGGAGCTGTTGTTCTTGACACTCTTCCTCCGCATGTTGAAGATGGGTGGTCGTTGTGCGTGTATCGTTCCCGACGGTGTCCTCTTTGGATCGTCCACGGCTCACAAGGCAATTAGACAAGAAATCGTTGAGAAGAACAGACTCGAAGCTGTGATCTCAATGCCTTCAGGCGTATTCAAGCCCTATGCAGGCGTATCCACCGCTATCCTCATTTTCACCAAGACAGGACACGGCGGCACCGACAAGGTTTGGTTCTACGACATGAAAGCCGATGGATTCAGCCTTGACGATAAGAGAAGCCCTGTTAGCGAAAACGATATACCCGACATTATTGCTCGATTCCACAACCTCGCAGGTGAAGAAGGTCGTGAGAGAAGCGAGCAGAGTTTCTTTGTTCCCAAGAAAGAAATCGTGGATAACGGATATGACCTCTCCATCAACAAGTACAAAGAAACAGAATATGAGGTTGTCGAATATCCCTCCACCAATGAACTTCTCACACAAATCGAAGAATTGGAAACGAAGATCAACGCAGGGATCAAAGAACTAAGGAGAATACTGTAATGAAGAAATTCCTTGATTGTATTTCTGTCGTCGGCACAACGCCGAGCAGATTCCAAGGAACGAAGAAATATGTCAGCACTGGTGCGGTAGCAACAACCGAGATTGATGAATCAGAGGTTGTTGAGGTTACATACGAGGATAGACCTTCTCGCGCAAACCTCTCCGCCGAATCAGGTGACATCCTGTTTGCAAAAATGCAAGGAACAAGGAAAACTCTTCTCTTGGACTCTGAAACAGAAGAAAACATATATTCAACGGGATTTTATGCTGTGAGAGCAAATCCCGAAGTGATCACAACAGAATGCTTATACTACCTTGTTGACAGCGAATTGTTCCTCACACAGAAAGATAAGCATTGTTCAGGAGCCACGCAGAAAGCCATCACTAACGGTGGTTTGGCAAAAATCGAAATTCGTGTTCCTCCTCTGTCTGAACAAGGTGTTCTCACAGAAAAATTGAGATATTTGACTCAATTAATCGCTGACAAGAGAAAACAACTCGAATTATTTGATGAAGTCATAAAATCCCGATTTATCGAGATGTTTGG
>JAGAKE010000029.1 GCA_017625775.1 Fibrobacteraceae bacterium
AAAATGACATTAGCACAACTCATCGAGGTAGTCCGAGAGTATCGTAGACTACAAACTGAATACGAAAGAACATCGAACATGAGAACCCGCAGTGAGATGGCAAGACTGGGCAAGCGCATCGATGCTATGCTTGATGCCCACGACAGCTATGCACAGTTAACCCAACCTAAACAGCAGGAACTGCCATGGCCCGATGAAGATATTAACCCCTAAACATAACTGAAATGGAAATTACCAAATTCGTAGACCTTGTCGAGAATATGCGACAAGCGCAGAAAAACTACTTCAAAACACGTGACAAGAAACAACTGACACGCTCCATCATTCTTGAAGACCTGGTTGACAAAGAAATCGAAGAGTTCAAGAGTCAGAAACCCGCGCCACAAGAGTTAGAATTGTTCAGCTCCGATGGACTGGGGGGCTGACCGCCCCCCTTGCCCACCTGCGGTATGGGCTCCCGATAGGCTTCGAGTACAAAAAAGGCCGTTCCGCACCTCCACTACGTTTCGTGGTGGCAACACTTCACTACTGCGTCTGGTGTGACACGCTCACGTTGTTCACGTGTCACACCAGACGCATCCGTTTCGTTCTGCACACCACTACACTACGTGGCCGTGCTCCACTTCAATAGGTGTTTGGTCGTCACTTCGTGACCACCAAGATTTTTTGTCGGCTACCGCATTGAGAAAGCCCACGAGATTTGGCCACCACGAACCCCGACCACCGCCCCCGTGGGGGGATTTCATCCCCCCGTATCCCCTCCCCCCTACGTCCTTTCGGAATGATGGGAAACACATTTTCCCATACCTATTTGCCCTCTATGTCGATTTTACGAAAATCGAAGATGCGACCTACGTTCTTGGGGTCTACACTTGGTCTTAATTGAGGTGGCTTATAGATAGTCCTGTGCTCCAACTGCGCTCGAGTGATTGGGGGGCTACCGCCCCCCTCGCCCCCCTGTGCCATGGGCTCCAATGCGGAAGGTGGTTTGCGTCCTGTCACCTTCGGTGTGCGGGTCTTCACCACCTTCCGAAAAGTTTCCTCCCTGAAATCTACGGCTTTCTTTGACATTGATAACGGTCGATTATGATAAATAACAAGTTATCAAGCACTTACGTGTTATCATAATAGGTGTTATCAATGTATTGTCGTAATTGAACCATATCGGGCTTTGTTACCTTTCTATGAGTTACTTTTGGCAGGCTCCTTGTAGGCTCCCTGCTTTTGGGTTGGTGGTAGGTTCTTACGGCTCTTGGGGCCCTCTCGGGTTGGGTGCTGCCGTAAACGTCAGCACCCACGCGCTTTCGTTCTTCGCTGCCGACCCTTTCGGACTTCGTCCTTCAGGGACGGCACCGAAGAACTCCAGCGCGTTGCGTCCTTCACTGCGTTCAGTCCGCACCCGAATTTTGGACTTTGTTGCCAATTATTTTTGATGTATATTGGGAATTGGGTGTTCTGATTAGTACCTGCGCGTCCATTTGTGGAGCCACAAGCCCACGAAAAATACAAGTATGAATAATAACACCTTCATACCCCAAAAACGCTCCCATTGGCCGTTTATTGTGTTCACATGCTGTTTTTTGATATGTTTGGTGGCTCCAAATAGGCTGTTGCAAAGGGGGGCTGCCTGCCCCCCTCTGCACTCCCCCCGGGTGTTTTTCATGGTTTTAATGACTAACGTCATAGAAATTAAGAAAGAATAAAAAAAAAAGGGGGAAGGTTTGCGCCCTCCCCCTTATGCCCAGGTCACTTTTCGTGTCCGGCTGCCGCGCCCCTTGCTGTTGCTAGCAGGTTGTTGATGGTGCGCCCCTTGTTCTCTTGTTGCTCCAGCCATTCCGCGTTCTCATAGTCAATGCGAAATGACATCATCTTTTGACTGCGTTCTCCTTTGGCTGCGTAGGCTTTCCGCACGCGCGCCTTCTCTTCTTTTTCTTGTTTCATTGTGTTTGATGTTTTGTTTGGGTTATATGTTATACTTATATACTTGGCCACTCCCTGCGTGTTTCCATGCTGTGGGGGATGCCAAGCGTTCCTAATGCTAAGGCGATGCGCATTGCTTGGAAATTATCCATGCGTAGTGCATATTGCTTGTTGTCTGTGTAACTGATGGTGGGGGTTGTGCTTTGCACATATCCAAATGAACCATCGGGCATTGTTACTCTGATTATTGTTCTCATTTCGGTTTTATTTACGTTAGATGCCATCAGCGGAAGGGGGTTGACCCCCTCCCTGGTCATGTTGTTTCGAATATCGCGATTTTATATCCATTCCTAACTAATCGTGGGAAATACATGTCGCTTTTACGTTCGGGAAACTCTGTGAAATCTCTGCCGTTCCTATGTTCCAGCGTCAAATTCGTGACTTCCGTGATGTCTCGAGCGTTCTTACCATAAGCCAAGAACCATGCTCCAATGTGGAATAGTACTAATGTACTGTTGCCATGTGTCGTGCGATAGTTTACGCTTTGTTCCTCCCTTGCTCTCATGATGGATGCTGGGTCGTAGTGTCTTAATTCGATTGTCAT
>JAGAKE010000001.1 GCA_017625775.1 Fibrobacteraceae bacterium
AGGAACTGAGGAAATATATTGAATATTACAACAATGACCGGATAAAACTGCGCCTAAAAGGAATGAGCCCGGTGGAGTACCGGACTCATAACTCAATTTTATCCTAACTTTAAATTGTCCAACTTTTTGGGGTCACATCATAGTGGGGGGGGGAATACTTTTTCTATATTTTGTGTGAATAATTTTGGAGTCCCTATGGCTAAATATTTTCCTGTAATTGGTCTTGAAATTCATTGTCAGCTTTCTACTCGTACCAAAATGTTTTGTGGGTGCGAAATAGAAGTGAATACAACAGCGAATAAACATGTTTGCCCAGTTTGTCTTGGGATGCCGGGTGCAATGCCTGTTCCTAACCGTAAGGCTGTTGAATATGCGATTCGTCTTGGTTTAGCTTTAAACTGTGAAATAGATTTAAATGCGATGTGGACGCGAAAAAATTATTTTTACCCTGATTTGCCAAAGGGGTATCAAATTACCCAGACAGGTGGCCTTCCTGTTTATGATCACCCAATTTGTAAAAATGGTTGGATTGAAGTAACTCTTGAAGACGGAACGGTAAAGCGTATCGGAATCACTCGTATTCACATGGAAGAAGATGCTGGAAAACTTGTGCATGATATGAGCCCAACCTCTAGTCATTTTGATGCGAATCGTTGTGGAACGCCTCTTTGTGAAATTGTAACAGAACCGGATATTCGTAGTCCAGAAGAAGCGGTTCTTGCTCTTCAAAAAATTAAACAGATTCTTGAATACACTCAGGTTTCAAATGCGAATATGGAAAACGGAAATATGCGTTGTGATGGAAACATTTCGTTACGCGCTTCTGAAGATGCTCCATTTGGAACTCGTTGTGAAATTAAGAACTTGAATAGTTTCACTAATTTGGAAAAAGCGTTGTATGCAGAAATTATGCTTCAGACTGTGACTTTAGATGCTGGACGAGAAGTAGAACAATGCACCAAGCGTTTTGACCCAAATGCAAATAAGACGATAGTTATTCGTTCTAAAGAAGATGCTCACGATTACAAGTATTTCCCAGAGCCTGATATGGTTCGCTTGGTCACTTCTCCAGAATTTGTAGAAAATATTAGAAAGACTTTGCCCGAACTTCCGGATGCTCGTCGCGAACGTTTTGTGAATGAATATGGTGTGACTGCTTATGATGCCCAAGTTTTAACTATTGAACGAGAAGTGAGCGAATGGTTTGATTCGGCTGCGAAAAAATGTAAAACGCCAAAGATTTTAGCGAACTGGGTGATTTCTGAATTGCTTCGTGAAGTTAAGGAATTGGAAGGCGGTCTTGCTGCTGTAAAAATTACACCAGAGCAACTAGCTACTTTAGTAAACTTAATTGCCGATAATACGATCAGTGGAAAAATTGCAAAGCAGGTTTTTGCAGAAATGTTTGAAACCGGCGAAGATCCAGAAAAGATTATTAAGGAAAAAGGACTTGTTCAAGTTACAGATGTTTCTGCTATAGAACCGATTGTTCGAGAAGTGATTGCTGCAAATGAAAAGCAATTTGCTGAATTTAAAAGTGGAAACGCTCCAAAGATGAAAGGATTCTTTGTGGGGCAAGTGATGAAGAAATCTGGTGGGAAAGCAAATCCAGGTTTGGTGAACCAAATTTTGGATAAGTTAGCAGCGGAGTAATTTTGCGTCAATCCCTTTTCTTTGGCATTTTGTGTTTGTTCTTTTGCATTTTGCCTTGTAAGGGATTTTCTGCAGATTCCTATGATTCTCTTTATATTAGCACGTTGAATATGACTGATGCTGAAATAGAAGAAGTTTATGGAAACCCTGATTCGGTGAAAATTACGGCGCCTACTTTGCAAGAACAAAATGAAGAAAACCCGATTTATGTAAAAAGGGAATACAATCATAGAGAACAGGTAATTGTTGGTAGTGTCGTGATGCTTTGTGTAGCTCTTGCAATGGTGCTTATGAATAACTATAATCCGACAAGGTGATCTTCTACGAGTGGAATTATTATTTTAGGGAAATGAGCATGAAAAAAATAAATTGGATTCTAGGCGTTCTTTCTTGTGCAGGATTGCTTTTTGCTAGTGATCCTCGTATAGAACAAGGAAAAATTTTTGCAAAATCGGGTGAGTACGAAAAGGCAATTGCTGAATTTCGTGCGGTTCTTGCTAGTAATCCTGAAAATGGGTTGGCGGCAGAAGCTTATTTTGCGGCAGCAGAAGTCTATGTGAAAATGAATAATTATAGCCGAGCTATGGCGAATTACCGTTTGGCTTATCAAAAGCAACCTTCAATGAGCGCTGCTTACGAGGGTGTTGCCGGGCTTTATGAATTGCTTGGAGATAAAGCGGCAGCTGAAGCGGAAAGAGCAAAAGATCCTAAAAACAAAGTGGCTGAAGAACCTGTAGCTCAAACTCCTGAAGTTCCTGCGGCCGAACCTTCAAAACCTGCAGAAGAGGCTAAAAAGACTGAAGAAGTAGTGGCTGCCCCGGCGATTGTAGAAGAATCTCCAAAAGAAACAAAAGCAGTTACTCCAGCAGTTCAGCCAGAAAAGCCAAAAGAAGAAGTTAAGCCAGAAACTAAAAAAGAATTAGCTGAAGAAAAAAAATCTCCGTTTACTTACGATGGACCTGCTTTTACGAAAGGTCGTACTTTATTTGAATCGAAAAAATATGCTGAAGCAGCTTCAATTTGGCGAGAAGTGCTTCGCCAACAACCAGGAAACCCTGGGGCATATTATTTTGCTGGCGCTGGTCGTTATGAACTTGGGGAATTGGATAAAGCAGAATTCAATTTGAAGCGTTCTTTTGATTACCCGGAACTTGGTTATAACGCCCATTATTACTTGAGTTTGATTTATAAAAAACAAGGAAAAAAATCTGAAGAAATTGCTGAATTAAAGGAATATATTCGTTTGACTTCGAACGCTTCAGCAAAAGAAAAGGCAACAATTCGTTTAAAAGAATTGGAAGGAAAAACTTCTGCGGTTGTTGAAAAACAAGAAGTAAAAAAAGAAGAAAAACCTGTTGTAGAAGAAAGTGTAAAACAGCCAGAAGAAAAGAAAGTGGTGGAAACTAAAGAAGTTCAAAAAACAGAAGACGTTGTTAAAGCGCCTGCTCAAACAGAACCTTCAAAAGAAATAGCTGATGAGAAAAAAGTTGCCAAAGAAAAATTACCGCTTAGCATAGAATCTGCCAACGCCTTGTTTAAACAAAATGATTTGTCTGAAGCTCTTTCTTATTACAAAGAATTGCTAGAAAATGGCCTTCAAGATGAAGATCGAGCTTTTGTTTTGTTGCAAATGGGAAACATTTACCGCGAACGCAGAGATTTTCGTTTAGCCGTTTCAAAGTATCGTGAAATTTTAGATAATCATTCAGAATCATTTTGGGCTGTAGAAGCTGAACGTGCTTTAAAAGATGCCGTTTGGCAAGAAAATCATTTGGCTGAAATTCCAAGAAGGTAAAAAGTTTAATTAGGAGAAAATATGCTTACAGATATAAGAATTACAAAGCTTGCAGAAATGCTGATTCAAAACGCGGTTCAATTAAAAGAAGGTGATAATATTTTAATTGAAACTATTGATACGCCGCCAGCTCTTGCTGTAGAATTAGTTCGTGCAGTTTATGCCGCAAAAGGAAACCCTTTCTTAAAACATACAGATTCTAGAATACAGCGCGAACGCTTGCTTGGACTTCAAGAAAAAGCAATGCAAGAAGAAGCTGATTTAGATTTAGAACAAATGAAACACATGCAAGCTTATATTGCAATTCGTGGTTCTGAAAATTCTCTTGAAATGAGTGATGTTCCGGCGGAAAAAATGGCGGCCTTCCGCAAAATTCGTCGTGAAGTTTTGAACCATCGAGTAAATAAAACTCGCTGGTGTATTTTACGCTGGCCAAATCCTTCAATGGCTCAAAGTGCTGGAATGAGTACAGAAGCTTTTGAAGATTTTTATTTCAAGGCTTGTCTTGCTGATTACCCTGCAATGTCTAAAGCTGCTGATGCTTTAGTTCAACTGATGAATCGTACGGATAAGGTTCGCTTGGTTGCTCAAGATACAGATATTTCGTTTAGTATTCGTGATATTCCAGCGGTTCCGTGCTGTGGAAACATGAATATTCCAGATGGCGAAGTTTATACAGCTCCTGTTCGTGATAGTATTAATGGGGTAATTCATTACAATGCTCCAACAGTTTACGAAGGCAAGCGTTTTGAAAATGTGCGTCTTGTTTTTGAAAACGGAAAAATTGTAGAAGCGACTTCTTCAGATACAGAAGGGTTAAACAAAATTTTAAATACTGATGAAGGAGCTCGTTATGTTGGAGAATTTGCTGTAGGTTTTAATCCTTTTATTACAAAACCTATGTGCGATATTCTTTTTGATGAAAAAATTGCAGGAAGTATTCATTTTACTCCAGGTCAGTGTTATGAAGAAGCTCCTAATGGAAACCAATCGGCTATCCATTGGGATATGGTACTTATGATGGCTCCTGAGCATGGCGGCGGAGAAATTTGGTTTGATGATGTCTTGATTCGTAAAGATGGCATTTTTGTTCTAGATGAATTGCTTCCTTTGAATCCTGATAAATTAGGCAAACTTTAATTTGTTGAAGCAAAAATAGTTTAGGGGCTAAAAGCACTTTGTTAGGAATTATAATCTAGCTAGGTTCTTTAAATGTATTTTGCGGCCATTGATCTTAAATCTTTTTTTGCTTCTGTTGAATGCCTTTTGCGTGGTTTGGACCCGCTAAAAGCTAAGTTGGTGGTTGCCGACGAAAGTCGAACGGATAAGACAATTTGTTTGGCGGTAACGCCTGCGTTAAAGGCTTATGGAATTTCTGGACGAGCTAGACTTTTTGAAGTGAAACAGAAAGTTCGCGAAATAAAAAAGCAAACGGGGGAACAGGTTGAGTTTATAATCGCCAAGCCTCAAATGGCTCGTTATGTAGAGTATTCTGCCAAAGTTTATGAAACTTATCTTAAATATATAAGTGCAGAAGATATTCATTCTTATTCTATTGATGAATGTTTTTTGGATTTGACAAAGTATCTTAAGTTGTATAAAAAAACGCCGAAAGAACTTGTAAAAACTATGATTCTTGATGTTTTTAAAACAACGGGAATTACAGCTACTGGTGGCGTAGGGACTAATCTTTATTTGTGTAAAGTAGCGATGGATGTGATGGCTAAGCATATTTCGGCTGATAAAGATGGTGTTTGTATTGCAGAACTTGATGAAATGACATATCGAAAAAAGTTTTGGTCTCATCGTCCGTTGACTAATTTTTGGCAAGTAGGGCGAGGTATTGCAGAACGGTTAGAAAATTGTCATTTAAATTCTGGTCGTGGAATATATACAATGGGCGATATTGCAAAAGTTGCCCTAAAATGTCCTGAAGAACTTTATAAAATGTTTGGGATTAATGCGGAAATTTTAATTGATCACGCGTTTGGGTATGAACCTTGCACGATTGCAGATATTAAACGCGCTCGTCCTAAAAGTTCTAGTATGGGGGAAGGGCAAGTTTTACAGGAGCCATATGCTTTTGAAAAAGCTAGGCTTGTGGTGCGAGAAATTGTGGATACTATTGCACTTAGGTTATTTGAGTATAAATTAGTGACAAATTCATTTACATTGACTGTAGGTTATGATCGTGAGAATATAGACCATGGGAATTATCATGGAGAAATTGTTTTTGATGTTTATAACAGAAAATTGCCAAAACCAGCGCATGGTAGTGTAAACTTAGGGCTTTTAACGGGTTCTCATTCGGCAATGGTTTCTGCCGTGATGAAGCTTTTTGATAAAATAGTGAATCCTTCTCTTACGATTCGACGTTTGAATTTAGTGGCTAATCATGTACTGAATGAAAAATTTGAAGAGTTTGATTTGTTTTCAAATTTAGAGAAACAAGAAAAAGAGCGAAAACGCTTGAAGGCAGAATTACAAATAAAAAAACGTTTCGGAAAAAATGCAATTGTTAAAGGAATGGATTTGCAAGAGGGAGCAACAGCGCTTTTGCGGAACAAGCAAATAGGAGGGCATCGTGCTTGAGTATGAAGATATTCTTGATGTGCATTATCCATTTGAAAATTGGAATTTGTATTTAAAATACCCTCGAATGAATTTGGAAGATAGGGCTAAAATTTTTAGCCCATTTGCAGCACTTCGTGGGCATACTCATGCTTTGTCTGAAACGGCTGATTCCATATTTGAAATTTCTGAAGAAGAGCTTTTAGAAGATTCAAAAAATGAACTGGAAGAAATAATAAATGAAATTATATTTCAACTGCAATGTTCTAAAAAAGTGCAAGTTCGAGTTTCTTATTTTGTTGAAAATGCTTTATCTGTAGAAAGAAAAGGAGTTTATCAAGAATTAGTAGGATTTGTAAAAAAAGTTGAAATAGAAGAGAAATGCCTTTGGATTGAAAATGAAAAAATTAGTTTCAGTAAAATTAGAAGTATTCAAATAGATGAGAACTCTTAAATGCTTTAAATTTAATTACGTATAAATTTAGGTCTGCGATATCGAATAATTCTCCATAATCTTGTAAATTTGAAATTTATTTAATTTATATTGTTACATTTAGAAATGATAGAATTTTAAAATAAAGAGCCTCTTATGAAACTCAAAACAAAACTTGGAATATTATTAATTAGCATTTCATCAGTAATGCTATATGTTGGTTGCTCAAGTAGCGATTCTTCTACCTCAGCGCCAGAAGATCTGGTTGCTAATACGTTAGCAGATTTACCAAATTGCACAGAGAAGCGAGAAGGTAAAACGGCTGTTCTTTTGGAAGATAATTCAACATATTTATGTACAGAAGGGAAATGGACTTTTGTTTCGGCAGCGATAAATGTCGTTGAAAGTTTAGATGATTTACTAAACTGTACTAGTAAAATAGAAGGCGATTCAAGTTATGTAAGCAACGAAAATACCGTGTATTTATGTATAAGTGAATCATGGCGAGAATTAGGAGAATTTGGGACTGTGTCAGATTCATTGCCAAATTGCACAGAAAAACGAGAGGGAGAACGCGTCTTTTTGTCAGAAGAACATGTGACATTGATTTGCAATGCGAACAAATGGAAACGTTATGATATTTTTAGTGCTGTAGAAGAAGAGGAAAATTCTAAACCTAAAAGTAGTTCATCAGAAAATGAATGGGAAGATTATGAACCAGTAAGTAGTTCCTCGGTCAAGGTTTCTTCGAGCAGTACAAAAGTATCTTCAAGCAGTGAATCAGATGAGAAAGAAACATTCACAGATTCTCGTGATGGTCAAACTTACAAGTATGTTAAGATAGGAGATCAAGTATGGATGGCTGAGAATTTGAATTATGAAACAGCTAATTCTTATTGCTATAATGATTCTACCGCAAATTGTAAAAAGTATGGTCGTTTATACACTTGGGAAACTGCATTGAATGTTTGTCCAAGCGGCTGGCATTTACCAACTGATGAAGAATTTGAAACTTTGAGATCAAATGTTGGTGGAAGTGATGTTGCTGGTAAAATGCTCAAATCCACAACAGGTTGGTATGATTATGGTAATGGTGTAGATAAGTATGGCTTTAACGTTCTCCCAGCGGGCTTCCGCGACTTCAATGGCATTTTCTACCTCGCGGGCAAGAGCGCGGATTTCTGGAGTGCTACAGAGGATGGTGAGAGCAGCGCTTACCGCTTGCGCTCGGATTACGACGTCGAGACTGCGCGCCTGGACTACCTCAATAAGGCCTACGCAACGTCGGTTCGTTGCCTCCGGGATTGATGTTTACGCATCTGTCTTTGTTTGCTCGGTCATGTCAACTCATGCTAGCATGGTTACCGCGGCTTTCGCAGCACTGGGACTTCAATTAACCTCTTGGAGCGGTCTCTCAAGAGCCGCTGCCTTGCGTAAGCAGGCGGCCAGCATTTCCTCTGCCAAGGCAGGGCGCTCGCCTAGCCCAGGCAGAGGAAATTGTTATGGCTAACATAGAGAGTGTTGTCATGGCGAGAGGCTTTAAGCCTCGGGGGCATCTTGGGTTTTTGTCATTACGAGCGTAGAGAGAGGTGTCATTGCGAACGCAGTGTAGCGATCTGCTAGCAATGAGATTGCTTCTGTCACTACGTTCCATCGCGAGTGACAAACAGATTGCTTCACCCTTGCAGGGTTCGCAATGACAAAGCACGCTTAAACTTAAGTTAAAAAAAACGTCGGCCAAGGAAGGGGAGGCATGGAGGGGACCGTGCGGCCTTCGCAACTCCGAGTTTGAGTCCTCTCCAAAGAAAAGAATTGTAAAAAAACTATAAGTTATGGCGAATAAAATGAAGTAATCAATAACAACCAAAACTTATAAAATTTGAATATTTTGAAAAAAACGCAAATAAATAAAAATAATTGTAAAAACAGGAATTAGAAAAACCCAAAAATTTTTTAAATATGCACTTCTGTCAACAGAACTCATACTAGAATGATTCAAAAGAGAAAGAATACTATATAGGATAACTAATATTTGCCAGTAATTTAGTTCTTTGGTAAAAAGAGTAAAAAAAAGAAAATACAATAAAATAGAACCTACGATAGTTGGCGCTGCGGCAATTAAAGAATCTTGAATGGCTCGTAATAAAAATGGTCCGCGATTAGAGTAACTTATGTGTCCAAGGCGTTCAGAGTGATTTTCAAAAACGCAAATTTCTTTTAATTTTGCACCTGTTAGTACACAAAAAAGAGCGTGTGAAAGTTCATGAACAAAAATTCCTGGGAAGGTGAAGTAGTTGCTAAAAAAGATGGCGAACTTTAAACCAAAAATCTTTTTTAAAATAGCAATCTCAATTTTTTCAAATAAATAAGTCAAAAATCCGAAAAGAATAACTGAAAAAATTAAAAATAAGGTGATTGCAAAAGAAATAACTATAAAATTCCATGGGGAATCGCCAAGTTGAAGTGTTTTTTCTAAAAGAATTGAAAAATTCATACAAACTTACCGTTTTAGGAATGAAAAAATAATAGCTATTTATTATGTTGTGCGTAATTGTCTAAAAAATTATTTCTCGAAAAAAGAACTTTCTTTTTAAAAGTTGTATTATTATTTTAATTTGAAATTTAAAGAGAAGGAGATGATTATGAAAACGAAATTTTTTGGAATAACGTTAGCTCTATGTTCGTTTTTTGTTTATGCGCAAACAGCAAATAATTTTATGCAACAATGTGAATCAAAGGCGTCAAAAGAACCTTGTCTTTGTGTTTATCAAAAATTAGAATTTTCATATAGTGGCAAGGAACTTTTAGTAAAAGATAGCCTATGGCGCTTAGGCGAAATAGATTCTCTTTATAAAGAAACATTGATTTCCTCAATGAAAGCTTGTGGTATTTTCCCAGAAAAAAATCTAGAACCAGCTGAATGGGTTGCTCTTTTTGCTAGAGCAAATGGGGCTTCTAAAAATTCAATTTCACCTATTTCAAAGGGAATGTATTCATCAGAGGAATCTGCAAAATGGCAAAAAATCGCAAGAACCAACAAGTTCAAAAAAAGTTTTCAATCTGAATGCGTTGATGAATTAGATGATTTTTTTGAAAAGAAAACCGCAGGAAAAATTTGCGCTTGCGCTTATGACCAATTATTAGATGATACTTTAATGATTTCACTTGTTCCAAAAGCTGTGGATAAAGAAGGAAAAGCTGATGACTTTGATAAGTGGGGAGCGCCTCTTCTAAAAAATTGTTTGCCTGAAACTTATACTCAGGAAATGGAAAAAGTTTTTATTAAAGAGTGCAAAGATGACGCCTCAAAACCTTCGTGCAAATGTAGTTATGAATGGGTAAAAGAAAATTACACAGTTCATGAATTTATTCAAAAAGAAATGGAAGATGAACCTATTTTTAAGCAAAAACAGAAAGAAACGCTTCTTCGCTGCCAAAAATAGGCTAGAACTTGCATTTAACCTCTGTAAAAAAAAGTTTTTAGTCTAATTTTTTTGAAAAAAACAAGATTTTTATATATAATGATGAATTATGAATAAGAATCTTTATCCATGGAATGGAAAAAATCCGAAGTTAGCGGAAAACGTTTATGTGGCTCCGGGAGCTTGTATTATTGGTGATGTAGAAATTGGTGAGCAATCTTCGGTCTTTTTTAATGCGGTCCTTCGTGGGGATATTGCTTCTATTCGAATAGGGGAAAGAACGAATATTCAAGATAATGCGACCATTCATTTGTCTTCAGATCGAGGCGTAGTGATTGGCAACGATGTAACGATTGGTCATAACGCGGTTGTTCATGCTTGTACTATAGAAGATGGAGTGACGATTGGTATGGGGGCTATCATTATGGATGGCGCTCGTATTCGAAAACATTCTATTGTTGGGGCTGGCTGTGTGGTGACAGCAGAAAAAGATTTTCCTGAAAATTCCTTGATTCTTGGGCTTCCTGCTCGGTTTGTTAGAGAATTGACATTTGAAGAAATTCAAAACAATTTGAAAAATGCAAAATCTTATGTGGAATTAATTCAAAAGGAAAAGAACAATGTCTAAGGCACTGAAGTTCTTTTTTCTAATTAATCCAATTAGTGGTGGCGGGCAGGGCAAAAAAATTTTTGAAGTTCTGCCAGAAATTATGCAGTCCATGGGTTTTTCAGAAAATGAATGGCTTGCTGAATTTACTCAAAAAGAATCTATCAGTGAACAAATCTCAAAAGCTATTTTTAAAACGGAAACTTTGATTGCTGTTGGTGGTGACGGAACTGTTTCTGCAGTGTTTTCAAATATGATGCATCATCCAGAAAAAGAACAAGTTCGCATAGGTCTAATTCCGCTTGGGACAGGAAACGATTTAGCTAGAGTTCTTGGACTTTACAAACCCTATGTAGAAAAAGGTCTGCTTTATTTGCTCAGGCGACTTTTGATGGCTTCTTCTCGTTCTTTTGATATTTGGCAGGTTAATGGAAAAATGGCTTTGGCTAATTATTTTTCGGCAGGAATTGATGCAAGAATTGCCCATGATTTTAATAAAGATAGAAGTGAAGGAAAAATTCGTTCTAATTCAGTAATTTCTAATAAGTTCCATTATGTAAAGCGTTTTTTTGCAGACAGAAATTATTTTTTGAAAAGCGGAAAACTTTTGTGCCATCAACAAAATGGAGAAATTGAACAAGTAAATCTTGCAAATTTTCGAACGATAATCATAGGAAATATTCCTAGTTTCGCTTCAGGAACAAATCCATTTTACTGTTCTAATATGGCTGATGGAATTTTAGAAGTTGTTTGCGCTCCTAATTTATTAGCGTTTCTTGGAGCTATTGCTATTGGTAATATTCCGGTGGTTGGACATATTTATAAAAAATATTTTTTGCGTTCTTACAAAGTAACCTCTCTTGAATTAGAAGTTCTCCCTGGTGAATATTTGCAACTTGATGGAGAGGATTTAACAGAAAGTATTTCTAAAAAAATTCAAATTCAGTATGGCTTTCAAGTTCAAATGCTTGCGTTGGGGGAATCTTGAAACCAGTATTTCTTTCTGAAATTTTATCGTACTTTAATTTAACCTGTGATTTTCAAGAAGATTTTTCAGTCTCTGGCGTGAATGTAATTGCGAACGCCTCATCAAATGAAATTTCTTTTTGGAATGAAGCAGAAGTTTCCTCAAAAGTAAAAGAATCTAAAGCGGGTATTTTATTTGTTCGAAAGGATTTTGTTGGGGATTTTTCAAAAGTAAAATGTTTGCTTTTTGTTGAAAATCCTTATGCCGCAATGGTTGAGTTTTTGAAAAAATTTTATTTGCCTTTTCTAGAATCGCTTCCAACTTATGTTTCGCCTTTAGCAAGCGTTCATCCTACAGCTATTATAGAAGGGCAGGTGCTTGATGGAGCAAAAGTTGGGCCTTATTCTATTGTTTCTTCTGGCTCTATTGTAAAAGAAAACGCCGTGCTAGAAGCTCATGTTACTTTGTATGAAAATGTCGTAATCGGAGAAAATTGCATTTTGCAAGCAGGGGTCGTTATCGGAAGTCGCGGTTTTGGTTTTTACGAAGATTCTGGCAAACGAAAGGCCGTTCCTCATATAGCAGGAGTTCGTGTAGGGAATAATTGTTCGGTGGGAGCAAATTCTGTAATTGCTGCTGGCTTTCTTTCGCCAACTATTATTGGAAGCGGCACGCATTTAGATTCTTTTGTTCAAATAGCTCATAATTGCTCGGTCGGAAACTTTGTTTATATGGCCTCTCAATGTGCTTTGGCAGGTTCAACTATTGTAGAAGATTTTGTGGAAATGGGAGGAGCAGCAAAAGCTTCCGGGCATTTAACGATTGGAAAAGGCGCTCGAGTAGCGGCAAAAGCCGGAGTGACTAAAGATGTCGCACCAGGAATAATGGTAGGTGGATTTCCTGCTGAAGAAATACAAGCTTGGCGCCGAGGAGTTGCTCTTTTGCGGACGCTTGTAAAGAAAAGGTCTTCAAATGGTTGAATTTAAATCCTGCTCACTTTCTCATAAATCTACATCAGTTCAGGTAGTTCTTCGAAAACCAAGGAATAATGAATCTCCTAGTGTTTCTTGGTATGTGGGCAAGTCTTTACTTTTTAGAACATGGAATCCTATAAATTTTTCTTCATTAGAGTGGAGCACCAATCGAACGACCGTAATTAGAAATCGTGAACTTTCTATTTCAACTCCAGAACATTTAAGTGCGGCTTTACTTTTATGGCATCATCTTTGTGCAGAAGTTTATGTGTCTGAAAAAACGAGGGAATTGCCTTTGCTAGATGGAAGTGCTAGAAGTTGGATAGAACAGCTGCGCCCGAAATTTTCTTTTGCGACAGAGCTTCTTTTTTATGATGTTTCAGAATCGTTTGGTTTTGAATTCCCTTATGGATTTTGTGAAGTTACTCCATCAGATACTTTTGAAGTAGAATATTCTCTTGAACAAGAAGGTTATGCGGATAGTGCTTTTGTTTCTATTTACGCACCGGAAGATATGCTTTCTGTATTGAACGCCAGAACATTTATTTTTGAAAAACAGTACGAACAAGCGAAGGCAAAAGGAATGCTTTCTGGAGTTTCTGAATCTTCTGGTCTGCTTTTGCAACCACTTGGAAAAACTCATTTAAAAGTCTTGAATGGAGAAAAATTGCGATTCCCTCAAGAAATAATTTATCATAAAGTGCTAGATTTGGTGGGAGATATAACTCTTTTGGTGCAAGAATTGCCTAAGGTGAAAATTAGAATTCATAATGGCGGTCATGCTCAACATCATCAAATATTTAAAAGGTTGGTAAAATATGTCCATTCTAGATACCCTTCCAAAATCTGACAGGCCAGGCGTTCTTCTCGGTGCTGAAGTCGTTCATGATTTATTACCTCAAAAGGATCCATTTGCTTTTGTGGATGAAGTAAATTCACTTGATGTAGTGGATGGAAAAGATGCTTTAACGGCAACGAAATATGTGTTAGGAACAGAAGATTACTTCAAAGGCCATTTTCCAACAGAGCCGATTATGCCAGGCGTTCTACAAGTAGAAGCGATGGCTCAGGCCGGTTGTTTACTAGCCGCTTTAAAATATGAAAAAGAAATTGAAGGAAAGCGCCCAGCATTTATGGGTGTCGATGGTTGTCGCTTTCGTCGCCCAGTGAAACCAGGTGATGTCTTAACTTTGAAAGTAGTGTTAGAAAAATTTCGCCGCGGAATCATGGTGTTTTCTGGAGAAATTTATTGCGGTGAAGATGCGGTATGTAGCGCCACTTTGACGGCGGCTATGGTTTAATTTTATGCTCCATGTGCTAATTCTTGCGGCTGGGCTTGGAACAAGGTTAAGACCTTTAACCGATTCAATTCCAAAGCCATTGGTGCCTGTAGTTGATGATTCTATTTTGGCTCATCAGGTGCGTTTTGTTCGTTCTCTAGGTGAATCGATTTTGCATATAAATGCTCATTATTTAGCTTCACAAATAGAAAAATCAGCGCAAGAACTTGGCTTTTTTAAAGTTTGGCATGAAGAAGAATTATTAGGAACTGGCGGCCCTATTAGGCGTTTAGCTTCAAATTTAGATGTAGATGAATTGCTTGTTTTGAATGGGGATTGTTACTGTTCAATGGATCTTCTGAGTTTTCTAGAATCAGCAAGAAATTCTTCTTCACCAGTAGCTTTGCTTGGTCGGGATTTTTCAGCAGTAAATACGCTTTTAATTCGCGATTCCAAATTATGTGGTATTGCGAATCGATTTGCAACTCAAAAGGAAAATGCTCGTGCAACTTTTTCAGGGATTTCTTGGTACAGTCGAGAAGCTCTGCGTGAAATTGCAGATTCTGAACGAGATATCAGAGATTTTTGGCAGCGACTTGTTGAAAAAGGAACGCCTCCTGCCGTATTACCGATGAATGAAAATTCTATTTGGATTGACATGGGAACGCCTGCTGGTTTGTTTTCTGCGGTAAAAGCTAGGCTCGCTGAACTAGGACAAAAAAATTGGATAGATTCTGAAATAAAATCAAAATATTCTGACATCTCTTTTGGAAATAATGTGGTGGTTCATACAGGCGCTAAACTTTCTTCAAATATTCAACTAGAAAATGCTTTGATTTTCTCTGGCGCGAACCTAAAAACTTCAGGAATTTATAAAAATTGTATTGTTGGAGAAAATTTCTTTTGGAGCCTTGAATGAACTCTTTTGTCGTTGTTCTAGTCGAACCAGAACATCCACATAATGTCGGCTTTGTGGCGCGAGCCATGCGTAGCAATGGCTTGAAAAACCTCAAGATTGTTTACCCAAAAAGAAGTTCTGTGATTTCAGATTCCTACCATACCGCTCATAATTCAGGAGAGGTTTTAGATTCTGCACAAATTGTGGGTTCTTTATCGGAAGCTATCAGTGATTGCCATTTTTCGGTAGCATTTAGCCGTCGTGTTTTTAATAGCGTATTACCTCATATAATGTTACCTGATTTGCCTTCTTCTTTTCCGTCATTTGGAAATGATTTTAAAACGGCACTTGTTTTTGGTCGCGAATCAAAAGGGCTTTTTGTAGAAGAAGTGAATTTGTGTGGATTAGTTTGCGAAATTCCTGTAGCTGGTTTGATGAGTTTGAATTTAGCTCAAGCGGTTTCTGTTGTGGCGTATGAATTGTGTCGTTCAGGTTTACTTTCTAGTAATGGGCGAGCTCATCGTCCTTTGCCTACAGCTGGTGATAGCCTTGCAGAAATTGATCAAATAGAAAAATTCAAGGCTTTTTTGATGGAGCATTTGGGCGGGCGTTATCGAGATCAAACTTGGATGGAATCATTTGTACATCAATTTTTGCAAAGAGTTCAACCAACTCGAAATGAAATGGGGGCTCTTTTTGGAGTAGCAAGAAGCCTTTCTGGGCTTTCTGCTCGGCAAGAAAAAACAAATAAAGAAAAGTAAACGAAAATAAATGTAAACAAGCCGTGTTTTATTTGAAAACAGAGTGTATATTGTGAATATGTTGCAAACGAGTCAAATTCTTTCCGAAAACGTAAAAAAATACTTGCAGTCTCAAGGTTTTATAGCCGATTCTTCCATAGAGTCTGCCGGTTCTGCTGGTTCAGGTCGTAAATATTATCGTGTTTTTACGCCAAAAAAATCTTTAATCGTTCAGGTAAATCCTTCTGCAAATGAGGATTTTCGTAACTACGCAGATATGAGCCGTATTTTACGAGATGCAAAAGTTCCTGTGCCAACTGTTTATTTTCGAGATGATGCTTCTGCTCAACTTGTGATTGAAGATTTTGGCAAGCGTTCCTTATTCGACGAAGTTTTCCCAATGGAAGGCAGCAAACGCGCCAATGCTTCTATCCTTTACGATATGGTTTTGCAGGTTTTAATTGCTATGCAAATAGAATCTGCTTCAGTTTTCAGTTCTTATCCAAATTTAGCTGCTAGAAAATTTGATTATGAATCTTTAAAATGGGAAACAGATTATTTCACAGAAAATTATCTAAAGAAACATTGTGGGCTTTCTGAAATTCCTGCCTGTGTTTCAGAAGCGTTTGCGACTCTAGCGTGTAATGTTGATCTTCATCCAAAGGTGTTGATGCATCGGGATTTTCAGTCGCAGAATATTTTAATTGCTGAAAATTCTTCTATTGGTTTCATTGATTTTCAAGGCCTTCGCCGCGGTTCACAGTATTATGATTTAGCTTCATTGCTTTTTGACCCTTATGTTATGATGCCAATAGATATGGTTGAAAGTTTCTTTAAAAAATGGGCTAGAGATTTTCCTGGGAATGCTGGTTATTCAGATGAAGAAATCTGGATTTCATTTTTGGCTGCTGCATTACAGCGTTTAATGCAGGCTCTTGGTGCTTATTGTTTCTTATCTTCTACCAAGGGGATAGAATCTTTTAGACAATACATTGAGCCTGGTAAAAAGCAATTGCTTAAAGTGTTGCAACTTTATCGAGAATATTCACCTTCTTCTAAACGAGATGTAAACGAGTTTCTCTGTTCTCATTTGGAATAAATTATGCTTTCGCTGTGCCCAAATTTTAAAAAGGAAAATGTATTTCGCTGGGAACACTCAATTTCGTTTGATTTAGCTACAGGGTTGCTGTTTGAATCTCTTGTTAGTAATCCTGTTTCTTTTAATCCGTTAATCGTTTGGAATGAAATTCAAATGCGCTCAAAACAGGGTGTTTATATGGGGAGTGGTTTGTTGCTCCCTCATGCTCGAGTAAAAGAATTGTCAAGTCCGCTTTTGGCTTTTGGTGTTGGAATAAATGGAGTTACTTCAACAAGTGTTCCATCAAATCAAACGGCTAATTTAGTTTGCTTAGTTCTTTCCCCAGCATCTTCTCCGATGGCTCATACAAAAGTAATTGCTAGAATCGCATCAAAAGTGATGGATTCTGAATGGCTAACTTCTTTGCTGAATAGTAAGACTACTACAGAAATTTACGAGCACTTAGTTTAATTTTTTTTAGAAAGAAATTGTTTCGTTTCTTTAATTACAATACCCTGGAGTAAAATAATGGCAACTAGGTTTGGGAAAGCCATTAATCCATTGAATATATCAGCAATAGTCCACACGGCTTGAACGGTAAGATAAGGCCCAGCAAAAACAGCTACGATATAAAAAAATCTAAATGTTAATTGAGCGGTTCTTTTTTTAGAACCTAATAAATATTCTAGGCATTTTTCTGAATAATAATTCCAACCAAGTATGGTTGTAAAAGCAAAAACAGTAAGGCTTAAAGAAAGGAATATTTCTGAAATAAAATTGGAAAAAGGAAGACCTTTGCTAAAGGCAAAAAGTGTTACGGCTGCTCCTTCTAATTCTGGTTCTAACCAAGCTCCTGTAGTGATTACAGCAAGTCCAGTCATAGAACAAACGATAATGGTATCAATGAAGGTTCCTGTCATGCAGACAAGACCTTGCCTCGCAGGTTCTTTTGTTTTAGCAGCAGCGGCGGCAATTGGAGCAGACCCTAGTCCGGCTTCATTTGAAAAAATACCGCGTGCAATTCCTTTTTGCATAGCTATCATCAAGGTTCCAAGAGCGCCCCCTTGTAAAGCCCCACCCGTAAAAGCACTTTCTATAATTAAGCATAAAGCAGGAATAATTTTTTCTGCATTCGTCACTAGCATAATAAGGCAAATTGTCATGTATCCAATCACCATAAATGGAACAATGTAAGTAGCTACTTTTGCAATGCGGCGCAACCCTCCAATTAGAACAAGTGCAACTAATAAAGTAATGATTGCTCCTGAAATTACAGTTGTGTAACTAAAATTTGAACCAGCCAATTGAAAGCAGGTTTTGCTTGGGATAATCACATTCATTGCCGTTGTAATGCTATTGACTTGAGTAAGTGTTCCTATGCCAAATAAACCGGCACACACTCCAAAAACTGCAAAAAGAATGGCTAACCATTTGAAATTTTTATGATAAAGTTCTTTAAGCCCTGTTTCAATATAATAGAACGGTCCTCCAAGAATTTTGCCGTTTGGGAGTACTTTTCTGTATTTTACAGCCAGAAGTCCTTCTGCGTACTTGGTAGCCATTCCTAGGAATGCGGCAAAAACCATCCAAAATAAGGCTCCTGGACCACCAAGGCAAATGGCTGTTGCTACTCCAACAATATTTCCTGTTCCAATAGTGGCTGAAAGAGCGGTGCATAAAGCGGCGAAACTAGAAATTTCTCCTTCTCCTTCTTTTTCATTATAGAATAAGTAGGAAAATGCTTTTTTTAACTGAAATGCTTGTAAAAATTTTAAACGCCAAGTGAGAATTGCGCCAGTCAAAAGAATGCCTATAATAAGCGGTCCATTCCAAATAGCATCATTGACTACCTGCAATACGGAATTAAATGTCATAAAAGTCCTTTTTTCTCACCTTTAGCATTAAAGCTAATTTGACCATTCGTGAAAATTTTAGTGTGAAATTTAACATTTTAAATAAAAGAAGCTTTCTTCTAACCTGAAAAATGATAAAAATCACAATATTTTTCTTTTGTAAGTTGTTTATTTTCAATGACTTACGTGCATTTTGAGAATAATTTAGTATATTGAAAGAAATGCGTAAAGTTTTTTTCTCCTTTATCCTCTTTTTTTGCATCTATTCTCCTCTTTGGGCTGCAATAGATACAATCGCTGTAGATGTTGGTATTTCTGTATTTAAGACAATGCCATTAGGTGTTGTTCCTTTTGAAGAAAAAAATGGTCCAATTGCGTGGGGAGAAATGCCTCCGCATAAAATTCTTGAAAGTGATGCGAATCTTTCGGGACGTTTTGAAGTAATTGCTTCACAAAAATTTGATTTGGTGGCTTTCAGTAGAGCTAGAGCGAAATTTTATGTGACTGGAATGGTAGAATCTCTTGAAGACGGAATGTTAAAACTTTCTTGTTATCTTTATGCGTCTCAAACAAAGCGACTGGTTTTTGGGGAAAGTTATAAGGTTGCTGTGCAGAACGTGCGTGAAGCGATGCACTTATTCTTTGATCAAGTAGTATTTGAATTATGGGGAGAACGCGGCGTGGCCTCAACCAAGTTAGCGTGGGTTCGTAAAATTGATGGGGTAAAACAAGTTATTTATGCAGATTACGATGGTTATCGTCGTAGGCAAGCTACAAACGATTCCGCTATAAGCATGATGCCTGTTTGGGCGTTAGGAAATAGAAAACTCATTTTTGTCAGTTTTCGCAACGAAAAACCGCAATTACATGTGAAGGACCTCGATACGAAACGAGTCCGTCGTATTTATACAAATCATAAGCAATCATTTAGTCCAGCAGTAAATCCAATTACAGGGGAAATTCTTTTTTCTGTTATTCGAGATGGAAAAACAGATCTTTATTTAGGTGATGCTGAAGGAAAAAATAGTCGCCGTTTATCTTATTTGAAATCATCTCAAACAAGTCCTGCTTGGAGTCCAAGAGCTACAGAAATTCTCTTTACCAGTGATCGTGGCGGTGGACCACAAATTTATGTGATGGGAAAAGATGGAAGCGATGTTCGTCGAATCACATTTATGGGCCGTTATAATGAAAAAGCAGCTTGGTCGCCTACAGGAGATAGAATTGCTTATACTTCTATGGATAATGGAAAAATGAATATTTATACTTGCGCTTTTGATGGTTCAGATATAGTGCAATTAACCTCTAATGCAGGCAATAACGAACATCCAACTTGGTCTCCAGACGGTAACTTGATAGCATTTGCTAGTGATAGAAATGGAAGCTATCAAATTTACATTATGCGCCGTGATGGCTCAAACGTAACTCAAATCACCAAACAGGGAGAAAATACTTCACCAACTTGGTCTTGGTATGATTCTCCGCCCCCCACCTCAAAAAAGGAAGGTAAAAAATGAAAACAATGAATTGGTTTTTAGCGGGAGCTTGTACTTTTCTCCTATTTACCGCATGCTCAAATCCGCCACCAGCGGAAACTGACCCAGCCCCAAAGGCAAAGAAAACAGCTATTCGAGTAGAAAATACTTCTAAGGAAGATTCATTAGCCGCTGCAGAACGCGCCCGCCTTGAAGCTGAACGTCTTGCCGCCGAAAAATTAGAAGCCGATCGTGCTCGTTTAGAAGAAATGATTAATCAGCTTATGTCTGATGATGTTTATTTTGAATTCGACCGTTTTGAACTTACCGAAAAGGCTAGAGAACTTCTTGCTCAAGTAGGCGATATGCTCAAAGCTGAGGAACGCTTTATCGTAACTGTCGAAGGCCACACAGATGCTCGTGGTACAGAAGATTACAACATGACGTTAGGTGGAAAACGCGCGATGAAAGTGAAGGAATTTCTTGTAGCTTACGGCATTTCTTCTGATCGAATGGAAACTGTTAGCTATGGAAAGGAAAAGCCAAAAGTGGAAGGCGCTTCCGAAGACGCTTATTCACAAAATCGTCGTGCAAATTTCCGTGTAAAAATCAAGTAATTTTTGAGGTTCTTTTATGAAACGGTTGCTTTTGATTCCGTTACTTTTGTTCTTGGTAACAGGCTGTTCGCATATTACGATGCTTCGTACCGAGGAAATTCAAGAGATTAATGACGATGTTCGTTCTGATTTGAAGAAGGATATTCGTCAAACCAATCTTCGTTTGGATTCGCTTAGAAAAGCTTATGGTCTTTTGGAAGAAAAGTTAGCGGCTCAGGAGCAATTGTTGAACCGTATGAAAGCAGACTTATCTATTTTGTCAAATCGAATGGCCGATGAATCTGTTCGAAATGATACGCGTCAAGAAGAAATTGCTTATCGTTTAGATCTTCTTCTAGGAAAATCCGATAAAATTTTGGCAAAAAAAGTGGTGGTGAGTGGAGCGCCTGCGGCTCCGGTATCATTAGATAGTATTGAACGTCAAGCGAACTTGCTTTTAGAAATGGAAACTATGTTTAACACGGCAAGAGCTGATTTTTTACGTGGAGAATATAAAATAGCTTTTGATGGTTTTAAGCAAGTATTTGAACAAATGAAAACAGGAGAAATGGCCGAGGAATCTTTGTATTGGATGGCTTTATGCTTAACAGAAGCAGGGCAATTAGACAAGGCAAAAGTGATTTTAAATCGTTTGAATAATGATTTCCCAGATGGTGCGAAAACTTGTATTACTTTGTTTAAGTTGGCTGGAATGGCTGCCGCAGAAAATGATGTTTCAACGCAAAAGCAATACTTGCAGGTTTTGTTAGAGAAAAAACAATGTATGGAAACAAATGAGTTTTTGCAAGGCGCTGAAATGTTAGAAGAAATTCTAAATGCAGAAACCACAACACCAGTTCCTGAAGATTCACTAGCTTCGAAAGAAACGAAGGCCTCTGAAAATAAACTTCCAGAGTCTAAAAAGGAAGAAACAAAAACAGAGGCTTCTGTAGAATCTAAAACAGAAGAGCCTGTTAAAGCCGAAGGTCAAGAACCTAAGGCAGAATCTGTTCCTGCAAATTCAACAGCAGAAACATCACAAAAAACAAATTAAGAATTTTAGCAAACAATATTTATATAAAATATTTAGTTTGTTTGTGAAAGAATGCCTCAATAAGGAGGCGTTCTTTTTTTATAGTTTAGGAATTCGAACTTGAGCGCCTGCTCCTGGTTTATCCATTGAAATTCCAGGATTCAAAGATTGTAAAACTGACATGGTATAAAAACGAGGAAGTTTTTTAGCTTCTTTTCCATAAACCCGGGCAAGTAATTCTATGACATCTTCATTTTCTTTGGCTGATATGGTTTTGTATAATGCTGAATTATTTGGGTCTGATTGCCATTTAGAAATGGAGTTTGCAAAACGGTCCATAAAAGATTCTGATTGAATGGCTTTAGATTTAGGTTTTGAGGCTTCTTGTTGAATTGGCTTGCTTGGTTTGGTTTGGGAAACAGCGGAATTTGTTGGAGAAGCGTTTAAAATGATGTTTGTTTTTTTTTCATTAGCTTGTTTTTTTATAGGTTCTGCGGCTATAATTGAGTCAATGCTTTGGACGTATGCGCTGTCGGGCCATTCTTTTAGAAAAATTTTTGAGTTGAGGGCTAATACAGGCGTTCTCTCTTCAGATGAACATGCCGAAAGAATTAATAAAAAAAATAAAGGAACAGAAATTTTTAAGCCAATATTCATGCTACAAAAATAAAAAAAGAAGATGAGATGGCTTAATTTTTGAAAAAAAAGCTTCATAAATAGATAAAAAAGCGTCGGACCGCGTGTCGCAGTTGCCAAAAAAGTCAAATTCATCTAAATTTGGCACACGACACTATCTATTAAAATAGGAAACACTATGAAACAAGGAATTCATCCGAATTATCAACCGGTTGTGTTCGTCGATGCGAATACGGGTAAAGAATATATCACCCGCTCCACGAAGTCTTCTGCCGAAAAGAAGGTTATCGATGGGGTCGAACACAGTGTAATTACACTTGAAATCACTGCTGATACTCATCCGTTCTGGACTGGTAAGCAGCATCGTGTGGATACGGCTGGCCGTATCGATCGCTTCAACAAGCGTTTCGGTAGCAACATCGCTACAGCCAAGCGTAAAACTCGTAAGCCATCAACGGCAGACGCTGAATAATTGAACCATTCCTCCTCTTAGTAGGGGAGGAATATTTTTTTAAGGACGTTGTATGAAAAAATTCACTCTTTGTGCTGCCGCATTAGCATTGGCTTTTGTTGGCTGTGAAAAAACAGGAACAATTGAAGGTGTTGTTCTTGATCCATTTACTGGAAAAGCTGTTGAAATGCCTACTGTATGGATGGATTCTACTATTTTCGGTACTCAGAATCCTAAGTATGCTCACAAGGCCATTTTAAAAGAAGGTAAGTTTAAATTTGAAAAAGTTCCTGTTGGTGATTATTTAATCAAGGCACGTCGCAACAAGTATGTGCTTACTCAACAGAAATTCTCTACTACAGAAGCAAATCCAAATACCAACATTACGCTTTATTCTTATAGCGATCAAGTAGATCCAGGTCTTTACACTGCAAGTGCAGAAGGGCCGGTAAAAATTTCTAATGAATGGGTAATCTGGTCTGCTTCTTGTGCTGAATCTGTAGCAGCTTACCGCGAAAACTTCCCACAAGATATGGACGCGGGTAAAGTTCCTAATCAAAACAAGAAGAAAAAATCAAAAGTGAAAATGATTCCTCTTCCAGCTCCTCGTGTAGTAGATGCTAATTTGGACGTTTTCTATCGCAATGCTAGCTCAGTAACAACTCCGCTTGTAGCTATGTCTTATCCTGCAGTTGTTGGCAATGTTGCTGATCACGCTGATTGTAAAGGCTTTGACGCTTCTGAAAAGAAAGGCGTTTTTGCAGACAAAGATAAGGGAATGGCTTTGAATGTGGCTTACAAAGCGGAAGGACTTTTTGAAATTACAGGTTCTTTGCCAAAGGGTAAGCAGATTATTCAATTCTCTCAAGATGGTAAGGCTCTCCAGACTTACTACTTTGAAGTGAAGTAATATTTTATTCCAGAAATTAGAGCACAACCAATTTTGGTTGCGCTTTTTTTTTGAAATCGCCTCGCTGAAAAGCGAGGCGAAATTTAAGAGAACATTTTTTTATTATATTTGTTTTATGGATAAAGAAAACGAAATGATTCAAGAAATTGAAACCACTCAAGCTGTGGTTGAACCTGTTGTTCAAGATTATACTTCACGCAAAATTCTTCTATGGGAAGACGACGAATCTAGGCGCCAATCTGCATTAGAATTTTTGTCTGATTTACTTACCGGTGCTGAAATTCAGACTGTTGCTTCAGAAAATGAAGCTTTAGAAGCTCTAGATCTTGATGATTGGGATACTTTTGTTGTTGATTTTATGAACGAAGGCGTTTCGGATAGTGAATTTGTAAAAAGAGCGAATAATTATCCAGCAGCGATTGTCGTGGCGATTTCTTTAGGATTTTTGGAATTAGAAGAAAGAGATCCTTTAAAACAAGAACAAATTCGTCGCTTGTTTGATATAGAAAAAGCAACTGCTCCGATTCGAGCATCTTAATTTTTTTATTAAAAAACATAACATAATAGCCCGGTTTCACCGGGCTATTATGTTAAACAACAAAAATGTTTTAGATTGTTTCTACAGAAAGAACATCTGCGGAGTAATCTACTCCTTCTACATCAAAGCCATTCGTTGCTAAAAAGTCATGTCGGTATCCTTCAAGATCTGCGATTTCTGCAAAATTTTCTTGAGTGATTTGAGCCATTCTTTCGTTTACAACAGATTGTACTTTTGGATCCATTTCCCAATCATCAATACGAATTAAATTATTTTCGTCAGTTGGAACCTTTGAACCCGTGTAAAGGCGTTCTGCGAAGAGGCGTTCCATTTGTTCAATACAACCTTCGTGAGACCCCTGTTCTTTCATTACTTTAAAGAGTACAGAAAGGTATAAAGGAATAATTGGAATCACGGCACTAGAACGTGTAACTAAGCCTTTATTTACAGAAACATAAGCTTCACCATTTAGAGCATTTTTAAGCTTTTCGTTGAGTTCTTCAGCTGTTTTTTCTAAGTGTTTTTTTGCGCCGCCAATAGTGCCGTCGCGATAAATAGCGTGAGAAAGAGAAGGACCAATATAGGAATAAGCTACGGTTTTGCAACCTTCTGCAAGAACGCCCGCTTCAAGAAGTTTGGAAACCCAGAGCGCCCAGTCTTCGCCTCCCATCACTTTAACAGTATTTGCAGCTTCTTCTTCGTTTGCTGGTTCTGCACTGATTGTGCTTAAAGTGCCTGTCATAACATCAATAGTGTCACCAGAAAATGTGGTGCCAAGAGGTTTTAAAACACTGCGATACATAGTACCGTTATCTGGGTCAACGCGAACAGCACTTGCTACGCTGTAAACGATAAGGTCTATTTTTTCACCTAAATCTTTAACTGCTTTAATGACATTGTCACGCATTTCATGTGAAAAGGCGTCACCATTGAATGTGATGCTTTTTAAGCCCGCTTTAGCGGCTTCTTTATCGAAAGCCATATTGTTGTAAAAACCTGGTGTTCCTGGTTTTTGTCGTGGAGTGTCGCTGCCTTCTTTTTCAAAAGAGACTCCAATGGTTGTTGCTCCAAATTCAAAGGCGGCTGCAATACGGCTAGCTAAACCATAACCAGTAGAACAACCTAAAACAAGAACATTTTTGGGAGCTTGCGGAAAATTTTTTCGTTCTTCTTTACGCTTGAGAACGTAATCTATTTGGCGTTTTACATCTGCTGCACAACCAGCTGGGTGTGCGTTAATGCACATGTTGCTTCTAATCATTGGTTGAATAATCATGGAATGCTCCTTTTTAGTCTTTAAATTTTTTCATGACGAGGGCGCCGTTATGACCGCCAAATCCTAGTGACATAGAAACGAAACTATCCATATTCGCTTCTAAAGGTTTTGGAAGATAATCTAAATCACAACCCTGTTCGAAATCAGGATTTTCAAGATTCAATGTAGGTGGGTAGAAATTATCTAACATTCCTTTAATGCTTACAATCGCTTCTACAGCACCAGCTGCACCGATGCAGTGACCAGTCATACTTTTGGTTGAAGACACTTTTAATTTTTTAGAGTGTTCTCCAAATGCAATTTTTAACATTCTAGTTTCAGCAGCATCGTTTAATTTGGTCGAAGTGCCGTGAGCATTGTAGTAATCAATGTCTTCTGGGCGCATATTGGCATCTTCAAGGGCGCGTTGTATCGCTGCGGCACCGCCGAGTCCATCTGGGTGAGGGCTTGTAATGTGATAAGCGTCGCTAGAAGCTCCGTATCCAGCAAATTCTGCGTAAATTCTTGCTCCGCGAGCTTTGGCATGTTCTAGTTCTTCTAAAACAAGTATGCCAGCTCCTTCACCCATTATGAAACCTTCTCTATCTTTATCAAACGGACGACAAGCGGCTTTAGGATTGTCGTTAAAGGAATGAGCTAGAGCATGCATGCCGTGGAAACTGCTGATGCTAAAGCCTGTAATAGAAGATTCAGCCCCGCCAGCAAGGCATACATCCATTCGGCCAGCACGGATTAAGTCAAGGGCCGCTCCAAGGGCATCTGTCCCAGAAGCACAAGCGGTAGCTAGTGTCCAAGAAGGGCCTGTAATTCCAAGTTTCATGCTTACATTAGCGGCTCCTTCGTTAGCAATAAACATAGGAACAGCTAAAGGTGGTACGCGATGAGGACCATTGTTGAAATATTTGTCATAGGCATTTTCAATAACATCAAAACCGCTTAATCCGTTGCCCACCATAATTCCGGTGCGTTCAGCAGCAAGAGTTTCTTTTGAAAGACCGGCATCACGAATGGCTTCATAAGAAGCTGAAAGTAAAAATTGAGTAAAACGAGCCATGCGGCGAGCTTCTCGACTTTCGATACCATGTTCTTCTGGCAAGAAATTTTTGACTTCCGCGGCAATTTGAACAGGGTAGTCTGAAGCATCAAAAAGAGAAATTCGGTCAATGCCTGATTCTCCTTTTCGAATTGCATTCCATGTCTCATGGACGGAATTTCCAAGAGGCGTAACAGCCCCCATGCCGGTAACAACTATTCTACGTTTGCTCATTAGGATTCCTTTTCCTCTGATTGATTCGTGGTTCCTGTTTTATTATCAGTTTCTCGAATGGTGGCACGACGAATCTTTCCACTAATTGTTTTTGGTAGTTCGGAAACAAATTCAATAATGCGTGGGCTTTTGTATGAAGCGGCAACTTGTTTTGTGTATTTTTGAATGTCTGCTGCCAATTCCTTTGTCGCTTCAAAACCTTTTGATAAAACGATGGTTGCTTTCACAACCTGATTTCTCATGCGATCATTGACGCCAGTTACAGCACATTCTAAAACAGCTGGGTGTTGTTGAAGGGTGCTTTCTACTTCAAACGGACTAACTCTGTAGCCAGATGTTTTAATTAAATCGTCAGTTCTGCCTACGAACCAGAAGTAGCCGTCTTCATCTTTCCAAGCGGTATCGCCTGTATGATAGAGATCAGTAGAAAAAACATTTTCTGTCATTTTCTGATCGCGGTAATAACCAGCAAATAAGCCAAATGGGCGTCCATTATTTAAGTGAATTACAATTTCACCAACCTCGTTAGGTTTACAAGGGTTGCCGTTTGAATCAATAATATCAATATCGTAACCAGGAGCAGGCTTTCCCATTGAGCCAGGACGCGGAGCCATCCAAGGGAAATTTCCAATAGCAAGCGTACATTCTGTTTGACCGTAACCTTCTTTCATAGAAAGCCCTGTTTTGGCTAAGAACTTATTGAATATATCTGCATTCAACGCTTCACCAGCAGTGGTGCAATATTTTAAAGAAGATAGGTCGTAAAGTGAAAAATCCTGTTGTAACAAATAACGATATACGGTTGGTGGCGCACAGAAAGAAGTGATTTTGTATTTAGACATCACCTCGAGCATTTTGCCGGGAACAAAACCGAGCATGTCATACGTAAATACAGCGCTTCCTGCAATCCATTGACCGTAAATTTTGCCCCACATCGCTTTTGCCCAGCCAGTTTCTGCAATCGTCAGATGTCGTCCATTTTCTTGAACGTTTTGCCAATATTTGGCGGTAACAATATGGCCGAGTGGGTAAGTAAAATTATGCTGTACCATTTTAGGATAGCTAGAAGTTCCTGAAGTGAAGTAGAGCAACATAATGTCTTCATTACAAGTTCTATAAATTCCCTCAGGGCGTTCAAATTCATCGTCGGCATCTGGGTAGGCATTGTAAAAAGTTTTCCAACCTTTTCTTTGTTTTCCAATTGTGACTAAGTGCTTTACAGAAGGAGATGCAGGCATAGCTGCCTCGATTTGTTCTTGTAAAAGAGCGTCATCGTAGGTAACAATGGCTTTAATGCTTGCGGCGTTTGTGCGGTATTCAATATCTTTAGTGAGGAGCATGTTTGTAGCAGGAACCGCAATTGCTCCAATTCGATGTAAAGCTAAAAGGAAAAACCAAAATTCATAGCGGCGTCTCAAAATGAGCATTACCGCGTCTCCTTTTTTGATGCCGAGCATGCGTAGGTAGTTAGCGGTTTTGTTTGAAGCTATTTTGAGGTCGTGAAAGGTAAATATTTTTTCTTCAGAATCGTCTATCCAAACAAGAGCTTCTTTATCTTTGTCGGTATCGGCGTAGCGATCTACTACATCATAAGCAAAATTAAAATCGTCTGGAATATGAATGACAAACTTATTTTTCAGTTCTTCGTAAGAAGAATAGGTTGTCTGATCTATAAATTCATCCAATAGCATATAAAAAGCACCTTGCGATTAAAAAAACAACACCAATATAGTATAATGAGAAAAAAAACGACGTCCAAATTGGTTAGAAAAGTGAATTTTGGGTGAAAAAACAAGCATTATAGAATGCCTTTTCAAAAAGAAAGCTAGTCATTTTCACCGTAAAATTTTCAAAAAAAATAGAAGCTTCTTGCAAGGCGTTCTTTAAAGTTTTGCTTATGAAGAAAAATGATTGTGATGTTAGATTCAGTTTTTTAGGGATAGAATATCTGTAAAAAGTATCTTTAATTAAGAGCGGGAGAGGATTTGCTTTTGTAAAAAGAAAATAGAATAAGGGAAATTAATTTATATGTAATTGTTATAAAAAAAAGAATGCCTCTTATGAGACATTCTTTTTTGGCGGTTGCTAAATTAGCGTTGAGCGCCCTTAGCCTTGTCGCCGTATTTCTTGATGAGTTCTTCTTGGATATTGCGCGGTACTGGGAGGTACTTTGCAAATTCCATTGTGAATTCAGCCTTACCTTGAGTCATAGAACGGAGATCCGTTGCATAACCGAACATTTCGGAAAGAGGAACTTCTGCAATGATAGTGGTCATGCCAAGTTCTTCTGTAGTTCCAGAAATGCTACCACGGCGCTGTGAAAGGTTTCCTACAACAGCACCTTGGAATTCAGTAGGAGTTTGAACTTCAACCTTCATGATAGGTTCAAGAATTTGAGCACCGGCTTTTTCGAAAGCCTGGCGGAATGCCATACGAGCACAAATCTGGAAAGCCATATCAGAGGAGTCCACATCGTGGTATTGACCATCGGTAACTTCCATTTCAATACCAACAACTGGGAAGCCAATCAAAGAACCTGCTTCCATACAGCTCTGGAAACCCTTGTCGCAAGAAGGAATGTATTCTTTTGGAATACGGCCACCAACAACAGAGTTGATGAAGTTGTAAACCTTTTCAGAATCGCCTTCAACCGGCATTGGACGCATTACACCAACAACCTTAGCGAACTGACCGGAACCACCAGTCTGTTTCTTATGAGTGTAGTCAAAGTTGGCATCACGAGTAATCGTTTCGCGGTAAGCCACCTGTGGAGCGCCTGTTTGAACGTCCACTTTATATTCACGACGCATACGTTCAATGTAAACGTCAAGGTGAAGTTCGCCCATACCCTTGATAATGGTCTGTCCGCTTTCTTTATCAACTTCAACTTGGAAGGTTGGGTCTTCTTTAGTGAAGCGGTTGAGAGCCTTAGAAAGGTTGTTCAAATCATCACGATTCTTAGCTTCGATAACAAGTTCGATAACTGGGTTAGGAACGTGCATAGAAGTCATGTTGTAGTGTAAAGAACCGTCGGTAAAGGTTGTACCAGAAGCACAATCAATACCAAAGAGTGCTACGATATCACCAGCGCCAGCTTCGTTAATATCTTGCATTTCGTCGGCGTGCATACGAACCAAGCGGCCTACGCTTACCTTTTTACCAGTTGCCATATTGTAGATGGAATCACCTTTCTTGATAGAACCTTGGTAAACGCGAATGTAAGTCAACTGGCCATAGCGGTCGTTGGTGAGTTTAAAGGCGTAACATACAAGCTTAGCGTCATCTTCAGATTTGAGGATAACTTCAGCTTCGTTGTCATCAATGTTCAAAGCCTTGTTTTCTACTTCAGTTGGGTTCGGGAGGTAATCAGCAACACCGTCAAGGAGCTTTTGAACACCGATGTTCTTGTGAGCAGAACCCATAAATACTGGAGTAATTTCTAGGCTGATAGTTGCCTTGCGGATGGTTTCCTTGATAAGAGCTTTATCAATATCAAGATATTCGCCTTCCATGGCTTTTTCCATGATTTCATCGCTGTAGTCAGCGCAGCAGTCGATGAGTTTTTCACGGTATTCCATAGCGAGATCCATCAATTCGGCTGGAATTTCAGCTTCACGAACTTCGTCACCGTTGTTGCCTTCAAAGTAGTAGCCCTTCATTTCTACGAGGTCCACAACACCTTTCAACTGATCTTCAAGACCGATTGGAACTTGCATTACGCAAGGTTTGTGGTTGAGCTTTTCCTTGAGCATTACAGCAACGCGGAGTGGGTTTGCACCAGAACGGTCGCACTTGTTTACGAAAGCGACACGTGGTACGCGATAACGGCGCATTTGGCGGTCAACCGTAATAGACTGAGACTGAACACCTTCAACGCTTGTCAAAACGAGAATAGCTCCGTCTAGCACGCGAAGAGAACGTTCTACTTCAACAGTAAAGTCAACGTGCCCCGGAGTATCGATGATGTTAATGGAAGTGTCTTTCCAGTTAGCGTATGTTGCTGCAGACTGAATGGTGATACCGCGTTCGCGTTCAAGTTCCATGGAGTCCATTGTAGCACCGACGCCATCTTTTCCGCGAACGTCGTGAATGGCGTGAATGCGCTTTGTGAAATAGAGAATGCGTTCGGTAAGAGTAGTCTTGCCCGAGTCAATGTGGGCAGAGATACCGATATTTCTGTGTTTTTCGATGTTTTTCATGTTTTTTCCACAATGGAGTTGATGTTTGTTGTTATGTTGCGCCCAAAGTTAGAAAAAAAAATCGCTCTCTCAAGGGGCAGATATTAAAACGCCTTGTTTAAAATTCCAAATTTTAGATTCTTTACGTTTAAAAAGGATGTTTTTTAAAGAAAAACGCCCTTGAATGAATCTAGGGCGTTAATCGTATAGCGTGAATATCAGGTGATTATTTCTGTGAATTTACTTCTGACGTCTGTGTATTTTCTGTTTTGTTTTTTTCTTCTAGGCGTTTTTTGTGTTTTTCAAAACGATTTTTATGAATTTCTTTCATTTTTAACTTTTGTTCTGAAGTGAGAATTTTTGATAAAGCCATTTTTCCAGAAATACGCTGATTTAGAGCTTTTTCTTGCATTTCAAGAATCTTAATTTTGGCGTTTTGAATAAGAACTGAATCAATAATGTCTGCATCTAGTACTTGTCGAAGTTCTTTTTCTGCATTTCTAGTGTCTTTTTTGATTTGAGAAAATGCACTATCTTGTTCTTTTCTTAAACCATTCATGGCTAAACGTTGTTCGCTAGAAAGTTGCAAAAGGCTATCTAATTCTTGAGAGAAAAATTTTCCTTTCTTTTTGTGTGGAGGAAATTTTTTGAAATTTTTATCAGGGAAATTTTCTTTACCCTTTACTTGTTGTTGCTGGAATTGTGCTTTGTTTTCTGAGTTTAAAGAACAATTCGGTGAATTATAAAGAGCGCCTAGGAAAAAACCTATGGCACAAGAAAGCAAGATGATGCTTGCGAAGAGTATTTTTTTCATTTAGTTATCCTCCGTTAAAAGGTAAGAAATTGAAAGTGAAGAATCTAAAGTTTCAAGTTGCAAAACAAATGATTCTTCTTCCCATTCAAAAGGATTTTCTGCATATTCTGCAGGTGAAATATTTTCAGTAAAAAGTTTGGGTAGAGTCAGTCCACCAACAATAAAAAGGAAGCTAGCTGCCAGAGCAATTCGCGTGTATCGAGTAAAGGAAATTAACCTTTTTTGTTGGCAATCTAGCCTATAAAGAACTTTAGCAAAAGAATCTTTTTTGGGAGTAATTCTTTCTAATGAAGAAAAATCAATTTTATCTTGCATATTCACCACTCCTTTGAATGAAGTTTCTAATAAAAGCTCTAGCTCTCGAAAGCCTTGCTTTGATAGTGCCCGAGGGCATTGAAAAAATATCAACCAATTCCTCTATGCTTAGATCTTCGGCATCTTTTAACCAGATCATACTTCTTGTGTCTGCCGGAAGAGCGTTTAAGGCATCATTTAAAATTCCGGGTTTTAATTCTTCTTTTTCTTCTTTTGTCCCAATGGATTGTTCTTGAATGTAATCAAAGTTTATTTCTTCTAATTCAGCATGACGTTTTGCTTTTCGAATTTTCATTAGGCATGCGTTAATAGTCATTCGGTAAAGCCAAGAAGAAATTGCGGCTTCACCACGAAAATTTTGAATGGCCGTAGGAACAGATACAAAAACATCCATTAGAATATCTTCTGCCTCATCTCTATTTTTTAGCATACGATAGGCTAAGTTTAAAAGTTTCTGGCTTTCTGCATGCCAAAGAGCAGCGAGCGTTTCACGACTCATTTGCTTTGGTTTGTTAAGTAGCCATTTTTGATCCATCGCTTTTTAGATGTATAAAAACAGGAGGTGGTTGCAAAGAAAATAATGAAAAACGGGAGGAATACATTTTTAAAATAGGAGAATTTATGGTGAAACTTAAAATTTTGTGTCATTTCTAGCAAAATCATTTGATGAAGGTGGTCTATTTTTTGTATAATTCTGCATTATGAAAGTAATTTTGCCTGTAGCTGGTGCTGGTACGCGCCTTCGTCCTTTTACGCTTACTCGTCCAAAGTGTCTTCTTCCTATTGCTGGGAAAACTTTACTTGAACATATTTTTGATTCCTTTAACGGGCTTGAAGTTTCTCAAAAAATTTTAGTGGTAGGGGTTTTGTCTGAAAAAATTTATGAGTATTCAGAAAAAAAATCTTGGAAAGATGTTGGGTTTGTAGAGCAGAATAATCCAGAGGGGTTGGGACAGGCTATTGCTCTTTGTGATTCTTTTCTGAAAGATGATGAACCTGTTTTGATTATTCTTGGAGATACATTATTCAAAACAGATCTTTCTTTTTTAGCTCATGCAGAAACAAACGTGTTGTTTACTCGAGTAGTCGAAGACCCGCGTCGATTTGGCGTAGTCGTGAAAGACGAAACAGGTAAAGTAACAAAACTTGTAGAAAAGCCAAAGGAATTTGTTTCTGATGAAGCTTTAGTGGGTATTTATTACATTCGTGATACTGCCGCATTGCGCCAATCTTTGAAATATTTGCTAGAAAATAACATTCGTACTCGCGGTGAATTCCAATTGACGGATGCGCTGCAAAAAATGGTTGAAGATGGCTCTGAATTTAGAACGGCTCTTTTAGATAGTTGGCTAGATTGTGGTACTCCAGAAATGCTATTGGAAACGAACGGAACGCTTCTTGCAGAAAAACATGCAAAAGTGCCGTTTGAAGGCAAAAGTTCAACTATTATTCCGCCTTGTTTTATTGGCGAAAATGTTGAAATTGTAGATTCTGTAATAGGTCCAAATGTTTCTTTAGAAAACGGATGTCGCGTTATTTCTTCAAAAGTTACGAACGCTTTGGTGGGCGAAAATTCTGTAATTGAAAATTCTGAAATTCGTGATTCTGCTCTTGGAGAATCGGTTGTTTTGAATGGTGTTTCCGGAACGGTTTTCTTAGGTGATTATTCTCGGGTAGAAAAATGAAACGCTTGATTCTAGCTAGCGCATCTCCAAGAAGAAAAGAAATACTGACTCAGCTCGGAATTTCTTTTGAAGTGCGGAGTGCCGCTATTTCTGAAGAATTGTCAGGACCTTTTCAAGAAGAGTATCCTAGAATTCTCGCCGAAAGAAAAGCACTTTATGTTTCAAAACAAGAACCTGATTTTCCTGTGTTAGGCTTTGACACATTAGTCTTTTTTAATGGTGAAGTTTTAGGCAAACCACGAGATGAGGTTGAAGCTTTAGCGACGCTAGAAAAATTGAATGGAAATGCTCATGTAGTTATTTCTGGAGTTTCGCTTGCTTATCAAGGGAAATTAATTAGTTCTGCGGCAGAACGAACAGAAGTTTTCTTTCGTCAATTATCTAAAGAAATGCTAGAAAAGTATGTAGCCTCTAAAGAACCATTAGATAAAGCAGGGGCTTATGGAATACAAGGATTGGGTGCGGGTTTGGTGCGGTGTATTTCTGGTTGCTACTATAATGTAGTCGGCCTTCCAGTTGCAAAAACTTTAGAAATGCTTGAAGCATTTGAGGAAAAATATGACTGAACCATTGGAAAAACTTCCTGAAGAACGTTTAGGAGATTTTTTAGTTCGAGCTCGTGAAGCAAGAGGGCTTTCGCGAGAAGAATTGTCTGAAGACACACATGTGTCAAAACCTTACTTGGAATGGATGGAAACTGGTGATTGGAAAAAGTTTCCGGTTGATGCTTATTTACGTAGTTACTTAAATTCTGTTTCTGTTCGTTTGGCTTTAGATCCTAAGAAAGTTCTTGAATGGTATGCGAAAGAACGAGGAATGGTGTCTAAGGAAAACTTTGTTGCTCCACCAATGAGTAACGAGCAGTTTGCAGTATCTCAAGAAAAAGGGAAGTCAAAAGCTCGCCCAATTATTGTGGGTGTGATTTTGGTGGCTATTTTATTTGCACTACTTTATGTAATGAATTTGCCTAAAAATGATTCTACTCTTCCGGTAGAAAAGGAACCTTCTCAAGAGCCTATTATATCAGAAGACACAGCGGAAACGCCGGCTCCAATTTTAGAAGGAGCAGAATCAATTTCTTTGGATTCTGTGTTGAAAGAAGATTCTATTGCGGCTTTAAAAGCTCGTCAGTTGGTAGATTCTGTGGCTAAAGAAAAAGAATTGCCTGCTTCTGCGACCTTATTCCTTTCTTCTGGTTCTAAAGCATCAGAAGATTCTCTTCAACAAGAAACTAAAAAAGAAAAAGTTGGTGCAAATTCAACGAAAACAACGATTGAATTTATGGCTTCTGGTAATGAAGAAACATGGATTGGAATAAAGAAGCAAGCAGAAGGAGAAAATTTCCTTCGTCAAGGAAAACTTTCTTTGGCAGGGGCTCGCTTTGCTTATTCTGGAACTGATACGCTTTATGTGATTATTGGAAATCCAGTGGCGATTGCTTCGATGTCTTTGAATGGAGAAAAAACATCATTGCCTTCCGGGGTTTCAGGCCGTTCTCTTCGTTTCCGTGTTTTAGGCAAAGAAATTTTTAGGGGATTCTAATAATGCGTACTTCAAAAATTGTTCGTCACACAAGCGAAACAAAAATCAGTTTAGAATTGAACCTGGACGAAGCAACTCGCGGTTCTATTTCAACGGGTTCCGGCTTTTTAGATCACATGCTTGATTTATTTCAAGTACATGGCGGCTTTACCTTGAATTTAAAGTGTGATGGCGACACACATGTAGATATGCATCACAGTGTCGAAGATATCGCGATTGTTTTAGGACAGGCGTTACTTGAAGCGATTGGCGACAAGAAAGGGATCGAACGATACGGATTTTATTTTGTTCCGATGGACGAAGCGTTAGCACGAGTTTGTTTGGATTTTTCTAATCGAATTGGCTTTGTGTGGAATGTGGCTTTGCCTTCTGCTCAGGCAGGTGGTATTGAAGCAAGTTTGTTTGAACATTTCTTCAAAAGTTTGGCAGAAAATGCTCGCATGAATTTGCATGTTGAATTGTTTTATGGTGAAGATGCTCATCATTGTTTAGAAGCAATTTTTAAAGCCTTTGCTCGTGCCGTAGGAATGGCTATTTCTCCTTCCCGTCGAGTAAGTGGAGTGCCTAGTTCTAAAGGGGTTTTGTAAACTCAAAGCCTGAATTTTAGTGTGATAGATTTTTCCTCAAAGAAATTTATTTTATTCGATTTAGATGGAACGTTATTTAATACGTTACCGGATTTGGCTGTTTCCATAAATGTTATGCTTCAACAATTGAATTTGTCACCTCTTTCTTTTGAACAAGTTAAGGGATTTATTGGAAACGGGTCTAGGAATTTAGTGCGTCGTTGTTTAATGAATTCAGGCGAGGACCCTGAAAAAGCACATGCTTTATTTTATGAGTATTATAGACAACATTGCGCAGAAAAAACGGTGCCTTATCCAGGAGTAATGGATTTCTTAAATAAAAATTTTAGAGCAGCTGTTTTAACGAATAAACCGATTGTTCCAACTCGTCGAATTCTTTCACATTTTGGTTTATTAGGAAGATTTGAATTTGTTTTAGGAGGTGATTCTACTTTAGAAAGAAAACCTTCTCCTGCAGGTATTGAATACATTTTAAACTCTGCAAAAGTTGAAAAAAAAGAAGCATTAATGATAGGAGACGATTTGCCTGATTTATTTGCTTCAAAAGCAGCAGGGATAGATTCTGTAATGCTGCTTAAGGGTTTTGGAAAAGCAGAAGAAATTTTGTCTCATTTTCCGGAAAATTCGGTAGAACATTTTCCAGAATTGCTAAATTTATTTTCATGAAATATCATTTGGCTACATACGGCTGCCAGATGAATGAGTATGATTCAGCAATGATTGCTCAAATGCTCATGCGTCATGGAGCCACTCCTGTATTAGAACCCGACAAAGCTGACGTTATTATTGTAAATACTTGCTCTGTTCGAGAAAAAGCAGAAGATACTGCTATTGCACGTATTTTTCAATTTAAACCTTTGAAACAAGCAAACCCGGATTTGAAAATTATCATTGTTGGGTGTATGGCCAAAAATAAGGGCGAAGAACTTTTAAAACGCTTGAAGTTTGTGAATTATGTAGTGGGGCCAGATCAATATCGTAAGATTCCAGAACTTCTTTTTTCACCAAGTAGAAAAAGACTTTGCCTTTTAGATTTTGATTCTCAAGAAAATTATGTGGGTGAAAGTGCAAATTTGTTAACGCCGTTTAGTACGCATATCACTATTCAGCGAGGTTGCAATAAACGTTGTAGCTATTGCATTGTTCCTTATGTTCGCGGTCCAGAAAAATATCGTTGTGCAGAAGATATTTTGCGTGAAGTTTCTGAAGCGGCAAGAGCAGGAGTCTCTGAAGTAATGCTTCTTGGGCAGACCGTGAACGCCTATCGAGATGGAAATGAAAATTTTGCAAGCTTGTTAAATCGCGTTTCTGAAATAGAAGGAATAAAAAGGATTCGCTTTACTAGCCCTCATCCAAGGCATTACACTCGTGATTTGTTAGAAGTTCTAACTCAGAATTCAAAAATTTGTCATCATGCGCATATTCCGCTTCAAAGTGGGAGTAACGCTATTCTAAAAAAAATGCGTCGCCAGCATGATATGGAAACCTATTACGGCATTATTGATTATTTACGTTCTGCCGATCCGCTTTATCATATTTCGACAGATATTATTTGTGGCTTTGTTGGGGAAACAGAAACTGATTTCGAACAAACTTTAGAAGCTGTTCAGAAAGTTCAATTTGATACTGCTTTTATGTTTGTTTATAGTCCAAGACGCGGGACAGAATCGTTTTTGGAAACAGAAATTCTTTCTGAAAATGAAAAAAAAGAACGCCATACTAGATTAACTGAAATTCAAAATGCAATTACCTTGAAACGTAATCAGTTGATGCTTGGTCGTAAGGAAACATTGCTTGTGGAGCGTGCTTCATCAAGAGATGCAGAAGAAATGATGGGTAAAACAGACAATTTCAAAAAGGTGATTTTCAAACCCGAAGGAATTGTAAAACCAGGTGATTATGTGCGTTGTAAAATAGACGATATTCGTGGTTGGACTTTGCGGGGAACATTGGTAGAAAATGAACAAGAATAGTTTTTGGCTTGCTATTTTTTTGTCGGTAGTTTCTCTTTTTTCTTACACGCTTTCAGATGCAGAACGGGCATACGTGGCAAAAAATTGGCCTGTTGCTAATGCGGCTTATGCAGAGGTTTGTCCAATGCTTTCAGGCAGCGAACAAATTGCTTGTTCTTATTGGCAAATTTTGGCTTTGAGTCAAACAGGAAAGTCTAGAGAATTTCAATCAGCAGGAAAAATGTTAGATAGTTTGCTTTCTGCCATTTCGCCTAGGGATACACTCTATTCTGACTTAGTCATGACTAGGGCTCAATTTGAAATTTATTTGAAAAAATATGCAAAGGCAAGAGAAACCTTGATGCATGCCATAGAAGTTTCTTCAGAAATGAAGAAGCCGATTTTACAACAAATTTGTGTTTTGCTTGAAAAGTCTGATCCATGTGAAGAAACGAAAGCGCTTTGTTTGGCTTTACAAGATTCAGCAAAATTAGATTCAATAAAAGTTTTAAAGGATTCGGTTCCTAAAGCGAAAATAGATTCTACAACAAAGATAGAAGTGATAAAGGATTCTTCTAAAACTTCAACAAATGTAGAGGTTAGTGTTCAAAGTGAAAATGTTGTGTCTTTAGAAGCAAACATTTATGTTTTGCAATTAGGTGCTTTTTCAAAAAAAGAAAATGCTTTAGCTTTGGTAGAAGCTCTGGCTAGTCGCCATATTCAAACAGAAATTGTTGAGCGAACTTCTTCAGAAAGAACTTTGTTTTTGGTTTGGACTAAAGAGTCTTTTTCTATTGAAGAAGCAAAAAAATATGGTGAAAGGGTTTTCATTCCCTTGAAAATGGAATATTCTGCTGTAAAAAAAGATTGAAAAAGCAAAAAAAACAATAATTCTCTTTCCAAAAAAGAAAACTTTTCTATATTTTACCGCACTTCCCCAGCCGGGGTGGTGAAATTGGTAGACGCGCCGGACTCAAAATCCGGTAGAGGTGACTCTGTGAGGGTTCGATTCCCTCCCCCGGCATAATTTTCAAATACGAGGTCTATCATGTCGATTTCGTTTAGGCTTCTTCCCATATTAGCTTTTGTTGCAACTTTTGCTTTTGCTCAAGACGATTTTGGGTCTTCTTTTGATAATAACACCTCTTATTCTTCTGAAGAGTATTCTGATTCTCAAGAAAATTCCTTTTCTAGCACAGAGTTTGGTGATTCTGAAGAATCAGAAGTTCCTGCAACTGTGGGGGAAGCTACAGCAACTGCAGACGAATGGGAAGGTTTTAAATACGAAGAAATGGGATTAACTCAATGGGAATTCCAAGAAGCAAAGTCTGCTGGAATTTCTCGTGAAAAATTAACTCAATTAGTTGAAATGGGCGTTCGCCCTTCTGAATATTTACAACAGCCGTGGGTGCGTTTAGGCGTTTCTGAAGAAGAATGGATGCAACAACGGACTCAAGGTTTGGAAGATTCAGACATCGATCGTTCTTATCGTAATCGTTCTGGCGATCAAAGCTATGCCTATCTTTCTTTGCTAGTTCCTAGTCTTTACCAATGGCGTTCTGGTGAAACGATTAAAGCGGTTTGGATGGACGCTTTGTGGGTTGGTGGTGTAGGCACTCTTGCTTATTTGGCTGCCACTGAAGACACGAATGTTTGGATGTATGCCTTGATTCCTGTAATAGGAGCTCATGTGTGGTCGTTTGTTGATGCTTTCTTCGGCACTCAATGGGACAATAATCCAGATGCAAACCGCTTTAGCTTTGGAATTACTCCGACAAAAGACCAAGGCGTAGCTAGCATGTTCTTGATGCGGTTCTAAAATGAATGTAGAACTCATGAAATGCAAAATTCATCGGGCGGTAGTGACCGATGCAAATTTGAACTACGAGGGCTCTATTACTATTGATAAAAGCTTGATGGATGCTGCTGGGCTTTTCCCCTTTGAAAAAGTAAGCATTCTTGATATTGCTAATGGAGCTCGATTTGATACTTATGTAATTGAAGGGGAACGTGATTCGGGGACCATTTGTTTAAATGGAGCGGCCGCTCGTTTAGTTCAACGGGGCGATTTGGTAATTATTGTTGCTTATGCTTCTATGACTCCAGAAGAAGCCAAAAATTGGAATCCAACAGTGATTCGAGTGGATTCAAAAAATAGAATCTTGAAATAAAGTATCTCTTTTCTTTAAAATCCATTATATTACAACAGATGCGCTTAAAAAATTGCCTTTTGTGTTTGTTGGTGTGTTCTGCTTTTTTATCTGCGGAAGCAGAAAAAAATTCTATTCCCTGGCGCGAAAATGGTTTTGATCCCACAAAGCTATTAAAAAAAGAATCGTATTTACCTGAAAATTTTTCAATCAATCATTTATTTTCCATGGGAATCGTTGGATTTTCTGATGGAACCTCTCGTAGCGGAGGGACTTATTTGGGTCTTTTGCGTTATGACATTTCTCCTTCACTTACGCTTTCGGCCGCCATTGGTTTTTCCATGATGTTTCATTCTACTTTGCTTGAAAATCATCCTGAGCCATTTCAAGAAAAAACAATGCAACCCGTTCTTCGCATTCCTTATGTTGCCTTAGATTATAGAATTTCGGACGAGGCGAATTTTCGCTTGCAAATAGGAGATGGAAGTTCTTGGTGTGAAAATTATATGGCTCATTGTCGCTATTCACATCGGCGAACTTTAAGAAGGCCTGTAATAGAGCGATAAATATTATTATTTTTGAGGTATGAGTCGTTTTCTCTGCTATGTGAGCCTTGCGTTTCTTCTTTTAGGAGTTTCTTCTTGTGAAAAAGAAGAAGTTCAGAAAGTGGAACAAAAACGTTCCTATCCTGGGGATGTGCAAGTGCTGAATAGTTGTGGAATTAAAGGAGCTGCTTCTAGCATGCGCAATTATTTGCGTTCGCAGGGTTTTGATGTGGTGGCCATATCAAATGACCGCCTTCAGAATTATGAAGAAACAATTTTAGTGATTCATACACCTGGGTGGGAAGGAGAAGAAGCTCTTGCGAAGGCTTTAAAAACAAAAAATGTTTTGCATGTGCAAAACAAACGAGCCTATGTGGAAGCCTCTGTGTATATAGGCAGGGATTTAGAAAAAATAATTCAACAGGATGATTTATGACAGAAACAAACAAACAACAATTGCCAGAAACAGTATGCCTAGCCGCTTCAATTCTTTTTCAGTTGCGTGCTGAAAAAGTGGAATTGATGGATTTGCGTGGCATTAAAGACGTAACAGATTATTTTTTAGTTGGGACTTGTGAAAGTGAAGCCCAAATGCAGGCCATTTTGAATGAACTTACAAAGGAATTCAAGGCGAAAAAATTCTCTTCGTTAGGTGTTGAATATAAAAGTGGCGTTCGCTGGGCGATTTTTGATGCTGGCTTAGATTTGATGGTCCATTTATTTGAAGAAACAAAGCGTGAAGAAATTTCTTTAGAACGTTTGTATAGCGATGGAACGATTACATTGCTAAATGAAAGTGACTTTGTAAATTCCATTTCTTCTGACATGGCGGATTCTGATGAACTCATTTGAACAAGAAATTGCAAATTCTTTAGAAGCAACAGGCTTTATTCAGGCAAGCGAGGTGCTGAAACTAATAACGGTTCCTCAAGATACGGCTCATGGCAACTTCAGTATGCCGTGCTTTGTTTTAGCCAAAACGCTGCGTAAGGCTCCAAAAATCATCGCTGAAGAATTAGCTGAAAAAATTACGCTTCCGTTTGGGTTGTCTAAGGTTGAAGCTGTAAATGGCTATTTGAATTTTTTCATTGATAGAGAATATTTATCCAAAAATGTACTTGAAGAAATTGAGCAGCGTGGACTTTCTTATGGACATGCCGCTACGAATGGTAAAACGGTTTGCATCGATTTCAGTTCACCAAATATCGGTAAAGAATTAGCTTTCCATCATTTGCGTTCTACAATGATTGGTAATAGCCTTTCTCGAATTTATAAAGCAAGCGGTTATCGAGTTGAACGAATCAATCACTTAGGTGATTGGGGGACAGCTTTTGGCAAATTAATTGTGATGTATTTGCGTGAAAATTTGCCGGTAGATGATGCTACTTTAGAAGCTTTAACAGTAAAAGAATTGAATGTTCTTTATGCTTCTTTTTCTAAAGCAAGTAAGGAAGAACCTCAACTTGAAGATGAAGCAAGAGCTGCCTTTACCAAATTAGAAGAAGGTGATGCTTTTTATAGAAAACTTTGGCTTGCATTTAGAGCTGCTACACTAAAAGAATTGATGCGTATTTACGAAATGATGGGCGTTTCTTTCGACCATTATACGGGCGAATCATTCTTTGAAGACAAAATTCCTTCGGTTCTTGATGAATTACGCGAAAAGAATCTTTTGGAAAAAAGCCAAGAGCGTGATGTAGTGATGCTTGACGAATTTGATTTGCCTCCATGTTTGATTCGAAAAAGCGATGGCTCTACATTGTATGCAACCCGCGATTTAGCAGCTGCACTTTATCGCAAAAAAGAATACGATTTTGATCGTTGTCTTTATGTTGTAGATTTAGGTCAATCTTTACACTTTAAGCAGGTATTTCACACTTTGAAAAAAATGGGATATTCATGGTATGAAAATATGGTGCATATTCCATTTGGAGTTATTCTGCAACAAAGTGAAGATGGTAAATGGGAAAAAGGAAAAACTCGCACAGGAACAGCTAGCCTTTTGCGAGACGTAATTGAAGCTGCTGAACAAAAGATTTTGGCTTATATCAATGAAAAGAATCCTGATTTGCCAGAAAAAGAACTAATCGCCCGGCAGATAGGTATTAGTGCTTTAACATTTAATGATTTGAAAAATCGCCGTTTGATGGATGTTAAATTTGATTGGGATTCTGCTTTAAGTTTTGATGGTGCTACAGGGCCTTATGTTCAGAATGCTCATGTTCGTCTTTGCAGTATTATGCGAAAAGCAGGCTATTCTGTTAAGTTGTCTGAAGTGAATTTTTCAGAATTAACAGATGATTCCGCTTACGAACTCATTAAACTTTTGGCTCGAAAAGGTGAAAAAATTCTCAGCGCTTGTGAAATGGAAGAACCGAGTGTTTTAGCTCAATACGCTCTTGAACTTTCCGAGGCCGCTCATCGTTTTATTCATAACGATCGAGTTCTTGGAAGTGCTGAAGAAAAGTCTAGGCTTTATTTGGTTCAAAGCGCTCAGTGCGTGATGGAAAATGTGCTAGACTTGTTAGGTTTATTCCCGATTCGTCAAATGTAGTGAATTCGAATAAATTAATTTTAAGTCCTATTGTTTTTTCAATAGGACTTTTTTATTGAATATGAACATGCTTGCGGAAAAATTGTTGCATTTCAGATATTTTCCCTAAAAATGCGTGTTGAGAAAATTTGAATACAACAAAAGAAGTGATTAGTCCAATTGTGCCAAAAGCAGCAATCCACGGGAAAATATAGCCTTTTGAACAATGAATGGGTACGGGAAGTGAATTGTGATAGCGGTATGGTTTGGAACTTAAAAGAATGGTGTTTCCACAAAAGTCACAGGTGTAAGCACGAAATTTAAGTTTTGCTTTTGGGCAAAACGGAATTCGTCCTATTTTTTCCATGAGGTAATCTTTAAAAAATAAGTTTCTGTTAGATAAGTGCCAGTCGCTGTGATTACATAGTGGGCAATTGCAGAAATACCGTTTTTGAGCGGTTTGTGTTTCGTTTGTTGGATTTGACATCATAAACCTCGTTGTTTGAATTTTATCCTAAAATATTTATGGGAGAATATTCATAAAAGTCTTGTTTTTAAAAAAAATGGAATTAAGCATTCTTTCTATATTTGTTCAAAACTTGGAGTTTAGTGTGAAATCAGAAATTCAGAAACGCAGAACATTTGCGATTGTTAGCCACCCAGATGCAGGAAAAACCACTATTACAGAAAAATTCTTGTGGTATGGAAATGTGATTCGTGAAGCAGGGCATGTTCGTGCAAAATCAAATCGCAGTTATACCGTTAGTGATTGGATGAAAATTGAGCAGCAACGCGGAATTTCTGTTTCTAGTTCAGTATTGAATTTTCCTTTTGAAGGTTGCATGTTCAACTTGGTAGATACTCCGGGTCACCAAGATTTCTGTGAAGATACTTATCGTGCTTTAACCGCTGTAGATGCAGCACTTGTTTTGATTGATAGCGTAAACGGTGTGGAACGCCAAACGATTAAATTGATGGATGTTTGTCGCATGCGTCACACTCCAATTATTACGTTTATCAATAAAATGGATTTGGACGGGCGTCCTGTTCTTGATTTATTAGATGAAATTGAAAGTATTTTAAAAATAAAAGTCGCTCCTTTCACCTTACCAATAGGTGTTGGAAAATTATTTAAGGGCGTTTATAGCATTGCAGAAAACACATTCCATACTTTTAATAAAGAAGAGGGTGGTCAAGAAATTATTCAAATGTCTGGCCCAGACGATGAACGTCTTGTAGAACTTTGTGGCGAAAATTGGGTAGCACAATTCCGTGAAGAATACGATATGGTTACAGGCGCTATGGATCCATTTGATCACGAAAAATTTTTGAAGGGTGAAATGTGTCCGGTATTTTTCGGTAGTGCTGTAAATAATTTTGGTGTGCGTCAATTGTTGAATGCTTTTGCAAAACTAGCGCCTCCGCCAATGGTTCGCTTAACTGATAAACGAGAAGTAAATCCTGAAGAAGAAAAATTCAGTGCGTTTGTTTTTAAAATTCAAGCGAATATGGATCCAAAACATCGCGATAGAACGGCTTTTTTGAGAATTTGTTCTGGAAGTTTTACTCGCGGAGAAAAAGTTTATCATTGTCGCTCTAACCGAGAAATTCGCTTAGCGGCGCCAACTGCATTTTTGGCGAAGGACAAGGAAGTTATTGATCATGCTTATGCAGGTGATATTGTCGGCATAAACGATCCAGGTCTTTTCCGCATTGGAGATACTTTAACCGACGGCGAAAAGATGAACTTTACTGGAATTCCTGATTTTGCGCCAGAATTTTTTGCTCGCGTTACACTTTTGAATCCATTGAAATCAAAGCAAATGGCAAAAGGTTTGGCTGAACTTTCTGAAGAAGGTGCTACACAACTTTACGAACCTTTAAAATCTCCAATTCCTGTGATTGGAGTAGTTGGTGAATTGCAGTTTGACGTTTTGAAATATCGTTTATCTGCTGAATATGGGGCTGATGTGGCTTTAGATAAAATTCCTGCTTATGGAATCCGTTGGATTTCTGGCCCGGAAAAAGATTTGGCTACTTTTTCTTCCGAGTATGCTATGGATTGTATGCTTGATAAAGAACGTCGTTTAGTTTGTTTGTTCCCTAATGAATATCGTTTGAATTTGGCACTGAAAAATTACGAAACTCTAAAATTTGATCAAACTTCACAGGTTTAAAATGAAAAAAATTTTATTTCTTTTTTTTGCAAGCGTTGCTTTTGCAGGCAAAGTAGAAATTGCATCTATTGAAACGGGAAATTCGGGTATTGATGCTCAAACTATTGAAATGCTTGTACGCTCGGCAGTGGTTCAATCAGGCGATACCCCTGTAGAATCTTCAGATAGAAAATTACGAGTGAATTTAATGCCTTTAGGAAGTTCTATTATTGTAGTGGCAGAAACAAGTGAAGATGGTTCTGTAGAAAATTCAGTAAAATTAAAAGCTCAAAATCCAGAGGAGCTAGATATTGTAATTGAACGAACCGTATCAGCTGCTTTGTCTGGTAAATCTCCTAAAGAAAATGAGGAAGTCACAAATATTACTCAAGAAGAAGAGAATGAACTTCAAGCGAGAAAGGGAACAAAGAGATATAGACACTTAAGTCTTGGTCCAATGTTCTGGCATAATATGCACGGTTCGCACTTATTAGGTTTTGCTATAAATTATGGCCATATATGGGAAGTTTCTCCGCATGCTGCAATTACACTTCAAGATTATAACGCATTCTCTTTTGGAGAAGAATTAGTCACTCATCTTACTGTTTTGATTGGAGGGCGTTATTATTTCACTCCAAGAAGAATTTCGCCTTATTTTGGAATTGGACTTGGAATAGGAACTAATCTTTCGACCTGTGATGATATGGCAACCTTCGGATTTGCTGGGGGAGCTTCTTTAGGTATTGTATTTTTCCGCACTTCAGAAACTCAATTAGAAATAGGTGCAGAATATGACATTGTATTAGACGGTTTTGGAACAACTCATGCAGCTAGCAAGGCGGAAGCATTTATAGGATTAAATTTCTAGTCTATGTTTTTTCATTCCTGGTTGTTTATTCTTTTTGGAATCGCGGTAGTAGGCTTATTTTATTCTTTGCCAAGAGGTTTGCCTCGCCGCCTTTTGATTTTACTATCAGGACTTTATTTTTACGCTTGTTTTCGTCCAGAGTATTTGATTTTAATGCTTGCTGTTGTATTTGTAGATTATACAATGGCACGTTTGATGCAAAGTTCTGAAACAGAAAAATTTCGGAAATTGTGTTTAGCTTTCAGTTTGTTTTTTGATTTAGGTATATTATTTTTATTTAAATATTTAGGCTTTTTTGAAGAAACTTGGAACGCAATTTTCTCTTCGATTTCAGGAAAAATCCACTTACCCTCATTATTGCTTCCAATGGGTATTTCCTTTTACACATTTCAAAGTCTTAGTTATGTGATAGATGTTTATCGAAAAAAGATCTCTGCGGAAAAAAGTTTTTTGCAATATTCGTTATATGTAACGTTTTTTCCTCAACTAGTGGCCGGGCCAATTGAAAATGCAAAGCACCTTTTGCCGCAAGTTCGGTTTGAAGAAAAATCATTTGCAATAGAAAATTTTCGTGAAGGAACTTTTCGGATTTTACAAGGCTTTTTTAAAAAGGCGATTCTTGCTGATACTTTAGCAACTATTGCAGATCCTGTTTTTTTAAATCCTCAGAATGCTTCTTCATTAATGATTCTTGTGTCTGCTATAGCTTTTGCTTTTCAAATTTATTTTGATTTTTCCGGCTACTCAGATATTGCTATAGGAACAGCTCGGTTGTTCGGTGTGCGTTTAATGGAAAATTTCAAAACGCCTTATTTAGCCCTCAATTTTTATGATTTTTGGAAACGCTGGCATATTTCATTGACGTCTTGGTTGCGAGAATACGTTTATTTTTCGTTGGGAGGCTCTCGTTGTAGTTCTTTACGACATGTGTTGAATGTTATGGCTGTATTTTTAGTGAGCGGCTTGTGGCATGGAGCTGCTTGGACGTTTGTTCTGTGGGGAATTTTACATGGGTTAATTTATTTGTATGATCAACACTTTAATCAAAAAGAGAATTTTAAAATTTGGAGATGTGTTCGCACATTTACCTTAGTGACATTTCTTTTCACTTTGTTTCGTGCACCAAGTTTTTCATTATGGCTTCAATATTGGAAATCTTTTTTCACGCATATTTTTTCCGCAGAAGGTGTGCTTATAAAATGGAGCGATTTATTACCATCTATGGTTTATATTCCTGTTCTATTCGGCTTTATAATTCTTCTTTTTCAATTTTTATATTCGAATAAAAATGTCCCGATTCTATTGAAGTATTTGTTGTATTTATTGCCTTTAATTTTCTTTGGTCGTTTTTCTGGCCAGGGGTTCATTTATTTTCAGTTTTAACGAGGCAAGATGAATAAGCAAGAAAAAATATTTTTATGGTGCGTTCGCCTTGCAGGAATTTTTGCCGCTTTATTACTGGTGGTTTTCCTTTTAGGACTTTACCCAGTGATGCTTTCTCCGAAAGGTGATTTGTTTCGTTTGACTTCGGTAAAAGAATTTGACGAACCATTTTTAAAACCATATCGAATCAATGAATCCGTAGTTTCCGCTAGTCCAGACGCCTCTTTGGTATGGTGGATTGGAGATTCTTTTTCGGTGGTGCAATTTGGACATAAACCATTTCCAGAACAATTTTCTGAAAAATATAAAGTTCCTGTTTTCTTTTCGCATTTTAATAATTTTAAAGCACAAGGAATTCAGGTTTTAGAACAACTTAAAGCTCTTCCTCAAGAAAAAAGACCAAAAGTTTTGCTAATAGAATGTGTTGAAAGAAATTTGCCAGAACTTGCTTCTTTTTTAAATATAGAAGGAGCGGCCTGGCGTTCTTTTGTTCCGCCTGTTTTAAATTTACTCCGAGATCGTTTATTTATTTCAGCGACATCATCAGTTGATTTTACTTGGCGAAGATTCTTGCCGGTATCGTATGTAAGAACTTTTTTAGATACTTATCGTTATAAATGGTATGGAGATAGTCACCCATTAGCCATTCCGCATAAAGAAAATGGTTTGTCTTATTTAGAATTTGCAGATGATGATTTTAAAAATTATGAATCAGCTTCAATTGGTAATATGGTTCAAGTTTTTTCTTCTTTTTCAAAAGCGGCAAAAGAGTTGGGCGTGAATGTTTTGTGGGTGATTCCACCAAATCGCAATTATTTTTTCCAGTATAAAAATAAAGAAGACTTTTTTGCCCGTTCTTTGTTTCAAGAAATGCAAAAGGCAAACCTGAATTATATAGATCTTCACACGCCACTTTTCAAAGCAAGAGATGCAGGAGAATCCCTTTATTGGAAAACTGATTCTCATTGGAACGAAAAAGCGGTAAAAATTTCTGTAGAAGCGTTAGAAAAAGTCGTTCAAAAATATTTCACTCCAGAATAAACTAATTTTAAAGCATGAAACCTTATCTTGATTTACTTTCAGACCTTTTAGAAAATGGCGTAAAACGCGGAGATCGTACTGGAACAGGAACTCTTTCTGTATTTGGTCGCCAAAATCGTTATGATCTTTCTGCTGGTTTCCCTTGTTTAACTACAAAAAAACTTCATTTGCGTTCTATTATTCATGAACTTTTGTGGTTTTTAAAAGGTGATACCAATATTCGTTATTTGCATGAAAATAAAGTAACCATTTGGGATGAATGGGCCGATGAAAATGGTGAGTTAGGGCCTGTGTATGGTCATCAATGGCGTAGTTGGCCAACTCCAGATGGCGGTCATATTGATCAGATAGCGAATCTAGTTCATTCTTTAAAGAACAATCCAGAATCTCGTCGTCATTTGGTTTGCGCCTGGAATGTTGCAGAGGTGGATAAAATGGCTTTGCCTCCTTGCCATTGCTTGTTCCAATTCTATGTAGCTGAAGGTAAACTTTCTTGTCAGCTTTATCAACGTAGTGCAGATTCTTTTTTAGGCGTTCCATTTAACATTGCTTCTTATGCTCTTTTAACGATGATGCTTGCTCAAGTTACCAATTTACAAGTAGGTGAATTTGTTCATACTTTTGGTGATTTACACTTGTATCTGAATCATATTGATCAAGCAAAAGAGCAACTCTCGCGAACACCACGTGCTTTGCCAAATATGAAAATTAATCCAGACGTCAAAGATATTTTTGATTTCAAATTTGAAGATTTTGAACTTGAAAATTATGATCCTTACCCAACGATTAAGGCTCCAATTGCGGTTTAAATATGTTGGTTTCATGTATTGTGGCTGTTTCAGAAAATGGAGTGATTGGCAAAAATGGAACTTTGCCTTGGCGACTTTCTTCAGATTTAAAACGCTTTAAAGAAATTACAATCGGGCACCACATTATTCTTGGTAGAAAAAACTATGAAGATATTGGGCGCCCGCTCCCGAATCGAATTAATTTAGTCCTTTCTCGAAAGGAAAATTTGAAAATTGAAGGCTGCGAGGTTTTTTCGTCACTTGAAAATGCGATAAATTTTGCCAAAGAATCTGGTGAAACTGAGTGTTTTATTATCGGCGGGGCTGAAATTTACAAAGCGGCGATGCCTTATTGTTCTCGTCTTTATTTGACAAAAGTAAAAGCTGAAATTGATGGAGATGTTTTTATGCCTTCGCTCGGAGAGGGGTGGACTTTAGAAAGAGAAACTTCATTTCCGGCAGATGAGAAAAATCAGTATTCTACGGTATTTCAAATTTTTGAAAGAAGTTTAAAAAACGGTTGAATGTTTAAGTAGGCGTTTCTGTTTTTTCTTGAACAACAGAATGAATCGTTCCTTGAGCAAATTGTGTAATTATAGAATCGCCTGGATTGAGCAAACTAAAGTCTTTTACAATTTTCCTGTTAGAATTTAAAGTGAGGGTGTAACCTTTTTTAAGAATGGTTTTTGGATCCATTGCTTTTAAATGGATTTCTTGTAATTCAAAATGCTTTTTTGATAACTCAAGAATTTTTCGGCAACCATTTTTTAAACCCTCTTGATTTCGTAATAATTGCAAACGAGAATCTTGGAATATTTTAGAAGGCTCTTTTTTTAATTCTTTTATGTGACGTTCAATTTGTTCTTGTTCTTGAATGAATAATCGAGAAATTCTACGTTCTAAATTTTCTCGCAAAAAACGTAAGTGTTCTTGTTCTGCAGGAATTCTTAAGTGAATACGACCAGCTATTTCTAAGGCTAAATCTTTGATTCTTTGCCAAGCTTCAGATAGTTTATCGATTAGGAATTTTGCGCAATCAGTTGGCGTAATGAAATTTTGCCAAGCCACTTGATCTAAAAGGCATTTGTCTATTTCATGTCCGATTCCTGTTAATACTGGAATCGGGTAATTAGCGACAGCTCGGCATAAAACTTCACTATCAAAATAGTTTAAATCAGTTTTTGAACCGCCTCCTCTTACAATGCAGACAACATCGAGGTTGGTGTTTTGACGAAGTTGACCTAAAGCAGAAAGAATTGTGGATTCGGTTTCATTCCCTTGCATTTTAGCGTGAATTGTTGTGATTTTAAATGCAAAGCCTGATTCATTTAATTTAGTACTGAAATCATGAAAGGCCGCAGAGCCTTCACCAGTGATTAATCCGATGTGTAAAGGAGCTTCGCTAAAAGGGATAGATTTGTTTTTAAATAAAAGATTTTCTTCGCGTAAGCGTTGAAGAATCGCTTCGCGGGTTAAGGCTAATTCTCCAATGGTATAACTGGGGTCAATATCTATGACTCTGCCTTGAAATTTCCCATAGGGAACGTAAAAATCGCCTTTAACGAACAACTTAACTTTTAGCTCTGTTTTTAATTCAAAAGGTTTTGAAAGAGCCGAAAGTTTAAGTTTGATTTTATTGAAATCAAAACGAAAAAGATATAGAGGAAGTGTGGCTTGAGGTTTTACATCGCCTTCGATAAATTCGGCAATGCTTAAATAAACCATTTTATCTCGTTCTTGAATTTGGGTAATAACGCCATGAACCCATGTGTCTTTCACACGAGTATCAATGAGATTTTTTACTGCAGTCAAGTATTTACTGACAGAATAAGAACGAATGGTTTCTTGCATAATTAAAAAAGTATATAGAAAATTTAGTGAAAAAACAGCGGTTTGCTTTTTGAAAAATCTGGTTATAGACAAATTCTCAAAAAAAAATTAGGGAAAGGAAACTAGGCTATTTTTTATTGAGTAATAAAATGCTATTTTCAATGGAGTAAAATTGTTTCACAATCTGTAAAAGAGGTTGAAATGAAAAAGTTTTTTGTTTTATTTTCCCTGAGCGCCTTGCTTTATATGGGCTGCTCTTCGGGTAATCCAGCTTTATATACATTGCAAATGCAATCGGAATTAGCAGGTTCAGAAGCGAAAAAGGCTAAAATTTCAGAGAGATCCGTAGTTCATGCTTCAGCAGCTCTTGATTCTTCAAAAAAATCTGAAAAGATTGGTGATGATCAGCTGGCCTTAATTCAAGCAGAATTAAGTAATCTTCGTTATCGTGTTATTTTTGCTGAAGCCAAAAAGAAAAAAGCTTTGAATGATAGCGCCAGCGTAACACAAGCGTTAGCTCAAGACAAAAAACGCCTTGAAGAATATCAAACTATTTTAGCTAAAGAAAAATCAAAGGAGGCCGGAAAATGAAAAAGTTGAGTATTTTCGTTGGAATACTTTGTCTTTCTTTAGTTTCAATGACTTTTGCAGCGACTCCTGCTGCTCAAACTAAAAAAGAAGTAAAGAAACAAACAGAAAAGCAAACTCCTGCAAAGAAACAAAATAAAAATGGGAAATATGCGAGTCGTTGTAATGAAATGCTAAAAAAAGAAAAGGCAAAAATTCCAGTGACTTCGTATTTAGCTAATGTGACTTGGGCAGAAGCAGAAGCAAGAGCCAAACAATTAGAAAATTTTGAACATGAATTACCAAAGTCTGATTTGTTGCCGTATTTTTCTGAGGCGTGCTCTTTATACGTAGAACTTTTAAAACTTTATGCAGAAACTGACCGAATTGAGCAAGCAACAGATGCAAATTGGTTAGAACGCGAAAAAGTTATGAAAGAAATAGAGAAAACTCAAAATGCAATTGTAAATGCTAGGCAAGATAGTTTGTCTTCTTTGCACGCGGATTTAACGGAAGCTCAAAATCAAGCCGAGGAAACTAGAGAAGAAATGAAAGAACGGGAAGCTCATGCTAACGCTAAACAAGATTCTCTGATGAGAGCCTCTAAAGAAAGAGAAGCAATTCTTTTAGCTGAAGCAAGCGCCCGCGAAGATTCTTTGCGTAGAGCTTCTAAAGAACGCGAATCTGAATTAGAAAAAGCTCTCGCTGAAGAACGAGCAAAAGCAGAAGCCAGGCAGAAAGAAGCAAAATCTAAGTTGAATGAATTACAATCAAAATTGATTCAAGTAACTCAAGATGCTCGCGGAATTATTCTTTCAATGTCAGACATTTTATTTGATGTAGATAAAGCTACTTTGAAACAAGATTTGAAAACGAGTCTTGCTAAAGTTGCTGGCATTCTTTCTGTGTATCAGGAATTGAATGTAGTTGTTGAAGGGCATACAGATAACACTGGTTCAGAAAAACATAATATGAAACTCTCTGAACAACGAGCGAAGAATGTGCTTGATTTCTTGGTTAGTCAGGGAATTGAATCTTCTCGATTAACTTCTGTTGGTTACGGCATGACACGCCCTGTTGGTGACAATAAAACTAAAGAGGGACGTCAAAAAAATCGGCGCGTAGATTTGGTGATTCAAGATAAAGTTTTGCAGGGAAAGTAATGGCTAAGAAAATTTCAGCAATGGAAACTCGAAGGAATTTCGGGGAAATTTTAGATCAAGTTCACTTGACCGGTGAGGAGTTCGTGATTGAACGAGCTGGAAAATCTTTGGCACGGTTAGTGCCTGTGAGTCAAGATGTTTCAGGAAAATTAGATTTTCGAGATATTTTGAAACTTCCGAGTATTTAATTTGGAATTGAAAAAAAGGCTATTTCGCTTTAGCGAAATAGCCTTTTTGAAACGAATGTGTTATGGCTTATTTTTCTTGCTCGGCGTTTTTTGTTTTCTTTTGTCTAAATGCTTGAGAAATTAAGTATAGAATGAAAAGAACGCCAAGCCCAGCGAGCCCAAGGGAAATTTCGTGACTGTATTTTTCAATAAGGTCTTTTTGTCCATGAGCAAAGTAGCCAAGTAAAATCAATACAATATTCCAAACTCCAGCACCAATAGTTGTGTACAAAGTAAATGGGAGTAGTTTCATTTGAGCAAGCCCTGCCGGAATAGAAATCAGTTGTCGAATGCCTGGAATGAGACGCCCAACTAAAGTGGAAACAGCTCCATGATCAATGAAGAAATCTTCTGCTTTTTTTACTTTACTAGAGTCAAGAAGGCACATTCTTCCAAGGCGCGAATCAGCGAATTTGTAAATGATTGGACGCCCGAGTTTTTTGGCAAGAAAGTAGTTGATATAAGCACCGATTAAAGCTCCAAAAGTGGCTGTAATAAATATAAGGATAATGTTAAGGCCTGACCCGGGTTGCAAAGCCTTGTAAGCGGCAGGAGGAACCACTAATTCAGAAGGAAATGGAATGAATGAACTTTCTATAGACATTAAGAGAGCAACGGTAGCATAATTTAGATGCTCGTTATACCATCCAATTACTTTTTCGTAAATGCTTGGTGCGGTAGCTGGTTCTGCAGCGCATACAGAAATGGCTGATAAAAGAATAAAAGAAATGATTGTTTTTTTCATAAGGTTAAATGTATTAAAAAGAAATGGTGATGCCAGCCGCCAAAAGCCCAACTGCAATAGCAAACGAGGTAATACTTACATAAGCTCTTTCGTCACTTCGATCGGCATAGTCTTTGTTTTTTTTCTTTTGCTTTTCGTAATTTGTTCCCTCCGCAATGTGAGGTTCTTTTAATTCATCTCGGATTTCTTTTGCTTTGTCATAATCCTTTGCAGAAAGATACGCGAAAATCCCGCCAATCACCGCAGGAACAACAGAGGTTCCTATTAAAGTGATTCCTATTTTTTGATGAAGTCGTTCTTTAAATTGTTCTTGTTGAGCTTGAATTTCATTGGGTATTGTTAAAGGAGTTAAAGTTACTTCTACTTTATTTTTTTCAGTAGGCATTATGTAGAACTGGATGGTGGTGTCTCTAAACCCTTCTTTGGTAAGAAAGAGCGTGCTTGGCCCCAAAGAGTTTTTGTTTAAAATTTTTGGAGTATTTCCGAGTCTGGCCGTAAAACTAGTGATGGTGTCGTTAGGGTAAATTTCAGCACCTTCTGGGTGAGTAATGATTTGAATTTTAGGTTGAATCCGTTGAAGTTTCATCAGAATCTTTGTGGTGTCGTTTTCTAAAATTTTCGTACGGACTTGTTCTGCCCATAAGTGTTCATCAACATCCCAATAAGCATAAAGTTCAACAAATCCAGTGTCTGTGGTGGCGTATGTACATGGCGTTTTACAAATGGCGTTCCCTTTTGCTTTTGTTAAAATGGCTCCGTCTGGTTCTGATTCGACGTAAACATAATTAAAGGCTGGTTTTACAAAAACGGTATCTTGTGTTTGAATCTTTTTTTTGTTGCGTTTTAAAAGTGTTTGTAGAGCATCTTGTAAAAGACTTCCTTCTAATATTGAACTGAAAGGGCTTCTGCTTGGAATGGAAAAGCTGAATTCTTCTGGTTCTTGATCTTCGGAAAAGTAAGACCATTCTAAACGAAGAGAATCATTGCTTGCAGGAATAATATTTCCAAACAGAGTTCCTTTTGCTTTAGATTTTCTTGTGATTGGCAATACGCAGGAAACTTCAAAACAGTTATCGAAAATAGAATCAGTAGCATATATCGGAGACAGGCGTTCTTCTTCTAATAGCGCAAAAAGAGTATTTTGAATATTTTCAGTTAATGCTGAATCAATCGGGCGTCTATTCAATGGAACGATAACTATTTTGTCTTTGAAAAAAGAAGTGGAATCGGTAGTTGTTAGAGTAGAATCGTTTAATGCAGGAATAGAATCAGAAACCTTTAAAGCAGAATCTGTATGCGTCAAGAAGAGAGAATCATTTGGGTTTTCTAAGGAAAGAGTGTCGCCAGATTGAGCAGAAATTATATGTAAGAAAGAAGTCTTAGGAAGTCGCACAATAGTGTATTTATTTTTTATGTAGCCTCCAAGTAAAACAGTATCGGCTGAGAAGCCAGCAAATTCTGCTTTTTGCCGAATTCCTGATTTAAGTTCTACGAAAACGGATTCGCCGTTTTCTGGCAGGCGAGCGTGTAAATATGATAAGAAAAGGAGTAATAAAAATATGAATTTCATAAAGCCTCAAAATTGTAGATAAAATCCAATTCCTAAAAGGGCAAGCCCAACACTGGAAAGCCAATAAGTTGCCGTTTGATAATTTTCTGATTTATCTTGGTGCTTTTTAAAATCTTGTTTTAAAGAATTTGTTTTTTCTGAGAAAATTTTATGCTCATTTAGTTTTTCTTCTATTTTCTCTGCTTCACGATTTTCAAGATGATTTTTTAAAAGAGTGAATCCGGCTATTCCAAAAGGAAGAATGCTTCCAAACATCATTCCTTTGCCAATGGTTCTTTGTTTTCGTTTTTTTAGTTGGCGTTCTTGGTAATGAATTTCTTCTGGGTCAGATTCTTTGTCTAAAATAACCATTAAATAAGAATCTTGAAATTCAGGAATTTTAACTTGAATGGTAGAATCTTTAAAATAAGGCTGAAAAAAAGTGAGCGAAATATATTCTTGAGACAAAGGAACATGAATTTTTGCAGGCGTTGTGAAATCGGGATTTTTTGAAATATCTGGCTGAACGCTATTTAGAAAAATTTCTGTATTAGAAGGCCATGCGGAAATGTGCAAGGTTTTAATTGGTTCTGCGTGAATGTAAAAGGTGAATATTAATAATAACACTAGGAGTTTCATTTGTTTTCTCCTGCGTTAAATGGTCCAGAAATGAAAATGCTTGAATCCGTATATTTTGCTTTCCAGTATTTAGAAGGACTTTTGTTTTTGGCATTATCTTCTAAATGAATTTGGAAATTACAAGTAGATTCACAATCAAATGAAAATGAAATCAAGTTTTTTGAAAAAACGTACGGAATAGTATCTTTCATGTCTAACAAAATAACTGCGGAACGTAGAGCGTTTAAACCACTTCCATTTTCAGCGGCAAAAAATTTTATAGAGTCATTTTTGTTGAAAGTGTTTTTTAAAGGAATGACTTCTGGCGCCACTTTATCTTTTAAAATCAATGTATCTGTTGTCGTGATGACATTGGGAGATAATTTAACCTCAAGAGAATCTGCTTGGTAATCGGTTCTGTAATTTTCTGTTGCTAAAAATTTATAAGAAGAATCGTTTTGTAATCCTTTAATGATAAAAGTAGTGTCTTGAGAAAAAGAAAACGAATAAATTAAAGAATCTTTTTGGAAAACTTTTAAAATTCCTTCTTTGTGATACCTTTTAGAATGATCGTATTTTATGGGAACTACAAAGGAAGAAGAACCGGGAGAAGCTAACCTAAAATATTGTGGTTCAGAATAAGCAACCTCCGGGGTATTAGAGTAAGTGGTAAAGCGAACGCCCCAAAAATAAATAGGTGCATTTGAAGAGGAATCTGTAAAATTAGAAGCTGCTATTCGTAAGCCTTCGGAGCATGAAACTTCTCTTGGTTTTGAAAGCCATAGCTCTTTTGAATTAGAATTAAAGAAAATTTCACACTTGGCGTTTTCCCAAGAATCAAAACCAGCAATTTCCCATTGAAATAGTAAGGTGTCTTTGGTTTGAATGTTGTTAGTTCCATTTTCTGGCATTAGTGCTTTCACTTTTGCAGTAGAATTAACAAAAACGTTGATGCACTGTTGTAAAGTATCGCCAAGTAAATCAATTGAAAAATGACAAAGAGTGTCTGTTGAAGATTTATTCCATGTGACGCGAATAGTTTCTTCATTTAGCATGAAACCTTTGAAGAGCCAGTAACGAGTAAAGAAGTATTCGCCTAGTTCGTTTGTAGGAATGATTTTATTTTCGGTAAAGGCTGCAGCTCGGACAAATAATGTTTCTGCAGGAACAGTGAAAATTGAATCAACTGGTCGAAGATGAGATGGGTCCTTTTCCTTTGAGGAAACTAAGAAAAATTTATTTGTGATTTTTTTTGTATCTGACGATTGAAAAATGGCGTTATCACCACAAGCGACTAATAAAAAAAGAAGTAAGAAAAGGAGTGCTTTCATTCTATTACCTCTAACTGAAACTGATTAAGAATTTCTAATCCATTTTCATAAATAGATTTTGCTTTTATGGTGTAAAAACCAGTTTCAAACAAAGCACCAAATAAATAAACAGATGAATCTTCTGTAGTTTGAATAATTTTCCAAGAGTCGTTCTGTGGAGAAGTCCAAACAATTTCTTTTAAAGGAAGATGATAAGGATTACTTTCTTGAAAATGTATTTTCAAAGTGTCGCTTTGTGCGATGGTGGTGTCTTGTAGTTTGTTTGCCCAAGCGGATTCTGGACAAATTAAGAACTCTTGTTCAGTTTTGTTTTTACAGACGTCTTCTGCTGTTAAAAATAAAAATCGGCAAATGGGTAAATTGTATTTAGGAAGAGTTACGTACAAAGTATCATTTGAAAATTTAGGAGTGATATTTTCTTGATCTAACAATATTTTGAACGAGCTATCGTTTAGTGGAAATCCGTGATTTTCTATTAGAAATGTAAATGTAGAAGCGTATGGCAAGGTGTCTTTCAAAAGTAATGGAAAGGTTGGTGGTTGGCTGTCGTCTAAATGAATTCTTAATTTATCTAGAAAATCACCTTTTTTTAAAGTAACTGAAATGCTTTCTGTTTTGTAATCGGCATAAGAGGGGAGCTTCGCTGAAAGTTTGTAATTGCCCGGTGGAATTTCTTTAGAATCAAAGAATCCGTTTTGAAGTGAAAGAACCTGACTAGAGTCTTTTGATTCTAGTGTAAGAATAATCTGTGATAAAAGGGTGTCTGGGAAAATGCTGATTTCTCCACGAAAACGAGCTTTGTTTGATTTTGTTCCTGTAGAAAAAGTTGAAATAAGAGTGTTCCCTTGAATTCCTTTTGAATCAAATACGGAAAGTTCCCATCGATAACATTCAAGTGCTTGTAAATCAAAAGGGAGCTTAAAAAATGTTTCGTTTAGTGACGTGTCTATTATTAAATTTTCATCTTGAAAAAGCTTGAATTGATAAAATAGTTCGTCTTTATCGTCATCTGAAGCAAGCCAAGAAAAAATCAAAGAATCCGGTGGTGAACGCGAAGAATTATTTTCCGGAAGAAAGGAATTTGAATCTAAAACAGGTGGCGTAGAAACATGAATTTGTATTGAATCAGAAAGAGAATCTCCGTGAAAATCTATGACGAAAAAGTGATATGTAAAATCGCCAGGAAAATTAGGTTTGACTTGTATCTGGAATTCTTTATAGAAGGCGTTTTCTGGAGTTTTCCAAAAGAATTTTTGAATGTGATTTTTTCGTTCTGGGAAAATATTTCCAATGAGAAGAATGGAATCGTTAAGAGTAATTGTCGTATCTTTAATTTGTGTAGAATCTTGACCTAAAATAAAAGCACTGATAGCGATTTCTTCGCTTTCTTTTTGAGATACAACGGCTTCCGAATCAATGCAAGAACACAAAAAAGCACAAAGGACTAAAAGTAAAATTTTCATGGCAGACTCTCCTTCACATAAAAAGTTCTCCAGTTCGAAGTATCTGCGGTTAAGTATGAATCTTTAACGATAATTCTAATTTTATGTTTGCCTTCGGAAAAGTTTGCTAGGTGAATGTAATTCCACATGCCGGCAGGGTAAATTCCATTTTCGTTTTCAAGATAAAATAGAAGAGTGTCGTTGTCTGGGTCAACGGCGTTCCAAGAAAATAATATGGGTGTTTTTTCATCTCCATACAAAGTATCTCCTTCTAGAGGAGTGAGAATGGATTTTATTTCTGGAGGAGAATTGATAATCACTTCAAAAGCAATTCCGAAAGAGTTTCCTGCTTCATCTTTTAAAGTGAGCGAATCTGGGTAGATTTCTGATTCGCTAGAATGAGAAAATATTTTTTCAGTGCTAAGTAAAGAATCGTTTTTAGTCCAAAAATATTGCAAAGAATCTTCAAAATTTTTTGGTGTGATTTTAGCAAAAAGAAAAAACTTTTGATGTTCAGGCACTTGTAGAGAATTAACGGTATCGCCTTTTTCTGAGATTAATTGTACCTTCGCATCGTATAGATAAATTCTATTTTCAAGGTCGTTTGGAACATTTGGACAAGCGCATAGGAGTAGCCCAAAAACAAATAGACAAAATGCATTCATCAAATAAAAAATAGCCCGCTGTTTTCTAACAGCTAAAAAAGGCAAAATCGGAATAATGTCTCGAGCGTTTTTTTTCATAAAAATTTTTGATTGTTTTTTAAATCTAGCTATATTCTAAGACATGAGCGAGAGTAATTTAGAATACAAAAACGCAATGTCTCGATTGGAAGAAATTTTGAAGAAAATTGACCAATCGGAAATGGAAATCGATGAACTAGCGGCACAAGTAGAAGAGGCTACGGTTCTTTTACGTCATTGTCGTAAGATTTTAACTGAAACAGAAGCAAAAGTTACACAATCCTTAAGTACATTGGACGGAGAATTAGACAAAGATGTCTAGTGTGCTAGAACTTCAGGACGTTTGTGTTCGTTATCCGCAACGAGGAGGCTTATTTTCAAGAACCGTTTCTTATCTTGAAGCGGTTTCAAATGTTTCACTTACTTTAGATAAATCAGAAATTTTGGCAATCGTAGGGGAATCTGGGTGTGGAAAATCAACTCTTGCGCAAGCTTTAGTTGGCTTGCAGCCGATAGCATCAGGAAATTATTTGCTAGAAGGAACCCCTGTTCTTCTTCAGTCGAAGAATGCTTGGAAAATGGTTCGTGAACAAGTGCAAATGGTTTTCCAGGATCCGTATTCTAGTTTAAATCCGCGACACAAAATTATTGACATTCTTTCTTTTCCGCTCCGTTATCGAAAAACTCCAGAAGTTAATGCTGAAAAGAAAATTTTAGAAGTTCTTGAAGCGGTGGGCTTACCTAAAAATTCTTTAGAAAAATATCCTCATGAGTTTTCAGGAGGTCAGCGTCAGCGATTAGGAATCGCCCGTGCTTTGATGACTAGTCCAAAGGTTCTTGTTTGCGACGAAGTTACAAGTGCTTTAGATGTTTCTGTTCAGGCTCAGGTTTTAAAATTATTAGATACTCTTCGCCGAGAATTTCAATTATCGATAATCTTCATTTCTCATGACATGCAGGTTGTTCAAACTCTTGCCAATCGTGTAATGGTTATGTATCTAGGAAAATCGTTAGAGGAAGGTGGCGTAAATGATGTGCTACAGAATCCGCTTCACCCTTATACGCAAGGTTTGATTCAAAGTGTGCCGACTTTAAACTTTGGTTGCCCTCCAAAAATTCTTTCAGGGGAAGCATCGAAACCTTCTGGTGCTGGTTGTGTATTTGTTTCGCGTTGCTCTAAAGCTTGTTCTGAATGTTTTGAAATAGAACCATCGCTTAATGGTTCTCAGAGAAAAGTTCGTTGTTTGTTGCGTAATGAAAAATAAGGTATTCACTTTAGAAATTGAAAAATCGGCTCAAGGTGGAGATGGCTTTGCTCATTTGCCAGATGGTCGAGCTTGTTTTGTGCAAGGCGCTCTGCCTTCAGAAAAAGTAATTGCAAAAATAACAGAGAGCAAAAGAGATTACACTAAAGCAGAAACGCTAGAAGTGCTTGTGCCACATTCATTGCGAGTTGCTCCTCGTTGCCCATATTATGGGCAGTGTGGCGGTTGTTCTTTACAACATGCAGATTTTTCTTTGCAAAAATCAATGGCAGAAGAATCTATTCGAGATACATTTCGCCGTTTTGCTCGTGAAGAATTGCCTGAAAATTTTGTGATTCATTCTGGAAATTCCTGGGAGTATAGAAATCGAATTCGCGTGCAGAAAAATAGAGAAAATGTTTGGGGTTTTCGTGCAAAGAAATCGCATCAAATTCTTCCTGTGGCACCAACTTGCCCAATTCTTGTGCCTAAGTTACGTGAGTTTTTAAAATCTCCCGAAGCTTTAGCGATTCAAGCTCAAGAACTTCAAGTGTTCGAAAATGGAAATGGTGAAATTTCTTATTACTACAATGGAATGTCAAACCAAGAATTTTCTGAAAAATCAGAAAGCGTTGTAGAAATTGCTGGCAAAAAAATTCATTCTGACGCGTCTGTTTTTTTTCAATCAAATTTAGGACTCTTACCTATATTAGTAAAGCGTGTTCTTGAAGAAGCTGGCGAGGGTTCTCTCTTGGTTGATTTGTTTAGCGGTGTTGGTTTTTTCGCTACCATACTAGAGGATTCATTTGAAAAAATTATTGCTGTAGAACGAGATTCTGGTTGTTTACGCCATGCGATGAAAAATCTTAAGAATTCAGCAGAATTCATAACAACCCCTGCAGAAGATTGGCTTCAAGAAAATATGGTGTCAAAAAATGCCACTTTAATTGTGGATCCGCCGAGAACAGGCCTTCCGCAAAGTGCTGTAGAAGTTTTATTAAAAAGCTCGCTACTTCGGCTAATTTATGTGTCTTGCAATCCAGTAACTCTTGCACGAGATTTAAAACTATTCAAATCAGGTGGATTTTCTTTAGATTCGCTTGAAGGCTTTGCTTTTTATCCGCAAACGCCTCACTTAGAAATGCTGGCTGTTCTTTCTCGAAAGTAAACTAGAACAAAAAAACATTATTTAGAACGAGTGGAACGCCAGGTCTGTCGTGGCATTTTCCAAAAAGTTGTTGCAAAACAAGGTTTTGCGTATAAAAATGAGCAAAAATCCTTGTAAATTTCAAATTTACTTGACATTGTTTTTTTTTTTACATTCGGAAATGTGTAAGAATTTTAACAAGTCAATGGGTATGAAAACAAGCAATTTACAAAGACAATTTTTAACGGACTAATGTCTTACAAAAGAGGAATAACGAAATAGATGACTAGTGTTGAATTATACAAACTAGAAAAACAAAATACTTCTAGCATTCATCTGTTTTTAGCGGGTATGTTTTGGCATGCTTGGGAATTTTCTGCCTATCAATTTACAAGGTATTTTTCTCCTTATAAAATTCATTGGAAATTTGTAAAAAAAGTGGGAACCGAAATGGTTTATCTTGGGTTCCCTAAAAATGGATTAACGAAGGTTAAAGAAATTATTTTAGAGAAAAATTTCTTTATAAAACAAATAGATGAAAAACATTATGAAATTAATGGTTTTATACCTTACAACGGCTTTGAATCCTGGAAGAAAGATATTGTAAACAATACAGAAAAATCAGAAAGTAATACATGTAAACTAATGTTTTTAGCTTATAAGGATTTTTACGAAGCAACAAAATATATATACGAACGTACTAGTATAGTATCTAAAAACTTGAAATTTGGTTTAGCAGATAAATTACGTGAAAATTTTCTTGAGATTTTAGAACATTTACATGGTGTGGTTTGTGAAATAGAAACATTTAATACGCAATTGTTCCAAGAATTGTTTTGTAAAATTCAAATTAAATTAAGATTACTTTTAGATTTAAAACAATTATCAATAAAACAATGGTTTTATATAAGTGGTTTGTTAGAAACAATAAAAAATAATTTAGGGCTAGAATCTGCTTATTTACGAATGAGTAGAGAATGCCTATTGGAGTCCGGCAGCTTGCCCTCCACAGAAACCGCAGAGGAAGTATGAAGGGTAAAAAAACAGAAAAAGAAATTCATTTTTCAGAAAAAATATTCTTTGAAAAAAGCCTTTCTTTTTCATTTACGCAAAGCTGTATTCAACCAATGGCGAGTCACTTTGTTCTCCCAGCGTGCTACCGCAACAACAATGGCAATTTCAACAACGCGGGCAAGAACGCGAATTTCTGGAGTGCTACAGAGAATGGTGAGAACAACGTTTACAACTTGAACTTGAATTACAACAACGAGAATGCGAACCTGAACAGCAACAATAAGGACAAAGCAAACTCGGTTCGTTGCCTCCGGGACTCCGAACTTTTTAATCAAATAATATTAGGTATAAGTAAGAAAAAATGGAAATATATACCTTAATGATTTAGATCATTATATTAAACGAGAATTAAAAATTCGTAGTTATGTCGTTATGTAGATGACATGGTTTTGGTTCATAAAAATAAGGATGTGCTTCTGGAAAGTATTCCCAAAATACGAAGATTTTTAAAAGAAAAATTAAATTTAGAGCTTCATCCTAAAAAGATTTCATTGCAGCCGGCGTATAATGGATTTCTTTTTTTAGGAGCGTATGTTTTGCCATATAGAATGTATCCAAGTAGAAGAATTGTCAAAAACTTTAAGGAAAGTATGCGTGGTAATTATTTACTAAAAAAACAAAAGGAATTAGAAAAAAGTTATTTAGGATTATTTTCCCATTTTGATGCTTATAAACTTAGTCAAAAGATTATATTTAAACACGAGATACAAGGAGAAACCTTATGAAAAGTAAGCTACTCACAATAATTTCGATGTCATTGCTATTCACTGGAATGTCTTTTGCAGGGCAGCAAAAGGGAACGATGAAAGACCCACGCGATGGTCAAACCTACAAAACAGTGAAAATAGGCAAACAGGTTTGGATGGCGGAGAATTTGAACTATGATATTAAACATAGTTATTGCTATGATGAAGCCCCTGAAAATTGTCAAAAGTATGGCCGATTATACACTTGGGCTGCGGCAAATTATGTTTGCCCAAGTGGCTGGCATTTACCAACTAAAGAAGAATTTGAAACTTTGATGTCAAATGTTGGTGGAAAAGAGACTGCAGGTAAAATGTTAAAATCAAAACAAGGGTGGGATCCATACGAACATGAATTTGAGCATGCTTTGCAAAATGGTAATGGAATAGATAAATATGGTTTTAATGTTCTCCCAGCGGGCCTCCGCTACAGCTTTGGCAATTTCGGCGACGCGGGCAAGGACGCGAGTTTCTGGAGTGCTACAGAGTATGGTGAGAACTACGCTTACTACTTGTACCTGTATTACGACGGCGAGAATGCGTACCTGGGCCACAGCTCTAAGGACTTCGCTTACTCGGTTCGTTGCCTCCGGGGCTCCAATTAACCCCTGGGAGCGTAGCTCCCGTGGGCCGCTGCCTTGCGTAAGCAGGCAGCCAACATTTCCTCTGCCAAGGCAGGGCGCAAGCCCCGCCCAAGCAGAGGAAATTGTTATGGCAAATGTAGTGTGAATTGTCATCGCGAACGTAGTGTGGCGATCTACTTGCGAAAAAATTCCTTCTCCCTTGCTCACTATGCTTTTTACATAACATAGAAGTTTTCAAAAAATGTAATCCAAACTTTGCACAATTTTCAAAAAACAAAACTCACTTAAAATTAAAACACAAGAGCGTCGGCCGAGGAAGGGGAGGCTTGGAGGGGACCGTGCGGCCTTCGCAACTCCGAGCCGGGTCCCCTCCAAAGAAAAGAATGCAAAAAAAAATAAGTCCTCGCGAGAGACAAAACCCGCACGAGTGACGAAACATACCCACAAGAGACAAAGCAAAAACTAAAATCCCTCGCAAACACTATTATCAAAAATCAAACCTTACTAAAAATTAAAACACAAAAGCATTGGTTCAGGAGTAGTGAAGTGAATAACAATGGAATTGTTTTAACTACAAAATTCTTTTGAATTTTTAAAAATTTCAATGTTTAAATTACTTTGGAATGAGAAATGATGATATTGTGTTAGGGATAGTAGCCCGGTAGGGGACGGACTCGTGAAACGAGGCTGGACGGACGCTCGGGCTTTAGCCCGAGCGATAACGCAATAGCCCGCCCTAGGCAAGAATATTTTTTTTGCCTAGGGAACACCCAAAATAAGGGAGAAACCTCTGTTTTAAATTTTTTTTGTAATATCTTTATCATTTTTTGCTAAATTTGGGTCGTGGTTGCTTTTTTTCCATATTTTTTTATGGACTCGCTTTTTTAGCGAATTAACCCAATTGTTTTGCAATCACCCGGACTCAAGCTTTTTTCCGGCTTGGTGCGGCCAACCCTATTATGAGGTCCCTAATGGAAACTATTCAAGTAGTAACGTTAGTTGCAGCCCTTATTGCTGTAGTGCTTTCTGCGCTTACTTTGCGGAAAGTGAATAAGCTGATGGTAATGCTTCGTTCTCCTATTGTTAAGAAGCTTTCTCCTGACATGAATTTAAGACCGTCTTCTCGCCGTCCAGTTTCTGCACAGGACATGGCTGCTCGCGGTGAACGTCAGAAGGAATCCCGTCAAACGAAAGAACCGCAACAACGTCAAAACAATAAAGAAAACCGCGAAACAGCGAATAATCAACGCCGTGAACGTCGCAACAACAATCGTAATGAAGCACGTCATCGTCGTGAAGTTCCTGCGGTAGAAAAAGTCCCAGCAGCGGTTGAACCAGCTGCAGAGGCTGTCTCTCCAACAGTGATTCCTGAACCAACTCCGGTTCCGGTTCAAGAACAACCAGTTCGTCGTCCTTTGCCTCCACGCATTGCGAAAGAATCTGTTCCAGAAGTCGCTCCTGAAGCGCCACAAGCTCCAGCTCCAGTCGTTGTAGAAGCTGCTGCCGCTGTGGCTCCAGAAAAACTTCGTTATGGTCGTCGTAATGTAGTTCGTAAAGTTCCTGAATTGGATGAGATTTAATCTTTAATTCCTTAAACAGGAAATGCTAGGCTCGGGGCAAAGCCCCGAGCCTAGTTTTTTTTTATTTTAAATGGAAATGCAAAACTCTTGCCTTATAAAAAAAAGTAAAAATCCATAATTACTATATTTCAAATATGGCTATTTCCGAAAAAGGATTCTTGCGAGGTTCTCTAATTCGAACCACTCCCGTTTGGGGATTTATTTTCACTTTAATATTTTTATTGGTCGCTCCCTTGTCGGTGAACGCTTCGCCAATTAAACCGCAGGCTTTGTCAAATGGTGGGCGAATCGCTTCGGAAACACAATTAGAAGAAATTTCAGAAACGGTTCGACCAGGTGCTTCTGGGTATTTTGCCTTAGGAACTTATTATTTTCCACACCCTGGGCAAACTGCATTAAAAAGTGATTTTGGCCGGCACGAAGGCTTTGCTTTTAGGCAACGTTTATCCATGTATTTTTCTGGTCCTCTAGGCAAGTCCAATTGGTCATTAGGTTTTCTTTGGTGGTTTGAACGTCATGGTTTTGATTCCGAGGATTTTATACTCTTTCCTGAGTATGGGCAATTTTCCTTAATTCGTAATGTGCAAACAGCCGGTTTGAATCTTTCTTTTAAACCATTGTCTTTTGCTTTGACTGGTGGTATTCAATATTCAAACCCAGAACATGTAGCAAGTGAAATTTATTCAGTCGAATCAGACACGCTTTATGGTTTTGCTCAAGCTATGCTCGGCCCAATTTTAGGGCAATTTGTGTTTAATGAAAATGGTTGGACATCTGTTCGTGCGGCGTTACGTTTAGAATCTAAAGAAAATTTTGGTGGTGCTTCTTCGGGCTTTCAAACTTATTTGCCGAATTTAGATTTTTCGCTTTATCATGATGCATCAGATTCTATGCGTGTGACTTGGGAACAAAATCTTTTCAAACAAATTTTGTATGGTGAAGTGACTGCTTATTTTCCCGATTATGGTTTTCATTCAGCGGCTTTGAAATATTATCCGGACCCATCGCGACTTGTTTCGTTAGAAGCAACTTGCCTTCGAGAACCAGATGGTGATTTAGTTTTCGGTGGTGGAATTTCTATTCTGATGTTGCGCTTGGCGTATAATCACGCTCATGATATGAAAAATCTTTTTGGGTCTAAAGGAACATTTGTGTTTGAACTTTCTTTTGCTCTCGGAGCATCTGAAGGAAAAATGTTTGGTAGAAATGCAGCAAAAGCGGCTCCGATGGAATCTACTTCTCGGACTATATTTGAAAACGGCTCTTCTTACAAACCTCCAAAAGAAGAAAGTGAAGGTGTAAAAGAAATTACAGCCAAAGGAATTCGTCGGGAGAAAGCAAAATGAAAAAATGGATGTCCTTGCCTAGCGTTTTGCTATGTGTATTCTTGTTTGGTTGCGTGACTCATTATGTAGTAGATGGTTCTGTCCGTTTGCAATTAGGAAACGCTACCGAAAATTGTACTCTAGAATCTCTTTTTGTAGTTTCTTCAAATGGCAAAGAATTAAAGTGGATAGATGAAACCGTCTTGCCGGGGGAATCCTCAAAAGTGGAAGAACGAGATTTGGTTGGAAATTTTCGTATTCGCTTGGTGTATGAAAAAGATGGAGAATTGAAGGATACCGTGTTTACCCGTCATTTTGATGGTGGTAGTACATTCCTTCAAATTTCCGAAAAGGACGACGTTTTAGTGATTCGAAAAAAATGAACGCCCTGTAAAGTTTTATATTAGGTCATAGTGCGCATAACTAAATTAAAGATTTTCGGTTTTAAGTCGTTTGCTCAGCGAACGGAAATTACGTTTCCAGGAAACGGTTTGACCGCTGTAGTCGGTCCGAATGGCTGTGGTAAATCGAATATTGTAGATGCGATTCGTTGGGTGTTAGGAGAACAACGAGCCGCTGTTTTGCGTATGGGAAAAATGCAAGATGTCATTTTTTCTGGAACCGAAGAACGTGCTGCTATGAGCATGGCAGAAGTTTCGCTAGTTATCAATAATGATAGTGGAGAATTGTCGTCTGAATTTGGTAAGTACAGTGAAGTGATGGTTACGCGCCGTGCTTATCGTAATGGCACAAGTGAATATTTGCTGAATAACCAAGAATGCCGTTTGAAAGATATTCAGAATTTGTTCTTAGATTCAGGGCTTGGTTCTGGAACTTATTCTCAAATGAACGAACGAATGATTAATGCTGTTCTTTCAGATAAAGCAGAAGATCGTCGTACTCTTTTTGAAGAAGCCGCTGGTGTTAGTAAGTATAAGAAAAGCCGAAAAGAGGCGGTGAATAGTCTTGCTCGTGTTGAAGAAAAAATGGAACGAGTCGAAGACAACTTGCGCCATACAAGAGCGAGAGTTCGCCAATGTGAAAAGCAAGCGGAAAAAACAAGAGAATGGCAAGAAATCAGAACAAAACTTAAAGCTTTAGATCTTTCTTCTAGTATTGATAAATTTGAAGATTTAAAACGAGATTTGGTAACACTTGCATCCTCTCATCGTCGTGCATTAGAAGAATTAGAAAGAGAACAAAATAATTTGGCTTTGCTTCAGGCAAAAATTGATGCGCGAAAATTAGAAATTACAGATGAAGAAACCGCTTTGCAAGACGCTCGTCGTAAAGTAGCTTTTGAAACGGCGAATTTAAATGCTTTAATTGCCGAATCTCAAAGTACTCGTGATAGAATAAATTTTTTAACGGAATCTCAAGAACGACTTTCGAAAGAAAAAGCTGAAGCGGAACAGAAAGTTGTTGATTTCAAACGAGAAATTTCAAATCTTGAAGAACGTCTTGAAAGATTAGCTTCTTGTGATGATGTGGTTGAAAAAGAAGAACTGCTTGCAAAAGAACAAGAAGCCGCTCAAGTATTGCGTGACGCTGTAGATGATTTGCGGCGTGAGCATGCAGAACTTTTGAATGCTCGTTTTGAACAGCAAAATCAGGTGAATGAACTTGAAAAGCGCTGGCAACGTTTAGATACGGTAAGTGAAATCGCCAATTCAAATATTCAAACTTGGCAAACCGAACTTTCTTCATTGAAAGAAGTATTTCAGAATACCGAGAATAATTTGAAAGAAGCTGAAGATGCGATTCTATCTTATTCAGAACAAATTGAACGCCTAGACGAGCGCTATACCTTACAAGAAAATTTATTGGCTGATAATCGTGAAAAAAGAGATTCTTTAGCAAATGAAATTGAAACACTCCATCGAGAAAGTGTTGCTTTAGATTCTCGTTTAGAAGTTTTGTCACGAATGGCCGTTTCGGAAGCTGATGGTTCTAAATGGTTGTTAGAAAATAAAAAAGATTTTTTGTCTGGTTGCCTTGGTGAATGGATTGATGTTGAACCAAAATATTTGGCGCCAATCGAATTTGCTTTGGGCGAAGTTTTAGATGCCTTGGTCGTTAAAGAAGGAACTTCTGCCCAGGAATTATTAGAAGCATTAGAAAGTGCTTCAGCGGGTTCTGCGATTTTAGCAATTTCTTCTAGAATTACAGAAGGAGAATTAACTGAGGTTCCCGCCGGAATTTTGGGTTGCGCTGCAGATTTTGTGAAAGCTAAGGATACGCTTGGAATTTTAGTGAAACGCTTGCTTTCTCGCTGGATGATTGTTTCTTCTTTTGACCAAGCTTTGGAACTTTCTGCACAATACTCATCTAAAGATTATTGGTTTGTTTCTCCTGAAGCTCGAGCCGTGCATTCAAGCGGAATGGTTCGTGGTGGAAAGGCTTCTGCTACGGGAATTCTTTCGCGACGCGCTGAAATTGCAGAAACGAAAGAAAAACAAGAAACGCTTTTGCGTAAGATTCAAGAAAAAGAAAATGAATATCAAAATGCCAAAGATTTGTTAGAAGAAAACGAACGCATTTTTTTCTCGATGAAAGAGGAATTGGCAGCTCTACAAGAATCCAAGAGAACGGCTGAAGGCGCGAAGGGCGTTCATACCAATTCTAAAAATTCCTTGCTTCTTCAAATGGGTAAAATTGAAAGTGATATTCAAAAGGCTGAACTTCAAATTCAAGAAACATTGAAAGAACGCTCATCTGATGCTGAATTAGAAAACGCTAAGTCTGAATTAGAAAAAATTCAAGAATCATTTGAACGTCTGGCGGAAAATTTAGAAGAACGCCAAACGATGTTGCGTAATAAAGAAGATGATTTGCGAGAATTGCAAAGCGATCTTACCAATAGTCAGTTAGAAATAAAGAATTTGCAATCTCAGCTTAAATTTAGTGAAGAACAGCTGCCTGCTTTTGAAAGTATGGTTCAAGCAAAAATTCAAGAGCTTGAAAAGAATTCTGTAGATATTGAATCTTTGGAAGAAAAGTTCAATGTTCAAGCAGAGCAACTTGAAAAGAAACATGAAGAACTGGCTGAATTAGAATCGTTGCGGGAATCTGCCGAAGAACGTTACAATGTGGTATCGCGCGATATAGAAGATTGGCATGCCGAAGAACGAGATGTGAATGATAAAATTAAAGATTTGTTGCCGAATGAACGTAATATCGTTTTGAAAAAGAATGCAATTCAAGAAAATACAAATCATTTAAGGGAACGTATTTTCTCTGAATGGGAAGTGGATTTGGAAAATCCAGAAAATGTAGAACGTGTAGAATACGATACGGCAACCGTCGAAAAAGAAATTCGCCTGTTACGAGGCAGACTCAAAGATGTCGGGCCCGTTAATCAAAATATAATGGAAGACTTTGAAGAAGAACGCGCTCGTTTGCAGGAAGTAGAAAAACAATTTGACGACTTAGACCAAGCACGCGCCTCTTTAAAACGCTCTATTGATAAATTGGATAAAATTGCACGTGAACGTTTTATGAATACGTTCCACAATATTCAAAGAAACTTCCAAGAAGTATTCTCGCGCTTGATGAAAGATGGTGGGACAAAATTGACTCTTCAAGAAGATGTCGATCCATTAGAAGCTGAAATTGAAGTGAACGCTCGCCCGACTGGAAAGAAAATGCGTGGTGTAAAGGCGTTGTCTGGTGGAGAACGCGCATTGACAGCTGTTTCTTTATTGTTTGCCATTTACATGGAAAAGCCTTCTCCTTATTGTGTGCTTGATGAAGTTGATGGCCCGCTTGATGATGCTAATATTGGGCGTTTTGTAGAATTGTTGCGCCATTTTTCAAGGCAAACTCAATTTATTTTGGTTACTCATAATAAGAGAACCATGGCTGCTTCAGATATGCTTTACGGGGTGACTCAGGAAATTAAGGGAATTTCTCGAATTGCTTCTGTTAAGCTTGAAGATGTTTCTCTTTAAAAATGTTTTTTAGAATAAAATCTTTGTATGATTTTATTTGATTTGTTCTAAAAGCCAAGATTCATCGTGAATAGGAATTCCGAGTTCGGTTGCTTTGGTGAGTTTTGAGCCAGCTGCTTCACCTGCTAAGACCCAAGTTGTTTTTTTGCTGACAGAACCGGAAACTTTGCCGCCATTATCTTCAATAAGAACTCTTGCTTCGTTTCTGTCTAATGAAGGAAGCGTTCCCGTGATAACAATTGTTTGCCCTTGGAATAAAGAACCTTCTGCTCCGAGGTATAAAGGGTTAAGTCCAAATTGCAGTAGTTTTGAAATTTCTTCTTTTGTTGATTCTTGCTGAAAAAATTGATAAATGCTATCTGCAATTTTTTCTCCAATGTCAGTTACTTCTAAAAATTCTTCGCGGGAAGCGTTTTGAATGGCGTTTAAATTTCTAAAGTGTTTAGCAATATTTTTGGCGCTTGTGCGACCAACATAACGAATGCCAAGAGCGAGTAATAAATGTTCTAAGCTTTGATCTTTGCTTTTTTCAATAGCATTTAAAATATTCGAAACGCTTTTGTCTGCCATTCGTTCTAAACAAAGTAAATCGTCTCTTGTTAATTTGTATATATCGGAAAGGTTGTTGATTTTTTTAGAATCAAGTAGGGCTGTAATTAAAGAAGGACCTAGATTTTCAATATTCATTGCATCTCGGCTAACGAAATTTTCAAAAAGGCATTGGCGCATGGCTTTGCAATGTAAATTACCACATCTTAAAATAACTTCGCCTTCTGGTAAAATGACAGGTTCATTACATTCAGGGCAATTAGTCGGAACAGGAATTTCTTTAGCATCCGGCAGACGTTCTTCTTTTAGCACACCAACAATTTTTGGAATGATTTCACCGCCTTTTTCAACTCCTACTATATCGCCTAGGTGAATATCTAAGCGCTTGATTTCATCAAAATTATGAAGAGTTGCTCTTTTTACGGTAGTTCCTGCAAGACGAACTGGGGAAAGGTTCGCCACAGGCGTAATAGCTCCTGTTCGCCCGACTTGATATTCCACAGAAAGAAGTTTTGTGTAAGCACGTTCGGCCTTGAATTTGTATGCAATAACCCAACGAGGACTTTTTGCTGTAGCCCCTAATTCCTCTTGCAATTTAATATCGTTTAGTTTGATAACCATTCCATCAATGTCAAAAGCAAGCGAATCTCTACTTTCTCCAATAAGACGGGAACGTTCCATAATTTCTTTAGAATTAGAAGCTTTCCAGTATAAATTAGTTTCAAAACCTAGAGATTTTAAGTATTCAAGGTTTTCGGAATGTTTTTTTGCATCTTTTTTTTGAGGAATGTAATAAGCGATAAAGTGTAATGGGCGAGAGGCGCATTCTTGCGGATTCTTTAATTTTATACTGCCTGCAACTGTATTTCTTGGATTTTGAAAAATCTTTTTCCCTTCCTTCGAAAATTTTTCATTTAGAGATTCAAAATCGGAACGGTTCATATAAACCTCTCCGCGAACCTCAAAAATTCCTGGAATAGGTTTTTCTAAAGTCTTTGGAATATCTTCGATAGTTAAGGCATTTGGGGTAATGTCATCGCCAAATTGTCCATCACCGCGCGTTACTGCTCGAATAAGAAAACCGTTTTCGTAAGTCAATGAAAGACTCACTCCGTCAATTTTCATCTCGCAAACCCATTCTAATCCGGGATGAGTAAGTTTTTCGGCCGATTCTATGAACGCGTGAATTTCTTCTTCATTATAAGCGTTTGAAATGCTGAGCATTGGAACGGAATGCTTGATTTTTGGAAATGTATTGGAAAGATCACTTCCAACCTTCTGCGTTAAAGAATCTGAGGTAACCCATTCTGGATGAGCTAATTCCATGGCTTCTAATTCTTTCATCGCCATATCAAATTCTTCATCGCTCATTGGGGAAATAGCGTTTTGATAATATAGCTCGCTAGCTTCTTGAAGTTCTTTTTTTAATTTTTTGAAACGTTCTAATTCAGTCATTATTGCCCCATTTTTCAAAGAAGAATTTATAATTCCCCACGAATGACTTCAATATCATTATGGATTAAACTGATAATATTTGTTGGTGCTAAAGGAATTTCGCCGCAGTCAATCATTAAATCTACGCTAGCCTTGAACTTTTCCCAAAGCACATCGGGCTCTGTTAATTCATCGGCATCTGACAATTTGGCAGCTGTATTGAGTAATGGTTTATCAAAGTGTTGAAACAGTTCTAGAAAAAAAGGATGCTCAGGAATACGAATACCAATCTCTGGGCGCTTTACGTCAAGTTTTCGTGCAATTTGCGGTGAAGAAGGGAGAATAAATGTGTATGGCCCGGGAACTCTAGGTTTCATAATGCTAAATGCGAAATTGCTGACATGAGCATAACCAGTGGCGTGTTTAATACTTGGCATTAAAAGCGCCATAAAAAATTTTTTCATTGGCTTTTTTAAAGCGTACAAGCGGTGAATGGCTTTTGAAGATTCTGCATTGCAACCAATTGCATAACCAGATTCGGTGGGGTATAGAACAAGACCATCGTTTTCTAGCACGTCTGCTGCCATTTTAACAAATCTTGTTTGAGGGTTTTCTGGGTGTACTTCTAATCGCATAAAAATCCTTTAGCAAGCAGGAATAGTGTAAGAAGATTCAAAAGCATTTGGGAAATGTTTAAAAAATATTTTTTCGTGTTCGCAGTGAATAGCAATAACATCAAAGCGACAAGGTGTATTTTCGTGATATTGTTTAGAATAAAGATAATGGCAGGCGGTTCTCCAAATTTTGAATTTCTTTTCTGCCTGAACGCGACTTTCTGGCGCTCCTTTTTTCTTATTCCAAACCGTTTTTACTTCTACAAAAACAAGTTCTCCAGAAGGAGTTTGGGCGATAATGTCGAGTTCTCCGCCGCGATACGCATAATTACGCCCGAGTAGAATATAACCTTGACGACGCAAATAAGCAGCGGCATGCACTTCGCCGAATTTTCCTTTTTTTTTATTTTGACTTAAATTCATTGAAGTTCCATGCCTAAAAAGCGCATTTCAGAAATTGCATAAGCTTGGGAAGTATCTGAAACGAATGATTTAGAAAGATAAAGTTGAATTTCTGAAGTTTCTAGAGGATTCATTGGAGGGTATTGCATTCCACGAACATCTTCAAGTCGGATTTCTTGTTGCATACCTTCTTTTGTTTTAATGAATAAAGTCTTTGGCTTATTGTAAATATTAAAACGATCGCCGATTCCATCATCAACAGATTTTTGATAACCACTAGCAAAGCCAATATGTGTAATTAAAACCGTTTTTTTAAATTGCATAGTAAGAATAGGATTTTTCTTATTGGCGGGTTTTGGAAAAATCCACGCTTCATGAATGTCTCCGTCGAATAAATTTTCGGGCGTGTAATTAGAATTTTCTGGTTCAATACTCTTTTCTAAAAATGCACCATGTAATTCGCTAGGAGCAATTTCTTCTAGTGTATGAGAAGGCCTATAAAGTAACATTAACGCTATCATCAAAATAATTATCAGTGGGAACAAAAACATTCCAGAAAGCATTAATCTTTTTTGAAGAGGGATTATTTTTTGAACGGATTCTCGAAGTAATGATTGCGAGAGGAGAGGCGTTCTTGTTTTTTCTGTGTTATTTTTTTGTTGTTTATTTTGTTCAAAGACGGCATCTACAGCGTCTAAAAATTCTTCCATATCGCGAAAACGATTTTCAGGCTTTTTTTCTAAACATTTGAGAATAAGTTTTGAAAGTCCAAGTGGAATATTGGGCCTGAAAATTTCTGGAGCTGGTGGAGCTTCCTGTACATGCTTGAGTGCAATTTCAATAGGCTTTGCTCCAATAAACGGAAGTCTGCCACATGTCATTTCGTATAAAATAACACCTAAACTATAAATATCAGAAGATAGTGTAACTTCGTCTCCATGACATTGTTCTGGCGACATATATTCTGGGGTTCCCATAGCCATACCTGTCATAGTCAGGCGTTCTTTTTCTAATTCTTGAATGTATGAAATGCCAAAATCCATGAGGTAAACTCGGTTATCATGCGTGAGCATAATATTTGACGGTTTAACATCACGATGGACAATTCCCTTAGAATGCGCAAAAAGAAGACCTCTGGCTGTTTGCTTGGCTAAAAGTTCAATAGCTCCAAAATCAAGTTTGCTTTTATTACGAAGAACTTCTGCAAGAGAAGTGCCTTCTACATAAGTCATGGCGATAAAAAGTTGTTTTTTATGTTCTCCAAAGTCAAAAACATGAACGATGTTTTGGTGATCTAGTTCTTTCATCGCTCTAGCTTCTAAATAAAATCGCTCAATAGCTTCTTTATCAGAAGAGGCGTCTAAAACTTTTAGGGCGACATCGCGTTGCAATCGCAAGTCTTTCGCTTTATATACATAACCCATGCCCCCTTGGCCTAATACGCCGAGAAGTTCATAGTTCTCGTTAAAAGGACGCGGAAAGTTTTTTTCCTGTGAGAGAGAATGAAGAGTCATTTTGCTTTCCCTAAAATCAATAATAAACGCCAAGATACAATATAGAATATGAATGCCAAAATGGTCGGAATGATTAAGTCTGAAAGGTTTGTTGGAGTTCCTAAAAACAAGTTTTTTAGAAATGCCTGGTTATACTTTGCTGGAATGCTCGCAGAAAGAAAGTTGCCGATAGGTTTCATTTGGTCTAAAGGAACAAGCGCACCAGCGAGGATAACCTGAGGAATAATAAGAAGTGGTAGCAAAATATTGGCTTGTATTGTGTTTTTTGCAAAGCAACTTACCATTAAACCAAGAGCGGTTGCAGGTAAAATGGTTGTGATTAGTGAAAGGAATAATGGAATAAAAGGAGCGTTTAAGGGTAAAACAAAACTTAAAAACAGAAAACAAATAAAGGCCTGGAAAAAGGCGAGAGCGTGAATAAAATTCAGCTTAGAAAAAAGAATAGAAAAAGCTTTGGTTCCTTTTCGTAATTCGTGGGCATAAAGTTTTTTTTCTTGAACAATTTCTCGAATAGAAAGTGAAAGCGCAAACCAATTCGCCGAAAGGATTAAAGCAAAGGCGGCAATCCAAAGCGAGGAGTTTTTTGAAAATGTTTGTGAAAATAAAAAACCAATAATAAGTGGTTGAATGAGAAGAGCAAAAACTTTTCCTTTATCTCTAAAGTATTGTCGTAATAAAATTTTTGTATAAAGTAAAAAAGAACTAGCGTGTTTTACTATAGGAAAAATAAAAGTTGGATGGTTTGATTCTTCAGGAAATATGCGATTTTTTAATGGAGAATTTTCCCATTTTTCTAAAGACGATTGTTTTAAACTTTGAAGAGTGCTTGCTGGAGATGTTGTGTCAAAATACAAAAATGTTTCTTTCGGCGTTCCAAAAAATGCTTCCGCTCCCTCGTGAATAACAAGAACTTTATCAGCAATTTCAAGGGCTTCGTAGCCGTGGGTTGTTAAAATAATCGTGTAGCCGAGTAAAGACAATTTATGAAGATGATGGCAAAGTATTTTAATATTGACTGGGTCTAACCCAGCGAGAGGTTCATCTAATAAAATTAAACCAGGCGAGCCTATTAATTCCCGTGCTAAAGCTACTCTTCTAGCTTCTCCGCCACTAAGTGAAGCCGTTTTATGATGTTCTAAATGTTTTAAACCTAATAAATCAAGAAAGTTACTGATAATTTCATTTTCTTCTGTTTTTGAAGTATCCTTTGGTAAAGTGATTGCTGCCGCGTGTTTTAGTGTTTCTATTACGGTTAATTCTTTTCTAAGTTCTGGTTCTTGCTCAAGAAAAGCAATGTATTTTCGAATCTCTTGATTTTGATGAGAAATTCCATTCAAAAGAAGTGATGAATTTTTTCCCAATTTAAATTCAGCTAATAGTAATCGAAGTAAAGTACTTTTTCCTTGCCCAGAGCGCCCAATTACTGCAAGGATTTCTCCGGGAGGTAAATAAAAATTGATATGGTGTAGAAGAGTTTTTTTGTTGATGGATACTTCAAGGTCTTTAGCTTCAACAGAAAAACCAGGTAATTGATGGTGTAAAAAGAGAAATGAATCGCAAAATTCTAAAGAACACCAAGGCAGGCGCGCTTTTTCGCCATCAGCAAGTTCAAAATTTTTTGATTGCTTTTTAGATTGAATTTTGATTTTATTTAAAAAAGTAAATTTCGCTTTTGTTTCTTTTTTTTTGACTTTTGCAAGAACTGCTGGGCAGCTAGAAGAATGAATTTTAGCGTCAGAGTTTTCTACACTTCTGCCCAGTGAATTTGTATCTTCTGATAAAATGAGTGGAGAAGAATCTTGAGTTTGTAAAACTAAAAGTTGAAGAATTTGATTCTTGATAGAAATAGAAATTTTTTTTGTACCAATAGAAATAGAATCGCCATGTTCAAGAATTTTTTCTTCAATTGGATGGTTATTACATAAGGTATGACTAGATTGACTTTGATTTTTAATGAACCAGGAATCTTTTTTAAAATAAATTAAAGCATGTTCTCGAGAAACATAACGCTCATCAAAAATTAAATCACAATCAGATTTTCTGCCGATTTTGAAAACCTGATCTTGACTGGGTTGTAATATTTGAAAAGGATTCTTCATCGGAGCGTTTGAATACCGAGATTAAAACGTTTGGCTGCTTCTAATAAGGTTTCTTCAGCTGCAGCATAAGAAAAACGGACACAAGAATCCATTCCAAAAGCGGCTCCCGGCACAATCGCAAGGCCAACAGATTCTAAAAGGTAACTGCATAAAGTTACAGAATCAGAAATGATTTTACCATCAGGCGTTTTTTTGCCGTAAAGAGAATTTACAGGAACGAATAGATAAAAAGCTCCTTCTGGTAGAGGAATTTCGTTTCCAAGCGATTCCGAAATTTTCTGTTGCAATAAACAGCGTCTTTGCTTGAACGTATCGCGCATTTTATAGACAAAATCATTACCTGATTGAATGGCGGCTAACGCACCATATTGAGCTGGGGTTGACGGATGATGAATGGCTTGACTTTGAATTTTAGAAATTAGGGGAGCCATTGATTCTGGAAGGGCATTGTAGCCAATTCGCCAACCAGTCATGCAGTGCGATTTTGAAAAGCCATTAATCAAAATAGTTCTTTCGTACATCTGCGGAAAAGAAGCTAATGAAACAAATTCTTTTTCATAACAAAAATGTTCGTAAATTTCATCTGAAATACAATACAAATCATTAGCTACAATTATTTCTGTTAATGGTTGAAGTTCTTCTTTTGAATAAACCGCTCCGCTTGGATTACAAGGGTTGTTTAAAATAATCGCTTTGGTCTTAGAAGTAATGGCTGCTTGAAGCTGTTCTGGCGTGATTTTAAAAGCAGTTTCTGGAGAGGTTTCTATAAAAACAGGAACGCCGTTAAACCATTTTACAAGTTCTGGGTATGTCACCCAATAAGGGGCGGGAATAATAATTTCATCGCCTGGGTTCACAATAGCGGCTAAAGAATTAAAAACGGCTTGCTTTGCTCCACTCGTTAAAATGATTTGATTTGGCTCGTAAGAAAGTTGATTGTCTTTTTTTAATTTGTATGTAACTGCTTTACGAACTTCTTCAAGCCCGATAGGAGCAACATATTTTGTTTTTCCCAATTCAATGGCGTCAATAGCTGCTTTTCTAATTTCCGTGGGAGTTTGAAAATCTGGTTCACCAGCTCCTAGTGAAATAATATCTTGCCCAGCTGCTTTTAATTTTTTGGCAAGTGTATCAATAGCAACAGTCATAGAAGCAGCAATAGAAGAAGTTTGATTCGAAAGGGATTTCATGAATGTTTTTCCTTTGTTTTTCTAAGGCGATAATCGTCTAGCATAATAGCTAGGATAGGGAAAATAACAAAATTGGCAATAGCAATGCTTAACGCTCCGATAAAGGAAACTTGTCCAATACTTTGTAAACCGAGATGAGACGAAGAAAGTAGAGAATAAACTCCAATAAAGGAAGTTAATTGTGAAATAGCTATGCTTAAACCGTATCTTCGAACTATATCCATTGCAGAACCAGTTTGTTTTGAAAGGTAATGGTTCCAAAAATGTAAGGAACCATCAAGACTTATTCCAATTAATAAAGGAAAGGCAAGTGCGCTATACATAGACAGTTTAATTTCAAACAAGTTAATGAAACCGAGAATCCAAACAAACGCTATTATCGGCGGGAACAAGGTAAACAAGGTGTAAGAAAATTTATTGTAGTAAAGTAAAAGAATCAAGAAAATAGAGGCAATGGCAAAAAGAATAGAACGGAATATATAGGGAAGAATTTGATTTAATGTCTGAGCATGAATTAGGGCCTGACCTTCCATTAAAAGCGGTTTGTCATTAGATAGTTCTTTTAAATCTCGTTCTAATCTTCTGCAGAATAAACCATCGTCAGCAGATTCTGCGGGCAAAACAAAAGCATAAGTTTCTTTTCCTTTTTGTAATGAGAAAAATTGTTTGAACGATGGAGGTAAGTCGTCTTCAGTTAATTCAGAAACATTTAAATGATTTTTTAAGTGTTCAATTCGAAGGGAATCTTTGCCTGAAATTTTATTATAGATAGGGTCATTTAGCAATTCTTTAATGTTTGAAATTTGTTGTAGTTTATAACGTTGGTTAGTTGGAAGTAAATTTCCAATAATGTAAATGTTGTTGATGGTTTTATATTTTCCGTCATCTTTTCCATTCGAAAAACGTTCTACAAATTTTTCGTTTGAAATTTCATCAGGGAATTGAATGATAATTGGGTCGTGGAAAAACTCTCTTTTTTGCTTAACTACAGAATCTGCTTGGTTATAAGCATTCATTTCCGTTTCTGCAAAATTGTAATGAAATTTTGGAACAATTCCATTGGATAAAAGAAAGAGAGTGAAAAGTGTTAAAAGGATTACAGGAATTTTAATTCTTTTGGAGAAACGAATCGTTTTTTTTGTTAAAGTTTCTGGAGTAATTTTTCCAAATAAAATAAAAGCTTGTTTCTTTTGAGTTAATCTTAAAAATGCAGGTGTTATGGTGGAACATAAAATCCAATTTAAAAGAGCACCTATTGCCCCGAGAGTTCCTAATTCTTGTAAGCCTTTATATGGAACAAAAGATAATGAAAAGAATAGCGCTGCAGTAGCCATAGCAGAAGCAGCCGCAACAGGACCAATTCCTAAAATGGCACTTTCTAAACTTAAAGAAGAATTTAAACCTTTTTTACGTTCTTCTGCGTAGCGACTAAAAATATGAGTAACATGTTGGGTTGCTAAACCAGGTAATATAATAGCTAGCAAGAGCGAAAATAAAGTAATGCGTCCATAAAGAAAATAAGAACAACCCAAAGTCCAATAAATAGAAAGTGCAATCGGAAGACCTGCTGGGAAAATAAGTTGTGGTTGTCGGAAAAAAGCAATTAAAAGTAATATGGCAATGAAAAATGCAGTAATCACTCCAGCTTTTTTAGCTTCTGGTAGAAGCGTTTTTCCTGTTTGAATTACTTTTTGTGCATAGCCAGTATATTGAATTGAAATTCCTTCTGGTTGAATAGATTCAACTACTTTTTTAATAGAGGAAATAAAAAATCTTGCTGTATCAAGAGAACTAGTATTGATGTTTGGGAAAATATCGAATAGGCGAACAGTTCCTTCCTCGGCTCTAAAAATATTTCGGTATTTGGCTTTGTATTTTTCTTCTAGCGAATCGGCATTGATAAAATTTTCATTTTCTTCAAGTTGGACAATGAAAGGGTTTTGGCGTTTTTGGATTTCTTCTTTTGCTTCGACTAAACGCTGATATATAAAATTTAAATCTTTAGGACTTAAAAATAAAAGTTGATTTTTTTCATAAAAATCTTTGTCAATGTAATAACTACAAAAACGAACGCTTGGCAATTTTTTCAGTTCTTTTTCTAGTGAAGAAGCAAATAGCAAAAGTTCACTAGTGTCTTTACTTTCTAAAACTAAAGTTAGTGGAAGAAGTCGTCCTGCTTTCAATTCTTCTTCAGATGGAGATTTTCTCTGATTTTCCAGCATATCAGAAAGTTGAAGTTCCCACCGTAAATTCATAACGGGATAAATGCAAACTAGAGAAATAGCAATTACAGCCACCATAATGGCTTTTGGTTTTCTGCTTAATGATTGAAGAAACCTAGAAAGTAGAGAAAACATAATTGCCTTTTTTGCCTTTAATCACAAACATAATATAAAAAGAAACGAGTAAATAGAAAAAAATGGTTTCGAAAAATGGGCTGTTTTAGAAAGAATAGATATTTTTTCAATAAATCTGTTTTATTTGTTAGGTCTGTATTTTCCTTGAAAAATGAAAAATTTAAATTGTTGATGAATGAGTGAATTAAAAGAAAAAAAAGGAATCCGTAAAGCCAGTTTTCATTTTGGCTTGTTGTTCTTATGTTTACTTTTCTCTTTTAGTTCTGCTTTTGGAAGTGAGTCTCAAAAACAAAATCAAGAAAGTCAGGAAATTTCGACAGGGGAAATGGTTACACGGGTGGTGTTTTGGCCTTTTGAAAATTTATTGCAGCCTTTGTTTGAGGCTTTAATTTACCCAGTTTCAGAGCCGTTGCGTTATGCTTTTCAAAAGAAAATTGTTGAAAAAGCAGTGAATTTAATCACGTTTGGAGAAAACAAGAATATTTTCATATACCCAACTTTAAATTTAAAACCAGGTACTTCAACGATGTTAGGTTTTATGTATCGCCATTCAGATCTCTTGGTCAAGAAAGATTATTTGGTGTTGAGTGGGGAATTATACGCTAATAGTGATACCTATTATTCTGTTCGCTATAGTCAAAAAAGATTGTTTGACGGCAACACTTATATGGTATTTCATCATAGTGGAAATTTTAATCGCGATGGCACTTTTCGTTTGTTAGGCTCAAACGAATCATTTGCTCAACCAGATACGACATTCCGGTTTAATTTAAGTGTTGCTCATGATTTGCCAATTCCAAAAACGAGAATTGATTTTGCTTCTGGAGTACGCTTGAAATATGGAGGCATTCCAGAACAGCAATCTGATTTAATTGATTATGAGTATGTAGATGCCATGAGTGAACGCGGAATTTATCAGGATTATCAAATTTATCCGCAAATACTGACTTTATCTTTTGATAACACTGAATCTGCATTTACCCCTTCGTCTGGAGTTCATTTGCAGGGAAGTTTTGGGTATCATATAGTGAGCGATTATCAGGATTTGCCTTCTAATGAATTTGACTTTTTGACTTCTGAAAAAAATCATGATTTCATGAGTATGGAATTTTTATTACAAACCTATTTTTACTTCGGAAAAAAGGAAAATTCTTATTTGCTTACTCGTAAAGAAGCTCGCGAAAAGCGGAGAGAATTTGCTGATTTTTCGATTCAGCGATTTGTTAAGCAATGGTCTCCATCACAGTTAAATACTTTATTATTAGAACGTCGTGTGTTAGCTCTCCAGTGGCGTTATTTGCAATATTTTGAAATGGAAAAAGGAGGCATGCCTGCATTATCATTTCTTCGCTTGAATGATAGATTTCCGCTTAGAGGTTACGAACAAGCATGGGCGTCTTTAGCTATTACTGGAATTTCTTTAGAATATCGTTGGCCGATTGATTATTACATTGATGGTGTGATTTTTAATGAATACGCCATTTTTGCTAATGAAAAAGGAAAATTTGAATTTGATAATTTGCGAAATTCATGGGGCTTTGGCATTCGAGTGCGTCGGCCCGATATGTATTTTTTCCGTTTCCAACTTGGCTTCCATGGAATTCATGGGATTCACTTAGTGATGACAATCGCGCCAGAATTTCAATGAGTTTTTGAACGCCGCGTAAAAAACTAAAAATCGAATTGTTCCTGTTCTAGCATTTTAGAAGAAGGCATTGTTTTTTGCATTTTTCGGTAAGCGATTTGGGTGGCTATTCTTCCTCTAGGCGTTCTTGAAAGAAGTCCTTTTTGAATTAAATATGGTTCATAGACTTCTTCGATGGTATTTTGTTCTTCATTCAGAGCGGCACTTAAAGTGTTAATGCCGACAGGTCCTCCATTAAATTTATCAATGACCACAGACAGAATTTTTCTATCCATTGGATCTAAACCTTCTGAATCAATACCGAGCATTTCTAAGGTTTTTTCTGCGGCTATTTTATCTATAATTCCATTCCCACGCACTTGAGCTACATCGCGGCACCTGCGCAAAACTCTATTTGCAATTCTTGGGGTGCCGCGACAACGAGAACTTAAAGTAATTGCAGCTTCTTCTGTAATGTCTATTTTTAAAATTCTAGAACTTCTTTTGAGAATTTCACGAATTTCTTTTTCTGAATAAAGTTCTAAATGACAATGTAACCCAAATCTGTCTCGCATTGGGCTAGAAAGAAGCCCACTTCTTGTAGTAGCGCCAACAAGAGTAAAAGGACGAAGTGGTAAATTAACGCTACGCGCCGCAGGTCCTGAATCAAGCATTATATCTAACCTGAAATCTTCCATAGCAGGGTAGAGGTATTCTTCAATCACTCGATTCATGCGGTGAATTTCATCAATAAATAAAACATCATTTGGATTTAAACTGGTGAGTAATCCGGCTAAATCACTTGCTTTTTCTAAAACTGGCCCGCTGGTGATGTGCAGAGAAACGCCCATTTCTTTTGCAATAATCCCGGCGAGAGTTGTTTTCCCAAGCCCCGGAGGCCCGGAAAATAAGCAATGGTCAAGAGGCTCGCCACGGTGTTTTGCGGCTTCTATGGCAATGGAAAGAGATTCTTTAAGCGCTTCTTGGCCAGTAAATTCAGAAAGCCCTGTTGGTCGCAAGCTTTTTTCAATTTCAGATTCTTCGTTGTTTTGAACAGATTGTGAAATCACTCGATCGCTCATAAATTTAGGCCTAAATATGCTTTAATGCTTCAGAAATAAGGGTTGCGGTATTTGCTTCACTATCAAGATTTTTCTTTGCTTTTTTGATGGCTTCTTTAGCGGCGCTTTCTTTTACGCCAAGAGTTTGTAGAGCAAGGAATGCTTCTTGTTCTGCGCTAGAGAAACTAGAAGTTTCGCTAAGAGCTTGTAAAGCAGTCGCTTTATCTTTCAAGGAAATGATTAATTGTTCAACAGTCTTTTTTCCGATGCCTTTGATTTTAGACAAGGCGTTTTTATCTTCTCTGGCAATCATATCTAAAAAACTAGATGGCGAAACACTGCTTAAAATTCGCTGTGCCATTTTGGGACCAATGCCGTTTACATCAATCATTTTCAAGAAAAGTTCTTTTTCTGCAATTTCAGAAAATCCGAAAAGAGTCAAAGAATCTTCGCGAACGACTAAATGCGTAAAAAGCGAAAGCTGTTCCCCGATTTCTGGCAAGGATTCGCCTGTACGTGTTGAGATTTGCACTCCAAAACCAACGCCATTGCAATCAATCACAGCAAAAGTCGGGTGCTTAATTTTTAATATGCCGCTTAAAACTTCAATCATAAAAAACCTTTCCTTTCAAATATAGCAAATGAAATGAAAAATAGCTACACAAAAAAGCACTATTTTTGAGAGAGTAAGTCGGGCCAGAGCGTACTTTTGGGTCAAAACTGCGAAAATGCTGCGAAAATGGCCCTTTGGCTCTGTCCAGTCATTCTGTACGGCTACGGAAACGCTGTGAAGCTGGAACCGGCCGAAATAGCCTAAAAACTATGGTTACGCAGTGAATAAACAGTCTGGAAGGGGCTTACCGATTGAGGATTTTTTGCTAGCCGAGGTTGGGCGTACGGAATAGCCCAGCAGAGCCATTGTCAATGTATGTTGGCGAACGCCCCCAGTAGTCGGTCAAAAATACAGTTTTCCCTACTCCCATCACCTCGGACTAGTTTCGAAGACACCTTTTGACTGCGGAATAATTTATATTTCACATTGACATAGGCTGCTGTCGGCATGAATGTGCTGGTGGTGGTCGCTTGGAATTTTTGAGATTCGTCTCTTATTCTTGGCTCTAAAACTACCACTTTTAAGTCATCTGGGAATAAGACGAACACTCACGTCCCGCCTGGGGCGTGGGTCGTTTTGCGCTTATCAGATGACAGGGCGTGGTAGCCCTTAGAGCCGGTAAGTGCGCTTTAACGACTCCACGCCTTTTTTGTATTCCGACATTTTGGGTGTGTATCGTATAAACGCATGAAAGAGATGGTTTTCGGTCCCCTATGCTACGGAGTATACTTTGAAGATTGGTATTTTGGATGCAGATTTGCTTCGGCGTAAAAATCACAGATTCCCGAATCTTGTGTGTGAAAAGTTGTCTGGTTTTTACAAAGAACAAGGAGCAAAGGTTTCACTTTTAACCGATTTTGACCACTTCAGAAAATTTGACCATGTATTCGTATCGAAAGTGTTCACTGACACCCCTATTCCAGAATGGCTTGTAGAAACGGACAGAATTCATATTGGGGGGACGGGCTTTTACTTTGATAAGGCTCCGAATTTACCAGATGAAATTGAACATCATATGCCGGACTATCGGCTTTATGATGATTGGATAGCAGGAGAAGTTGCAAAGGCTGCGGCAGAAAAAGAACGGCAAGGAAAAGAATTTAACAAAAGTTCTTTTATGGTGCAGTTTAAAGAATATACCGACTATTGCATAGGTTTTTTAACAAGGGGTTGTTTTAGGCGCTGTAAATTCTGCGTTAATCAGAAGTTTCAGCATGTTTTTGCGCACAGCCCATTAGAGGAATTCTATTACGATGAATGCAAGAGAATTTGTTTGTTGGATGATAATTTCTTAGGATATCCAAAATGGAGACCTTTGCTAGAACAATTGCTTGAAATGAAGAAACCATTTAAGTTTAAGCAAGGTCTTGATGAACGTATATTGACAGAAGAAAAATGTCAGCTTCTTTTCAAAGCTAATTACGATGGCGATTATACATTCGCATTTGATAACATTGCTGATTATGATTTAATTGAATCAAAATTGAAAATGATTCGGAAATATACGGATACAACAAGCATTCGATTTTATGTTCTAGTTGGTTTTGAAAGTACCGATGAAAAAGATATAGAGAATGCTTTTGAAAGGATAAAGTTGTTAATGAAATATCACTGTATTCCGTATATAATGAGGTTTCAGCATAAAAATTTTTCCCCCTGGAAGGAGTCTCCGTATAGGAGTTTGTATGTTACCTTGGCTCGATGGGCGAACCAACCCAATATCTTTAAAAAAATGAGCTTTAGACAATTTTGCGAGGCTAATCAGGCGCTTCATAAGACTGAAGGAACACTTTGTTCTTCAATGAATGCCCTAAATGAATTTGAAAAGAAATTCCCTAGGATGGCAAAACGCTTTTTCAACATGAGATACGATAGGAGAGGAAAATAATGGAGTACAAAAAACTGCCAATTGATTCCGTGGAATTAGACTTTGAAAACCCACGAATTAAACAATATATCGAGATGTATGCGGACAACATCAGTAGTGAAGGTATATCGCTTGCTTTAAGTGGAGGTGATTCAAATTCGTATTCGGCATTAAAAGAGTCTATTAAAGTTAATAAGGGCCTTGTTAACCCGATTATTGTTAATCGGACGGATTCTGGAAAATTGGTGGTAATCGAAGGTAATACAAGGCTTCAAATTTATAAAGAATTCGCTGTTGCAGATCCTAATGACCCATGGAAAGAAATTATTGCAATTGTTCATGAAAATCTTTCTGACATTGAGATTCATTCCATTCGTCTGCAAACGCATTTGGTTGGCCCAAGAGATTGGGATCCGTATTCTAAAGCGAAATATTTGCACTATTTGAGTGATGAACTCAAATTGCCTATGGAGTTGATTATTTCGTATTGTGGAGGAAAGGGTTCCGAAATTCGTAAATTGGTTGATGCCTATGTGGATATGGAACAATTCTACAAGTCGTTGATGATAAAAAACGAGCAGGATCCAGATCCAAGAGATTTCTCAAAATTTTCAGAATTGCAAAATCGTTCTATTTTAGAGTCTCTAGTTGTCCATGGTTATACTAAAAATGACTTTGCTAAATGGGTTGTTGATGGCAAGGTCGATAAAGCGCAAAATGTCAGACGGCTCCCTGCTATTTTGGCAAATCCCTTAGCTAGAGAAGAATTTTTTAAATCAAACATAACAGAGGCAGAAAAATATTTAAATGCAAATGAGAAATCGTCGAAAGTTCTTGAATCTTTATCTATGGATGATTTGGTTCTTGAATTGACAAAAAGATTTAGAAATATTGAGTTTAAGGAAATAAAAAATTTGAGGATTTCAGAATTTTATAGAGAAAAGAAAGACAATATATTGAATTTAAAAGATGAAATTGACGGAATCGTTGAAGAAATTGGTGTTGAAAAATGAGTGAATCGTCGTGTCATATTGAACTAGTAAAAAGGGTTTTGAATTATGTCAAAACGGTTGTTGATCCGTCGTTTCATGATTTGATTGAAGTTGACGATTCTGTTTCTAACCAACCATCCAGGATTGTTGGAAATTACATACCCGATGTTTACTTTTTTTATGACAAAAGATTGATTTTAGGCGAAGCAAAGACTTTGGATGATTTCGACCGAAAGCATAGTCAGGAACAATTTGCTGCTTATCTGAAAGAATGTTCTTCTTATGGAGAACTAGGTATGATTGTTGTTGCTGTCCCATGGGCTCTTGTTAATACTGCAAAGAATTTATTTCGGAGAAAGAAAAAAGAAATGGGCTCATTGATGAAAATCGTCGTGCTGGATGATATTGGGGGGATTTTTGTATTATGAGTAAAATTATCTCTCCATTTAAAATTAATTATGATGCCAAGCATAATGCGTTTCCATATCAAACGCAGGCGTTAAATGCTATCAAGGATTTCCCCTATGCGGCAATTTTCCATGAGCAGGGGCTCGGAAAAACGAAAATAGCGATTGATTTACTTTTATATTGGCTTCAAAAAAGAGACATAGATACAGTTCTTATCGTTACCAAGAAACAACTGGTTGCTAATTGGCTTGGTGAATTTGCCGAGCATACCTTTATTCATCCTAAGGTTCTTAATACTAGTAAAAAAGACAATTTTTATGTCTTGAATAGTCCTGCAAAAGTGGTTATTACAAATTTTGAAACGTTGTCTACAGATAAGGTGCGAATATCGTTGTTTTTGAAAAGCAGAAATGTTGCCATAATAATTGATGAATCAACAAAAATAAAAAATCCAGATTCAAAATTAACGAAGGATTTTTTTGATTTGAGGGGATTGTTTAAGATAAGGGTCATAATGACAGGAACGCCAGTGGCGAACCGACCCTATGATATTTGGTCTCAAATTTTCTTTCTAGATGGAGGGGCTAGTCTTGGGTCCTCATTTAAAGAATTCAAGTCTAATACGGATTTGGCTAATAATTTGTCACAAGATAATGGCGCGAGAAAAGATTTTGAAAATGCTGTAGCACAAATTTGGCCTAAAATATCGGGTTTTTCTATCAGAGAGACGAAAAAAACAAGTGGCATAGTTCTTCCTCAAAAGAATTATGAGTCAATTTATGTTGATTTTGAGCCCGATCAAAGAAAGATTTATAATAAGATTGTAGAAGAGATGTTTTTGGAAGTATCTCGTAATGGCAATGTTTATTTTGATGACGAAAGTGCTATTCTAAAACGATTGCTTCGCTTGTTGCAGGTGACGTCTTCACCAACATTGGTTGATGATAGGTACAGTAAATCATCGGCGAAGGACAATGCTTTGGAAAAGTTAATACAGACAATAATAGGAAGGAATGAAAAATGTATTGTTTGGAGTTCTTTTATTGAAAATGTAAATCGTTTTGCAAAAAAATATTCTTGTTATAACCCAAGAAAAATTCATGGGTCTATGAGTATTGATGAACGGACTAAATCAGTAGATCTGTTTAAAAATGAACCGGAATGTAAAGTTCTATTTGCCACACCCCAAGCGGCAAAAGAGGGGTTAACGCTTACAGTGGCAAATAATGTGATATTCTATGATCGCGGCTTCAATTTAGATGATTATTTGCAAGCTCAAGATAGAATTCATCGTATATCGCAAAAGAAAGAATGCTTCATTTATAACTTGATAGTGAAAGATAGCGTAGATGAATGGATTGATGTTTTGCTAGAAGCTAAGCAACGTGCCGCATTTTTGGCCCAAGGCGATATAACTTCACAACAATATGCAAAAATCGCTGATTACGGTTATGGTGATATAATCCGAAAAATTTTACAAGAAAACAAGGAGCTGGAAAATGACTGAGCAACCGGTGAAAGATACAATAACAATTGGAAAGGTGAAATACCCTGTTACCCGTTGTGAACTAAAACAAGCGGATTTGAGGTTTTATCCGGAGAATCCACGTGTATATAGTATTTTAAACAATTCTTCTGAAGATCCTTCACAAGAGGAAATAGAAGAAGAAATGTGTAAAATGGAACATGTCAAGGAATTGCGAGTAAGCATAGAATCTAATGGGGGATTGACGGACCCGTTAATTGTAAAGGACAATATCGTTCTTGAGGGGAATAGCCGCTTGGCAGCATATAGGATATTAAATAAGACTCAGCCAGCCAAATGGGGTCTTGTAAAATGCATGGTTTTGCCAAGTGACATTTCCGATGAGGCTGTTTTTACACTTCTTGGACAATACCATATAATAGGAAGAAAAGATTGGGAACCTTTTGAACAGGCGACTTATTTGTTTAGGCGATCGACGCAAACCAAAACTCCTATTGCAATACTGGCTCGTGATTTGGGTGTCTCTGCAAAGAAAGCGGAACAAATGGTTGATGTTGTAAAATTTATGAAAATGAATAATGATGTTGAAAAAAAACATTGGAGTCACTATGAAGAGTATTTGAAAAATTCTAGCATAAAAAAATTTCGTGAAACGAGCCCTGATATGGACGCAACTATCGCAAGTGCTATAAAAAGCGGAGAAATTGAAAAAGCTTCCGATATAAGATGTTTAGGTGATGTAGCTAAAGTTGGAGATAAACAGTCAAAAACATTGATGCAGAAGGTTGCGACAGGAGATTTGACTCTTTATGAGGCTTATGAAAAAATGAAGGCCACGGGTAAGTTGGTCAATGTTGTGAAAGAACTGAAAAAACACCGGATTTTCTATAGTGATCCTGACAGTTTGATAAAGCAGATTAATGTTAGTGAGGATACGCGTCAACAGGCGGTTTTTGAAATAAATAAAATATGGAGAAGTTTGAAAAAGATTAAAGACGCGATAGGCAATTAATTGACTTTGATTTTTGACAAGTTTTTTTCAAAGAGCTTTGAAAGTTCTTTAAATTCGCAGATGCTGAACTATAATTTTAATTTCCCTGTTCAGCAGGTAAAAGAATATATTGTGGAGCTGATTTCTGCTCCTGTTAAGGATTATTTAATTTGTATTGAAAAATATTCAAAAGTATCTAGTTTGTCGTCAAGGGACATCTTTCAATTTAGCAATCTTGAGGATGCAACAAGAAATTTGTGTAAATTGGTAAAGCAGAAGGATGATCCTGGCTTAAAACATATTGCCGTTGGCAAGATTTTGTTGAATGACGGAAAAATACGCAATGATGGAGCCTACACAAAGTATGGGGAAAACCATGCGAAATTTGCTGAAGATTTAGGATTGATGTATAGTTTGGAATCGGTGTTTTTTCTTTCTTGCTTGGGGCATGTTCTAGATGAACTTGAAGAAGATCTTTATAAAAAATTGCTGACGAGACTTGTTTTACGTTTAAGGTTAGTGCAAAAATTGTATCTAGACTCATTGAAGGGAGTTGTGAATTTGAGGGATTGCTTGTCTGTTTTGTCGGAATCTACATTTATAAGAAGATCAAGTAATGTAAAAACGATTCTGAATTTTTTGATTAATTCGGAAGAATATGATTTTCGTGATTTTGTATGCAAAATTCAAGTAGAAAAAAAATAGTTCTAAATTTGAGATAAATAACAAAAAAGATCCCGGATTCAATCCGAGGTCCTTAATTTTTTTAGATCCTTCGACTTCGTCCTTGCGGACTCCGCTCAGGATGACAATGTGTAGGTTTCGCGACTGTCGTTAGTAGGCGGCGTAGCCGCGATTATTACCTAACCATTAGCCACTAACCACTGTCTACTTCCTATAGCTCTCCATCGCTTCCACATCCACGCTCTTCACGAAGTTGTAGTGCTTGGCGACTTCGGATTCGGCGAGGTTCAGGTACACCTTCATGCTCTTGTTGAACAGTTCCGGTGCCTTGGTGGCGTCGCGGTACAGGCGCTGACAAGCGTATTCGAGCCAAGCCTTCTCATTAGAGTTTGACTCGATAACGAGTATTCCTAGATTTTGTCCCACCAATCACGACTGAAGTCATCACCGAGTTTTTCGGTTATCTGCTTTGCGCAGAAATTCCATAGTTCGGGTTCATCCTTTGCATTGAATTCATCTAGGTTGACGCCAGAAAGGAATTCAAGCATGTTGAAATTCTGGATTTCATCAGAATCAAGGCATTGAAGTGTCCGGTAGCTTATGATTTCCTTTAGTTCGCCTAGAAACTTCATCAAGCATTCTTTCTCGCCGTCGGGTAAATGACCTTCATCATCCAATTTCTGGGCTGTTTTCGATACGGAATGCAGTAACCTTCTGGCGATTCCCTTAATTTTGACGATTGAGTATATTCTGAATTGTGGACTTTCGGAAGAATCTAGGATCTTGTTGATTTCGTTTATCAAGGATCCAGAGATAATCCCAACTTGCTGATAATCAAGATTGATGGTAAATGGAGATTCCATTATTTACGGTTTTCCTTGTTTACTTCGAGTTGGCAATCTTTGCATATGCCATTATGGTAGTCTTTCTTAGTGCTATTGTGGTAGAATTCGCTATACGCTTTTTCTTGTCCACAGCGCGGACAAGTCTTCTTTAATTCGCTAGGCATTAGATTACCTTTCTTCGTTTGCTTTTCTTGTTTCGTAAATGTTCCTTGCGCGCTCTGCAGCATCAAGATACTTGTTTTCGGCGAAGCGCATTTTTTCCCGTCCTTGTTCGCTTAGCTTGCGACCATTGTACATTCCGCTTTGTGCAGCCCTATGCGCAGTACCTGCATTTCGCTCCATTTGTCTTGCGACTTCACCAACAAGACCTGTGAACAAGTCTCCTAAAATACCCATAAAATAAACCTCACTTTATGAAGACGACTTCTTCATCTGTTCTAGCACTAAATGTAAACAAAAAAAAACAAAAGCAAGTAAATTTTTTGAAACGCAAAAAAAAATGAGTATCTTCGTCGCTGTAGATAGCCTTGAGTATCACGCGCAGCTTTGTTATATGGAAGGGGGAAGTGTCCCGCACCACCTAAAGGTGGTCATGTACACTAAGGCCTAAAGGCCAAGTATCCAAAGGTCGCTCAAGCCCCGCCCCCGCCCTTATAATCGTTCCCTTCGGGAACACGGACAAAACCCGACCCCGCCCTTAGTGTTATCCCCGACTTGGTCGGGGCTTCCGCTACACCTTCTAGCGGGGATTCAGATGCCGCACCTGCAAAACCATGTAAGGCGAGTGCCGCAGCCATGCTTGCATGGCTATGGCCGAGCCGCAGGGGTTTCTGTAACGCCCGGGCTCGATACAAACTGTCAGTTTTTACTCGAAATGAGGGCCGATTCTCATCTAAATGAATGAAAGGGTGCGTGCTTTTCTCTGAAAAAGATTGTATATTTAGAGTAACAGGCCCCCCCGCACCTCTCATTGATGTGTCCCAGGGGGGACATTTTTTTTATGGAAGTAAAAAGGCGACAACTTATAGGGAACAAGTAGAAAAGATTGAACAACGCGGCTGTTGTATCGAAAATGTTGACGATGCCATCCGCTGCCTTGAATCCATAAATTATTACAGGCTCTCCGCTTATTTCCTACCGTTTAGAAAGGCAGATGGGTCCTACAATGCTGGAACAAGCTTTTCAAGGATTGTACAGATATATGAGTTTGACCGCCTGTTGAGAAGGTCGCTCTTTTCGGCTCTTGAAGAAATAGAAATTTCTATGAGAGCGAGGCTTGCTTATTTCCATGTGCATAAGTACAGCCCCATTGGCTATTTGGATGCGTCGATTTATTCACAATCGCATAAGCATCAGAAATTTCTGGACATGTTCAATAGGGAAGTTGAGCATAGTTCAAATGTTCCTTTTGTGAAGCACCATCAAGACGGTTATAATGGAGTCTTCCCTATTTGGGTGGCTGTAGAATTGTTCTCATTTGGGATGTTGTCCTATTTTTATGCGGACCTTGTTCTTCCGGATCAAAAGCACTTTGCTAGCGAGTATTATAAGACCGTTCCGAAGAATCTGAAAAGCTGGCTAAGGTGCGCAACAGACTTGCGCAATATCTGTGCCCATTACGGGCGACTTTACTATAGAATTTTCTCTGCAATTCCTGCAAATATTGAGGAAGTTGAAAAAAAAGATGAACGCTCTCTTTGGGCGGCCTTCCTTGCTGTGCGAAATTTGTATCCGAATCCCCAAAAGTGGAACGAAGAATTTCTCCCGTCAATTAAGGCCTTGTGTGAAAAGTATTCGTCGGCCATTCAGTTGAAACATATCTCGTTCCCTGAAGATTGGGCGGCGAAGGCGAAATCCGCAAACGCATCATCGAGGCGGACTTCGTCGAAGGCATAGTCGCCATGCCCACCCAGCTCTTCTACAGCGTCACCATCCCCGTCACGCTCTGGTTTATAAGCCGCGGCAAAAAGCAGAAAGGCAAGACGCTCTTCATTGACGCCCGCAACATGGGCCACATGGTGGACCGCAAGCACCGCGACCTCAGCGAGCAGGACATTGAACGCCTCGCGAGCACCTTCGAAAAATTCCAGAAAGGCAAGCTCCAGGACGAAAAAGGCTTCTGCGCCGTAGTCGAAACCGCAGACATCGCCAAGCAGGACTACATCCTCACTCCGGGCCGCTACGTCGGCATCGAAGACACCGTGCAAGACGACGAACCCTTCGAGCAGAAAATGACCCGCCTCACCGGCGAACTCTCCGAAATGTTCGCGAAAAGCCACGACCTCGAAAAACAAATCAAGAAAAACCTAGAGGACCTCGAATTCAAGATGTAAAATCCGCATTTTCGTGCTGATTTACACAAGTAAGAACTTGCACTTTCGTGCATAATTATGTATATTAGTTTCTGCACTTTTGTGAAAGGCTGGCGATGAAACGCAAAATAATTCAGAAATTCCTTGAATGGAAGAGAAAATCCGACGGCAGGACAGCCCTGCTTGTTGATGGGGCTAGGCGCATAGGCAAAAGCTATGCCGTTGAGACTTTTGCCAGAACCAACTACAAAAGTTACCTATTGATTGATTTTTCGTACCCACGCCCGGGAACTCTGGAATGCTTTAAAGAAGACTGTTACGACCTGGACCTTTTTTTCGCGAAGTTATCTGCCATATACGGAGTGCAATTATTTCCCCGGAAAAGCGTCATCATCTTTGACGAGGTCCAGCTATTTCCATTTGCAAGGCAACTTATAAAACAATTGGTAAAGGACGGACGTTTCGACTACATCGAAACAGGCTCTCTGATTTCGCTCCACAAAAATGTGAAGGATATTCTGATTCCCTCCGAAGAAGAACACCTGGAAATGTTTCCGATGGATTTTGAGGAATTTCTATGGGCGCTTGGAGACAACGCAACAGTTCCCTTTCTAAAAAACTGTTTTGAAAAAAGGATTCCGTTAGGGCAAGCCTTGCACCGGAAGACACTGAACGAATTTCGCAAGTACATGCTTGTTGGCGGAATGCCGCAAGCGGTCGAAGCGTTCCGCAACTCCGGTGATTTTGCAAAAGCAGACACCATAAAAAAACAGATCCTCTCGCTTTACCTGGCCGATATAGGAAAGTACGCTGGGAAAGACGAATTAAAAGTTTATTCGCTTTTAGGAGATATTCCCGGTCAACTTTCTAAAAAAGAGAAGAAGTTCAAACTTGCCGACATTGACCAAAATGCACGAATGCGAACATACGAAGACGCCTTTGTTTGGTTAGACAAGTCCATGATGATCAACCGCTGCGTAAACGCAACCGACCCAAACATCGGCCTTTCAATGAGCCGTGACAACACAACGCAAAAGTGCTACATGGGCGATACAGGATTATTGGTAACCCAGACCTTCCGCGATAACGAATATACAGACAACTTACTCTATAAATCTGTTTTATTGGATAAGTTAAACGTAAACGAAGGAATGTTAATGGAAAACATCGTGGCTCAAATGCTGCGGTGCAACGGACACCACCTGTTTTTCTATTCACGAATTGATTCGGCCAACCGTTCGAACAACATGGAAATTGATTTCCTGATATCGGACAACAAGAAAATATCGCCCGTAGAAGTAAAGTCTTCTGCTTATAGAAAGCACTCTTCGTTAGACAAGTTTTACTCGCGGTTCAAGAACAAACTTGGAGAAAGATACGTGCTGTACCCCAAAGACGTCATGATAAAGGATGGAGTCATCCATTTACCCCTTTACATGGCGATGTTCTTGTGATAGATTGAAAAACGGAGTAACACCTCGGGAATCTTAAACCTTAAAGGAATTGAAGAGAACAGAGAATGAGCAAAACGGAATGGAAAGAATATAGGCTAGGTTAAATCTACGAAGTTCACAATGGTTTATCCAAAGGACGAGAATTCTTTGGATCTGGTTATCCATTCATTTCATTTTCTACAGTTTTTAACAAATGGTTTATTCCCGAAATAATAACAGATTTCGCTCAAACAACAGAATCCGAGCAAGAAAGTTATTCCATTAAAGCTGGCGATATTCTTGTTACAAGAACTAGCGAAACTGCCGATGAATTGGGGATGAGCTGTGTTGCCTTGAGAAATATTCCTAACGCAACTTATAATGGTTTCTGCAAAAGGATGCGTCAATATAATAAAGATGTTGATGTTGATTCCAAATATGTTGGTTACTATATGCGAAACCCTGAATTCAGAAAGAAATTTCAGGCTTTTGCAGGATCAATGAGTACACGGGCTAGTTTAACGAATGACGCATTGCTTGGACTGATTATAAAATTACCCTCACTAGCAGAACAACAACGCATCGCCAAAATCCTATCATCCCTTGACGACAAAATCGAACTCAACAATGCGATAAACAGGAATTTAGAGGAGCAAGCCCAATCAATCTTCAAAAGCTGGTTCATTGATTTCGAACCATTCGGCGGGAAAATGCCGGAAGATTGGAAATTGGGAACGGTTGCAGATATTACAGTATCGCATGATTCTAAAAGAATCCCTCTTTCCAGCATGCAACGCTATTCCATGAAAAAGATATATCCCTATTATGGTGCTACATCATGCATGGATTATGTTGAAGATTATATTTTTGATGGAATTTATCTTTTGCTGGGGGAAGATGGAACCGTTGTTGATGAGGATGGTTTCCCAATTTTGCAGTACGTTGAAGGAAAATTTTGGGTAAATAACCACGCCCACGTTCTAACCGGAAAGAGTGGATACTCTGTAGAAATGCTTTATCTGTTCTTTTCAATGACAAAAGTTCAAGAAATCGTTACAGGAGCTGTTCAGCCTAAGATAAGTCAAGGACGCTTAAATGGATTGACGGCAATCGTTCCTAATGAGAAGACATCAAAAGCTTTTGATGAAATTATTCAGCCGATGTTTCGTCAGATACGTCTTATTCGACAAGAAATCCAACACCTAACCGGTCTCCGTGACATCCTTCTTCCCAAACTCATGTCGGAAGCATTTTATAATAACTCAAAGAATTGATACAGGAGTATATGTCATTAAAAATTTTATTTCCCCCTTCTGGTGAAGGCGATTGCATCATTGGAATTTATGTTGATGAGAATAACAATACGCATTCTTTGATGGTTGATTGTGGAGTTTACACCGATGAAATTCATCAGATTGTAAAAGACCGTTTAAATAATAAGATTGATTGTCTTGTTGTTACACACATAGATATCGATCATATTAACGGCGTTGTTAAAATGCTTCGTAAAAATCCGGATTTAGATATAGGAAAAATCATATATAATGGTTCAACAAGGCTGTGCGAAGATGAACCTGAGAAAAAAAGATTGGAGAAAATAAAACAACGTTTAGTTGAGTTAGATCCAAATTTTATTGAAGATGAGATTGCTGCAAAAAATGCTGCTTCTTTAACTTTTTTGATTGTTAATTCTGAAAAATGGCGGAATATTTGGATTGAAAATGTTACAACGGAACAACAAGAAATGAATCTTGGTGATTTGGGCAAACTGTATTTTTTATCTCCGACAAAAGAGTCGTTAGAAGCTCTTGAAGAAGATTATAAAAAAGAATATGTTCGCTTATTTTATGAAATGGAAAATGGCTCAAGTGGTTCTTTGCGAGAACTCGTTTTGAGATATAGAGAGAAACGAGAAAAAGAAATAAATAGGGAATGTAAAATTTCGGCTTCCATTGTAAACGAAGCAACATTAAAGAAATACGCATCAACAAACGATTCAATCGATGCTTCGATTTCAAATAATGCATCTCTAGCTTTTGTATGGGAAGTTGCAGGAAAAAAATGCTTGCTATTGGGGGATGCAAATCCAAGAATTGTTATAGAACAACTGGAAGAGTACAGAAAAAGTAGAAATCATCAAGACAAATCGATTCTTTTTGATGTGGTTAAAATTTCTCATCATGGGAGTTCTCATAACACTACAGTGGAATTGATGTCTTTGATAGATAGTTGTAACTTTATAATCTGCGGCTATAATAGTGATGTTGCGCCATCACTGCAAACTATTGCAAAAATAATTATGAAGGAACCAAATCCTCACGTAAGTTTGCGTCATGTATTTATGAACACTCACAAATACAAAAATAGTGAAATTGAATTTTTAAAAAAGAATCCAATAGAAGACATTCCAGAATATGAATTAAATGTTAAAACGGAAATAGATTTAGGTTAGGATATGTGGAATATTGAAAGTGTAAAGAAATCAACTTATAAAATTGTATGTGGCTCTGAGCAAGGGACGGCTTTTTTTGTAAGTAAAAATGAACTACTTACAGCATGGCACGTTGTTTCAGGTTTTTTTAATGGTGAAAAAATATACTTATGTTATGAAGAAAATCGTTATGAATGTGAAGCCAGTGTTGTAAAAGAAAATGTTGATGTTGCATTAATAAAATGCTCAAAGTTTACAGCCGAAGTTCTAAAGCTGTCCTCTATTCCTAAAATCAGCGAAATGAAACTGAAAATTTTTGGTTATCCTCAATCTCGTATTGGAGCGCAGATTGGCTTTGATTTAGCATTGAAGACTAGTCAACATTACGAAAATTTAAAAGAAGATTTTGATTCTTATGCTGAAATTATCGATGATCGAAGAATTTCGATAATGAATGGCTTTAGCGGTTCTCCAGTTTTTGTAGAAGACGGAACCGTCGTTGGCGTTGTAACAGATAAACTTGATTGCCACATTGGATTTGTCTCAATCGAATCCATTGAAAAAGCCCTCGAATCAAAAAAAATTAGTTGCGATAGAAATTTCTATAAATATGATAATTCACCCTATGGATGGATTGAAAATAAAAAAATTGTTGATGATGCTATCAAACGGGTTGGTAGGAGGTTCCAACCAGAACTTCACCAAAATGATCCAAATTTGGAAAACAAGATTAATCGATTGTGGGACTTGTCAATAGAAGAAAATGAAGAGAAACGCAAGCAACCCCAAGAAATTAGGCGTATTAGCAATGACAAACAAAAAAGATTTCTTTTCTTGTTTGGAAATGCGGGTGTTGGAAAAACACATCAGATGTGCCATTATGCTCAAAAATTAGTAAATGAGTCAAAGACAAACGTTTACTTATGCTTGGGAATGCAGTTTGATAATGTAAAGACCGATTCTTTAGAAGGAACTTTTGCCAATCTTTGCAATTTCCCACAATCAACAGGTTATTTGGAAAAATTAAACGAAAATGCCCAAAAACGAAATGTTCGTTATCTTTTTATTATAGATGCAATCAATGAAGGATTGGACAAAAATTTTTGGCAAAGAGAAATTCCTGTATTTGTAGAAAAGATTTCTGAATTTGAAAATTTAGCGTTGATTGTAACTATTAGAAAACCTTTTGAAAAAGAATATGGAATTGATGGCAATTTTTTTTCAAGTTATGAATTAAAAGGGTTTGTTAATCCGTTACAGGCCAAAAATTCTTTTTTTTCATATTACGGTATAGCTCAGGATGCCGCACCGTTAAATTTTGAGAATGGCTTGTTGCTATCATTATTTTGTAGAACATATAAGAATATTCCTATATATGAACGAAAATCGCTAAAATCTATTATAGGACTTTTCTATTGGTATGTATTAGTTAGAAATTATAAAATATCAGAATTAGTTGATGAAGATTCTGATAGAAATGTGACTCATGAATATTTGCTAAAGTTAAGTGCAGAAAGTATAAATAACGGTTGCCAACCGGTATCTCGAGATATTGCTCGACGAATTAGCTACAAAAGTTTGTATAGACAATGGTCAAAATCGTTGTTATTTACATTGATGAAAGAAAATCTTTTGTTGGCTAATTATGAAGATAGTATTTCTTTTGAATATGAATTGATGGAAAATGTTTACCAAGCAATAGCACTTTATCAAAAAACAAAAAATGCAAAAGATTCTATTTATTTTTTGAAGAACCTGTTAAAAAATGTGGGAATAACTGTAAGAGTTCACAACTTTATTGTAGTGGCAACATCAGTATGGAATGATTTATTTAAAGAGGATATTTTCTTCAATTCTTTATTCGATAAAAGTTTACTCCCGTATTATATTGAAGGGACAAAGTATAAAAATGAAATAGATATTAAGGTTCTAAATGAAATCAAGAAAAATACACAATACGGAATGTTCTCTTTTTTTAAAATTTCGTTATAAGAACTTTAAGTGTAGATAATCAGAGCTTGTTGACAACTCTATTGGATGAGTTAAAAAAAATGAATATGCATAATCGTGATTTATATTGGACAGAAGCTGTAAATCAGTGTTATGATGATGATGAAATTCGTTATTTGCTCTCTGATTATATTCCAAATGAAGAAAAAAAAAGAGATGATGCATATAACAAGAATTTTGTAGAGCTATTGTGTTGGACATGTTCTTCTTCATATCCAATTGTTCGTACACTTGCAATTCGTCATTTAGTCACACTGCTATTACGAATTCCTCAATATACCGTTGAATTGCTGATGAAATTTCAACAGGTTGATGATGCGTATGTTTTAGATGGCCTATATTCCGCACTATATGGCTTTGTTTTGATGTCAGATGATAAAGAGAAAATAGGGAATATTGCAAAAAATATATATGAGTTTAGTTTTAAAAATAAAGAACCTTATCCAGATTTACGTGTTCGCGAATGGATGTTGAGAATTTTAGATAGAGACCGATTTGTTAATAAATCTTCTTTTTTTGATGAATCTAAACCACCTTACAAATCCACCAAAATTAACTATGTTGATGATGTTGATTCAAAAATAAAACAGTTACGAGATTCCTTTGACAAATCTAAAGGAACTCAAATGTTAGTATCATCTATTTTTGGCTGGAGTGATTTTAATCGTTATATTATTGGCACTAATTCATCTCACGAACACTATGATATATCTTCTGTTTCATTGAAAGAAAGTGATGATGTGGAATTACAAAGATTTAGTTTGAATCAAGAAATATATCAAATAGGAAATACAATTCGAAATCTAGACTGGGATGAAAATCTTGGGAATTTAGATAATAATAGGACTAGCATTAATAGGATGGAAAATGAGCGAGAAAGAATAGGGAAAAAATATCAATGGATTTCCCTTTATAATGTTGAAGCCCGCCTACTTGATATGTATAAATTGTATGATGAATATAATGACTCAAATGAAATATACAGAAAATTGAATTATCCTTGGTATACGTCTAGGCGTTCGTATTTTGATCCAACTTTGGGAATATCCTTTGCTAACATAGGAGAATCGAAATATGAATCAATTAAAGAAGTTGATTTTTCTGAGGAGACGCCGAACGAACAATGGTTAAAAAAATCCTTTACGAAATCAAATGTTGGTAAAATATTAAATTATTTTGACGAAGAAAAAAATAAATGGATTTTATTGCAGTCATGGCAAATTTTAAGGAATTCAGCATCGCAGCCAAAAGACTCATTTGTTTTATACAATTCTTATTTTGTAGAAAATGAATATGCAGAGTCTTTTGCGAAATGGATTTCTAGAAAAGAATTGTATGGTAGATGGATGCCAGAAATTCGTGATAGCATAGATTTTATTTTATACGAATTTGCTTGGAGTAGTAGAGAAAACTGGGATAAGTATAAAAGAATGCAATACGTAGGAGAAGATTGTCCATGTCAAGTACTACCAGGAACATGTTCTCAATTGCAGGAAGAACATATGGGAGTTCGTGATGATTTTTCTGGAAATGTATATTTGCCTAATCCAGATATTATGGAAGTATTAGATTTGCATATTGTCCCTGGATGTGCAAGGTCGCAAAGTGTATTTGCTGACAAAGATGGAATAATTAAATGTTGTTCCATCAAAAGGAATGGTATGGATTATGTTTATCTCAGGAAAGATGCTTTAGAATCTTATTTGGAAAAAAGAAACTATTCTATGTTTGCAGCTCTTGCAACAGAAAAATTCATTCGAAAAGAAAAGTATGATTATGATGAAAAATCTTTCAGAACTAGTTCTTGTGCTGTAAAGTATGATGAAAAAACACATAACTTTGTGTGGCTTAGTGATTTTAAAACGAAAAAGGAATAAAAGTGGCAGTTTTGATAGATACTCTTTTCTCTATTTTCAGAACGAAAGCCAACTTGCTACACATAAATTTCTATTAAGGATTTTACTGTAACATATTATTTCCAAGATGACGCGAGTTTTCATCGCCAATGCAACTGATGTAAACTGAATCGGGAAGAAAAAAGTACCCTAGGGGGGCATGCCCCCTAGGGGACTTGGCCGAGACTTTTCTACCTTGTCGATTCTGCTAAAAAAGGACATGGCGATAAGTCTCAACCAAGAACAAAGATATAAAATCCAGGTGCTCCATGCAGCTGAAATTTCCCCAAAAGTCATAGCCTCCCTGCTGAAAGTCCACAAAGCTACCATCTACAGGGAATTGAAAAGGGGCGGGGGCCCATTGGATTATGACCCAGTAAAATTTCAAAAGCGGGCCGATTACCTGGCTGCTACTAGCCATCTGCACTACGACTATGACGATGAAGACTGGAAGATTGTGGACAAGAAAATCATGAACGACAACTCCCCAGAGCAGGTGAACGGACGCCTGAGCAAGGAGGGCGTCAGAGTCCCCAGCATAACGACAATCTATAGGCATGTGAACAAGGACAAGGACCTGAAGAAACATCTGCGGCACGGCAAGAAGCCTTACCGTAAACGTGGCGAAAAGAAAGATAAGAGAGACCGGATTGTAGGCCGCGTGCCGATTGAGGAACGATCCGCGATCGTTGACGAAAAGGCTCGTGTGGGAGACATAGAAATAGACCTTATCAACAGTGCAGACCACGACGCTAACCTGCTTACGGTTAACGACAGGATGACGAACTACTGTCTGATAAGATATCTCCCAACAAAGAATGCTGAGGACCTAAAGAAAACCCTTGTAAGGGTCCTTAAGGACTTCGAGAAGTCGTTCAAGATCAAGATACTTACAATCACCTCGGACAACGGAAAGGAGTTCGCCTGCCATGCGGACATAGCGAAAGCCACGAAAGCGGATTACTACTTTGCCAAACCCTATCACTCCTGGGAACGCGGAGCCAACGAGAACATGAATGGTCTTATACGACAGTACCTCCCCATAAGAGCTTCGTTCAAGGGCATCTCGCCTCAAAAAGTCCGGTGGATACAGGATAAACTCAACAACAGGCCAAGAAAAAGGCTTGACTTCGCGACTCCTTTAGAGTATATTTATGAGCAAGTTAAACTACAAACCTAAGTCGCGTTAGCGACGAAAATCCGCCTCATTAAAAAAGGACTACTAATTCTTAGACGAGTAAAAAATGTCGTACGTAGCAACCATAGCCATATCCTTAATAATATCATTAATTTTAGTCTTTGATTTAATCGCTCTCCCTAAGAATTCAAAAGCCATAATACGAAGCTTCGTTTACTTAGTTACAGTTTCTGTACCAGCATTAGCAAAGGCTGGAAACCTTGACATCAATAATGCAACAAACATATTTTATATAGTATTTGCATTGAGTATCATAATTGCTTTTATTGGGTTTTATTTCGGAGATTTCAAAAAACTTTTACATTGCATAGAAGATCAAGGATTAAATGGATTAAATTACACATTTACAGACTACTTATTGATGGGCAGAATAGAATTACGAAAAAAAATAGAACAAAATGTATTCAATGGAGAACATTTCAAAAAAGTTCAGAACGACCTAAAACAAACTAGTCTTTTCAATAAGAAGATGGCGAGCCTCATTTCTCTTGCATATCTTACAATGAATGATGATGATGATTACCACAATTATTGCAAAAGAATTTTATCTAATTTTTCAACCATATTCTTTGGTACCAGTAATTCACGATTTACCTTAAGGAAATTAAGCGACAACAGAAAAGAAATGATTGCGGATGTTTGTTCCGATGATTCAAACTCCCCCTCCGCAATTCCTATTCGAGGTAAAAGCCTAATCAAGTTGTCAAAAGAGCAAGAAAAGCCTGTAATTTATTCTAGAAATAAAAATCATCATTATGATACAAAAAAAAGTATTAAAAACAAAATCTTTGATGATTATGTTTCCTATTGTCTCATTAAAACTCCAGACAAAAAATGTCCTGCTTATAGCGTGTGCTTAGAAGTTAAAGGAAAGGAAGCCCAAAATAGCATGAAAAATTTGGTTGACTCCAACATTTTTACAATTTTATGTAAGGCAATGGAATACAAAATTTCAAGCGAAATCAATTCTAATCAGAGCAACGTTTCTACATCGGGAGAATCAAATGGCAATCAATAAAGACGGAACATTACTCGATTTTGTCAATTATTATCGCAGCTATACAAGTAAAATTCAAGAATTAGTAAAAAAAGAGAATCAATGTCCTGAAGAAAAACAGGTTTACATTGATGAGCGCAAAAAAATAACAAACGAACTAAACGAAAAGTTAGTTAAATACTTCAATTCCATCAAATAATGCAAATCCCCCCCCTCCCCTCCCGGAAATTTTCAGGCAATATGTCAGCTCAGGTAATTTGGGGTACGAAAGAATTGATTGATAAGGTGGTCGCGAAAGTATCGCGAATACATCCAAGCACACTCGCAGAGTCTTGAAAGATGAATTCAAAGCGAAAGTCACCATCGCTGCTCTTAGCGAGGATAGGCCGCAGGGCGAACCTTCTTCTGAATTCGCTGTAAACGCCAATATAGTCAGTCTCTGGAAATCCCCCCCCTTTTCTAAGGAAGAAAAGAAAAAATTCAACGATCTCGAAAAGAAGTATTAAAAACGGCTTTTTTAAGCGCTTTTGAACACTTTCATCCCTCTTATCCCTTGCTTTTTTCGGATTTATGTTGTATTTTTGTAGAAATTCTACAAAAACGAGGTCTTGATGCTAGTTAAAATAGAGTTAGAGAACTTTTTCTCCATAAGAGACCGGATTTGTATCAATTTTAGGGCTGGGAACACCAAAACGGCCCTGTCCAAAAAATTGGCTGACAATGTTATTGAATGGAACGGCCTCAAGCTGCTCAAGTCCATTGGTCTTTTTGGCGCAAATGCGTCCGGAAAGTCGAACATCTTGAAGGCGATAAATTTCTGCTGCCACCTAGTTCTTGAATCGCACCAGCATAACGAGAATTCCGTCTTCAACTATGCCCCGTTCAAGTTCGACGACTATAAAAACAAGCCGAGCAATTTTTTGATAGACTTCATTTGCGACGACGTGGAATACGAATACTCTTTTTCGTTGTTGCAGTCCAAAATTATTTCCGAAAGCCTATTCCATTACCCCAACGATCGTCGTGCCCGTGTTTTTGAAAGAGAAGGCTCCGAATACAAATTTGCTGAAAGCGTTTTGGCAAGGCCAAATGACGTTGCCCTGAATACTAGTGACAAGAACCTCTTTTTGAGCCGAGCCAGTTCCATGAACCGCGAGTTGGCGCAAAAACTTTATCGTTATTTCTTGTCGACTTTTATGCTCGGGTTGATTCCGTTGCACGACATGAACGTCGAATCGTATTTTGATACGAATAAAGCGCTAATTCTTGCTGCTCTGCAACAGTGTGACAGCGACATTTGCGATGTGGCTAAGAAGATTGAAACGATTCCTATTCCCATACCTAACCCAGGAAACCCATTCGGGATGCCAACTCGTGTTGTGAATCAGGAAATGGTGAGATTTTTGACGTACCATAAAATTGCTCCAGACGTTCCTTTTGATATGGACGAAGAATCCGGCGGTACAAAAAGACTGTTCAGCATTCTCTTGTGCATGATTGATGTCGTGAAAAACAAGAAGTCTGTTATGCTGGATGAATTCGACACAAGCCTGCATGCCAGTATTTCCGAGTTTTTGCTTGACTTGATTCACGCATCATCGCAGTCACAGCTTTTGTTCTCTTCGCACAATTTGAGCCTGATTAATATGAATCGGTTCCGGAAAGACCAGATTGTTTTTGTGACCAAGAACGAAACTGGCGCTACCGAGGTCCAGTCACTGTACGATTACAAGGACTTTAGGGAAAATATGGATGCCGAGAAGGCTTACAGGCAGGGCCGCTTCGATGCGATACCCATTGTCACGTCTACTGTTGAAAGCCTGAAGAGAATGCTTGCAGAGGGGTAGTTATGCCAAGAGGTAGAGAAGAAAGAACCCCTAAAAAGATGAAGCAGGCGTTCCTCGTTTTTTGCGAGGGTCCAACGGAAGAATGCTACGTTCAGGAATTGCGTCAACGCTATAGATCTCCGATTAGGATTGTGCCTATCTGCGAGGGTCAATCCATTTCGAACGCACTTGTTTGCCGTGAAATAAAGAAAGAGAAGGTGTCGCCGACAGACCGCATCCAAGCGTTCTTGATGTACGACCGTGACGTTCCAGAGGTAAATGTCAAATTGGATAAATGCGACGGAACAATGGTTTGTTCCAATCCTTGTGTTGAATTGTGGTTTCTTCTGCATTCTCGTGACCAGAAGGCAAGTCTCGGTTCTGAAGAATGCGTCAAGGCATTACAAAATTCTGCAAGCGAATGGAATCACTACCGAAAGGGTGAATTGAGTGCCACTCAAAAGAACCTGCTTTGGAGCAACCGTTCTACGGCAATCCAGAGGGCAAAATCGCTGACTGAAAGCAGAAATCCCTCTACGGGAGTCTATAAGCTCCTGGAATCCATCGAAAAAAGCCTTTCAGAAACGCAGAATTGAGCATCTTCCGCCTTTTTTGATTAAATTTCTCACAAAGGAATTTAGTCAATGTCTTTCTACAACGAGAACGCCTACGAGCAATGCCTCATTGAGCTGTTCAGGGAAACCCTGGGCTGGGATTATTGCTATGGGCCCGATGTAGAGAGGGATTTTCGAGACCCGCTTTACGAGCCAGTTCTTGAAGAAGCGATTTGCTGAATTAACCCGAAGGCGGATTCGCACGCCATCGCAGAGGCGTTGAACAAGATTCGCCATTTTGAAAATAACGACCTTGTAAAACAGAACGCCTTGTTCATGGATTATATCCAGAACGGTGTCGAGGTCACTTATTCAAAGAATGGCGAAACAAAGGCCGATATTATTTACCTGGTCGATTACAAGAATGTCGAGAACAATTCCTTCATTTTTGCGAACCAGTGGACAGTTATCGAGAAGTCCAACAAACGGCCCGATGTTCTGTTGTTTTTGAACGGGCTGCCGATTTGTCTGTTTGAGCTCAAGTCTCCAAGCCGCGAAGAGACCGATGCAAGCGAAGCCTACTTGCAGATTCGTAATTACATGCAAGAAGTCCCGAGCCTGTTCATATACAACTGCATTTGCGTGATGTCGGACCAGCTTGTTTCTAAGGCGGGTACGATTACGAGCGGTGACGACCGCTTTATGGAATGGAAGACGAATTTGGCGACATCATGTTCAGCCTGGTGAACGTGGCGCGTCACTGTGGCTTCAATGCGGCGCTTGCGCTAGAACGCGCGAATTCCAATTTTGAAAGGCGGTTCCGTATCGTTGAACAGAAGGTTCGTGAACAGGGAAAGGACATGAAGGACGTTGGTCTCGAAGGCCTGCAGCAGATTTGGAAAGAAACTAAAGCCGAAGTCAAGTCGTCAGGTTCCAAGTAGAATCATTCTAATATGGATTATGCCTTCGGCAGTTTTTTTCCCGTAATGAAAAAATCCGTGCTATATTAGTTAATGTGCTTCCAGTCCATTCTGGTTCTAGAGAAGGGATGCCGGATCGAATCGCGGGGTAGAACAGACCGAAAGCACGCTTGTTTTCTTCTAATTCCACTTTCCCGCAGGGGTTCCCAAAGGCCCCTGCGGGATTTTTTTATACAAAAAATCCCTGGAGCAACAAGTGCACTGGGGATTTGAAGTTCTTGTTTTGTCGGTTTACTTGGCGAGGCGGCTCAGACGCTTCTGGGACTTTTTCAGGATTGCCTGGATGTCGTCCTGTTCAGCAGTCTTCTTGTAAAGCGGTGTTACTACTTTGCTCAACAGGTCTTCTTCGGTTCCGCTGGGCGGGGGCATGATTCCCTGCATGCAGGCGTAGAATTCATCCATGTTGTCCTTTTTGTAGCTATCGACGTAGTAGTACTTGTTTCCGTTGGCGTCGTAGTCGTCGTCAATATCGAAGTAGGCCATGTTTTCAGTCTTGCAGTAGTCGCTCGTTAGTTCGTATATCCTTTCGGCGGTTCTGCTGCAGGTGATTCCATCTGCAGAGATGTCTACAGATGTGCTGCTGTTATCGTTACCTACAAAAGTCTGAAAATTTTGGACTCTTACGGTGAAAGTCTTTCCGGCGATGGTGATGGTTTCTCCTGTTGTGGATAGGTCAGAAGATACGATTCCTAGGGCTGCCTGGACTTCTGGTTTTGATGCGAATGATCCTGCCTCCGAGAGGCTATTATATGAAAGGAGTGTCGGGTCGAGATTACTGGCGACTCCCGTATAAAGTGATACGTAGAGACTCCATCTATATTCGCTGGTGGAATAATCTAGTGGGGATGCTTCCGCGAATGTCTGCTTGGTCTGCGTGATGTTGACTGCTCCGTTTGAGATCGATAGGGTAGTGTTGTATTCCAGGTCGTCTTCATCGCAGCTGCTGCTGCCTCGAGATTCCTTGTATTCGCAGGGGACCATGTTCCAGGTGCCGTAAACGCTGCCTGCAGAACCGCCAATGAACATATCGCCATAGTTTTCGAAATCGCCGTCTTCGTCCTGCCAGAACAGGACGAGCGTGTCGCCGACGAACATGTACTTGGCGAGCATGTCGCTGGGCGATGTCTGAACCGGTTTCCACTGGACCGTCTCTCCGTTCACGACGCACATGTTTTCCTTGAAGCCGTCTCCAGAAAGGGATATGGTTTGCGACTTGTCGTCGATGATCATCTGGAAAGAAGAGGACATGACTTCGTTACCCAGATTCGACGGTCCCGAACTGCTGTCGTCTCCGCAGGCGTAAAAACCGAATGCGGCGGCCATCGTTGTGCCCAGTAGTGCTGCTCTTGAAAGGTGCTTCATCATATTACTCCTTGGTAGATTTTTTTATAAATGTAAAAAAAAGTTTACATTGTCAAGAAAAATATGATATGCCCTTGCCGAATGTGATATAAAAAAAATCCCCGGTGCTTATACAGACCGGACTGGCTGAATTCTTCAAAATACATTCTCTAGAGCCTGCCCTCTCGCCACCACGACTCGCTTTCGCAGAGTCGCTTGTGGCTCACACTCCGAGGATTGGCGTCACCTTGATTATGAAATTTTACTATGCGTTAGGAGAATATAGATATTATGGACACATCGTGTATAATGGTGGAAACGTGGCAGAATGTGTAACTACGACAAGTACAGGCGTTTGCGATCATGTTGAGTTCACGGATTTTGGATATCATTTTACCGAATTTTTGAGTTCTTCAGCAAGGAAAAAGAATCACTGATAATAAACGAAAGGTAACAAATTATGAAAAAGACACTCGCAATCCTATGCATAATTTTTTTTCAAACAATTGCTTTGGCAAAGTCTTGCCCACTAACTAGCTACGAAAACCGTTTAGAGTATAGATACAGCAGTAGATCTTGGCTTATCTGTGACTACCAAAATGGTAAATTGATTTCTCGTTTTCTACACAGCGATTTTGAAACTGTTTCTGTTGAGTATTTTAAAAATGGAATGCCAAGAGAATACAACGTTCGTAGTCAAAATTACGGTGGTGGCTTATACCTAGAAAATAGAAGGTACAATTCTTCAGGAATGCTAATCAGCCATTCAATGAGTAGCGGAAATAGTGGATTTGATTGTTATCACGCTGGAGGGTATCAATTAAATTGCATAAGTCTTCAAAACGGGGTTCAATATTCTGAATCTGTTGAATACGCCACTTAATACGAAGGAAACTAGTTAATAGCCCGATGCAATATTGTTTAGTAAAAACAGGGTGAATTTGCCTATAATAGTCTTAAATGCTCTTCACAGCCCACAAGGGAACATTTTCCATCCATTCTTGTTTGCGGTATGGTGACATGGAGGTGCGAATAGCCGTAGAAGGTTTGAACTTATCCACAAAAAAGCGAAGACTCTTGGCTTTCAGATTCTCTTCTGCCTTGACCTCAATGGGAACGATATTTCCCTTCTTCTGGATTAAGAAATCGACCTCGTATGTAGATTTTTCGGAAGCGTAATAGAACGGAGTGTAGGGAGTCTCGGCAAGCAGTTCTTGTAAAACATATTGTTCTGTCAAGGCTCCTTTGAATTCGGTAAATATTTTATTTCCGTTTAGAACCGATGATGTATCCAGTTCGCTTTTTGCAGCAAGCAAGCCTATATCGAGCATATATATTTTGAAGAAATCTAACTCCGCATAAGCCTTCAAAGGTATTCCTGGTTTAGAAACCATGTTTACCTTATGCACAAGTCCGCAATCCAAGAGCCACTGTATGGCAATCTCAAAATCCTTTGAGCGGGCCCCTTTCTTAATTTGTCCAAAGAAGAACTTTCGATTCTCCTTTGCAAGCTGCAACGGGAGAGAATTCCAAACCATACGGATTCTCGGAAGCTCTCTTGGATTCACATGTTTGCCAAAATCACCTTCATATTGGTTTAAAATTGAGTTCTGGATTTCACGGCAAACACCGTAATCTTGATTTTCTCGGAAGGAATTCACAACTTCGGGCATTCCCCCAACAATATAATACTGTTTGAGACGCTCCCTATACAGATCCGCGAACTCATTCACTTCCGCATTTTCAGGATTGTCAATATACGCGGCTAGACGTTCATCGCCAATCGCAATTAGAAACTCAGAAAAACTCATTGGGTGGAGCCACAACTCGTTGACCTTGCCCACAGGGAAAGAAATTCCCTCGTGGATTGCAACTCCCAAAAGTGAACCCGCAACCACAACTGCATATTCAGGATAATCTTCGTAGAAATACTTCAGCGATTCAAGCACCTTCGGTGCTGACTGGATCTCGTCAAAAACCAACAAAGTCTTTTCAGGAACAATCTTGACACGCAATTCAATTTCCAACGCATTCAAAATGCGACGGACGTCGTAATCCAGTTCAAAAATTTTTGCAATTTTATTGTTGTTATAAAAACTGACATAGACGCAGTCTTCGAAATGCGTCCTGCCAAATTCCTTCATTGCCCAGGTTTTGCCCGTCTGACGAGCCCCCCAAAGAACAAGAGGCTTCCTGTTTTTCGAGCCCTTCCACTGGACCATTTTTTCGATTATAGACCTAAACATGTTGTTAATATAGAAATAATGCGAAGAAACTACACTTTTTCTGCGGAAAAAGTGTGGTTTCTCATCAATTTATCTACAATAAAATCCATAAAAACGCAGTTTGTATCAAGTTAGACTTAAGCTTATCTCCCAAATTGGCTAGATTTGAATAAAAATCATGGAGGGGCTAAAATGACACTAGAAGTTTTTGTTAATACCAAGGAAGTAGAGGACTACTATATTCATTGTGTAAGGAGCATAGTCCTCTTAAACCACTATTAAAAAATCTTCAGATTTAGAATAAGTATCAAATAAGATGAAATTATGCCGGTGGTAAATTTTATCTTACGACTTTAACGTTTTTCCCATTCTTTAATTTGTGTGTACGCGCATCAGGGCGTTCATTTCTTTGACCAATTTTTGAACCGTTAATTCGATAGATGTAAATCTTTTCTACAGATTTTTCTGGCTGGGAAATTAAAATAGGATTTGGGTTTTCGCTATTTGATGCATTTGTAGTAACTGGAATTGAATCTGTTGAAATGGTAAAGTTGTCGTATCTAATAAAGCAATCGTGAGTGGGCGCCCAGTCAGAGCCGCTTCCGCCGTGAAATGTAGAAAGGTAAAATTTATCTACACGCACAGAATCGTAATCTCTGAAACGAAGTGTATCTACATCCATTACGAGTTGCCCATCGTACCAAGTTTGCACACGACCATTTTTATCGCCTTGCCCTGGAGTCGTAATCGTATTCATTGTTACTTTGTTCACAATTCTATGCCATTTGCCTGTAGTGAATTGTGCCTGCGGAATAGTTCCATTCAAATTCCATTTGGCATCATCGCCATAAACACTAACTTGCCCCATAAAGTATAAGAGTTGTACGGCATTACCGTTTTCTCTCCACATAACGCGAGCACTCCAACCATCGCCGGTAGAAGGCATGGCGTTACCGGTATAACACTTGCCGCCACAGAGTCCAGGAAGTTTTCCTCCGAGTCTGAATTCAAAACCATCTTCAAAAAAGATATCATAGGCGTTCCACATGGTATCGGCAGTTCTTTCAAGCGGTTGTATAATTTGAATCGCACAAGCTGGTGCATTATCTCCCATTGGTCCGACGCAACCTTTTGGATATTTAAGTTGTAGTACATTTCCGTGTTCTGCTCCGTCGTAAAGGACTTGTGCGTTTCCGGCATTGTAACTTTGTTCTACAGCATACCAAAAACTATTGTCGTAGTTGTTGCGTTTAAAATCATCTTGAGCGTAAGCCTTGGTATAAACCCCAACAGGACGATTTTCGAAGTTCACAAACGAAATGGTGTCGGATGTTACTTGAGAAAAAGCGGCAGTCGCTGCCATAAGTAAAAAAAGTTTTATTTGATTTTTCATATCATACCTCAAAACACTTTATGTAACCAAGATAGCTTAAAAAAATGATAGTGTTTCAGCCCGGCGTTTAAAATAACATTATTTAGGATTTTTAATACATAAAGCAAATCTCAATAAATCGCCATTTTTTATCTGCTCATTCGTTATGTGGAGCATGGGCTTAGCGCCATCGTAAGGCAGTTGTTCTTTTGCACTAGGGAATATTGCTAACGCTGCAGGCACTGGTTTTACCAATAGCCGGTCATCATAGATTCCTCCGAATATTTTCCCATCGGTATAAAGAATGTATTCACCCATCATTTTCCGTATAGTTATGCGTAATTTGCCCTTGAATTGAGCAAGAACATAATCACAGAAATTTTCAGAACTTGGCATATAATTTCAATATAGCAATTAATTTGTATCCTTATATTGCTTAGTTCTTAATTCATTTTTTCACTTTTACTATATGTTTGTTTTTAGCGGGGCGACCGAGAATGTCGAAGGCTTTTGTTTTTTCTGCACTAAATATTGGGCGTTTTTTGCGGAGAATTGTTGTTGAAGAATTGGATTTGACTAATGTGTAAAATACTTTTTCTTCACTATCTTTAAGCGAAATAACAAATCCATTTTCAGTAGGTGATATTACCTTATAAGTTGGATTAGAGGATAATTCATAGGAAGTTTCAATACAGATATTTTCGTTATTAGGGTCTGGAGTTACGAAGTAACTTGCGTTCTTTTGGAGAAGATTTTCAGGTTGCTCCCATACTTCTGTAAATAGGGTGTCATGACGTAAGTATGAAATTCTAGTATAGTCAATTTCAGGTTGTTCGGAAATAGCGGGACTGTAGATATAAGAAAAGCTTGAATCTTTTCCTATAATATAATTTTCCTCTTGAATGATTTGCTTGTCATAATAGGTGGTTGTTTTGATTGAATGTTCTGTTTTTTCTTCAATAGTTCTTTGATGTATTGTTGAGCATTTTTCATTTGTACAGCGAACGATACTGTCCAAGTTGTTTTCGGTATAGTGATATTTCATTGAGGCATAATAACTAAAGTCGGAACCATAATTTTCAATGTAAGCGCTATCTAGGTGATATTTATTTGCAGAATTATAAAGTGTTGCTTGAATCATATCAAGGCAATTTACTGCATACACATTTATTGCGGTAAGGGAGAAAATAAAGAGAACTTTTTTCATATTGAAAATTAAAAAAAAACTAGCAGTTGAAACATCAAAATATCGTCATATTCTTTTTGTTGAGAATCAGCTGGTTTGACTGGCTCATCAAATTGGTTTAGGGAACTTGATTCGCGATAACTTGGACACCCTATGCAAACTGGGGAACGCCCTGGACTCAAAAAAACTCTCGCAAGGCAAATGCTTACGAGAGTTAAAGATTTGTTGGTTTATTAGTGCTTGGATTTTTCTAATTCACGAGCGTTAATAATCAACATTTGCAAACGGTTTTCAATATTTGCAAAGCTAGTATCTGGGTCGTAGTCAAGGCTTAATACTTGAATGTGTGGGAATCTTTCCTTGACGGCTTTGGTTAAGCCTCTGCCAGAAATGTGGTTTGCAAGACAAGCGAAAGGCTGCACAATAATAAAGCTATTAACACCTTGTTGTGCGTTGTAGAGAATTTCGCCAGGGATTAGCCAACCTTCGCCGGTGTTGTAAGAAACGTCAATGATGTCGCCTACAAGACCCTTTAATTCATAACAATCAGCATGATGTTCGTAGAATTTGAACTTTTCAATGCGCTTGTAAATCTGATTAACTGCAAAGGTGTAAACTTTTGCTGTTAAGCCTCCGACAAGCCATTCCATTGTTGGATTTTGTATAAAGCCTCGTTGGATTTTTTCTGCACGAACAACTTCATCCACTCGGAAGAAATCCATCATAAATGGAAGCACCACTTCCATGCCGTTGTTCATTAAGTATTCTTCAATGAATCCATTTGCACTTGGGTGGTAATTCATAAGAATTTCACCAAGGAGCGAAACACGAGGCTTGCGAACACTTCTGTCTGCTTCTACACCATTAAATGCTTCAATACATTTTTCAAGTTCAGAAAGCATTGCTTTTGGGTAGGCCAGTTGAGATTTAGTAAGGTTGCCAATCATTTTCATGAGTTTTGGCATCCATTCGTCATAGACTTTTTGAGTATCGCCTTTGTGAATTTCGTATGGGCGGAGAGCTCTGTAAATAGTTTCAATACAGTCCATTACAGAAAGACCCCAAAGCATGTGCAGCTTGAAATCTAATCCTAAACGGAAACCTGGGTGCATGTTCTTTTCGTCGGTTCCTGTGGTGATGATTGAAACGCGAGTGTAACCTGCCTCGTCAAGAGCTTTTCTGGCAAGAACAGCGTATTGCACGGCTCGACAGTTTTCACAGTTTTTAGCTAGCCCAATAGCTACTTCATCTTGGGAAATTTCCGGGTGTTGTTCTAGCCAGCGAAGGTTTTCGCCAATATTAACCTGAGCCGGGAAACAAATATCGTTATGAACGTATTTTTTACCAAGTTCAATGGCACGAGCATCTGCTAATGGCAAACATTCTGCTTTGAAACCGAGCGTTTTGAAATACTCGGTAGCTAGAATACTGAATGGGTGAGAAAGGTTTGGAACCAAAATATGACGTTGCTGTTTATCTTTCTTTTCGAAAGGCACCGTAAATAAAGGTTCTTTAGATTCTTCTTTATCAGGGAGATTAGCAGCTCTTCGTGAACGAACTGTTTCTATAAAACTCTTTACTCGAATTCCGACTGGTCCGCGAGCGTCACCTTCATCTAGTTTAAGCATCAAAAGTTCTTTGATAGAACAAGTATGAAGCATACGGCTCATTTCATCGGTCAAAATAGAATCATGTCCGCAACCAAAGCTTACGATTTGCACTAATTCTAAAGCAGGATCCTTGGCGGTGATCATGGTGGCCCCAAGCATGCGCATGTGGAAAGTATTTTTGATTTCCATACGAGTTGCTTTTGGAATATCTTGATCGTAAACGCCTGGTAGAGATTCTGTTGTTAAAACAGGAATGCCCATTGACGTGAAATGAGTAGCGACATTGTGGTTTACAAGAGTGTCAGCGTGGTAAGGGCGCCCTGCAATTACCACTGCAAATGAATTATTTTTTCGAACATCGTCAATGATTTTTTGACCTTCAGCGACTAATGTGTCGCGGTAGGTTTGGAGAGCTTTTTCACCCTCGGCAACAGCCTTCGCTAAAATCTTTTTAGGCAAATTCCAATTTTCATGGAACCAAGTTACAGTTTGGCTTTTTCGAAGTTTCGTATCAAACCAATGGAACACAGGTTGGTCCATTGGAGTGTTGTAATTAAGTTCTGGATTGTCTGTGTTTTTGCAAACATTCGGGTAACCTTGAACAACCGGGCAAACCGCTGTAGCTGAAAATTTAGTGTGGTCACTTGGAACAGCAACCATCATTGGGAAGAAAATGCGATCCACTTTCTTTTCAATCAAGTATTTGATGTGCCCATGCACTAACTTTGCCGGGAAACATACGGTATCTGAAGGAACGCTGTGCAATCCAGATTCAAATAACGGATAATCGCTTTGTTTGCTAACAACAACATTGTAGCCAATAGAAGTAAAGAACGCCTTCCAGAAAGGTAAACTAGACCAGAATTCCAAAACGCGTGGAATACCAATTGTTTTTCCAGTTTGTGGAATCAATTTAGCTGGAGCATAATCTTTTACAAGAAGCTGGTTGGTGCGCTTGATCATGTCTGGAACCGCTAACATTTTGCGGTTGATTTCGGCTACCAATTTCTTTGTTTCTGGATCATTTGGGTCTGCTGTAACTTCACCACGTTCGCAGCGGTTTCCTGTTACAAAACTTGTGCCATCGCTAAAGGTAACGATTGTTCTTGAACAGTGGTTGGTGCAGTACTGACAAATTTGTCCAGGTTTGTTGTCCCAACTGAAATTTCTAGCGGCATCAAGCCCGATAAATGAAGTTTTGTAATCTGGGTTTTCGGCGCGCTTTCCTTCCATAAAACGCTTAGTTAAAAGAGCAATACCAATAGCTCCCATTTCTCCTGGGCGTTCTGGTCTGATAGGAGTTAAACCAGTATGTTGCTCAAAAGCTCTTAATACGGCGTTGTTCTTGAACGTTCCGCCTTGAACCACCACTTTTTTCCCTAAAGTATCTAGGTTGCGAATGCGAATCACTTTTGTGAAGACGTTTTCGATAATGGAACGGCAAATTCCGGCGATAATATCTTCAGGTTGTTTTCCATCACGTTGTTCTGTGATGATGGAACTGTTCATGAAAACGGTACAGCGACTGCCTAATTTCGAAGGGTTTTTGGCATTGAACGCAAGTTCCGCAATTTTTTCCATAGGAATACCTAAGGAACGAGCGTAAGTTTCAATAAAGGAACCGCAGCCCGAAGAACAAGCTTCATTTAGAATAATTCCTGTGACAATGCCGTCTTGCACCGAAATAGCTTTCATGTCCTGACCACCAATGTCAAGAATAAAAGAAACGTCTGGACAGAGGTGTTGGGCGGCATTTGCGTGAGCTACTGTTTCTACTGTATGGTAATCAGCATGGACGGCTTTTGCTATGAGTTGTTCGCCATAACCTGTTGTGCCAACTCCAAGAATGTTTAGTTTACACCCAAATTCCTCATATCTATCAGCAAGTTCAACTAAAGCGCGCTTCAAAACAGCTAGTGGTTCACCATCGTTACTGGCATAAAATCCGTCTAAAATTTTTTCGTCTTCAGACATCAAAACGAGTTTGGTGGTGGTCGAACCAGCGTCAATTCCGATGTAAACATTCAGTTCAGAACCAGAAGTTGGTTGTGGGTAAAATGCCGGAGCCATCGGGTGGCGTTTTAAAAATTCTTCGCGTTCATCAGCGTCTTTAAAGAATGGATTGCCATTTTCGCGATGTTCGGCTTGGCGTTTTTCGTTAAAGTGACGCAAAGCATCAAGAGAACCTTCTTCTCTGTAATCACAAGGTTTGTCATTAAACATGGAACCGAGTGAAAGAGCGGCGCCCCACGCTACAAGAACTTCAGAACGTTCAGGAACGATAGTCTGTTCTTCAGAAATACCAAGGCGTTCTTTAAATACTCGAACAAGTGTAGGGTTAAATGTTAAAGGACCGCCTTCAAAAATAACGGGCGGTTTGATTTCCATACCTTGTGCAAGTCCGCCAATAGTTTGCTTTGCAATGGCATGAAAACTAGAAAGAGCTATGTCTTCTTTAGCAATGCCTTGGTTGAGCATTGGTTGAATATCTGTTTTAGCAAAAACGCCGCAGCGACCTGAAATTTCGTAAACTTTTTTTCCACGAGCCGCGTAAGATTCAAAATTTTCTGTTTTTATACGAAGAAGTTCAGCGACTTGGTCAATAAAAGCTCCCGTTCCGCCAGCACAAACGCCATTCATGCGCATATCACTTGCAATGAGTTTTCCTGTGGTTCGGTCTTTTTCAAAGAAAACGACTTTTGCGTCTTGACCACCTAGTTCAATGGCAACGCGTGTTTCTGGGTGAGTTGCTCTAACTGCAAGAGCGTTCGCTACGACTTCTTGAACAAAAAAAGCTCGTGTTGCTTCTGCGAATGGTTGACCGCCGCTACCGCAAAATGCTACGCCAAAAGTTTTTCCTGGGAATAAGGCATGAGCTTCTGTTAAAAGTTCCATAACCTTTGCCGCTTGCATGGCGTTATGACGTTGGTAGGAGTAATGGAGTAAGTTAGAAGTAGCTGGATCAACAACAGCAATTTTTACAGTCGTAGAGCCGACATCAACGCCGACCCATAAATCTTCATTCGTTTTCTTCATAGTGCCGCCAAAGATAGAAAAATCCTTTTTTGTAAACGGATTTTGGTTTAAAAAAGGCGTTTAAAGAGCAAATAAAAAAAACAAAAAATGCCCGGAAAAAGCTTTCTTTTGCAATTTTAAGGAAAATACAGAAAATATTACGAAAAGAATACCAAAAACTTTTAAAAAAGTCAAAACAATGTGTTTTTATTTGTAAAATGTTGCTATATTATACTGAAAATTAGGAGAAGAATCATGAAAAAATTACTGTTTTGCTTATCACTTTTGCTGTTAGGTTGTGTTTCAGACAAAAGTAGTGCATCTTATTTTTTCCAATCAGGAGAAATTACTCCGCATGTAGCAGAATCTTCTTGTGCAAAAATGTCAAGTGTTTCTTGCTTTGATATGGTTTCAAGAATGCGAGGGGCTGATTTCTTTTCAACTACAGATTATTCTCTTTCAAAAATCAAAAAATATATGCGTGAAACGGTGGGTATGACTCCAACCGAAATAGATTTAGTTCTCAAAGCGTTAGATAAAGAGGGGGAAGCTTATTACCCAACAGCAACGCATTACGTTTATATAAGAGAAGAATAATTATTAAAACGTGGTTTCTATTTTGCAAAAAAACTCTGAATTTAATTTCAGAGTTTTTTTGTATCTAAAGAATTTGCAATTCTATTTAAGGAGAGGAGGAATTCATAGCCTTTTTTTCTGCTTCTTTAGCAATATTTTTCATAAAGTTTCCTGTTTTTAGTAGAGAAAGTGTATTTTGGAAATTGAAGGTAAACACAAAAAAAGTTAAGTAAAATTTACTTTACCGCTTTTTTAAAGGGAAATTTTTTTCTTAGAGTATATATTCAAGTTATGCAATTTTCTTCAGGGCTTGATTTTATAGGTGATATTCATGGGCATGTGGAATGTCTTTCTCGTTTGTTGTTGAAAATGGGTTATAAAGAAAGTAAAGAAGGTTATTTTCACCCGGAAGGAAGACAAGTCGTTTTTTTAGGCGATTATATTGATAGAGGCCCCGATTCTAAAGCAGTTTACCGTTTAGTGCGTTCTATGGTGGAATCAAAGAATGCGGTAGCATTACTTGGAAATCATGAATTAAATGCACTTGCTTTTTGGACAAAACGGTTAAATCCTAGTGCGAACCAGGATTCATATTATAGAGAACATTCGTTCAATAAAGTTATGATTCATGCAGAAACGGTTACTTCTTTTCATACGGCAAATGGTGGGCGAGGAAAAGATGAATTTTATGAAATGCTGAATTTTTTTAGAACACTTCCGCTGTATTTAGAAACGGAAACTTTTCGTGCTATGCATGCTTGTGCCGATTTGTCTTCTATAGCACTTTTAAAAGCAGCTGGTGTAATTAATTTAGCTGATGATTCTGTTTTACATAGGGCTCTTGATGAATCTTTAGATTTATTTAAACCGGTAGATATGCTTTTGAAAGGGCCGGAAATGGAACTTCCTGAAGGTATAACTTTTAGAGATAGTGAAAATGTATTGCGCTATAAAACAAGAATCACCTGGTGGGAAAATCCATCAACTGCTTCGCTAGAAGAACTTTCTCTACAGCCAGGAATTAAATTACCTAACGCTCCTGTTCCGGAACATATTCGGCAAAGAGATTTTTATCGCCCGTCTGAGCGGCCCGTATTTTTTGGGCATTATTGGTTAGAAGGTTCGCCATATTTATTTAGAGATAATGTTTGCTGTTTAGATTTTAGTGTGGCTTCTCGCTACCGTCGTGGAAAATTGGCGGCGTATCGTTTTGATGGAGAACAAAAACTTTCCGCATCTAAGATTGTTTATTTTGACCCGCTTGAAGAATACTAAAATTCCCCATATTTGAAATTAGGCATTCATCTTTTTGAAGTAGCTTTTCTATCTTTTTTGTATGCTTCAATGGGATATGCTTCTTTCTGCGACAAGGTATGGTCACCCAGCGGCTCGTGACCCGCATCGTTCTGAATTTCACCGAGATTATGACCGCATTGTTTTTTCTACCGCGTTTCGGCGTCTTGGAAGAAAAACTCAGGTTCATCCTTTTTCTGTGAATGACCATGTGCATAGTCGTTTAACTCACAGTATTGAAGTTTCTAGTGTAGGCCGAAGTTTAGCGATTTCGGTATTTGAAAAAATAAGAAAGCACCTGCCGGAACATTTTACAGCCTATCAGTTCGGAATGATTGTTCAAGCAGCCTGCCTTGCTCACGATATAGGAAATCCGCCCTTTGGGCATGCCGGGGAAGCTGCCATTCGAGAATGGTTTAGAAAAAACAGACAATCTCTTCCGTTGAAGGATTTGTCTGATAAAGAAATGGCTGATTTTGAAAATTTTGACGGCAATGCTCAAGGTCATCGTATTCTTTCGAAATTAGAATACCATTTTTTAGATGGTGGAATGCGCTTGACTTATGCAACTCTTGGTACAATGATTAAATACCCGAGAACTTCTTTTTATGGTTCGCCAACAAGTTTGTTTTTAACAGAAACTCAATTGTATCGCGAAACTGCTTGGGTGTTAGGAATTCCAGAAATTGCCGATGGTGTTTGGATGCGTCATCCGCTCGTTTATTTGATGGAAGCTGCCGACGATATTTGTTACTCTATTTTAGATGTAGAAGATGCGATTGAACTTGGAATTTTAACATTTTCTGATGTTCGTGAAATGTTTATGTACTTGTGCGGTCCTGAAGTAGATATTGATAAAAAATATGAAGAAAACGGTCAGAATTTTAGGGATTTTCTTTCTAGCATTCGTGGGCTTGCAATTCAAAATGTGATTGACGATGTAGCTAACGTTTTTTATTTGCATTACAACGAAATTATGAATGGAACTTTGGAAGGCGGTTTGCTTTCTCATTCAACATCAGATACAATGCGAGGAATTCGAATTGCGAAGCGTCTTGGGCGTGAACGAATTTACCCTGATCGTAGAAAAACAGAGCTAGAAGTAGGAAGTTATACTACATTATCTACGGTACTAGATGCTTTTATTGCCGGTGTTTATGAATACAGAGAAAAAGGCGCTAGTTCTTACCGAGCAGATAGAATTGTTCGTTTAATTGGTCAAGCGAAAATAGGTCAAACGGTAACCACTGCTGAAGCATATCACCAGGTGTTAGATTTTGTGAGCGGCATGACCGATAATTATGCGACTTACCTAGCAAGACAAATTGGTGGGTTGGTGAATTACTAATGAATACTTCCAAAGAATTTATTTGGCTTTTCGATTACGATTTGACTCTTTACACGAGTGAAGAACGCTACGTATTAGATTCTTTGGATAAACGAATTACAGAATATGTTCAAAAAACTTTAAATGAAAATTTTGAAAATGCTTCTCGAATTCGTAAGGAATATTTAGCTGAATACGGAACTACTTTAGCTGGCTTGCGAATTTGTCATGGCGTTTTACCTGATGATTTTTTTGATTTTATTCACGTGCCTGAGTATTTAATTTATCCTCCATTTTCTAAAGAGAGAAAGGCAATTTTAGAATCGCTTCCTGGAAAAAAAATAGTCTTTACGAATGGGCGTGCTGATTGGTGCGAAGCAGGACTTTTGTCTATGAAAATTGATTCTCTTTTTGATGCTGTTTTTGATTTAAAAGCAATGGATTGGGAAGGGAAACCTGCTTCTAGTGCTTATGAAAAAATGGAAAGTTTTTTGAAAAATTTAAACATGAATGTTTGTTCTAAAAACATTGTTTTTTTAGATGATGCTTGCAGAAATTTGCAAGAAGCAAAGGCAAAAGGTTGGACTACTGTTTTGGTGGCGCCGAATCTTAAAGATGAATTTGCTGATTATTCTATTTCTTCGATTTTAGATCTTCCACAGATTCTTCCGAGTATTTTGTAGGGAATGTATGTTTGAAAAGTGGACGGAAAATTTTTATCAAACAAGCGAATATCCTGTACTTTGGCGACAGCGAAAGCGAATGGAAAAAGAAAAGCCTTTTAGTAGGTTGAAAATTCTTGATGCGACACCAATTTTTCGTAACACTCTTTTGAAATATGAAGCTTTAATTTCTGGCGGTGCCGATTTAATAGTTGGTTGTTCTCCACTGATTCCAGCCGATTCAAAAATTTTAGAAGTCCTTTCTCATTCAGGAATTTCTGTTGTTGAATTAAAAAATGTATCATTTGTTCCCGATATTGTTTTAGATTGCGGGGGCGTTTTTAGTTCTTTAAAGCCGAATTTTGGTTCTGTTGAACTAACCCGTTCTGGAGTAGAATTTTACGAAACAGCAAACTTTCCGGTGTTTATCGCTGATTCAAGTGAAATCAAAAAAATTGAAACCTCTTTAGGGACGGGCGAAAGTTATTTTCGTGCGATGGAAAAGTTTGGTTATTCCTCGTGGAAATCTAAACGGTTGCTTGTTTTTGGATATGGAAAAGTTGGTTCTGGAATTGTGCATTACGCTTTAAAATATGGAGCGATGGTAACAGTAGTAGCTGATTTTAAAGGTGAAATTCCAAAGGATTCTAAAATACAGTTTATTGATATTTCTGAATTTTCAAAAATTCGAGAAGCAATATTAAGTGCAGAATTTATTGTCACGGCAACAGGTAAAAAAAATGCTTTAGCTTTTGCTGAAATAGAATCTGCTCTTACAAATTCCAAGGCGGTGTTTGCTAATATGGGCGTTGAAGACGAATACGGGCGTTCGGTTTTAGAAACACGTGTTCTCTTTAATAAAAAACCTTTGAATTTTGCTTTAGAAGAACCGACTCTTTTGAAATTTATGGATGCTACTATGGCATTTCACAATGCTCTTGGAGAAAAATTGCTTCAATCAAAAAATTTGGAAAAAGGAATAAACCCTCTTCCAGGTGTTTTAGAAAATGAAATTCTTGAGTTGACTCGAAAATATGGAAATGTGCTGAAGTAGGAATATTTATGCTAGAAATGCTACAATTAGATTTTATGCAAAATGCTTTAATAGCAGGAATCCTAGTATCTATTGCTTGTGGGGTAATGGGGTCTTTAGTTGTTGTAAATAAATTATCAAGCATTGCTGGTGGAATAGCTCATGCTTCTTATGGTGGCGTTGGACTTGCTGTGTTTCTTGGCTTTTCTCCCATGCTTGGTTCTTTAGGCTTTTCTTTACTATGTGCTGTTTTGATGGGAATTTTAACTTGGAAAGATCGACATCGTTCAGATACTTTAATTGGTGTGATATGGGCTATAGGCATGGCGCTCGGCGTGATTCTTACCGATTTGACTCCGGGCTATAATGGGGAAATGACGAGTTTTCTTTTTGGAAGTATTCTAACAGTCCCTAGAGAATTATTGAGTTTAATGCTTGTTTTACTTACCATTATTCTTATAACAGTTTCAGTTTTTTTTAAGCGTTTGCTTTCTGTTTCTTATGATCCGGAATTTGCTCGTTCTCGCGGGGAACGCGTTCTATTGCTTTATATGTTGCTTGTTTCTTTGGTGGCTCTAACTGTAGTGATGGCCGTTCAAGCGGTGGGGTTGATTCTTGTGATTGCTCTTTTAACTTTACCCGCGTTTATTGCAGAAACTTATTCTCGAAGCCTTTTTTCAATGATGATTATTGCGTCAGTCATTTCACTTGTGCTGGTAGTTTCTGGTTTATTTATATCTTATTCTTTGAATTTAGTAACAGGTCCTGTGATTATTATTCTTGGGGCAATTTGTTACTTGGTTCATTTATTAATAAAGAAATTAGTTTATTCAAAATAGTTTCTAGAAGGTCTATATGAAGAAAATTTTTTTGATGTTGTTTATCTGCCTTGGCGTTTCTTTTGCCGCCGACCGAACTCTTTTTTCAAATCCAGATATTGTGACTTCTTATTCGGCACTCTTGCAAGAAAAAAATGCAAGGAATGATTCTCTGTTGCCGGCATTAGATGGTGATAAAGCTTTAGCGGAGGTCTTACGCCGTAATCCCAACCTTTGGAGTTTAGAAACTCTTGATAAACAAGGCGGTGAGGTTCTTACAAAATTGAAAGCGAATATTATTTATATAGATGGTATTCGGGAAGAACCTTTTTGTGAATTAGATAAATCAAGTACGAGTAATGCGTCTGAATGGTTTTTGAAAATAGGCGTTGATTTTGTTTCAGCAGGTTCAAATACTGTAGATATTCACGTGCAGCAATGTTTTAACATGGTTCGTGATGAACTTGGTTATCAAGTAAAGCAAGGAGACAAAATCATTACGGTTCCGCCTAAAAAAGTGATGGAAAAAATTAAAGAAAATGAAATCCCTACAGTCTTAGATTTAGATCTTCAGCAGAAAATGCTTTCTATTAGTGAAGCGGTGGAATTAGATGGAAAATGCCCAAAAGATATTGAGTCTTACTTGATTTTGCGAGATGTTTGGGAACAAGTAAAAAATGAAAAAATGGACATTTTTGTAATTAATGAAAAATTGAATCGAAAAGTAAATGGTGGTAAATCAGTGCAGTCTTGTGCTTTTAGTAGAGAATGGAATCAAAAATATCAAGAATACATTTCTTTTGAATGTAATATTGATGAAAATTTCTGCAATTATATTCAGTCAGAACAAGGGGAGTCTGTTTGGAATTACGCGTATGAACAAAATCGTTTTGAGTATAAGAAAAAGAAGTTCTTGTTTTTTACTGTTGGCAAAAAAAGCATTCATGATGGTGGCACTATGATGGATTTGCGCATGGTTCGTCTTTCTTCCAATCTTTTTTTAGAAGGCTTTTTGAACGAAAAAGGTGAACCAGTCTCTTTAGGTCTTTTAATTGTGCCTGAAACAGACGAAGACGAATGGGAATATTATGACGATGAAGACGATGTTGAATCTGCAGATGGCTCAGAAACCCTAGAACGCTGATTTTATCGTTATTTTGAAAAAATAGTTTGCTGTTGTTGAAAAATTTTATGTATTTTTTTTTTAATTAGATTTTTAAGGAGTTCTTATGAATCGCTTTGTAAAAGTTTCTGTTTTATTAGCTTCTCTTTTGGGCGTTCAAACTTTTGCCGATGAATCATTCGGTGGCATTGGAATAACGATTATTCCTGCTAAGTCAGGTGTTCGTGTTGTAGAAGTGATTCCTGGTTCTCCTGCAGAAGAAGCTGGAATTTTACCAAGCGACCGAATTTTTAAGGTTGATGCAGTTTCTATTGAAGACAAAACTTTTGAAGAAGCTCGCAATGCTTTGCGTGGTCAAAGCGGTAAACCTGTAGAAGTTTCTGTGGTGCGTGAAGCTGATACGCTTTCAATGACAATGCGTCGTGGAACTTTGACTATTAAAGATTATTCCGAGGAATCTATTCAAAAATGGTACGGAAACGAAAAATCTCTGTTTTCTAAAGAAGAATTAGAAGCAGTTGCAGCTCAAGAATCATCTCAAAAATCAGAATTATTGAGTGTAATGAGTCGTGGTTATGTGGTGGCAAGCAATGCTTCTGTTTCCGCAGATGACGTAAGTGCTGTATTTTTAGAAAAGGAACCTGTTTTTGAAAAACAAAAAGAATCGCAGCAAAAAGTAAAAGTAAATGGACTTGCTACCTTAAAAGGTTTTAATCGTTCCTTTGTTGGCTTTTCTGCTAAAACGCAAGGGAATGTTCGGGTAGTTGTAACAGATGCAAATGGTCAAGTTTATTTAGATAAAGTCGTTTCTGCACACTCCGGTGCTAACCAAGTTTCATGGGAAGGCGATAATGTTCCTAGCGGGCGTTATTCTATTGCTTTAGAACAAGCAGGAACTGTTTCTACTTACTTCTCTGTATTGCGTTAAGATTAATTCTCGTTTTTTATGAGGCTCGCTTAAAATTTTTAGCGAGCTTTTTTTGTATAAACGCCTGTTTGAGAAATTATATAAAAGAAAAATATGGAGAAAAAAACTTAAAACCTTGATAACTCTTCAGAATAAAAAAAATCTATCGCTTCTAATTTCTAAATTGCGAGTTAGATGATTCGGTTTTTTCAAAACGGCATGAGCGTTGTCGTGTTTTTTTGTTTATGTGCTGTGCTTGCGCATGGGCAGGAAATGATGCGTTTTGAACTTGAAGAACGAGAACCTGTTGAAGAAGATACGGTTGAAACAGATGATTGGCTTTCGGATTCTACGGTTGCAGATACATTAGAATATAATGCGGTTGATTTAGTTTATGATGTAGAAACTTCGACGTTTAATTTAAATCAAGATGCGCGTTTGAGTTTTAAAACGGCAACTCTTGAAGCAGACACGATTCTTTACAATCAAGAAAGTTCTGTGCTTGTTGCTTCTGGTGACCCTATTATTCAGGAGCAAAGAAATCCTTCGCTTGCAGGCATGCGAATGAAGTACAATATGAAAAGTAAAATTGGTGAAGTTTATTACGCGACTACTTTTCAGGATAACAACCAAGTGAATGGAATGGAAGTGCGACGCTTGCCTGATTCAAGAATGCTTATTTCTCGTGGAGATTTTAGTACATGTAGTGATACAAGTCATCAGCATTATTATTTTTATGGGCGACGTATGGTGGTGAAACCAAAAGAAACAATTACGGTGCGCCCTGTTGTATTAAATATTGCAGATGTGCCTGTGGCTGTTTTGCCCATGATTGTGGCTCCATTGAAAAGTGGTCGTAAATCTGGTCTTTTAACGCCTAAATTTGGTGGAGATCAGGTGCAAGGCTTTTATATGAAAAATCTTGGTTTTTATTATGCAGCCAATGATTATTGGGATGCAACAATTAAAGGGGATTTGATTGAAGGCGAGGAAGGGCGTTTTGAACGGACTACGCTAACTGGAGAAGTTCGCTATAAAATTCGTTATTTGTTAGATGGAAGTTTTTCGTACACCAGTTATTTGAATGAATTTGATTTTGGAAATAGTGATTATGATATTTCTTTTTCTCATAATCAGAATTTAACTCCAGATGCAAAACACACATTAAGTGGTTCGGGAACATTTGTTTCAAGCCAACATGTTCGACAAGATAATGCACTAGATGCTGAAACTGTTTTGAACCAACAGGCAAACGCAGAAATGACGTATTCAGGAAGGTTTGGTTCCAATAAAACTCTTACAGTAAAAGCTCTTCAAGAATACAATTTGACGACAGGACTTCAGGAACGCCAACTACCAGATATTCAATTTCGAATGAGTGGTCCATTATTTGAATTTGAAGTAGATGAAGATGAGGTAGCACCAGAACCATCATTTTTAGAAAAATTTAATTACAACTTTTCGAATCGTGCGAACCTCTACACAAGGACAGATGAAGACACCTTATTGCATAAAGATACTACGGCGCTTTACATGGGCTACACAGGAAATTTTTCTTTAGATTATTCAGGTTCTTTATTTGATGTGATTAATATTACGCCGCGCGCTTCGTTTACGGGATTTTGGTCTGGGCGTTCTTGGGAAAATCCAGAAGATTCATTAAAGTATCGTCGTTCAAAAAATTCTTGGGATTTAGAGGGAAAAGAATTTGGCGAGGTCGCTTATAACCATAATTACAGCTTAACTGCAGATACCAAGTTGTACGGAATTTGGGTGCCAGAAATTGGTCGGTTTACTGGGATTCGTCACGTACTTTCTCCAAGCGTTTCTTATACTTATGCGCCAGAAATTGACACAGTAAAAACTTTTGTGCCGCACCCTTTACTTGGGCAAACGCCATTTCAAACAGAACAACAAACTATAGGATTTGGGTTGTCTAATGATTTTGATATTAAGTATTTATTGTCAGGAGGTACAACAAATAAAAATGCCGAAAGTGATTCTACAGAAGAAGAATTAAAGTATGACACACGTAGGCTTTTAACATCTAAACACAGCGTTTCTTATAACTTTGCAGCTGATTCTTTACAGTGGTCAGATATTTCTTCTACATTCGGTTTGCAGGTTTTTAAAGATTACATTTTTACGATTCGAACGAAACATTCATTTTATCATGAATTTAGTAGTGATCCGCTAAAAGTCAGGATTCCAGAATTAGTTGAATGGGGGTATGATCTTTCTAAAGATTTTAATTGGAATGGAAACTTTAATGCCGGTCTTCCATCGCAAATGGGAAAATATGAAATGAATCGCTGGAGCGCAGGATTTAATTATCGCTATTCTTTTACAAGTCGTCGGGTTGGCAAAGATTTATTTAAAGACGAAATTTCTCATTCCTCTTCTATTTCTGCAACATTCCAACCGACTACGAATTGGTCAATGTCTTACAGCACGAATTATAATTATAATGAAGGGCGTTTTGTTTCTCATACATTTACGTTTGATAGAACTTTACATTGCTGGAAATTAGATTTCACCTGGACTCCGACAGGACCAGCTTCTGGTTGGAGTCTTGCTATTTATGTGCTTGATTTGCCTGATATTAAAATTAATGCAGGAAGCACGGATTTAGAATAAGTTAATCTTTGAAAAATCTAATTTGAAAAATATTGAACGAAAGAAATTATTACAACGACGATTCCAAAAATTCCGTAGGCAATTTTTAAAAAAGTGCCAGCTAAAAATCCGAGGAATGAACCAATAGCGGCCCTTAATGCGTTATCTTTATTTTTAGCAATCATTTCACCAATATAAGCGCCGGCAAATGGCCCGGCAATAATTCCTAAAATTCCAAAGGGACCGAGCGTAATTCCTAAAAGAGGCAAAACAATTAATCCAACAAGAAGTCCAATAGTACTTCCCCAAACGCCTTGCTTTGTACCTCCTAATTTCTTCGTTCCGTAAATAGGAACTACATAATCTAAGACAGTAATCACAACGGCTAAAATTCCAGAGGTAATTAAAAAAGGAATGTTTGCTTGCTCGGTGGGGAGTGTAAGGAGTAATAAAATGGCAATAAAACTAAGTGGAGGCCCCGGTAAAGCAGGCACAATAGCTCCTAGAAGGCCTGCTAAAGCAAGGAGCAAAGCAAGAATCATAAAGAAGTAATCCATCGTAGCTCCCTGCTATTTAAAATTTAAACATTGAACAAGAAGTACATAATGTCGCCGTCTTGAACGACATATTCTTTTCCTTCTGTGCGAACTAAGCCAGATTCCTTTGCAGCATTCCAACTGCCGAGTTTTTCAAAGTCCGAATAAGAAAGAGTTTCTGCTCGAATAAAGCCGCGTTCGAAATCAGTGTGAATTACGCCAGCACAAGCAGGTGCTTTCCAACCCGCGTGGAATGTCCAAGCACGACATTCTTTTTCGCCTGCAGTAAAATAAGTGCGAAGCCCGAGAATTTCGTAACCTTTGCGAACAACTGTGTCTAATCCGGATTCTTTCATGCCGAGTTCTTTTAAAAATTCAGCTTTTTCTTCTGGTTCCATGGTGGAAAGTTCTTCTTCAATTTTCCCGCAAATAACAACAACCGCGCTATTATTACTTTCTGCATATTTACGAAGAGTATCTACATGAGCATTTCCGGTAAGCATTTCGTCTTCACCTACGTTAGCGCAGTAAAAAACAGGCTTGGCGGTAAGTAACGCTAATTCGCTTATCAAAATATCCATTTCGTCTGAAGTGCCGAGCATTTTACGAGCCGGTGTGCCTTCACTCATGGCGTTTTTGAGTTGTTCGCATGCTTCAAGTTTTGCTTTGGCGGCAGCGCCTCCTGTGCGAGCATTTTTCGTTTCAGTCGTTAATCTTTTTTCAACAGAATCTAAATCTTTAAGTAGCAACTCTGTTTCAATAATTTCCACATCGCGGAGAGGGTCAACAGAACCATGCACGTGAACAATGTTTTCGTCTTCAAAACAGCGAACGACTTCCATAATGGCTTCGCATTCACGAATGTGAGTCAAGAATTGGTTGCCTAAACCTTCGCCTTGGCTAGCTCCTTTAACTAAGCCAGCAATATCAACAAATTGAGTGACGGCCGGAACAATGGAACGAGGTTTGTAAACTTCTACGAGTTTGTCTAAACGTTCATCAGGAACATTTACCATTCCAACATTTGGTTCAATAGTACAAAATGGGTAATTAGCAGATTCTGCCCCAGCATTGGTGATGGCGTTGAAAATAGTACTTTTTCCAACATTAGGAAGTCCAACAATTCCGCATTTAAAACCCATAATTTCTCCGTGTTCTGTTGAATTTTAAGCGAAAATTTAGCAAATTTTAAGGAGTTGGCTGTAATTAGGATTTTATATGCGAATTATTTTAAAAAGAAAAGTTCATTTATCTTTCTCGCTTTTGTTTACTTTTTTTCTTTTTTCCTGCGCGTCTTCAGGAGATTCTTCTTTTGGCGATTCGCCTTGTACCGATTGCGGTGAGCGCGGCGAAATGGCGTTAGAAATTCAAAAAGAAAAATTTTATCGAGAATGGAACCCAGAAGCGTTTGCGCGTTTAGATTCTACGGCGATTTTAGGAACGTTTCCTGCTTTAACTTTAATAGCAGATGCTCCGGAGGATTGTGATTTTTGCCATAGTTTTAGTGCCGAGGCGGTTGATTTTGATTTAGCTTCTATTGAAGATTCTCTTTGGTCTAAAGCGTTTCCTAAAATGCAGCGTTACTTAATGATGCCTGGAATGCAAGTTCCTGAAGCTGATTCGCTTTACGCCGATTCTTTGATGAAGGAATTGATGATGTTAGAATTTGTAGATGGAAAACCTTTGGAGTCTTTAGAACCTTGGAAATCTAGAATTGGAACAGAGCAAGTACTTGTTCGAAAAACTCCTATAAAAATTAAGACACTCCTTTCTGAAATTGCCTCGCGTTATCGAGTGCGTTATCTTTCCATTCCAATTTTACTTCAAGTAAAAATATTCCCTGATTTAGGAAAAAAAGGTGGCTTTAGTTATGAAACTTTGTGGACGTTTTGGGATGCTCGTTATGGAGAACTAGTCTTTTTGTGCTACTCTGAATTTTTGGCAGAATCTAAAAATCGCGTAGCACCAGAACGCGGTTGGGGAGAACCATTTGCAAAACGCCTTTGGAAAATGTTTTCAACAGACCTTTCTTCGGTAGAATCTCATTAAACGTTTTGTATAAGTTATATTTGGGTTATGAATACTCCTTTTTATGTTTTTATGAAGTTGTTGCCAAAATGCGCTGTTTCAAGAGCTTTTGGTTTTTTAACACGTTTGAAATTACCAGTTTTGAGTATAGTTGCTAAAAATTGGTTTGCGTCTTATTACAAATTAGATATGCAGGAAGCAGAATTTTCGTTAGAGCATTACAAAAACATTTCTGAACTTTTTATACGTCATCTCAAAGAAGGCGCTCGCCCTATTGCTAATTCAGAAGTGGTAAGTCCAGTTGATGGAGTGCTTTCCCAAAGCGGTCCTGTTGAAAATATGATTCAAGCAAAAGGAAAAACTTACACGCTAGCATCTCTTTTGCGCGATGAAAAATTAGCAGAACAATTTGCTCACGGAAGTTTTGCAACTATTTATTTAGCACCATTTAATTACCACCGGATTCACTGTCCTGTAAAAGGAAAAGTGATTGGTGCTTCGTATTGTCCCGGAACGCTCTGGCCGGTAAATAAAGGAAGCGTAGAACGGATTGAAGGATTGTTCTGCATTAATGAACGCTTAACCACACATTTAGATTGCGGTGATGGAGCCGAAATGTTGGTCGTTAAAGTTGGTGCTACAAATGTGGGTCGAATTGCTGTAGAATATGAACCTTCTCTATTAACGAATGCAGGCGTTCTTTCGAAAAATAAATCGCGACTAGATTGGAAACCGACTCAAGAAATTTGGATGAATTCAGGTCAAGAACTTGGTCGCTTTGAAATGGGAAGCACTGTAATTCTTGTGGCAAATAAAGTTTTGAAAGAACGCTGTCCAGAACTTTTTGCCGGTAAAATTTCTTGCGCTGTTCGTATGGGAGAAAGGCTTTCTTAGGTGCGGTGGTTTAGTGATTTTCCTCTAGAAGCTAAGGCCGCAGCGCGGTTTGTAGAATTTTTTGCAAATTGCCCAGATCCGGTTTTAAAGCATACCACTTTAATTTCTTCTTTAGAAGAACGAATTGCATGGACAATACTTGGCACAACAATGTTTCAAGGGTTGTCTTATTCTACATTTGATTCTCTGTTTTCTAGCTTAATCAAAGCGTTTCCTGAAGATAAATTGTGGAGAACGCCTGTCCCGCGAGCCCGTGATCTAGAAAAAATTTTACATAGCGAGTTAGGCTCATTTCGGTGGCAGCTTCGGCAGTATTTTCCCGGGATTTTTTGGAGCGTCGGGCTTTTTGTTCGTCGTCATTTTCCACTTTCAAATTGGCTTTCTACTCGTTCTTCTGAAGAGTTATGGCGCGATTTAGGTGAAATTTATTTTATGGGAAAACAGGCTGCTAGGCCAAAAGTTTGTGCAACCATTTATCGGTTGATTTCTCCAATGCCTTATGGACTTGGTCTTTCTTGTAAGCAAGTTTCTTCTAATTTACCGCTGCCGCTTTCTTTAGGGGCTAGGCGTTATCTTGCTTTTATGGGGCCTGCTCAAAACAAAAATTTTTCTGAAATGTCTCCAAAACAAAAACAAGATTTGGCAAATAAATTTTTTACGATTATTTCTCCGAATCTTCCAATAGCGGCTTCGCACGCTTTTCAATTTTTTTGGGAATCTGGTGCGGAATGTTTTATTTGTCGAGAATTTACTAGAAATTGTAAAAATTGTCCTTTGCAGGAATTTTGTAAGGAGGCTAGCGAATGAGTGCAGAAATCAAGCAAACTACATTATGTTATTTAGAAAAAGATGGTAAGTATTTAATGCTTTACCGCAACAAGAAAAAAGCAGATGCTAATGAAGGGAAGTGGATTGCGGTTGGCGGTAAGTTTGAAAAAGGGGAAAGTCCTGAAGAATGTATGAAACGGGAAGTGTTTGAAGAAACAGGGCTTGAAGTCAAACGGTATCGTTATGCAGGCGTTGTTACTTTTTTATCGGATACTTGGCCTACAGAAATGATGCATTTGTTTGTTTGTAATGAATTTGCTGGAAATGAAATAACGTGTTCAGAGGGAGAGTTGCGTTGGGTTTTGAAAGAAGACGTTCCAAAGTTACCAATGTGGGAAGGTGATCGCCTTTTTTTGAAATTATTGGTTGATGAAGAGCCTTTTTTTTCATTAAAACTTCGTTATGAAGGAGAATCTTTAGTTGAAGCTAAATTGAACGGAGAATGTTTGGTTGAAAATAAATTGCCTGCTAAAATTTATCAGCATTTTAAAGGCGAACTTTACAGAATTTTAGGCGAAGCATTTGATTCCGAATCTGGGGAAGCTACGATTATCTATCAAGCACTTTATGGTGAAAAGAAAATTTGGGTTCGCCCTAAAAAAATGTTTTTTGAAAATGTGGAACGAAACGGGAAAATTTTCCCACGATTTAAACTTTTAGAAAAATAGTTTGTATGTTTTTTTTTGAGTTTAAGTAGGGACGTGTTTTATTGATATGCCTCCGATCTCTCTCAATGAGTTTGTTTGGTAGATTCAAAATCAGCGGGCTACTTTGTAGCATTTTTGGGGATTTCTACGCGGATACCAGCAGTATGGCGAGAATTTGGGCACTCAATATGCGTAGCAGCATGGTGAGCGGGTAAACAGAAACGTACCCGATGTTCACGGCTTCGCTGTCGGCTTGGCTATTCGCAAAGGCGAGGGCCGGTGGGTCTGTGGTGGCGCCCGCGAGCACGCCGCAGAGTGAGAGAAAATTCACCTTGAAGATAAGATGCCCGATAGTCGCGACAATGGCTAGCGGAATGAACGTGATGAATGCAGCGAGTCCCATGTAGTAAAGGCCGTCGCCGTTTAGGAGCACGTCGAAGAACTTGATGCCTGCATTGAGTCCCACGCAGCTGAGGAAGAGTGTTAGCCCGAATTCGCGGAGCATGAGGTTTGCACTATTTGCCATGAAGAAGTTGAGAGGGCCGATTTTGCGCTTGCGGCTCAAGAGAATTGCGATAATGAGCGGGCCTCCTGCAAGCCCAAGTTTGAGCGGTGTGGGCATTCCTGGTATAGCGATAGGAATGCTTCCTGCGATGACCCCGAGGAAAATACCGAGGAATGCGGGCAGGATTTCGGGATGGTCGAGCGCGGTGAGTGAGTTCCCGAGTTCCTTGGCAGCGGCCTCAATTCCTTCGGCAGTTCCGACGAGTCTTAACTTATCAGCGAACTTGATGCGAAGATCAAGGCGTCCGGTGAATTTGAATCCGCTGCGGACAACGCGGCTCACGTTGACATTGTAGCGTTCGGCGAGGGCGAGCGCGCCAATGGTCTTGCCTAGCACCTTTTTATTTGTGACGAGTACCGTCTTTACTAGGATGGCGCGGTCGTCGCTATCAGTAGTGTTTTCTTTTGTAATTGGCTTCTCGAGGCGCCTGCCGATAATCTTTTCCATGATGGCTACGGCTTCAGGCATTCCTACAATATGCAATTTGTCGCCTTCCTGTATCACAGTTTTTCCGTTCGGGGTGAAAATATCATTGCCTCGCATTAGTCGCGTAACAACAACACCGCTTGAAATCAGGTCGGGAATGTCTTTTAGCATGGTTCCGAAGAGATTTTGGTTATCGAGAGTGAGACTACACGATTCGATTTTCTTGGTGTTCTCCGCAATATCGGCGGCGTAATCCTTGGCTGCTTTGTCCGGATTCTGCCTGAAGATGATGCGTACGAGGAGCATTACGAAAATGATGCCGATGACGCCGAAGGGGTAGGCAACAGCGTACCCAATGCCCGTAAGAGAAGTGTCCATGCCGGCTGTGGCAAATACGGAATTTGCGGCTCCTAGGGATGGCGTGTTTGTGACAGCGCCACAGAGCATGCCGATGAGGACAGGCACGTTATTGTGCATGTCGGTAAAGAAGTATAGGCAAAGCGTTACCACCACGCCGAGAAATACGATGCTGGTTGAAAGTACATTGAGCACGAGACCATGCCTGCGGATGGAATCCATGAATCCTGGGCCCACTTGCATGCCGATGGTGTAAACGAAAAGTATCAGGCCAAATTCCTGGATAAAGTGTAGCACATTGCTGTCAATGCGCAGGCCGATATGCCCGAGAAGGATGCCCACGAAAAGCGCGCCTGCACCCCCGAGGCTTATTCCCTTGATTTTTACTTTGCCAAACATGAGCCCGAGAGCTGCGGTAAGCGTGATGGCAATAATCTGTTGCTCAACGGAAGGTTTTGTAAATAAGTCAATTAGCCAGTTCATGGATTACTCTTTTATGTAGCGGGTTGAGTTGAAGAAGTTCTTGTTAAAGTGCTCGTAGGGGATGCTTGTATTATCGCCAATTTTCGTTGTCTTGTATGTCTTTTTGGAACAAGAAAGTTTTGCATGGGGTTTTATAATCTGGTTCATAATAATTCCTTTTAATGCGGAATAATCTTGTTTTCACCAGCAAATTTAAAACAGTGAAATCATATTGTCTAATATATTATTTATATTCAAATCATCATTTATTTTTATGGAATTGCAAAATAAAAAGGAAAAACTCCATGGAGTTGACTCATCTCAGGTACTTTTTGGAAGTTGCTCGCACTGAACACATAACGCAGAGTGCTCGCAACCTGTGCATTGTTCAGCCAGCTTTGACGATAGCGATACACAAGCTGGAAAATGAGATCGGGGTACCACTTTTTAAATCGAGCGGGCGTAACATCAAGTTGACGGAATACGGGGAGCATTTCCTTTCGCGTGTGCAACCCCTGTACGAGGAAATCGTGAAACTCCCACAGGAACTGCGCAGCATGGCGAGTAATGATTCGGTAAAGATTCGCCTGAATGTGCTGGCAGCATCTTCGCTGATAACTTCTGCGGTGATTGCCTACAAGCGTCGTCACCCTGAAATAAACTTTGACTTGACTCAGAACGAATCGTCGAGCCAGTATGATGTGGGCGTGTTCACGTATGATGAAGCGGGTAAGGTAAAGACGGACGATGACGAGGTAGCCCGCTTTGACGAGGAAATATTCCTTGCCGTGCCGAACATGGAACAGTACAGAAAGATGGACTGCATATCGCTTCGCCAGATGGAAGGAGAAAAGTTTATTGGGCTTGCGGGTACCAAGCAGCTACGCAGTATCTGTAACGAGTTTTGCAAGGGGCTAGGGGTACGTGCCGACATCTCGTTTGAGAGCGATAATACATCTGCAGTCAAGGATGCGGTTGCTGCGGGAATTGGTGTGTGTTTCTGGCCTGAATTTACGTGGGGGTATGCCGAAAGACGTAAAATTCGCCTGCTCAGGATTTTGGATGCTCCATTTCGGCGCGAACTGCAAGTGACGCTGCGTAGGAACAAAGCGGATAACCGCAATACGGAAAACTTCTACAGGTTTCTCCTTACATACCTGCGCAAACATTTCCGCAGACACCGATAAACGGCATTGCCCTATTGCCTACGGCTTCTGGGTGACAAAGAGTTATAACTCAATTTCTGTGTTGCATTCGATGAGAGCCCCTAAACAGAACTGTGTTGTAACCCCACTTCAACACCCCAAAGTTTTACTATAATGTACAACGGAAATGACTATTTAATTTTATACTACTGAGATTTCTTGTACTTGCATTTGTAACACCTTCCATCAATTATTATTTCTTACTTATAAGTCTTTTTCACCCATTCGGCAAGTTTCCCTGCTTTGGCGAGTTCTGCGGTATCCTTCATCTTGAAATTCGGATAAAGCGCTTGAATTTGCGATGCGGTTTTGCCTTCAATTTCGTTGTTGAAGCCGAGAATGTAGTGCATGGCAATCATATAGATGATTTCGGTAGGAGCTGCCCCACAGACTTGATTCTTGACGATATGCTCTAGCCTCTTTGCATCGTCGGGGAAGATTTTCTTCATCTTCTTTGAACGATAAAGGCGCTTGATAATTTCGGTGATATAGAGTCCCGATTTCATGTACAAGTCTGCGAAGGTGTGCTCCGGGTCATCGAAACAGCCCGGAGTTTCCTTTTCGAGCATATCCACCATGTCCTTTACGACTTTTTTCGGTGTAAAGATTTGGTTCGTCTTCTGCGGCGGGATGTAGTCGAATATGTCGCCCTTTACATCTTCCATGAAGTAGTCCGCCAGTTCCGAGCGTTTGCGCATAAATTCCTTCACGGAGTCGTTGAATACGACCGAATCAAAGAGATGACCGTCATAGTGCTTTTTCTTTCCGTCATTTTCGTCGGTGTAATCGCCACCATCGCGAAGGAATTTGAATTCGTCAACAGTAATACTCGTTACTTCGAGGAATACGTTGCCTGGAATGTCGCGTTCAAATGTTTCGAGAGTCGTATTGTCATTTCCGTAGGCCATCAAGAAAGAGGGAATCGTGCGGGCAAATCCACGCAGGTGGTCGCGAACCTTTTCTTCAATATCATTTTTCTTCTTTTCAATCTTGCTTTCTTCTACAGCCTTGACGGTTTCCTCCGTCGCCTTTTTCCAAATGTCCGATGTATCCGAAACGGTTTCTTTGAATTTTTTCTCAGCAGCATCCATTTCCTTTTTGAATTCTTGCTGAATTTGCTTTTCTTCGGCTTTAGAATTGCAGTTTTTCAACGCCTCGTCGCGCTTATGTTCCGCTGTACCAGCTTCTATCTTGAAATCGGCGGCGGCAGAACTGATTTTCTTTTGCCCGTAATCATGCAGTTTGCGCTCAAATTCCTTGGACTGAGACTTTGTCATCTCTTGACCAAACTTGACCTTGGCTTCTTCGGCTACTTTCTTTACAGATACATCGTAAACAGTGGTCAATTCCTTAACGACATTTTCAATTTCCGTGGGCTTGTGGTCTCGCAGTAGCCTATTCACGTCTTTTTCAAAATCATTCGATTGTCTTGCGAATACCGGGTCACCGAACTTATCGGCGGCGGTCCCGACCACCTGTTCCGAGGGAACATCGACATTTCCATTCCCATCAAGCGGAAGTTCATTAGCCTGTTCCGGGGTGACAATATTCTTGTCCGCTTCTGCCTTGGTGACTGGATTTACTTTCGTAAGGATTTCGTTCACAATTGAAGGTGCAGCAAAAATTCCGCTGATATTCTGGAATAAGAAATTGCTCATGAACCCATGATTCACGACTTCCTTGGCGTGGATATGCCTTGGAATAGTAAGGACTTTTTCGGCATCCAGCTCTATCATTTCTCCGTTATCGTCTTCGCCTACAACCGGAAAAAAGTTCAGCAATTCTAGAACGTGTTTTTTGCGTTTTTCGCTATCGCCTTTACCTCTAGCAGTATCCTTGTACTGGTCGTTTGCGATAGTTTCAACGATAGTCAGCGTGCGTGCCGGATCAAAATCGAACACATACGCATTATCTTTGCGATATGTTTTGCCGTCCTTGTCCAAGAAAAGGCAAGGATTTTGTGCACGGAATGCCGCCTGCATATACAATGCCGGAGAGCGCATGGAGCAAAGCATTAGAACAGCCGTCCATTCGGGAATGGTGACGCCCGTCGTGAGCTGCCCCACGGAAAGGGTGATAGTCTTTTCGTTGTTCTTGATAGCTTCGCGGACAGCCGTAATCGCTTTTTGGTTTTCGGAATCCTCGTCGCCGTTACCCACAGCAAGGACAACCTCGTATTCCTTGAATACAGGATGCTGTATTAAAAGCTTTTTCAAGGCTATAGCAGAATCAACACGATTCAATAGCCAAAAGGTATGCTTAAGCTGGTTCCTGAGTTCTTCCGTAGAGAATGGATACTTTTTTTGTTCCGTAAGAGCGTTCAGGAACTTTTTCACATCATCCAAATGTTCAAAATACCCTGAAGTATTCGTCTTGAAAAATTCGTTCAAGTCAAAGTAATATTGCGTTTCTTCATCATCAATGAGAGTTCCTGCATCTGCTTTCGCTCCCATCATATTAGACATTTGATAAGTGAATAGATTAAGTTTCGGCAAATCTTCATAAGGATTTTCTATACCCTTTTCCGCAAATTCCATTTTGCGTTCTTGTTCGTCTGTATAAGTCCAGTTGAAAATAGCCTCTTCGGGGAACTTGTCAGAAGCAAGCATCTTGAACGGAGTGCCCGAAAGATTCAATGTAAAACGGCGTTTGATGCGTTCCAGGGCAACATCTGTTTTATCGGTTTCTACACCTTCATGAGCCTCGTCAAGAATTAGCACATCCCAATCAAGTTCAGAAACTTCACGGAGTTTCTCGTAATCGCCACCAAAAGCTTTTGCTCCTTTGAGATCTTGCAAGGAAATAAACTCAATGCAGCCGAGCCTTTTTTTACTAACAGCATGAGTGAACTCATCCCTTGTTAAAACATGTTTGTATTTTTTCGGATTCTTCTTAAAAACATCTACTTGGCTTACAAAATAGTAGCCGCCTTCCGTCCCGACGAAACGAGCGTAATCATTATACCAGCTATCGGCAATGGCAGGGCGGTTGGTCAAGATAAGCACATTCTTTGCACCAATGCGCTTACAAAAGTCGTATGCCGTAAGTGTCTTACCAAAACGGGGTTTCGCATTCCACAGGAATTCGGGAGCCTTGTCCTTTTTTAGGATTTTCACCAGCTTGTGGTTGTCGAAATAATCGGCGGTCTTTCTAGCGGCTTCTTCCTGTTCATCACGAAGTTCGTAGATTTCAACACCATCCATTTCGGTAAGGATTCCGTGATTTTCTTTAAAGTCATTAAAATGATTTTTAGAAGTCTTTGCATCTGTCTTGAACCATTCTGTTTTCGGTTTCCGTTCGATAACCACCTTGTTTGTTAAGTATTTATGGAAATCGTGATCACGGAAAGGCGTCAAGTCATCGTCAAAAACAGCCCTGCCGCTCCATGCAATAGAGGTATCTGTATCAGAAGTGTGGGTTTGCTGATGGACGCGTTCCTTTACGGCATCTTTCAAGTTCTCACCAAAATTGACTTCGGTATCACCGATTTTTATCCACCCGTCATGGGTGCGGTCATTTGGAGTGGTGTATGCGTAGATAGCGCGGTTAACCGGCCGCATCGTCTTGATTTGAGTAACGTTTGACATTAGACCATCTCCTTGACGTGAGTTTCAATGAAGTCCTTTTCTTCTTTGGAGAGGCCATATTTCTTGTAGAGTTGCAAGTCTATTTCATGGACGGACTTGGTCCAATCGATATCGGATTTAGAGGTAAAGTCTTGAAGGGGAACGTATTTCCACTTATAAGGAGTTGTATCAGGGGTTGTTCGAAGAATACTTAACAGACACCTTGCAAATTTTGTTTTTATGTATCGTTCAGCATTTTTCGCCTCTTTAAACAAATTAAATGCACCTACAGAAATAAAAGATTGCGTATGTCCCGAATAAGGTTCCGCACAAATCATATCAGAAAGTGTTTCACCAAATTTTCCAGATCCATTGGCTTTTGAAATAAGAATCTTATATTTCGCAAAATTACTGGGTCCTTCTATGTATCTTTCATCAATCCACAACGCATTTCGTTTTTTGTTATAAAGGCCATAAACTTTAATCCAATTGCCCTTTTCTCCCTTTTCTTCAAAAAATATTTTTCCAGCAAGTTTATCCAAAGCATTCGTTCTTAAATCAAACGAATCACCGGCTAAATTCACCCATTCAGGACAATGTTTGGCAAATAATTTTGTGTAATGGTATGGAACTGCTCCAATGCATATGCTGGACAATGATTCTTTAGACTTATCTTTCCATACTTTATTTATAATTGAATTTAGCTCAGCAAATTCAGTAAAGATGCCTATTTTACCATACGTGGTACTTTCGCTTCGTATAGTAACCGCAACACCTCCTTTTATATCAGTATTTGGGAACACTTTAGAGGCATCAGACTGATAACTAAGAACTTTAAAGTGTTCGTCCTCTAACCTTTCCTTATTCCACTCTTTTGGAGTTTGTCCTGCATTAAAAAGAAATCTCGCAGGAGTAATCACTTCTACATGCTCTGCTATTTTAAAGGCGTCATTCATAAAGAAATTGTAAATAGGAGGCTGTCTTCCATTCTTTTCGGACTCTTCCTGATACGGCGGGTTTCCGATTACGGCAAAGAATTTTTTCATTTTCCATTCTCCTTTGATTTTAAAGAGTTGTAGGTTCGCTTGCAATGACTTCGCCAGTCATAAATCAAGCATTCCTCGGTGGCGTCGGATTTGCTGGATTCGTTTTCCACTTCGAATCCGGGAAACGTCATTTGTCCGCATTCCCTTTCCTTTATTTGCGGAGTCCTGCCTGTAAGACCATCCATTTGCCAAAAGTTCCATGCAATTACGTTGGCGGCGGACCTAGCCTTTTTCTTATCCGGTTTTTCTCCCAGTTTCTTTTCCCAATGTTCTATCCAAGACAAGAACACGTTGATGCGGGCAATCAAGAGATTGTCTCCTTGGTATTCGTACCCGTAACAACTTTCCAAAGAACGCATGGACCATTTTTTGTATTCGTCGCCGTCTGCATTCTCTTCGACTACGCGGAGTTTACGGTCCAAAAAACCAATGCGGTCTTTGACCTCGATAAAATTTCCATCTGTAGGGTTGTAGCGGCTAGTCACAAAGGGCGCTTCGCCGCAGGTAATTTCAAGCCTTGTCTGGTCAACGTATTCTTGCCAGGTTCTACCGTCGGTAAACTGGATTTTTTTACGGTTTCTGGTCCAAGTCCTATCGCCTTCAGTATTAAATGCTCCCGTATAGCCCAGATAGTCGTCATCTAGGGCATTGTTCATTTGGTTACAAACCCAAGAGGGTGTAAATACTTCAGCTCGTTTCTTGGTGCGAGCTTTTTGTGTGTCAAAGGATTTTGCAATGCGCGGGCGGATAAGCATTAAACTTCCGCCGGTAATGTCCTTGAATTCTATTTCGCTTCTCGGAGAAATTGCTTCGTATTCGTTTGTTGCCCACAAGATGTTTTTGCCTGTGGTCTTGTCCTTTAGCAGTATGGGGAGAACGGCTCCTTGATACACGTCAAAGATTTGCCGGACAGGGGTTTCAGCCGCAATGTTTTTCATTCCATTCTCCCGAACTTCAAGCGCAACATTCTGTTTCGCTCTCGTTCAGGAACTGGATTACGGCTATTTCACAAAAAGAGAATACACTATGCCCTAGGCATACAATACGCCCACGCAAAAACGGGGCGCGTATGCGTCTAGATTTTTAAGTACCCTCTTATTCTTTCATTCTGAAATTGTCGAGATTCCATATCGAGAACAAGAGCTGACTCATAAAAATTTCTCTTGTTCTGGCATTTTACCACACAAAAAAGGCGTGTGGTTGAATGTCCTTACGATATGAGGCTCTCGACTGCCCGAACGAATAAGGACAAACAACCCACGCCCCATAAAGGCCGATACGAAAAAGCTGACTGTTAACAAACAGCCTACAATAGCGAATCGTTGTCGGTTTTTATACACCGACAGACGTGAGTGCTCGTCTTATTCTCTCGTTCTGAAATTGTCGAGATTTCATATCGAGAATAAGAGAAACTCTTTTAAGTGAGAGTCGCAGCGACTGAGCTTGGCTTATGTCGATAGGACCGAGCAAAGAAGAGTTCTGCAAACTCTCTATTTTTAAGGATAATATAGTCTTTTTCCACCACAAGCGGATGGTAAAACGTTAAAATACCCCTAAAAGCGACATTAACTAAAAAAGTTAATTTCTTTAATCAAATCTATTGACTTATAAACCAAAATAATGTATATTATTTGCAAACCCACTCAAGGAGACACAAAATGGTCACATCTTTCGGAAAATTTTTAAGGAACTTAAGAATGGATATAGGAGAACTCTTGCTTAACATGGCCGACAAGTTAGGCGTATCTCCTGCATTTCTTTCTGGAGTTGAGAACGGAAAACGAAAAATTCCTGAAGGTTGGCTTTCTAAAATTGCCGCACTTTATGGACTTTCTGAAGAACAAAACGAAAAGATGAAAGCCGCCTATTATGATTCTAATAACGAAATCGAAATAGGATTGCACGACCTGCAAAGAAACCAAAGAGATCTTGCTATTGCTTTTGCTAGAAAATTGGATTCTATACCAGATAGCGATATAAGCAGAATCCTAAATATTTTAAATAAGGAGAAGAAATAATGGCTAATTTTAAGGCGAAGCCAATATCTAGACGGGAAATTCGTGAATTAGCCAAGGTCATAAGAAAAAAATGCGGCTTAGAGGATATTCACAAAATCCCTGTATGTTTGTTTTTTGAATGGATTATGGAAAAGCTGTTCCCTAATTTTGAATGGGAGATTGTCGCTGACTACACAATGTCGGAAGAAGGCGTGACATTTTCAGGAGCCAATAAGATCATCATCCGTCAGGATGTCTATGTTGCGGCTTGCCATGGTGAAGGACGAGCTCGTTTTACTATCATGCATGAAATTGGGCATTTTCTTCTGCATGGACCCAACCGAGTTGTACTTTGTCGTTTAGTTTCTGGGGAAACACTTAAATCATTTGAAAATCCAGAATGGCAAGCAGATACTTTTGCCGCAGAATTTCTCATGGATTATGACCTAATTCAAGGGATGAACTACATTCAAGTTTCAGAAAAATGTGGCGTAACTTATAGAGCTGCAAAAACGAGAATCGGTAAAATGCAAGGGAGGTGGATTGTGTAAAACATTAATCTGTGCTTAATTTAAAATAAACGGCTGTACAGCGAACATCAGCCATCCAAGTAAACAGCATCAGCAAGTTCTTGTTAACAACTAACGGCTTTGTCTTGATGCACAACATCATCCGCCGAAATACGGCAAGAGGTTTTATGTCAAGACAATTCTTGCATATATCAATCCGTATTGTATTTTCTGCAAAGGGGGTACAATATGGGAACCAGTAAACCAGGCCGCTACATGAATACGAAAGGTAGCGCCAGAACCATGAGCCAGTTTTCGCTGGTTCATGCATCCGAAGGAAAATTCACAAGACCACAAAGACCAACTGACCCATTAAAACTGGTGAGTGGTGGCCATGGACAAAAAGGGATGAATCTTCTAGATAAATACGGTATTGCGTACAATATTGTGAAAATCTATCCCAATGGTGTTCGTGTAGGAAACATCCCTTTGCATTCGACAAGAGCGAAACGTACGGGGATAAACCAATCTTGGTTTCCTACGTCATGGAGTGAAAAAACTATTAAACGGGCTGGAGAACATGTAGCCCAGTTACACAGGAACCGTAATTTCCCAGATGGAAGGATTATGTACGGGACTTTCAAGGGCGTTCGTGTAGGTGTAATCAAAACAAATGGGCAAATCGGAACTGTGTTCCCTGACAAAATTCAACCATAGGAGTCAAAAAATGATAAACAAGAATGAATTCAACAAAATCATTGTTGAACGCAAAAGAATCGCGGATGAAACGATGGACAACTGGGATTACGGCATTGAACAATGCCACGAAAAAATCCTTGCAATGATTACGGATAACCTGCAGGAAGGACTCTCGTTCCTTGAAAACGAATGCAGTCCTGATGATATCTACTGGATTAGCGAAATGTTTGATGAAATCGCAACTAGAACTCAATCCAAGGAATTCATCGAGGCGATACACAGAATCCATGACAAAATGCCGGAGGATATCAAGAAATCGATTGAGATTGATATTGAATCTGCCGAACAAGCATTGGGTTAAAAAGAAAGGACTCGAACAAGTTGCAGCGAACAATCTTGTTCAAGTCCATTCCCAGATATGCTAAAGCAAATCCTAGTTAACAACTAACATAGGTGTTAATTTAGCATATCTATTCCACAAAAACAACTAAAATCTTTAAAAGAGGATTAAATATGCGTATAAACGCCTTTGATGATGGATTGCGTTCAGAATTACTGGAACGCTCCTTTTATGACGGAATATTTGAAATTCCACGATTAGAACCATTAGAACAAATTATTGAGCCTGCGGGACTTGTTCCCTTTTCCAAACGGCAGAAGGCTAAGGACCGATTCGTTCACTTCTATGAGCACGAAACTCATTATCAAGATTTCACCAATCATCCTGAAAAATACGTCAAAGATCTTTTAGAACATCCGGGAATTATATCTCCGGACAATTCCATTTTGGTAGAAGCACCGCTTTGTGCACAAATTGCTAATTTGTTTATATCTCGACGCAATGCAAGTTTCTTGCAGCATAGCGGCATCTATCAAATTCCGAACGTGCGATGGGGCGATGAAAGGACTTTTACAACTGTAGAATTACCGGAAGCTGTAGCATTTATCGGTATTCCACATAACTCAATCGTTTCCATAGGGACTTATGGATGTTGTCAAACTCAAGACGAAAAACGACTGATGCATTTGGGCGTTATAGAAATGTTAAAGGTTTTGCAACCACAAATTGTGGTTGTTTACGGCTCTATGCCAAAGGATGTGTTTTGCGATTTGCCCTATGAACCGCGATTTTTGCGGTTTGACAATTGGGATAAAGAACATCACGCATAGAGCCCCTAAACAGAACTGTGTTATAATTCCACTTCAACACCCCAAAGTTTTACTATAATGTACAACGGAAATGACTATTTAATTTTATATTCCATAAGTTTTAATTGCGAATAGAATTATTTTGAAGTAGTTAAGCGAATATCTTCATCGGGTAATTTTAGCAGATAAAGTTCATTGTGCTTAGCCTCGTATAATGAAATTGAATTTATACTAGATGAATTTCCCTTCAAGATAATTTTTTCCTCTCGTTCGAAGGCTTTCACTATAAGTAAATTGTTCGCAGATTTTGCCTCGATTTCCATTTTACCAAGAGACAAACCAAGATTATATATTATGTGTAATGAATTCAAATGTAACTTGTTTTTGTTTGGGTAAATTCTTTTCGGTTTATAATCTTCTATTTTTACAGATTCTCCTTTTTTGCGAGTAAATGGCGAGAATATTTTTTCTATGGAAGTAATTCCTTTATCGTCTATCACTATGGCAAACCCTTCGTAATTTGTTGGGGCAAGGAGATGAATATAAAGTCCTTCGTACTTTTTTTCTGTTTTTGATCCGATTTCAAAACCGTGAATCATAAATTGCCTGAAAAATTGAATAGTGCTGTCATTTACCCCAAATTGGTTCCCATTTTTTGTTAGTTGAATAGATTCCAGCCTTCTTTGACTGGATATCCGGATTTCTAGGTGCAGCGTGTCTATTTTTTCAAGAACGAATACGGCCGATGCATATTCCAAAGGAACTCCCTTGTCTCTGGAAGCAAGGGAGTTCGCCCAAAAGCAACAAAGTAGAAAGACTATGGTAAATAATCTTCTAGCCATGTAACCTCATCTGTTTTTGGTTTATAATTTACCAAAAAAGATATTGCCTGTAAAATAAAGATAAGCACTAAAAGAAATAATTACTGTTTCAGCAATAACTTTTTGTTTTCTAAAATGCCATCGTTATCAAAGCGAACTGTCGGATTTTTCCCTGCTTTAAAAGCTTCTTCACTTTCATAAATTGAAAGTGCTACAAAAACACCAGGCATCTGTGCCACATTTGATTGCCTTGCAGGAATTGTCGAAGTAAAAGAAAATTCTTTTACCATTTCATCTTTGAACGTTCCTTTCTTTATGGCAACTGTTTTACCTAATTGTTCAAGAGCGTTCCCAGAACTGTCAACAAATTCAGCCACCATATAAATATCAAAGAAACAAGGCGCTACACCTGTATTTTTAACGGTAATGTTTAGCGTATTCGTTGTGTTTTTTGAATCGGTAATGGTTAAAAATTCTGCGTTAGAAATTCTAAAATTATAACCAATCACTTTTGTCATAGAATCGGCAAGAGCTTTATTGTCATTATAGAATCTATAGCCGCAATCATCAAAACCCTGGTCTAATACATAATAGGTTAAATGAGCTGTAGTAATAGCATCTACCCAACGTTCAGGAGTCCATTTCAGATAGCCTCCCGGAATGATGTCTGTATATTCTAACATAATGGCGTAGCTACCGCAATTTTCGGCAACAGTTGGCATATTTGCTTCGTAAGCTCTTACTAAAGAATCAGCTGTCCCAGGAATGCCTATAAGGCAGTCGTCGCGTTTGGTAATACCAAGGCTTAGAGCGTATGTATAAACATCACCATAGCCATCAGAGGGGAGAACTAATAAAGATTTTTTAAATACAGAAGCATAGTGTTTCAATAAGTCTTTTTGTATTTCAACAGAAGGCATTTCGCTGCCTTCTAGATTTGAAGTGTGCCATTCGCCCCATTCACCAAACGTGCGAACATCAATGTATTCAATACGTGGGTCGCCATCGTATTTTGCGGCAAGTGCTGTTGCAAATTCTTTTGCATAATGCAGGTAAACGGAATCATCCCAGACAGGAACGGCGGCTTTTGAGCCATTGTCTTTATAAGTGGCTGTGATTTTTTTTGCACCTTCTTCGTAAACGTATTTCGGAGTCCAGTCATAATTTTCTTCAGGAGTGTCATTAGATTTGATAAAAGATGGAGAGTACGGGAAAACACGTAATGCATATCCCATGTTGTGTTCTTCCAAAGCTTCTAATAATGCTTCTAATTCGTTCCAGTCGTAAACACCTTTTGCAGGGTTTAGTTTGTTCCACTGTTGGTATCCGGAACCATAAGTGACTAAGTCCCATGCTCCGTTATTCAAAGCTCCGTGCGGACCATATTCAAATTCAGGAGCAAAAGTCCATGTGGCTTCAGTTGGCACCGTAAAGCCTTTGTGTGGGTTGGTGAGAGGCCCGTTAAAAGGTTTTAAAGCATAAATAATTTTTGTCGTATCAGGAATTTCTTCGCTAGAATCTAAAGAATTTCCTATTGAAGAAGAACTTAAAACAATCCCGGAATCTGCTGGAACATTAACAGAGGAGCTACTCAGAAAAATTCCAGAAGAGCTTAAAATAATTTCTGAAGAACTAGAACCGACTTCAACCAAGTTGTTATCTTCTCCGCTAATGGAATTAGCTGAATTTTCACTATCACTACAAGCGGCAAACATAAAGCCAAATGCAGCTAACATTCCTGTTAAAGCCAAGCGATTCATTTTAACCTCGTTTGTTGAATTCTAAAATTTAAAATAAATTAAAATAGTTGATTTGGAAACAATATCTTAAATATTAAGAACAAATTATCCCGGAAATAATAAAATCTCAGGTATTTTTCGAATAAATTCATTTAAGTAAACATTTTTATAGAGTTTTGTTTTCACTATACTCAAAAACAGAATATATTACAAGTAATATTTTTGAGGTGTATATGAAAGCAAAAATTCTTTGGACTTTAGGTCTTATCTTGTTTTCTAGTGAGGCTTTTAGTTCTGTTTACTACGTTGCAGTCGATGGTAGCGATTCAAACGCAGGGACAAAAGAAAAACCATTTGCTTCTCTCAACAAAGCAAACGATGTGGTTATGGCGGGCGATACAGTGTGGATTCGCGGAGGTGTTTACGATTTAAATGACACTGTTTTTTATAAAGAATATGAAATGACGACCGCTATTCTCTTAACAGCAAGTGGCGAAAGTGATAGTAACCGCATTCATTATTTTGCTTATCCGGGTGAACACCCTATTTTTGATGCCACTAATCTCCCTGTTGCAGCAGGTTATGATAAAAAAGATGGTACGCCAGAAGGAGCGATGACAACTTCACCTATTGTGATTGCGGCAAAATACTTGCATTTGAAAGGCTTTGAAGTTCGTAACACTCCTATGAAACACAATTCAAATTCAGGGGTTTTTATTCATAGAAGTAAACATATTTTTTTAGAACAAATAGATAGCCATCACAATGCTGGTCCAGGATTTTTTGTACACGATGGCGCTTCAGGTGGAGGAGGTCATCTTTTCTTGAATTGCGATGCGCATGATAACTATGATCCAACTGGTTGGCAAGGAGATGGTGAAAATGCAGATGGTTTTGGCGTACATTACCAAACAGATGGCGACACAACGAGATTCGTTGGGTGTCGTTCTTGGTGGAATAGCGATGATGGTTGGGATGTGTTTGCTCAAGAATTTCCAATCATTGTAGAAAATAGTTATTCTATGGGAAACGGCTACATTGAATATGGAACTAAATTACCACCTAATGTAAATGGTAATGGCTTTAAGATGGGGCCTAGCCGAAATGATGTTGGGCGTCATATTATCAAGAACTGTGTTGCATGGAATAATGTGGCGACCGGTTTTAACGCTAATTATACAAGTATTGGGAGTACTTGGATAAATAACACTTCTTACAAAAATGGTGCTCGTTCTTTTAGTATGGCTTCTAGAAGTTATGATGCTAATGGTAAAGCAACAACTAATATAACGGTTTTAATGGGGCAAGACGCTCATGTGTTGAAAAATAATATTGCTTATCCAAATGAACTTTCTCAAATTGGAATTTGCTCGGCAGGTGAAAACCTTGAAGATATTGTAGAATGCCCAGCAGGTGAAAATAACTCTTGGAATTTAGAGATAAATTTGACAGATGATGATTTTGTGAGTTTAGAAGACCCAAGTATGATTGTCACAGGGCAAGACCTATCAAAAATTCCTGGAATGCTTGGCCCACGTAACGCAGATGGTAGTTTACCTGATGTAGATTTTTTAAAACTTAAGGCTAATAGTCAAATGATTGACAAAGGTGAAGATGTTGGTTTGCCTTTTGTTGGGAGTGCTCCAGATTTAGGAGCTTTTGAATATGGAATGCCTAAATCTAGTAGTTCTTTTGTTGAATCTAGTAGCTCTTCTGGAACAAACTTGCTTGTAACAAATTTTGGCGGATTGGTTGAAAAGTTTGGTTTGGCAGATGTATTTGATTTGCAAGGGCGTTATTTAGGAACATTACAGGCAGAACAATTACGCGATAATGTTGAAATGGCAATTCAAAGAAAGTTCAAAAAATCAGGTGTATATCTTTTGCGTTATGGGCATAACATACAAAGGGTAAATATCAAGTAGTATTTTATTTAATTCATAATTTTATTTAAGAATGAAATTTATTCCTCGAGAAGTAAAAATTCTTGAGGAATATTATTTAATTGTAAGATTCTTTATTTGAAAATGAGTTTATATTAGTGAAATAAGTTTTCTGAAAAATCAGAAATAGAGGTGTGTATGATAAAGAGAATAATAGCCAGTTCACTTTTTTTATCTGCAAGTCTTTTTGCTCAAGATGTCTTTATTACGGTTGATCAATTTGGATATCGTCCAGGAGATTCTAAAGTAGCTGTTCTGCGAGATCCTGTTGTTGGCTATGATTCGTTGTTGTCTTACACGCCTTCGTCTGTGATTAATCTTATTGATTCCGCAACAGGAGAAGTTGTTTTTTCTGGAGCTCCTGTTGCTTTTAATGGTGGTGCTATTGATTCAGTTTCAGGCGATAAAATCTGGTGGTTTGATTTTAGTTCCGTTACTACGCCTGGAACTTATTATGTTCAAGATGCTTCTGAAGCATCAAAGAAATCTTTTAATTTTCACATTCGAGAAGATGTCTATAACGATATTTTGAAAGCAGCTGTTCGGGTGTTGTATTATCAACGAGTTGGTATGGCAAAAGAGGCTATATATGCAGGAAGTGAATGGGCTGATGGAATGAACCATGATCAAGATGCAAAAGCTCGTTATTTTTTAGATAGCACAAATGCTAGTTTAGAACGTGATGTGAGTGGTGGGTGGTTCGATGCGGGCGATTATAATAAATATACAGACTGGAATGGAAATTATGTAGAAACGCTTTTGATGGCTTTTTTAGAAAGGCCAAAGGCATTTACTGATGATTATGGGATTCCTGAATCTGGCAATGGAATTCCTGATATTTTAGATGAAGCGAAATGGGGTTTAGATCACATGCTTCGTTTGCAGTATGATGATGGAGCTGTTATTTCTGTTGTCGGAGAAGACGAAGTGTCGCCGCCTTCGGCGGCGACAGGGCGGACTTATTATGGAGCGCCCAATGCGCATGGAACTTACTCTGCAGCAAAAGCATTTGCTATTGGGGCGTATGTAGCAAGATTACTAAAGAAAGATGCTTATTCAGAAACACTTGCTGATGCGGCACTTCGTGCTTTTAATTGGGCTGAATCACATCAAGATTCTTTGTTCTACAATAATGATGCTTCGCATGGAACTTCTGGCCTTGCTGCGGGTCAACAAGAGGTAACTCCTGCAGATGATGAAGTAACCTGTGTTCGTCTTTTGAATCGAGTAGAAGCATCTTTTAGACTTTATCAATTAACAGAAGATCCTTCATATTTGAAAATATTTGAAGATAATTACACGCAATTCCCATTGATGAATGGCTGGGGCGATCAATATCGTTATGAACAACATCTTATGTTCTTATTGTATCGCTCATTTAAAGATGTTAAGGCAGAAATCAAAACGGAAATTGAAGAACGTCTAGTGAAATTAATGAATAAGTCTGCAGATTTTATGGGTGCATTTGCAACAGACGGGTATCGTTCTTTTATTAGAGATTATAACTGGGGCTCTAATTCAGCAAAGTCCTCTTATGGAACATTGTATATGCGTTTAGCTGAAAGCGGAATTTCTGGAATTGACCCTGAAACTTACCAAGCGGCAGCTCCAGAATATCTTCATTATATTCATGGTGTGAATCCTTTCGGGCATGTTTATATGACGAATATGTCTCAGTATGGTGCTGAAAAATCTTTGACTCGTATTTACCATAAGTGGTTCGATGTCGGAACAAAATGGGATTACGTTGGGGAAGGAAAATTTGGCCCTGCACCAGGTTATGTTTCTGGTGGAGCCAATAAGCGATATGCTTGGGATGCTTGTTGTGCTAAGTATGACGCCGATAATTCAGTAAAAGGGTGTGGTAGCGTAGCCAATAATCAGTTGTGTTACGCTCAAGATAGACCAATAGCAGAACCTTCTGCTAAAATGTATAAGGATTTTAATGCGGGGTGGCCATTAAATTCCTGGCAGTTGACTGAACCGAGTCTTGGTTACCAAACTAAGTATATTCATTTGCTTTCACGCTTTGTAGAAGAACGAGGAAAGGATATTTCTGAATTAACAACGCCTATAAAATCTAGTGTGAATAAGCCACTTCCGTTGATTGCAAAATTTGTAGGTAATAAACTTGAAATTCAATCAGATTCACTTATTCGAGAAATTAAAATTTTTGATATCAATAATAGGGAAGTGTTACGATTAAGAGGAAATGGTAAAAATTTATTGCTAGACGTTTCTTCTTTAAAAGCAGGGGTTTATGGCGTTCATGTAATGGGAACTTCAAAGCATTTTACAAAAATTATTCCTAAGTATTAAACAAAATTATTTTATACGAAAAGGTGGCTCTAAAAAATCCCAAGAAAACAAGTCCTAGGGATAGTTAAGTTTCTAACTTGCGTTTTCGCCCAAGGAAAGAACAAACTAGGGACATCGCCGATGCCGCTGACTCCGCATGCGTCAATATCACGTCTCTATCGAGAAAGTGAAGGATTAGGGGAAAGGGGGAAGTTTCCCCCTCGCTCCTGTTTTGACAGACTAAAAGCAATATAAAGGTTGGTGAGCATACCGAAAATGGTTGTGAGCCTGTCAAACCATCCGCTACCCCTCTGCGGGCTTCAGGCGCCAGCCCGCAACACCTGGCTTACCCCGTCCATTAGCTAAGCAATTTTTAAATTGAAATAAAAAATTGACAAAAATGTAATTTTTTTATAATTTTCAGCAAATCTTTCTATTCTTTGATGAGGATGATTTGTGAAGTTGAAGCTATTAGTTATTGCATTGTTTTGTGCAATTGCTTTTGCAGAAGATGACTATAACGAGGCCTTTAAAGCCTTTGATTCTTATCCGTCTGATATAAATAAGGAGGTGGATAAATGGGTTGAGCCTTATGATCAAACTTTTCTGCCTTATGTTAGGTGCGGAGAGGTAGAAAATATTGAAATTGTATCAATTGCTGATAAAGTAAAAGACTATTACGATCATAAAGACGATATTGGAGATTTGTTTACTAATGGTCACTATTTTTGTGTAGCTAGTGTCGTGCGTGTTAAGTATCACGTAACATGTCGGAATAAATTGCAATATGAAGGGACTTCGTATTTTTTCAGTGATCCCTACAAAGAAAAAGACCCTATGATGGGGGATAATGATGCTATCGAAGCGAAATTTAAGTTGTGGGCGCATGATTGGATAGAACGAGACCTTGCATGTTTAAAAAGAGACGGAACATTTGATGAGTCTTGTTTTGAATACAATGGTCGTACATATTCTGGCTATGATGGAAAATTTGATGAAAAATTGTTGAAAGAACAATGGGCTAAGCAAAAGGTTGCTTATCCTGAATGGAAATACATGGGTATTCCTGGGAAAAAACTTGCAAAGCCAATTCTGTTTGTGCATGGCTTGGGTGATGATTATAAATCTTGGGGGGTAACATCTGTTGTTGATGTTGACTCTCTATGTAAAATTGATGCTACTTGTACAGAAATGTGGCCCTCCTTTTGTGATGATAAATATCCGTTTGGATCCCCCATAGCGAATATCCAAAAAGCAATCTGCACTGATGAATTAAAGAAAAAATACAACAATTATAAAGAAGCTTTGTTAAGGACTAATGATGATTTTCAGAAGGGGTTGGTAAAAAAATACAGCATAGGGTCGGCTCCTGATATTATAGTTCGTAATCAGGGTATTTATATTACAGATGATAATATTAATAGTGATGGAATATATTTTTTTCAGGCTCCAGGGAAAATAAATGAGGAAAAAAGATGGGAAGAGGCTTCGCTTAATTGGGACAACGCAGATGCACAAAACTCTCAGTCTAGAAAGTTATATCAAAAATTAGAAGAAATTTTAGATGACTTTTTTGAAGGAACCGTAATTAATTGGCGCGAAACTCCAGAGGCCACCATTGATATAGTGGCTCATAGTCAGGGAGGACTCATTGTCCGTGAAATGCTTCGTGGTCTTTGGGCTGAAGGCGCATCTTCTGGGCCTGAAAATCCAGCAAATCATATTGGGCGTGTGGTTACTGTAGATACGCCTCATTTAGGAGCTGCTACTGCAGCAGAAAACTCTAAATCTATAACCGAAAAATATCCCGGTTTGGGTAAAATTGTTGATGATTTAAATAATCCCGAAAATCATGATTTGGTAAATATCAAAGTCGGCCTTGATTATACGGACTGGTTGACCGATTTGGGACTTTTGGCTGTTAATTATTTTCTTGGTTGGTCAACCGATGCTGCTATAGTAACATCTGACTATGAAGTGAATATGAAAGGTCCATACCTTGGACCCTACACGATTTCATTAAATGTAGATCCGCTTGGCCCGGGAAGTGTTGATGTGGACATTATGAAAAAAGATTTTCTTGAAGATTATCGTGAGCAAGCCAACCACACAAGAAGTATTGGCGTACATCTATATAGTGAAAGTAAGTTTATGCAAAATTTAAACAAAGGAGAAAATGGTTCGTCGTATCCAAAGAAACCGAATGGTGATAATCTTGAAATTGTGCCGCTATATTCGGGAAATACCAAAGCAGTTGTTTCGGCGGCTTTAGAGGAAATTACAGAAAATTTAAAACTTTCATGTCCCGAACTAGAAGGAAACGATTCACAGACTGCATGCGTATCTCTTGAAGCGTATTTGGAATCAAAATTGAGTGATTTTGAAAAAAAGGCGTGTGGCACTGTTGATATTGACGATGTTGGTTTGGATGAGGACTTGTTAGGTATTTTAAAAAGTTTGGTAGATGACTGGCTGGCAAATAGTGACTTGATTGTGGAATCAGAAAGTCAAAAGTATGAAAGTGAAAAACTGGGTATATCCAGCAAACTTATATCAAGATTAAAAACACCTCGTAAATTCGAATTCCATGATGCTCTTGCACCATGGGAAACTGTTACTCATTTGGATTTGAAAATGGGGAATATGGCCGCTTTCGCCCGTCAGGGACTAGATATTGCCTGTGCTTTACATCTTTATTGTGATGAATTGCTTGCAGAAAAAGCTGGAATTAAATTGATTTATTTGGATGATGGTTCTGTTGGTTTATCTGGAGATTTTGATTTGTCTCCTTTGTATCTTGGAGTTGGCAAGCAGGGTTCTCGTGTCTCTGATGGAACTAACTATCTAGAAGCCGTATACGAACCCGGGGTGGGCTCCTATGTAAATTATACCGATGCGGAGGGAACTTTAAAACATGATGTTGTGTTGTCGTCTGACATCGCCACTAACCCGCGTCTCCAGAGAAAAGGTTCTGTCATTACGGTCAGTTTTGACAATCAATCTGGTAAGACTTTTTCTAAAAACTATACAATGACTAAAATGGCTTCGCAAGCAATCTTTTCCATTCTTGCAGATGAAGGGGCTTTGCTTCCTAGAGTCGTTGTCGGTGTTGGAAATGCAAGCGATTTGAGAACTCAAGTTGCTCCAGTTTCGTCAACTGCTTGGAAAAAGAGTAAAGATGTATTTGTTATGCATCGCGAAGCTCGTGATGATTATGAATCCAATACGTCAAGGCCGAGAATACTTGTAGCTAATTCAACTGATAAGGATATTAAGGGGTTCAAGATTGCCTATTATTTCACGGCTGATCCCGCAAGGCTTCCTATGGTTGAAGTAGATTATCCCCAAATTCCAGTAACTCTTGAAAATCTTGGTGGAGACCAGTGGCGCTTTGTTTTGAATGCGAAAGATTCCGTGTTGAAAGCGAAGTCGGTATTCCCGAGTTTGGATGGATGGCAAATTCGCTTACATTATAATGATTGGGCGGACTTTGATCATCTTGATGATTGGTCTGCTGATTACAATATTGGCATTCCCAAGGGCAACAGGAAAATTGTGGTTTACGACGCAAACGACCATATTCTATGGGGTGAAGAACCAGAATTATTCAAGAGTACAGATGATGGTGTGGTTGATTCTCCAAAAGGAGTATTGTCTTGGAAAGATACTGCTCCATGGGAAAAGAATATGTTTAAGCCACAAGTCACTGTTAAAAATACGGGAACAATTGCTTTGAAAGATTATCATGCAAAATTATGGTTCCGAGTTCCAGAAGGTAAAGAACTTTATATTCCTGTTGATGATTGGTACACACCAGTATCTAAACCTAGCCTTAAAAACGTTGGTGAAAATGTTTGGGAATTGGATATGTATTTTGATGAATACTTGCTTTACCCGAATGAGTCTGTTGTTGAAGGAAACATTGGTCTTCATTTAACAGATTGGAGTATTTTTGATAAATTAGTTTGTGGAATCGCTTTGATTGATTTAGAAGGAAATGTCCTTTTCGGTAAGGTTCCTTCTGTAAATGAATGTAAATCTTACAATGAGAAAACTTTAATTACGCCACAATATGCATGGGGATTCTAGTATGAAATATCTATTCCCCCTCTTTTTAACAATAGTTTTTTTTGCTTGTTCCGATAATCCCTCAAAGCCAGATGACTTCGATAAGTTTCATAAGTATGATGATCGTCCAGATTTTGGTTGGCGTAAGGGTGATTTTATTCCAATGCTGGATGATTCCAAGTCGTTTGGAGGCTTGGAGGATATTTATCATGTTGGAAATAGGATTGTTTTAGTTGATAATCACTGGTCAAGTAATCAATACACTTCTCCTGGTTCTGTTACTTACACTCCAAGGGTTTTTGCTTCAGAGATTGGATCAACTCATTGGGACACGCTCTCTAGTTCAGAATGGATTCGCTATGTGTATGGCGATTCCACTGGTCTTTATGCAGGAACACAGCTTAGTGGCAAGGTGCTTAAATACGATTTTGACCGCAGCACATGGGATGAGATTTATCAGTTGCCGTTTGATTCGCTTGCGTATTACAATGTTTATGGAATCGCCATTTACCAAGGTCGCCCTGTCGTATGTTTTGCAGGGTACGAGGACAGCACGGATAGGCGTAGCGAAGTCATAAAGCTTGCGTACAAAATGCAAACGGATACAGGTTGGGTGGACATTACATACGATTATGATTCATCCAAGGAATACCCAATGCAATTCAATAAGGGAGTGGAACTAAATGGCAAACTTTACACCATTAGCGGACATCGCGGCATGTGGCGCTATGATGGTAGCTGGAAAAGGATGGCGAGGCTTCCAATCCCCAGCTGGGTTCAATGGGGTAATAAAAATGATACTACGGACCAAACCTTGGATATAGTAGTACATAAGGGCAAAATCTATGTTATAGGTCATCCGTATTCTACAGATGTCTTTGAATATGATGAAAGCCAGAATTTATGGAATCCTGTAGATAGTGTGATTGGTTCCGAAGATACTCCTTATGGATATTTAACTTATGAAAATGTTCCACATAACCGATATTCTCTAGCATCGAATGGGGAACATCTCTTTGTGGCAGGAGATTCGCCAGCTGTACCATATGTTTACATGGGTGACTATGGCCCCCCCCTATGGAAGTGAATATAAAGGTTGGCGAGAGATTTATGGCAATTTTTGTGCCAATATGATTTGCTTAGCTCATGGGTCGTCTTATGGTATGGTAGCCATAGGGGATACACTATATGTGGCGAACAAGGAAGCTCTTTTGAAATTCCCTCTAAAAGATTTAGATGAAGCTATTTCGGATCAAGAATCCTATCCAATGGTTGATTGAATAATTAGACAGGATTTTATCGCACAAAGGGAGGAAAATGATTATGAAAAAAAATGGATAGGTTTGGTTTTGCACAAGTGTGAAATCGTGTTATCATAATCATTGCCAAGGTACATAACAGATTGCCTCGGCAATGTAAATATGTGAGTATAATTTTATGACCGAGGTGACGCGGCGGATGCTGCAAACGTCAACTACAAAGTGCCTTATATAACAACTCTTGCAGGAGACTTCAATACAGTCAAAGGCATTGCCGCCACAAAAGCGGGCAAAGGCGAAGTCAAGAGCCTGCAAGGGTAGTGTGTAAGGCGAACGCCGCGGCAGAGAACTTGTTCTCTGACATGGTTGAACCGAAATCGCAGACGCCGTAGGCGTCAATATCATGCAACGATTGAATAAGAGTAAAATTTACAACATGTGCATATCATTTTGAGTAAAACGCTAGAATCCCCCGAAATGGCGCTAATCGAACTCCCCACCGAAACGCCGAAAGAGGAAAATGCTGCATAGCTGTAAACGACACAATTTGAATAAAATTGTTTTTGCCTTTTTTTATACAAGAAAACCACTAGCTAAAAATGAACTGAACCCCGAAAGTTGGACACAACTTTCGGGGTTTTTATGTATAAGAAACACACAAAAGAAGAATGGGCTAAAGCTTATGAGCTCCACAAGGATGGTTACGATTCTCCGTCAATTTCAAGGATGACGGGCCTTG
>JAGAKE010000004.1 GCA_017625775.1 Fibrobacteraceae bacterium
CATCCTTGAAATTGACGGAGAATCGTAACCATCCTTGTGGAGCTCATAAGCTTTAGCCCATTCTTCTTTTGTGTGTTTCTTATACATAAAAACCCCGAAAGTTGTGTCCAACTTTCGGGGTTCAGTTCACTTCGCCGGCGGGTCACTTTTTGTTTTATCAAAAAACGGCTCTATAAAAAAGAAAATTACACCATTTATTTTTCAAAGAAATTGTGTATTATAAAATAACATTGTTCTTATCATTGAACTTATGATAATTCCTATTTAATTTTTTTCTAAAAATTTTTGGGTTAAACCTAGGTATTCAATAGAATAAAAATCTTCCACATATATTGGAATGTGTGGTATATATGAAAAAACATTGAACGTTTTTTTGAATATTTCTATAATTTTTAGAACATACCCCATAAAGTAAAATTTGTGGGACCATAAAATTTGAGTTATTTGCTCTTATTCTAGCTACTGGAATCTGGAACATTTCAATAGACCGCTAGGAATGAGGCATTCACTCGCGCACTCTGTGCGTGGGTCGTTTGCTTGTTTTGCGGTCGGCTGTTCCAGAGCCTCAGTAGCGTCAAGCTTCGACACCACGCTTTCTTTATTTTAAAAAAGTGCAAGTCGAGTGGCGAAGAATCAGGGCAAGTTCCCTGAGGTTTCGTGAAACAACAAAAACAAATTAAATCAAAGCAAAGAGTCGCTTGCCATGGCGAGGTTTTCACTGCTGAACGCGAAGTGAATGCTATGCTTGATTTAGTCAAGCAAGAAACAGAACGAATAGACTCAAGATTTTTAGAACCAGCTTGTGGAACCGGGAATTTTCTAGTCAAAATTTTAGAACGTAAACTTTCAGTTGTTAAGAAAAAATACCGAAAAAGTCCATTGGACTATGAACGAAATTCAATCCTTGCTCTTTCTAGTATTTATGGCGTAGAACTTTTAAATGATAATGTAGAAGATTGTCAAAAAAGACTTTATAAAATTTGGGAAAAAGCTTACAAAAGTATTTGTAAAACAGAAACAAATGAAGACGTTCAAAAATCGGCTCGTTTTATTTTAAGTAAAAATATCGTTTGTGGAAACGCTCTTTCTTTAATGCAAGTTGATGAAAATGCTAAAGACACCGAGACACCTATTGTTTTTTCAGAATGGGCTTTTATTCGCGGAAACATTATTCAAAGAAAAGATTACACCTTTGAAGATTTAATGCGTATTGGAAGTAGCTCTAATAAAACTGAATCTACCAACGAAGCCAATGAACAAATCTCCTTTTCAACAGAGAATCCCCCAAGTGATGAAGGAAAATTTTTGAAGCAATACACCACCGATTACAGGAGTCTTTGGAAAGATGAATAAACATAATCCAGATGTATTGAGCTGTCTTGCAAATTTATCAAACGATGAAGTATTCACGCCACCAGAAATCGTGAATAAAATGCTTGATATGCTCCCATAGGAACTTTTTGAAAGTTCCGAAACCACATTTTTAGACCCTTGCTGTAAAACAGGTGTTTTTTTAAGAGAAATTGCAAAACGTTTGCTTAAAAACCAAATGCCAGGTTATGAAAAAGTAATAGAAAGCATAAATCAAAAAGTAGAAAACGACGAAGAACTTTCTACAGATGATGTTTGTTTCAAAAAAGAATTACAACAAACAATTGACCATATTTTTCACAAACAACTTTTTGGAATAGCCATTACAGAAATGACAAGCTTGGTTTCGCGCCGAAGCATTTATTGTTCCAAATCACCCAATTACAAATACTCTATTTCTCACTTTGATAATGCCGAAGGTAACATTCGCTTTAAACGTATAAATCATACATGGGTAAATGGCAAATGCAAATTTTGCGGAGCAAACGAAGAACAATACAGCCGAGGCGATTCCCTTGAAACACACGCTTACGAATGGATTCACACCGAGAACCCCGAAGGAATTTTCAATATGAAATTTGACGTGATTATCAGCAACCCTCCGTATCAGTTAAGCGATGGAGGCGGAACTGGTTCTAGTGCAAAACCTATTTATCATCATTTTGTTCTTCAAGCAAAAAAAATGCAACCTCGATATTTATCCATGATTATTCCATCTAGGTGGTTTACAGGAGGCAAAGGGCTTGATGATTTTCGTAATAAAATGCTTAATGACAAAAGCATAAGAAAACTTGTAGATTATGAAAATTTTAAAGATGTTTTTCCAGGAGTAGATCTTGCCGGTGGAGCTTGTTATTTCTTATGGGATAGAGATAATAAAGGCAAATGTGATGTTATAAACAAAACAAATGATTCTTCTGAATCCGCGTTAAGATATCTTAATGAATACGAAACATTTATCAGACAAAATAAAGCTATCAGTATCGTAAAAAAAATTGTAAATCAAAATAAAATTTTCTTAAACACGAGAGTTTCATCAAGAAAACCTTTTGGTTTAGCAACAAATTATGAACCGACATCCAAAGGAATTCCTTGTCATTTTATTCAAAAAATTGGTTTACGTTTTGCATCATCAAGGGATGTTTATGATCCTTTAAACATTTTGGATAAATGGAAATTCCTAATTCCAAAAGCTCCGATTGCAGGGCAAACTGATTTTTCTAAACCTGTTGGCTTTTACTATGATGGAAACACTCGTATTGCAAAACCTGGAGAATGTTGTTCAGAATCATGGATTGTCGCTGGTGCTTTTGATACAAAAGAAGAAACGTTATATTTTAAATCGTTTATTTTAACAAAAATTGCTCGTTTTTTACTTCTTCAAACTGTTGTTTCTCAAGATGTAACTAAGAAAAATTTCTGCTTTGTTCCTGATTTAGGAACTTATAAGCAAGTATATACTGATGAAATTCTTCGTAAAATGTGGAACATTAGTAATAAAGAATGGGAATACATTGATTCACGAATTTGTGAAATTGGAGTAAACGCCTAACCTTATAGCCCAAATAAATCAGCATGCGAACCTGTATCCACCAATTCAAGAATCAAGATATTCTCTTCAATCTTGTAAATCAAAAGCCAATTTGGTTCAATATGCAATTCTCTATGACCAATCCAATTGCCTGTAAGGGCATGATCTTTATATGCCGAAGAAACCTCTTCGCCTTTGGCAAGTATTTCCACAATGTCTTTCAGTTTTTGTATTCTTTTACCACGTTTTGTGGCTCGCTTCACAGATTTTTTGAATTTTTTAGTTATTCGTATTTGATACTTATATACTTTTTCGCTCATAACCCTAAATCATCCCACAGTTCCTTTGGTGATGCATACGTCTTGGCATTAGGGTCACGGGCTAAATTTTCACCTTCTTTTATGGCTTCTAAAAGTTCTTTAGAAGGGGGCCTTGTAACGGCAAATGGCAAGCCATGGTGCAACAAGGACTGTTTTAAAAAAACAGTTATAGCCTGCGATAGCGAAAGCCCCAGGTCATCAAAAAGTTCAGTCGCTGAAGTTTTCAGCTCTTTATCCAATCGAATATTTGTAACTACTGTACTCATACCAATAAATATACTACAAATACTTTCAAAAGTAAAGTATTTGTATTCAAAATGTTGTCTTTTTGCCGAATTTTCAGTTAAAAATTCATATTTTGGCTGCTTGAAACGCCATTGGGAGTTGTTATGCAATTAGATCGTTTTTTTAAAGAACGCCCACAAATAAGCCCTACTATTTACGCTTATACTCTTCCTGAAGCAAATTCTCATAATGGCTACATTAAAGTGGGATTTACTGACCGTTCCGTTGAAGAACGTATAAAAGAGCAAGTTCATACCGCTGGTTTAAAACCTAAAATTTTATTCAAAGAACCGGCTATGTGTGCTGATGGTTCTTGCTTTACCGATAAGCAAGTGCATAAAATTCTTGAACGCAATCATTTTTTGCGTTTAGAAAAAAATACGGAATGGTTTAAGTGTTCAGAAAAAGATATTCTTGCGGCCATTAATGAATTAAAAACAGGTGTTCGTTCTGATAGAGATAGAAATGAAATTTTTTCTATGCGCCCAGAACAACAAGCTGCCGTAGAAAAAACGAAAGCTTATTTTGATTCTGCATTAAAAGAAAATTCCAAGCAATCTCCAAAATTTTTGTGGAATGCTAAAATGCGTTTTGGAAAAACTTTTGCCGCTTATAAACTTGCTGAATCAATGGGGCTAAAAAAGGTTTTGGTTCTTACTTTTAAACCGGCTGTTGAAAGCGCTTGGGCTAGTGATCTAATTCATCATATTGATTTTAAAAATTGGCAATTTATTTCTAATAAAGACGCTAAAGAAAATAAACTTTCTATTGATGAAGCTTTTGAACAAGCCGATAAGAAAAAGCCTATTGTTGTTTTTGGTTCTTTCCAGGATTTACTTGGTACCAATCAAACCGGAGGCATAAAAGCTAAAAATGAATTTATTCATGCTACGCATTGGGATCTTGTTGTTTTTGATGAATATCATTTTGGTGCTTGGAGAGAGAACGCTAAAAAACTTTTCCAAGTGGCAGATGAAGAATCTGAAGTTGATTTTGATATAGAAGAATTTCAAACAAAAGAAGCCGGTAATGCTTTAGATGAAAGTGTTTTACCAATCACTACAAAATATTATTTATACCTTTCCGGAACGCCTTTTAGAGCTTTGAATTCTGGGGAATTCATTGAAGAACAAATTTTTAATTGGACTTATTCTGACGAACAACGCGCTAAAGAATCTTGGGCTAAAAAAGAAAACCCTTATAAAAGTTTGCCGCAAATGGTTATGCTAACTTACAAGATTCCTGAAAGTATCAGGCACGTGGCAAATGCAGGCGAATTTGATGAATTTGATTTGAATGAATTTTTTAAAGCTTCTGGCAAAGAAAACGATGCAACATTCAAGCACGAGCGGGAGGTCCAGAAATGGCTTGATTTAATTCGCGGGTCTTATTTGCCTTCTAATATTGATGATTTAAAACTTGGGCCAGATAAGCGCCCTCCGATGCCATATTCTGATACCCGTCTTTTGAATATTTTGCAGCATACGCTTTGGTTTTTACCTGATGTAGCTTCTTGTTATGCTATGAAAAATTTAATAGAACAAAGGCAAAATACTTTTTATCATGATTACCAAATAATTGTATGCGCTGGCACAAAAGCAGGTATTGGTTTAGAGGCGTTAAAACCAGTTCGCAAAGCGATGGAGAATCCCCTTACCACAAAAACGATTACTCTTTCTTGTGGTAAATTAACTACGGGTGTTACGATTCGCCCTTGGAGTGGTGTTTTTATGCTTCGCAATTTAAAAAGTCCTGAAACTTATTTTCAAACGGCTTTCCGCGTGCAATCTCCTTGGGAAATAAAAGACGACTTTGGAAATCAAAAAATTCTTAAAGAAAATTGTTACGTCTTTGATTTTGCTTTAGACAGAGCTTTAAAACAAATTGCAAGTTATAGTTCTAGGTTAGATATTAACGAATCAAATCCAGAAAAACGCGTTGCTGAATTTATCAAATTTTTGCCCGTTCTTGCTTACGATGGCTCTGCAATGACGCAATTAAATGCTTCTGCGATTTTAGATATTGCTATGTCTGGAACTTCGGCATCTTTACTTGCAAGGCGTTGGGAATCTGCTTTACTTGTAAACGTAGATAATATGACTTTAAATCGTTTAATGAATAACGAAGACGCTATGAAGGCGTTAATGAAAATAGAGGGATTCCGCAGTTTAAATTCAGATATTGAAACTATCATTAATAAATCTGAACAAGTTAAGAAACTAAAAACTAAAGATAAAGAACTTACACAAAAAGAAAAACGAGAAATTTCAGAAGCCGAAAAAGAATATAAATCGAAACGAAAACAAATTCAAGAAAAGCTAATCAAATTTGCAACGCGCGTTCCTGTATTTATGTATTTAACAGATTACCGCGAGCATTGTTTAAAAGATGTGATTACCCAACTTGAGCCCGGTCTTTTTAAAAAAGTTACAGGGCTTGATGTTAAAGATTTTGAGCTCCTTTGTTCTTTGAATGTTTTTAATGCCAGTTTAATGAATGAAGCAATTTTTAGCTTTAAACGCTATGAAGATTCAAGTTTAAGTTATATGGGACTTGATAGACATAAGGCAGAAGATATTGGTGGTTTTGATACAGTGCTTCGTCGAGAAGAATATGAAGAACTTTTTTATTCACAACAAGAGTCTATGAAAAAAGACAATCTTGTTTATATGCAAAAGAAACATTCTTTGGATTATTTGCAAGCAGCGGAATCAGAAATTTTTCTTTCAAGAATTAAGAAAAATTGTATAGTAACACATAAAACACTAGGAACAGGAATTGTTTCAAAAATCACAAAGGATAAGAAATACATTTATGTTCGTTTTAGAAAGAACGAAAAAATGTTTGTGTTCTATGATTCTTTTAAGAAGGGACTTTTGAAATAATTCCTATGTAGCTGCTTCCATTTTTGCAAGCTTTCTTTTACGGCGTTTTGTTTTAAATGCAAGGTAAAGAGGGCTTAAGGTGTAAAGTATAAGCAAAAGTCCTAAAGTTGCTCTTGGAGAATTCATGTTGCAAATTCCCCAACCGATGGTAATGAAAGGCAAGTGAAGTAAATAAGGGTAAAAAGAAGCTCGACCAATGGTGCGAATTATAGGAATGCAGAAAAAGCGGGCAAGAAATCCTTTACCTGGAATTAAGCTCATTATAAACAATCCGGAAATTAAAATGGTTGGGCTATGTCTTGTGATAAAGTAGAGCGTTGGGTTTGAAACATAGTTTTGACTAACATAGCATACAAAATAAAGTGCAACGAATAAAAGGAATTGGCAAATTCCAGCGATATAATTTTTTTCAAGAAAACTAAATTGGCGCTCTTGATAAAGCCTATAGATTATCATCCCGAAAATGTATTCGCAAATGTGAATGACTGGAAACATGTGAAAAAATCGGAAGCGACTTTCGTAATCTTCTTGACCTAAAAAATCATGGGCGCCAAATATAATGCCTTGAATAATGCCTGGTATGAATATTAAAATGAATAGAGTCCAAAGTAATTTTACACTTTTGATTTGAAATAGTTTTTTGCAAGTGTAAGGAGTAATTGCGTAGCAAATAAAGAATCCGGTCAAAGCCCATGAGGGTTCGTTTAGTTTCATTCCTAAATCAGGAACCAAAGACCAAAGTAGCGACAAGTGTAAAAACAAACTGCGAATCGGGTGTTCCATTTTATCAAGGCCGCCAAGCTTCACCGCTATGGCCGAGAACATAAGTATCGTGCAAATGAAATGCAAACGATAGAGTTTTGAAATTCTCGAAAACATGAATGGCAACACTGGAATTTGGCGCTCGGGATCACTGAATTTCGAGGCAAATAAAAAGCCTGCTAAAACAAAGAAGAGCCCGGCTGAAAAAGCAGGCCCTGAAACGATTGGTTTTAACCATGTCCATTTTGCAGCGTAATCAAAAGCACTTGATGAGGCTAAATGCAAAAAAACGATATTGACGGAAGCCATTAGTCGCAAACCATCAATCGCTGGAAAATAATTTTTAATCTTGGACATTGCGGGAAAATATAGCTATTGAAAATTCCCGCTAAAATGAAAAGCAAGTTTTATATTAATGGTTGTGCTTAAAAGACCATTAATTTTTGGGTGAAAATGGGTTGCTCGGTTTTAAATAAGGTTTTTGGTTTGATGTATCTTCCACGGAAATTTCATTTTGCAAAACCTGCTCGGCTTCGTTTGAAAGGTTTGAATTTCCTGAGAACTGAAAAAGCGAAGAGGCGAGTAACGCCGATAAAGAGAGCATTTCAATTTTTCTGTGCATAATCATTTTCCTGTCTTATTTTCGTCTTGAAATATTATGTATTAAAATCAAAAGCTTCTGAGTATGGTGATTTTGTCATTTTTTCGTCAGGGAATTTTTAAGAGAATTTCATTTTTTGATGATTTGGATATGGGGTTTTAGGCTAGGCGTTTATTTTTTTTAGAAAACTCCCTCGCGGCGAAAGCCGCGAGGGAAATAGGAAAATAAAAAAATCGGCTTTCGCCGATTTTTTTAACGCTGTTGCATTCTATGCTGTTCAGCAAAAGCTTTAGCCATTTCCACTCGATGATCCTCGCGTTCTTTCTTTTTCGTTTCCTCTTTGCAATTAACGCATTTCGTTGCAGTAGGAACCGCTTCAAGACGAGCTCTTGGAATGAGTTGGTTACAAACTTTGCAGACACCAAAAGTTCCCTTTTTGATTCTTTGAAGAGCCTCTTCCAAATAAACCAAAAATTTCCCTTCTCTTGCTGCTAAATCAAATGTCGTTTCAAGGGAGGTATAATCAGAAGCCGCATCCGCTGTCAGGTGGTTACTATAACCGACCATTTCAGCTTGGTGCTTTTGAGTATGGAATGCACCAGTGGACGAACTACCGACTTGGGAAGCGACAATTTCCCGCCGTTTTTCAAGCAAAAGGGATTCAAAATATTCTAAATCCTTTTTTGACATTTTTACAGTTTTCTTTTCCGCCATGTGCTGAACCTCCCATAATTTAGATTACCGCCATAAAGTATTCTTTTTATTTACAAAAGCAAATACTTTTTTTAAAAAATATCAACATTTATCTTAAGTCCGTCTTTTACAAGGCTTTCTCTAAATTTTTCCATGCCTGCAGAAAGATTTTTTAACTCATCAAGAAGTTCTTTTTCTTTAAGATAAGGAATTGGAGCCGATTCTACCAAATTATCCATTTTTTGTTTCATCATTTGTAAGGAATCGAGAAGGGCATTGATTTCTTGTTTCTTTTCTTCGATTTTTTCAATGGAAGAGCTGCCCTCGTTCTTTACTTTGTCTAAAATATTCTCGGCGGTTTGAAGAGCATTTTTTGTATTTGAAAGCAAATTTTCAATATCGTTTTTTCCTGAAACCATCATAGAGTTGGCGCGCTCTAAAAGGGCGTTCCCTTTATTTTCCAGGCGAGAAATTCTTTTTCCATTTTGGCCACCAATCAAGGAATCAATAGAAGCCTGCGCACTCACCATAATAGAATCAAGTACGTTAAAAGCTTCTTTCAGTTTTCTTGTAATTCCAGAAGTGCCTTCGTCGTATTGACCGGTAGCCGTATCGCCAGAAGCTAAAAATTCTTCTGAATTCCCGAGAAGAATACAAACTTCACGTTCTCCCATTAAGCCAGAGTTGATTAAGCGGAAAGAAGAATTTTTCGGAATGGCGGTGTGAGCTAAAACTTCAATGGTTACAAAAACAGCATCTTCTGTTAAATTCGCAGAAAGAATTTCTCCTCGACTTAATCCGTTTACACGTACTTTATTTCCAGGAGAAAGTGTTCCGATTTGTTCAAAGCGCAAAACGTATTGGTTTCGCAAATGGTACGGACTTTCAGGGTGCTTAAAATAAAACAATGAAAGGCAAGTCACTAAAATGGTACTTGCAATTAATGCCGCTAACCAATTTCGCCGAACAAATCGTTTCCATTTATTCATAAGGTGTCAAATCCATATCTAAAAAAGCATCCCAGTTTTCACCAGAAGCTTTTTTCTGTATTCGTTCAAGCAAGCGCTGGTTAAATGCCTGAGAAGAATTTTCTCCGGCAGATTTCATTAAAGTATTCATGGCGATTACTTCTGAAATCACAGTTAAGTTTTTTCCTGGAGTTACTGGAATTACAATGTGTGGTACTTGAACGCCCATGATAGATTCTGTTTCATTTAAAAGACCAGTTCTATCGGTTGCACAAGAACAACCTCCAGTTTGATTCCACATTTGAAGTTCTACGAGTACTTCGATTTTTTTGATTTTACGAACAGCGTGAATGCCGAACATGGAACGAATATCAATAATTCCAATTCCTCGAATTTCCATGCAGTGACCTATTAAAGCATCTGGCATGCCGATAAGTGTGTTGCCAAGTTGCATGATTTCTACAGCGTCGTCGGCGACAAGTCTATGGCCACGTTCTACAAGGTCAAGTACACATTCTGATTTACCTACATTACTATCACCAATGTAAAGCATTCCTACACCGAATACATCTACAAGGCTTCCATGAATTTTAGTGTAAGGCGCAAAGTATTTTTCAAGAATGGCGCGGGTTTTAAAAATAAATTCAAACGTGTAAAGTGGGGAAGAAAATAGCGGAATGTTTTTGGCTGAACACATATCCACCAATTCTTGGTGAGGTTTTTGCCCATGAGTGACAACCCACATTGGAGCATTAAATGAGGAAAGTTTATTGAAAGCATCGCGACGAGCGCCTGGCCCGATCGATTCCAAATAATTCCATTCGGTATGTCCAATAATTTGAATTTGGTGCGAACTATAAACAGAAGTATAGCCTGTTAGCGCAAGCCCAGGTCTATGCAAACCTACTTCAAGAATGCAGGAATTTTCTGAAGTTTCTCCGGCATGAATCGTAAGCTTTAAATCGTTTTTGAAACGTTTATAAAATTCCAAAACCGGGAGCTTTTCCCGGTTCTGAATATTTAAGTTGTCTAAAGGGCAATAGGCCACAATTTATACCACTTCAGAAACTGGTTGTGCTTTGTGGTCTTTTTGCTTTTCGTTTTGCTTTTTCAGCTGAACTTTTACCCTTTCCAAAGCGACATCAATTGCCTTGCCCATGTTTTCTTCGTCTGCAGAAGCGACAACGACAGAGCCTGTAATGTTCATGGTAATATCACAACGGCGTAAGTGTTCAACTTCATGATCTAAGACAACAGAGGCACCAGTGATGTTGGGGTAAAATTTGCCCAATTTTTCGATTTCTTCTTGAACTCGTTCCTGCAAATTAGCAGAAGCGTTAAAATGACGTGCGGTAATCGTAATATCCATAGCATTATCCTCTGTTGAAGTCTCTCGGAAATGAATTATTTCCGTTTCCAATGATATACTCTATTATTTCTAAAAAAACAATTTTTTTTTCATTTTTCTTAAAAATTCTGAGAGAATTAAGAAAAAAGTATTCTATGGAAAAAGAATTTCAAGCCGGTTATTTATAGTTCTATAATATTTTATTGCTTATTGATAGAGCGAAACTTCTTATATTTTATTGTATGACACCAATTCCTGAATTAAAAGTTCAAAAACTCGAAGTCGCTGGCTTTATTCGCGAAGTTTTTAGCTATATCAGCCGCTTTAAAGGGCAGCTCTTTATTATGAAAATAGAGGATAGTCTAATGGACCACCCTCTGTTTCCCGTTTTGATTCGGGATATTACTCTTTTGCACAAGTTAGGAATTAAAGTTTTAATTGTTCCAGGCACAAGAAAAAGTATTGATAAACAACTTTCTGCTTGGAATATTCAGTCTAGTTTTCATGAAGGGATTCGCTTGACAAGTGAATCAGCATTGCCTCTTGTAGAGCAAGCTTCTTTAGGTGTTTCTCAGCGCATTATGAGTCTTTTGACAGCTAGTGGTTGTCATGGAATGCAAGGCAACTGGGTTTCGGCAAGAAGTCTTGGTGTTATTGATGGCGTTGATTACATGCGTACCGGAAAAATTGACCGGATTCAAAAAGAAATTTTAGAACAGTTGCTTAAGGAAGATTACATTCCTATTTTACCGCCAATTGGTTGGAATAAATTAGGGCATGCTTACAATATTTCTAGCACAGAACTCGCTACAGAATTATGTAAGTATTTGGAAGTTGGAAAATTATTCTTCATTGGAAGCGAATGTGGTATAAAAGCAGATGATTTGAAAACAGGGCGGCTAACGGAAAATTTGGCGCTTACAGAAAGTGGGCTAGTTTCTGCATTAGATATTGACCAAGCAAGAGAAATTTTAGACTTAAATACGCAACTGAATTATGGTCAAGTAGATTATTTGGTAAATGCTATTTCTGCATGTAAGGCTGGTGCAAAACGTGTTCATTTGATTAGTGGTGAAATGCAAGGTAGTGTTCTTCAAGAAGTGTTCTCTAGCCGCGGTGATGGAACTATGGTTTATGCAAACCAATATTCTACCATTCGGCCAGCTACTATTGATGACATTCCTGATATGCTCCGCATGATGCAAGATTACATTGCAAAAGGTTATCTCATTGCAAGAACATCTGAAAACATTCTTGACAAACTTTCAGATTATGTTGTTTATGTAATTGATAATGCTATTCATGGTTGTGGCGCTTTACACGCCTATGAAAACGATTCCGCAGAAATCGCAGCCATTGCTGTTGCGGCAAACTACCGGAAGGCTGGCATTGGTGAAGCACTTGTCCGGCATTTGATTGACACTGCAAAAATGCGCGGCAAAAAACAGTTGTTCTTGCTTACAACCCAAGCTCCGGATTGGTTCTATTCCTTTGGTTTTGAACCAGGAACTGTAGAGGATTTGCCTCCTTCAAAACGGGCCACTTACAACACCAAGAGAAACTCAAGAGTCTTAGTGATGACTTTAGGGTGAATGGTTGCTGTGTCGGGGAGCTTGTTGTAAAGTTACATTGGGGACATCAGAACCAATGCCTTCGTTTAGTTCAAACGGAGTCACGTTAATCCTGTTGAAGGGAATCGTCACCACGATGAATTTCATCCTTGATACGATTTGTAAAGACACTTAGCGATTTTCGAAAGTCTCTTTTCTAAAGTGATCAAATTCGACCACCTTAAAATCAGCCGTATAACCACCATTATTTCTTCGCAATGGCTTTTTTGCGTTCCTGCTTCAACTTTTTGGCACTGATTTTGGGCGTGGGGAGATTTTCGGGCATTGTTCCGCCAAGTTCCGCAATCGTTTGCCGAACCTTTTTGCCTACGGCATAATGGGTTTCATTTGCCTGCTCCTTCCCCTTGATGTTTTCACGACGGAGTTTGTCGTCAGTCTGGGTGATGCGGAACAGGTTTGCCGCAAGTTCGGTGGCCCCCATGTGATCCAAGATCTGTTCGTTTTTCTTGAGCCCCTTGCGCTTGTGAATATCCTTCATTCCCAAGCCGTTGTAAAGTCCCTGATAACCGCGATTCTGAAACACGGCGTAATCCACAGGAGTTTCAACACCGGCCGCCTTTGCAGAACTGGCAAGGAATTTGTTGCGAATGGTCACTTCGTCACGAATGGCCAGGCGCTTTTCGTCTTCCGAAAGCTGAGTCGCCGCATCCGAAATTTCCTTCTGCCGGGTTTTGACGGCAAAATATGTTTGACCCAGGGCAATCACTTCTTTGCGGGGGTCTCCGTTCATCACAATCAGGTAACAAGCGTAACGGGAAAGCTTGATATCGGTAATTTCTCGCTGGGCCCCTTTGGCGAGATTTATCATTTTGCCGACGTCGGCAAAATGATCCTCAACATCCAACCCGCTGGCCTCACAGGCGGTTTTTGCACGGACAATCGATTCTTGAAAACGGCGCCACTGGGCATATTCAAGAGCCGTTTGCAACTCCCTTGCATACCAGAATTCAGTTCCATTTTCGTCGGTGTGCTTGATATTCTCAAACGTCTGCTGAGAATAGGTGACAATTTCTTTTTTAGCCATAGGGCCTCCTGTGTTTATTGTTTTTATTAGGAACGCCCTTGCAATACGGCAAAGCCAGATAAAGCAAAAGCGCATCATTCCTTTCTAGGGAATGACGCGCTGGGATGTAATGTACCTAATATTTGAAAAACTGGCAAGAGGGGCAAGAAAATTTTACAAAGGGAACTATTCCTAACGTAAAAAGTGTATATTAGAATCTAGCTGTCAAGGAGACACACAATGACCCAAAAACTCTGGAACAAATGCAAAAAGTGCGGCTGCGACAAGCCCGAAGACACCGAAAAACTTTGCGAGCAATGCAAGGCAAAGCGGCGGCAATTCTGGAGCGATCTCAAGAAAGTTGGCGGCGTAGCCGCTGGCGCATTGCTGGTGGTTATTGCCGGCGGGAAGATGAGGAAGAAGTAACAACTTCTTTTTCAACGAGTACGTCCTATTCTTATTTGCTCCGTTGGGAGTAATCTTGCCTTCTTCCACGAGTTCGGAGAGATAAATCTTTGTGCGAGAAATCTTCAAGCCGATGTAAGCAGAGATTTCTTGAGAGCGAACTTCTTCGTGTTCGGCAAGATATTCGACAATCTTTTTCTTGAATTTTGTCGATTTTTTATCGCCGATTTATCGCCGATTTTTGAATTTATCGCCGATTTATCGCCGATTTTTGAATTTATCGCCGATTTATCGCCGATTTTTGAATTTATCGCCGTTTTATCACCGATTTATCGCCATTTTCGGGATTTATCGCCGTTCAGGATTCCTATTCTACCTAAATACAACTCCATCCGCTTGACACAAAGTGACAAAATGCAACTATTTACCGAGGCTTTTCAATTCCTTCCTATCCTAATTCACCATATACGCTTTCAATTTACTTTCAAGTTGTTCGCGTTCGTTGCTTCCCTTGGTAGAAAACCTCACATAATCAATGCCATATCGTTCTAATATACAATCTTTCATACGATCGCGTTCTGCCTGAACAGATTCTTGCTTATGGAAATTCGCGCCATCAATTTCAATTGCCAAAACAGGTGTTTTTGAAATACGGTTCGTAATGAGAAAGTCAATATGCGTTGAAGGATGTTTGGCATAACTGAGCAACGCCAGGTTATCCGCTATTTTTGAAAAATCACGAATTAGATGATTCATTGGATACTCAAAGAATACATCTAAACTTGGACAAGTTTTCAAGACATCGCGAATCATTCTGTACGCAATGTTTTCCGAAGGATATTTCGAGATACTTTCCATGTTTCTGAAATTCGTGCAGCACTTTTGACTAAACAAAACATCGAAAATGGAATAAACCCTACTTTCTACAGACTCACCGGCATTGTATTGAATGTAGCCAATTAGGTCATCAAGAATGCTACCTTTTGGTTGTTCCTGCTTAGAAGCAACCAAGATAAATTTGTTCTTTGCTCTTGAAACAGCTACATTTATTATCTGCGGATCTCCGGAAAACTCGGTCAAAACATTATCTACCGTTGAGAAAATTATCACATCCTTCTCACGGCCTTGAAACTTATGAATGGTCGATATATCAATGTTCGGGACAACTTTTCTTAATCCACTGCATTGTTTGTTATAAGGAGAAATTATCCCTACATCGGTCGTTTTGAGTGTTGGCATCACTTCTTGAGCAATTGCATCTATCTGTTTCTGGTTGACATTATTTTCTCGACTAGTCGGAGCCGTCCAATGAATTACCAGCGGATTTTGTTCTGTATTGTTAGAAAGAACAACCAGCTGATTGTCATAGAATTTCTGATTACAAAACTCAATAATCTTCGGGTGGCAACGATAATGTTCTTTCAACAAAATTTTAGCGGCTTCGGGAATAAAGCGACCAACAGAATCCAAGAAACTCACATCTGCACAGTTATACATCTGAGGCACTTTATGCTTTTCAAAAATTTCTTGATACTTTTCCTTTTCTTCTCTTGTCGTCACCTTTTCAAGTTGCTTACTATCGCCAACAATTACAGCATTCCTAGCACAAGAAATAGCCAATGCACCCGTAGCAATATCAACCTGCGAAGATTCATCCATAATCACATAGTCAAAAATTGCATTTGGACTAAGCGCACTCTTTGACGCAAACGTAGTGCTGAATATAATCGGGTAATCTTTAAGGAATTCACTCCATTTACGATACAAATCATCTTTTGTATATATGGTTTGTTCTTTTCTCAGATTAAACTTTCGGAAAACATTCTCGTACAAAATTGATTTTGAAAAGCTCTGCAAATCAGACGCCGCCCGCTCATTAGCCTTTACAGAATTTTCCAAAGATTTAATGCGATTTCCATATTCAGCCAATCGAATTATAAAACAGAAATTTTCAAGACTTGCTATAATCGCAGCAACATCACCCTTGAGAAATTTCCAATTAGAAAGCCCCTTAACAAAACGTAGCCAAACACGAGTAAAGAAAGAAAACTTGTTTCTTGACGGGTTATTCTTAAGATTTGATTCTAGTTGGCTTCTAACGGATTCTATATCGAATTGATTCAAATCATTTCGATTTTCAATGGAGTAGTCTGAAATTCCCAATTCATCTAGATAGTCCTTAAAATGCTCATAATTCACTCTCGCACTTTCAAATTCCGTCTTTACGCGAGCTAACTCATTCTGCTCACTAAAAAGCCGTTTTGCGTCGGAAACTTTCTTTAATATGTTCTTTTGCCAAGAAGCAAGGCTCGGACGATTTTTTTCTATGGGAAGTTCCAATTTTCTAGGCTTCTGCGATTCAATAAAAGATGTCTTATTTTCATCTTTACCAAGCATAGCCGAAAGAAAATCCAATTTATATTGAGACAACTTCTCTTGGACGTTCTTTATGGCGCTGTTATTGTTTGATACGACCAACGCAGTCTTCCCTTGAATCAGCAAGTTGGCCAGGATATTTAAAATCGTCTGTGTTTTACCGGTTCCTGGAGGACCTTGAATTAGGCTAATTGTATATTTGAACGCATTTTGAACTGCATTGATTTGGCTGAGGTTGCAACCAAACGGGAAAACAAGACTTCGTGTCTCTGTAGTTTGCAAATCCTTTTGAACGCCAAACTTCAAATAAAGAGCCAGCGCGGTATCTTCACCTTCGTAGATTCCTTTTATTTTGTCATATTGCTTTTGCAATAAGGAGGCATCCGTTTTCTTATTATCATTTTCACAAAACTCTTGAACCAACAAGGGATTATTTGCCGCGACATCCTTCAGATAATTCAAGACAGCACTTTGAAAAGTATCCCTCGTTTCGTTCAGGACCTTCAATTCATCATATTTATAGGTTTTAGCCTTATCCTTGAAAACAATATGCCAATATTTTTTGTTCGATTTGGCATCACAAAACTCATAGATGTTTTCAATATTGTAAAGTTCAATGCCATTTACGGAAATCTTCTGTTTTTTGAAATCATGCTGGCAAGGGTTATTAAGACAAACAACATTACCGGCACTATATTCATAAGCACTACCATTACGAAAAACAACCTTACATTTCCGACTGGCATCATCAAAGGAAAGAGATTCGACCTCTTCCGTCTTAATTTCACCTTTGATTAATACGAGAACTTCACGTGGATTCATAATGAGAAAGAAAAAAACAAAATCTACAGGTAAGTCACTCGCCCAACATCATCTATTGCAATTATGTATTGCTTTTGCAACTGTTTTATGACACCGTCAATTTCTTCATCAGTAATTCCACCTCGAAAATTGAACATATCCTTAATAAAACTGGTTAAAGATTTTCTTTTCCCGGGCTTCGACTTTCGAATTCGTTCAACAATATTTGGAAATTCTGCGGCAAACTTCGCCGTAGATGAATTCTGTTCCTCCTCTTCTTTTCGTGCCATCTGCAACATCGACTGTGCAAGATGAAGTTTATCACGATAAGAAAGAGATTTAGCTAAAGATTCAATTTCTTGATATGTCATCAGATATTTCCTCTAAAGAAGTTTATAACTCTACAATCTCCATTTCTTCATTCAGTGCGCTTTCTTGATTTTGAATATTATAATTCATTCTAAAATAGGCACATTCTTCTTTTGGAGGATTATTTTCATTCAATGGGTTTCTAGGCGTTCCTACCGTTTTATACCGAGAACAAATGTATTCCCCATTCCAACCAACCTTTAAATAGCAACACAATCGACACAGACACAAATCCTTCCACAACACCTTGTAGCGGAAAAGCAGGAAAACATACATATCGTCAATAAAACCTGTTGTTTTTGTAAAGACTCCTTCCCTTAAAATATTTGTTCTATTATGACTGGAATGTATTTCCGTACATTTGACCAAGCCTATATGAATCTTCCCGTTCGCATAAATCGTATATTTTAGAACTTCATTTTGAATTTCTCTTGGTTCCGCCTTTTCTTTGGACTCCTGATTAAAACCCAAGAAGTGGACGTTCTCAAAACCATTCAACCCTTTTTCCAATTGACAGATATCTTTTTCACTATGAACAGTGACATCAATTAAGCGGCGTGGAGTGTCAAGCTCAAACTCAAAATTTTCCGTATTGACACGAACTTCTATAGAATCCTTTAATATGTCATCTCTATAAAAGACCAAATCAGTTCGATATAGAACATCACTGAATTTATAATCTTTTTTGCATTTGAGATAGTGATGCGCTTTCAAATCATATTGTTGAGTTATAGGGGCTTTACAATCCTGATTACACGGGCATTTTTCCGCCTGTTTACAAGAACGATATTGGGGTACTTCAATTATAAATTTCGGGGAATCAACGAATGCTTGATGAATCGCAGCAACTGCAGTATTCCTCAAATACATTTCATCATCACAAGAGACATCTTCTTTAACATGAGCAAATGAGTAATTACTATTGTCATCAACATTTAAAAAAACTTCTTTGTCGCAATTCGGGCAATGATAAGAATGCTTAATCGCGTCAAATTCTGCAGGAACTCTGAAATCAATCAGCTTGCCAACATCATCAATAGCAAAATGACGCACTATTTTTTCGTCATCGGCATCAACCTCATCTTTCTTATGAGAATTATGGTTAAAAGACAGACTAGCTACCAAGCCTATGCCATATTGTTTGCTATATATCCATTTTCTATTTTCAGAACTTTGCGTGATAAACTCACGTAATTTTTCTTTATCTTGTTCACAATCTTTCAAGTCAATTTCAATACAATCAATACGAGCTGAAATAATCTTGCCCGCCTTTTGAGCATCAACTTCATGAGTGCGCTTGAATTCAATCCAAATGATTCTACCGCCATAATAGCCGACACAATCAGGTCTTAATTTCAAATCAGGAAAGTTTCTTTCCGTTTCCACTTTGTCAAATCGTAATCCGCCTGCATTATCGGGAAGCATAACGCATAAGGATTCTTTTAAAATTTCCTTTGCCAAACAATGTATTGCTGATTCAACAGCACCAACGCAATCAGCTCCATCTTTATGCGCAAAATGATGAGCTCTTTCATTGCCTCCGTTTTTTGCCTGAAGCGGGCTCTCACAGCGAGGGCATTTACAACCACAAGAAAAACCATTCAGTACACTATCAATGTGTACCGGTTTCCCATTTGCATCTAGAGCGTAAACGAGATTTGGCTTTGGTTTTTTGAGGAGTGGAGACATTAGCCATCCTTAGGGCCGTCAATTAATCCCGATTCCAGTTCGTTGATTGTCGGAATTAAGCCTTCAACTTTTGCAGGGTATAATTTTTCAAGTTCAAAATCTGAAATACCTATTGGCTGGTTGCTTGATTCCAACGCATATTGGGCTAACAAGCGATCTTTACTTTTACAAATAAGCAGACCAATTGTAGGGTTATCCTCTTCACGCTTTAAAATGTGATTTGCGGAAACAACATATCCACCTAATTGACCCACATCTTGAAAATCGAATTCACCCATCTTAACTTCAATAACGACATAACATCTAAGAGTAAGGTGATAGAATAGCAAATCAATAAATTTTTCTTTTTTTCCGATCTGCAGTCTATATTCCTTGCCCACATAGGCAAAACCAGACCCCAGCTCTATCAAGAAATTAGTGATATTGGAAAGTAAAGCCGACTTTAGCTGTTTTTCGTTATATTCCTTTGTCACGCCGGCAAAAGCGAAGCTATAAGGGTCCTTTGTAATTTCCTTCGCAAGATCGCTAGTCGGAGATGGTAAAGTTTTCGAAAAATTGGTAATCGCCTTGCCCTGTCGCTCATATAGGTTTGAATCGATCCAATTCATAAGCGAAGAACGGCTCCACCCATTTTCAACAATCTGCCCTACAAAGAAAAGCGCTTTGGGCGGATTGTCAGAGAATTTGTCAATGAGCAAACGATGGTGGCCCCATGGTACTTTAGGCAATTCTTCCGCAACTTGCGGAAATATTTGCAGATACAACTCTTCCGCAACTTGCGGAAACAATTTCTTGGGATCTGAATATAGTTGATAAAATCGCTTTGCATATCTCAAATTCCCTTCTGTCAGCCCCTCCGCATCTGGCAATAACTTTCTTAAATCGCGGCTAAGAGTGGCATAAAATTTGGTGCCATACTTATTATCAATCTGCTTTTCAAAGATGTCCTTTCCAACGCTATAATAAAATTTCAACTGCTCCGAATTGATGTGAACAGAAGCCTTGATCAAATAGCTTTTATATCTTGATGACAACTGTTTGACCCATTCAAGATAATCCTTATCGAGAATGGTTAAAGATTGTTTTTGCCCGTTTTCACTTTTTCTACTCATGCAAGACCTCTCACGCTAAATATACTCACAATCAGATGTCACAAAATGTCAAACCGGCGTTTTTCCGAAAAAAAACATTCTCTCGTCTGAAATTTTGCCGTTTTTCGTTCAATTTCGCCAATTTTCGTCTAAAGTTCGTCTAAGTTTCGTCTGTAAATTAGCTATTTAGACGGGCGAGGGCAATAGATTGAACCGTTAGTTTTCAGGTCGGATTCAAGAAGCTTTGAGAACTCCTTCTGCTTTCCGATTTCTGCGATGCAAAGCTCTGCAATCTTGTTCTTCGTCTCGCGATTCATCACCGCAACAAGCTGCTTGCTGATTTGCGGAGCGATATGCCCCCACGTTTCGTGGTCGCCGCGTTCCACTTCCAAGATAAACCATCGGTTTCCCTTGAAATCCACAATGATGCCATCGGGAACAGTCCCCTTGCCACCAGAAGTGCGAATCAAACTTTTCGGCAGCAAGATGGAATAGTCGCCAAAGAGAAGCTTGAAGTTCTTAACGACAACCTTCTCGACCTCTTCTTCGGTCTTGAATTGAACCTTGGAATAGAATGTACCTGCGGGAGTGAAGAGCATGGGGAGAGTCCTTTATACCTCGATTTTAGGAGCTAATTTTTCTAATTGAATTGCAATATCTTGTTTCATCTTTGTCAAGGGTCTTTTCAAGATGTCTTTCGGATCTCTATAATATCCATAAAAAAAACGATGCAGTAGATCTGGATCAATAACCAAATCTTTAGGCAATGACTTTCTTAACAAATCTAAATAAGATACACCATTAGACACCTTTTTCCAAAATAATTCTTCCACTTCATCTTTAAACGAATCATACACTTCTTCGACATGAAAGCACTCGTAATTTTTTATTTTAGATGCAAAATGCATTTTTAAGCACTCACGCTGATGGGTATTTACATATTCAATGACATCTTCTTCCTTAAGAAAAAAAGAAAATAATGAAGGAGCATTGTTTATATTTGTGAAAAGATTAAATGGAATATCTCCATCTTCTTTCCATAAATTACAAGAACTACAGCTCGGATGTAAATTAAAAAAAGAAATACTCAAAAAGGGGTGCTTGGATTTTGGCCAATAATGATCTAATTCGAAACGTCCCTTACCATCCATTTCATATTCACCATTTGCTTTTTTTATCGCATTGCCTAATTTATCATATTTTTTTAAATGGCAAGTTGAAATAAATTCAGCATTACAATATACGCATGTTTTTATGGATAGTTTATCTAAATATTTAGGGTATATATATCTTCTTATATCTGAATAATGCAGGTAATACGTAATCCATTCATGAAATAGACGAGTTGTCTCTCCTATTTTTATTTTCATATTTAAATCATAATCACGTAAAGCAAAAAAACTTTTTTTTTCTACATTTTTGAATTCTTGTGGTTCCAACATTAACAAACTTTTTTTTCCAAATACACCTTTGGGTTCCAACATTCCGAGAATACTTCTGACATAACCCATTAAAATGCAGCTGTTAGGCAAATGAGATGTTAAAAGAAAGTTGTATAATTTATTCAATCCTTTTTTTATACTAGTTAAATATCCTGTATTCACCTCTTTTTCATATTCAGCAGCAATTTGCCTGACAGAATCAATCTCTATTTGCAGCATCTCTCTCCCCTTCTTTTTTTAGTAATAACAATAGACTTTCTTTAACAATTGGTTCACTAACAACTTCAGAAATAAATATCTTCGCTTTATCTTTATTCCAAAAAGAATCTTCTTGTCGCCCTGATTTTATAAAAGAAACCAATGTTTTTATTTTTTCTTGAGCAAAGGCTCCAATAAATCCATTTTTTAAGAAGAAACTATTCTTAACAAGATCATTTAAATTTGCACCAAATGTTTTTTGAGCATTTATCCCTTTAAAAACACCCTCTTCTAGATATAACAAATGTGAATCTAAAATATCTGATAATAAAAATGGAGAATGTGTAATAAAAACGACATTGAACATTGTCATTGGATTTTTTTCTATAAGTCCATTCAATGTCTTTATTAACCGATTTATAAAAATACGTTGAAACTCCATATGAAAACACAATTCTGCCTCATCAAAAACCAAATTTATATTTTGGTATTTGATTCTATTCTCAGGAACGGACAATAAATTTCGTATATGGTAAAAATGCGTCGAAATGGTCTGAAACATTTGATGCTCTCCCGAACTTAGGCGAGCTAGATTAATACCTTTTTTGTCTCCTTTTTTCAGAAAAACATCATACTTAAAAATACGAGGCGGCAAGGTATTAACAATATCATCAATACTTGATAATTCTAAATCAAAATTCGATTTATATTTTTTGTAATTAAAACCACGTTTCCAATCAACCCAAGAAATATTTTTATAATGAGAATCTTGGCGTAAAAAACGAACAACTTGTTTAATTTTCGTTGCGATATGAGAAGGGTCTTTATCTATGGCACAACACAATGCAACTAGATTTGTTTTTCGCACCTCAAAAGGTCCATCGAAAATGGATTGTTCGCCCCCCCTTCTAAAATTACGATATACATCATACAACTTTACAATTTTTTCTAATTTCAGTTTTAAATACAACAAAGCAATCCTTTGGCTCTTAGGGCTAGCCTTTTCATATATCGAATTATACTCCCAGCCCATTTCTAGGCATCGTTCTCTATACGTCGAATCAAACTGCCAAACACTAATACCAAAAGACACCATAATCGCACCAATTTCACTTTCTGGATTTTCTATTTCTGAATCAACCCATTTTAAAATTTCATTGATGTTTTTTACAGCAAATTTCCTTTTTACATAATCTTCATCTAACTCATAATGTATATAATCTAATTCATAATCATCAAAAAAAGGAACACCCTTATTATCAGCATCAATTAATTGAGCGATAATTCGATATTTAGACAGTTCAAGTTCATTTTCCATATCAATTGAACCTTTATGCCTATAAGGATTCAATACTATAGAACGAACATACCCATCATTTTTATGAAATATACTATTAATCCAAATTTTTTCTTTATTATCATTTTTATCTCTATCCTCATCCCACGAATATCCATAACTATTAACATTCCATGAAAGATCATCTTTCTTTTCATCATGATTATAAACATGCGTAGGACATTTATAGTTAGACGGAATGAATGACTGTATAGAATAATTAGACACTATTGTATAAAAAAACTGTTTTGCAATATTACTAATACAAGATACTTCACTAGACCAGTCAAAATCCTTTATAGTCCTTAAATCATTTAATTGAAACAATTCTACATTCTCAAAAGGGACTTTGTCTGTTTCTCTTTTTTGAAAGAAAACCTTATCTTTGTCACACTGAATCTTATACTCAACATTTTCTATGGAATAATACAAACCAGCTTCAACATCATCTACAAAACACAAAGATTCCGCACCACTTCTATCATGACTGCGTTCAAACATGTAGGAAAAATTATTAATAATGATATACATCAAGTCCAAAATTGAACTTTTACCACTGCCATTCAAACCAACAATCGCTTGAATGTTAATATTTTCCCCATAAAAATTTGGAAGTTTATTCTGAATAGAACGCTCATTCCTAACCAAATTTTCAGAAAAGTCATCCTGAATGTAGTAATCGTTAAAGAAATATCTTCTAGAAGACAAATTCTTATAAAGGTTTTTATTTCTTTCTTCTGCAGGAACATTTATTTCAAGGCAATTAATACTAAAACTCATTTATTTCTCCACATATAAAAGCTTATTAAGTTTATTAAGTTCGATTGATTTCTTTTTTCTTAAATCTATTGCGATGTTCTTCCAAAAAAAATTGAACTTTCTTCCGATCAATTTCATCCAATATTTCATAATTAACAATCATATCTTTTGTAATACCCATTTTTCTGCAATCCTCTTCTAACCCTGCAGCAATCTTTATTTTCCAATTTTTGTCGAAGGTTATAAGAAACTTGTCAAAAAGAGCATCTAAATTTGCAGAAAGCAACAAACCATTGTGTGAATCCGTTTTTTCATCTAGATTACAATCGCGCCAAGGTTTAGCATGACTTGCTACAAGAACTTCTTTTATAGAGCATCCAGTTACAGAGCAAGCATTTTGCCATAACTCCAACATATCATCGCGAAATTTTCCTTGACCAACACGAGCCCAAGATTGCTGTAAACGTTCGGTAATTTTATCATCAGAAAAATGACATACCCTTCTTATTTCTGGATGGTCAAAAAATTTTTTTATAGATTCACGCTCTGAACCTTCTTTTATATATAAACTTAAATAGTATTCACCTTCGCAATATTGAAAAGTCAATTCATTTGGACTTGGTTCTTTAACATTATCGCAACCACAATCCCAACATGCTTTTCTATAATAGTCTGTTCTTTCATAGTCAGGAAAATACTTATCAAAAGTCTTCTTTGTAAAATAAACAGATAAACAATAGCTCCATTTTTCCCATTTTTCAAGCCACAAAGAAAAGCCCTGACCATTTCGCCCAGCTTTTTTCAATTCTCTAAAATAGGAACATCCCTTGACAGCACCCTCTTGAATTTTTTCATTTTTTAAACCAAAAAGATTTTTTGTAAAAAATTCATCTACGAAGTAATCTATTTCTATTTCTGCTTCTTTTAGTGTCATATTAGATTTTTTCACCATACGACTTCATCCCTTTAACTATTGCTGATTATTATCTGATTTTTACCATTGCCAATCCATTTTATTTCATACTTTTCATTGGTCTTGCCGTTTATAAAATCCAATATGGATCCAGCCTGCCCATTTATTTTAAAGCATTTATATACCGATTCATTTTTATTATATGCTGCAATTAATTTTTTTATTTGAAGTTCTGTGATATTAGTAGTTCTTTTCAATAACTCAAAATATCTAGCAGAATCAAAAAAACATTCGCTCTTCCTTAATGCAACAATAAGGGAATCAATCATACGCGGATGATTAACCCATTGCTCACATAGTGAGTCGGCATAACTATCTGTATGCGGAGAAAAAGCTTGAACATGCCCAAAGAAACCTTTAGGATCATCACCCATTCTAATAGAAACAAAAGGTGTTCCCTTCAGTTTATTCATACAATATGCAAATCCAATCTCTTGTTGCGTCCAGAATTTTTCATTGTATCCTTTTGTAATCAAAGCAACAAAAGCATCCATTGAAAGCAACGCATTTTCTATGGTAGCAAGCCATTCCTTATTAGTATCTATATCTTCGTGAGCAACAAATGCTGTTATACCATATTTCGCTAAAGATTTTTTCAATTCCGTGGCTTTTGATTTATCTTCAACCTTATGGCTAATAAAAACACGAAAACCCTCTTCCCACATTGATTCGTCAACATTTTTCTTTTCATTTGGAAAGGGAGCTTCATTTACAAGTATTGAAACGCAACAAATTTCCTCACCAGAAATTTTACCGATATCGTTTATATCTTGCTGAATAGTATTTTCAAATGTTTTTGAAGAAATTCCAATTAATATGTAAGTTTCAAATGGAACTGTTAATATCAATTTATGATAGTATATTCCTCCATCATAATCGTCATAATCAACACCAAGTTCAAGTTCTGATTTAGCTTTTTCAATAATTTCCTTTAATGCTGATAATTCAGGTTTTGACGAATACCTCGCAAGTAAAGTCCGCATAATAATTGTCAATCTACTTGGGTATATAAATTTCTGATTCGTGTTGTACATCAATTCTCCACTTTTTTTAAGAGATCGTGTGTTTCTCGCTACTTCTGCTTCAGTTTATACAAGCACACCATTGTCGTGCCTTTTCCTTTAGTCCTCAGAACTTCATAAATCTTTGGCTTGGATTCCAAATATTTGGGAAGTTTGGAAAAACCGTATTTTTTGATATCAAAATCTGGCTTAACTCGTTTGATGTAGGAACCTGCTGAACTGATATTTACAAATCCATCAACATCTTGATAAGATTCTATTTCTGCAGCGATTTTAAGAAGCTCATCTAGTTCCAAAAAAGCATCAGTCTCTTTAGATTTGCCTTTTTTATTATTCCCTTTTGCCTTTGTTTCTTCCAAAGTAACCACATCAGAAATAGAAGCAACATCTTTTGTATTGTCTTGTAAATCTTCTAAATAAACAAATGTATCACAAGTTTTCACAAAAGCACTTGATGTATCCTTTCTTCCAATGCCTATAACAAATTTACCAGCTTCTCGCAATTTGGTTGCCAAAGGCGTAAAATCACTATCGCTAGAAACAATAGCATAACCATAATAATCGGAATTATAAAGAAAATCCATTGCATCAATAATCAAAGCCATGTCAGTTGCATTTTTCCCTTTGATATAATCAACTTGATGAACAGGCTTGATAGCTTGATTTCTGAGTTCTACGTCCCAGTTTTTCAAATTTTCTTTTGTCCAGTTTGCATATGCTCTTTTAACTACAATTCTACCAAACTTGGACACTTCTAGAACAATCGCTTCAATCTTTGAAAGTTGAGCATTGTCAGCATCAATTAGCATAGCTATGTTGTTTTGCATTTCAGTCATATACTATCCTTTATATTTCGAATCAACAAATATATTATCTTAATTTTGACGCTTCGTTTTTTAGAAGATAAGTTAATTTATCATAATTACTATTACAGGTATCAAATTTTTTTGTACAGGGTTCCCTATATTGAGTAATATCATGACTTAGCATATATTCACATTTTATGTCTTTTTCAATGAAAGAATTTAAATCTTGGACAGATTTTTTCAACACGTCATACGGTTCTTGCATAGAAGGAAAATACAACGAGATTATTATTTCGCTTCTTATATGCTCCCCTTTATTGCTCATATTTGATGTAAATTGATCGTAATATGCATTCCAATCATACCGATTTTCAAAAACAGGCATCAAGAATATAAACATGGAATTTGCATTATTATACCAATTCGTGACAGCCTTATATAATTCTTCAAGTTTTTCTCTTTTTAAACACTTTTCTTCACGACGATTCGAAAGAATTGTCGGCAAAACACCACCCACAAGACCGATAACAGCGCCTATAATAAATGTTATTATTTCTGTCATATAGATTTCCTTAATTCTTCCCAGTTATTACCTCTTCTCCACGGTGTCAATTTCTTCGGTATCGGTAATGCCGTAGAGTTGATAGACGAGGGTGTTGACCTGTGTTTCGAGGTCGGCGATTTGCTTTTGAAGAGCCTCACTAGATCCTTCGACTTCCCCTATCGCCTTTGGCTCCAGGGTCCGCTCAGGATGACACGAAACTTGCTTTTTAGCGGCGATGATTTCATCGGCGAGGGTGGCGAGTTGCTGCAGGAGTTCCGCGTTGTCTAGGGGGATGCGGAGGTTTTCGAAGTAGGCTTTGCGGATTTCACGGGTGCCGCCCATGAGTTCAGGACAGTTGTACCATATCCAGAGTTTGACAAGATTCGAATTGAATATAGCGAGGAGGGCTTTAAGAAGAGATCCTTCGGCTACGCTTACGCTCCGCTCAGGATGACACGCTGTTTCATTCGCAATGACGGTTGTTTTTTCTGTAATGATAAAAGATTTATCATTGCTAAAGGAGCCGGTTTCGTCATAGGTAAACGGGAATACCGATGTCATGTTCGGATATACGATTTTCGGTTTGGCGAATTCTTTATAATACCCTATCTAGTCCTGCGTTTCAAACCATTTATTGCTGGTTTTCTTGCGAGCCTTGATTTCTTCGCCGTTCACAATGTGCTTGGCACCGGTCTGTTCCAACTTTTCGATGCCAAAACTCAGCAGATGATTCTTGATTGCCGGGTATTGGTCGATATCAAGATTTAATGCCGGAAAAGTTCCGATAAGATACTGGTCTTCTTTTTCCGTCACCCAAGCGTTAATGTCTCGGCCGCGAAGCAGGGGCTTTATGAGTTCTTCGCTCTTGGGGTCTTCGGCAATGAGTTTTTCTCTCGTCTTTCCATCAATAAAGAATGCGTCGTTGAATCCGGTCTTGATGCCGTAATTAATGGTAATCGGCATATCCTTCAGAGCCGTGCCTACGTTCATTTTCTGCAATACGGAATCGTGGAGTTTGTTGCGGATACTCCATTCGCTCGCACCAAAATTTTCTGCCGGGAACTCGAATGTCGCGGCCTTGACTTCTTTTTCGAATTCGCCGTGATAGTTCTTGCTGTTCAGCGAACACGCCAAAACGGGCATCTTGTCGCCGGACTTTTGCGATACGAATATGCACACGTAAATGGTCGCATCGGCAAAGAACTGGACATCGCCAAAGTTGAGAATTTTCTTGAGCGAGGTCTGGCTCATGAATTGTCGCAGTTCCTTGCCGTAATCCACGAGCATCCACTTGTTCGGCATGATGAACGAGAAATATCCGTTCTTTTTCAGCAGGCTGTAGGCGCGTTCCACAAAGAGGCAGTAAAGGTCTGCGGACTTGTTGTAGCAACTGTAATCTCGTTTGCTGTAAACGTCGCTCATCTCGCCCATGCTCTGGAGTTGCACATACGGCGGGTTTCCGATGATGGCGTCGAAACCTGTAAAGCGGCCTTCGTCGTCGAGGATTTCCGGGAATTCGAACATCCATTCGAGCGAGTTGGAAAAATCAATGGTGTCGCCCGCTGAGCCCTTGTATTCGTCGAACATTTCAATCTGTCCGTCTTCAACCATTCGGCTCTTGAGCGATGCAATCTTGTGCCGGAGCATCATCTTGGAGCTCTGCGACTTGCCCGTTTTGTATTCCTGCACAAGTTGTCTGTATTCAATAAGGCTATTCTTGAGGCTATCCCGTTTGCGGTCGGCTCGTTCATCACGAGTAAGATAGTCCGCGATCAAGCGTCCATTCTGCACGGGGTATTTGCTCAGCAGCGAATCGCCGACTTTGATATTGATGTCGATGTTCGGGAGTGTCCGAAGTTGTTTGTAGCCGCTTTCCTTGGTGTAGTAGGCGTTCTTCAGGAGTTCAATCCAGAGACGCAAACGGCAGATGTTCACGCTGTTGGGGTTCAGGTCAACGCCGAAAAGGCAATTTTCGATAATGCGGCGTTTCTCGTTGAACAAGGCTTCTTGTATGCGTTGGAGTGTTTCGTTGCCGGGCTTATATTCAAAAGGTTTGTTATCGTCATCAACAACTGAAAGTTCGTCGTTATCAACTTTCAACACCCATTTCTTATTGTTGATGCGGTTTCCTTCGGCATCGCAGAAAATATTCAATTCAGATTTTATGGCGAGCATGCGGTTCAAGGCAGAGACAAGGAAATGCCCAGAACCTACGGCAACATCCGCAATACGGATTTCATCTACAATTTTATTTGCTTCCGGAACGTCATCTTTCCCGATGTTATCTTCAATTTCTCGCAGATTTTTGCAATCCCAACCCTTAACTTCGTTAAACTTCTGCACTACCGTCCGTTCCAGCACATCGCGGGCCATGTAGTCGGTGATGAACCCCGGCGTAAAGAAACTGCCGTCTTTGTAGCCGTTGATTTTATCGAAGATGAGTCCGAGAACCGACGCGTTGATAAGCGTCTTGCTCGTAGAGGTCACGCCACCTTGGGCATCGCTTGCAAAGTTGTACGCATCGAGGAACTTGAAAATATATTCCAGATTCGGGAGCGTACCTTTTGCACGTTTGCCGCGTTCGTCCTTCAAAACGGTCTTGTTGAAAATTTCCATCTGGGCATCGGGAATGCCGCGGATTTTCAGGTGCTTTTCGTCTTCGGTCGGTTCGAACAGCGAACTGTTCAGATAAGGCACATTCGGGTAACGCTTGAGCACATCTTCGTCGCGGTCCTCAATTTTCTTGCCGAGCACCTTGAAAAAGAAAATGTTCAGTTCGTCAAAGTTCGCTATTTTGTCTGTACTCATGAACCGGTACGATGCATCGCCCTTTTGATACATGAGGATTTGCGATTCGACAAGTTTCAGGAACAGCAGGCGGTTCACCCACGTGATGCAGAGACGGAGTGCCATCGCCTCGCATTCTTCCTTGTTCGGGAAATCGTCTTCGAGCTGGTAGATGGCACTTTCGAGGAGGCTCGCCTTGTCACGATTTGCGGATTTCTTGCGTTGAATGACTTTCTTGCCGCCTTTGTCTTCTTTCACTTCTTCGAGGCCGATGATGTGCAAGAGTTCCGCATAAAAGTTGCGATCGAGACTGTTGCTGTCGTTTGCGAAAGGCTTCGCGAGGAGGGTTTCCGGGGAAAGGAATTTGTAGAGAGGGAGGAATTTTTTAGATCCTTCGACTTCGCTTACGCTCCGCTCAGGATGACACGCTGCATTAGATTGCTTCGCTTCGCTCGCAATGACGTGCGAGGCGAGTGCAGCGGAACCGCTTGCGTGTTTCATTGCCGAGCCGATGCGGTCATGCGCTTGCGCAATGACGTTTTTGCAAGCATATTCCAAATTAAAATGCACGACGTTGATGTCGCAGGAGGCGAGAAAGTCATCGATGGCGGGTTTCGCGATTTCGTTGTAGAAATCGGATGTCTTGTTGCCGCTCATCTGATTCGCCTTGAATTTCAGGAACTGATCGTATATCGGTTTCGTCTTGTTACCGAAATAGCGGATAAAGTCTTTTACGTCGAAGAAATACCATTCGTCAAAATTCGTGATGGCGAGCCACTTGATTTCGTGATTGCCCGATTGCGCGTATTCCAGCATAAAGTAATAGACGAGTTCCTGCAACGATTTTACGTTCGGATGCTCCGCCGAAAACATTTCCGCAACATTCGTCGGCGACTTCGCTTCGATAATCACTGCCGGCTTTGCACTTGCCGTATTCCCGTTAAAAACGCACAAGTCTATCGGGCGGTTGACCTGCACCGAATAATCGGGTTCAAAAATCTTGCGCAAAAAGTTCCAGATTTCACCCTTGTGGTATTCTTCGTCCTGCGCAGTGTTCCGCTTGCTGTAAAGATTCTTGAGCGAAAGCTTGAAATCCTCCATCTTTTCGACGGGGACAGGGAGCTTGAGAAACGCGGAATTGACGGACTTTTTAGGCGAAATGAACTTGATAGACATACAAGGGAAATATACCCTTTTTTGAAGACAAAAGATGGCAATCTCAAGGACCTTGGGACCTGTGGTTGGCGAAGGAAAGCGAGGGGGAAACCTCCCCCTTCAAAAAAAATCGCGCGGGCCTATTGACAAACTGGATTTTTGAATCTACATTTAGTGCACAAGTGTGTAGTCTTTGGCATTTTTTCCGCTTGTATGCCAGAGGAGTTGACGATGAAGAAAGATGTTGCGGCCAGTGCGGCCGGGGCCATCGCGCCGAAAAAGCCCGAATTTTCCCTGATAGACGAGGATTTGCTCAAGTCGCGGATATATACCATCCGCGGGGTAAAGGTCATGCTCGACGCCGATTTGGCGGAAATTTACGGATATTCGACCAAGTCTTTTAATCAGCAGGTCAAGAATAATATTGAGCGTTTTGCGGAGGATTTCCGTTTTCAATTGAAGGAGGCTGAAATCATCTCCCTATCGAGGTCAAAAATTTTGACCTCGATGCAGACCAAAGGTGTTAAGGGAGGACGATCCTATAAACCTTTCGTTTTTACGGAGCAAGGCATTTATATGCTTATGACTGTGTTGAAAGGCGATTTGGCAGTACAACAGAGTATGGCCCTTATCCGTCTTTTCAAGCAGATGAAGGACTACATTGCGGCGGAGAACAAGCAATTGCTAGGAAATGACGGAATTGCTCAAATCGCATTGCAGACTGCACAAAATACGAGGGATATCGCGAAACATTCTGCCGGTATTAGGGAACTTTCCGGTGAAGTCCATGATATGCGTGAAAATCTCGGAAAGGTGAACCTGGACCTGCAAAAAGTCATGGCAAATTTCATCGACCCGAGCACTTTCAAGCATTTTTGATTCTGAACGGGCAGCGGTTGGAGGCCGATGTCGCCTACACGCAAATTTACGGCATGGCGAAGAGGTCGGTGCTGATTGTAGATGACTACCTGGATGTAAAGACCCTCGATTTGCTGCGGTGCGTGGCGAAGGATGTTTCGGTCAAGATTTTCAGTGAACAGCACGGGCGTACCCGCCTGACCGAGAGCATACTGGCGGACTTCAGGGCAGCCCGCCCGGATGTTGAACTTGACGATGTCCGCACAACGGGGAACATGTTTCACGACAGGTATATCTATCTGGATTTCGGAACCGACAGCGAGAAGCTTTTCCACTGCGGGGCGTCAAGCAAAGACGCGGGGAACAAGATTACGACCATCATGCAGCTGGAAGATATCGTTGTGTATCGCGCACTGTTCGAAAGGCTGCTGGAAAATGAAAAATAATGAAAAGTGCCAGAGGAGTCGACGATGAAGAAAGATGTTGCGGCCAGTGCGGCCGAGACCGTCGCGCCGAAAAAGCCCGAATTTTCCCTAATAGACGAGGATTTGCTCAAGTCGCGGATATACACCATCTGTGGGAAAAAGGTGAAGCTCGATGCCGATTTGGCGAAAATTTACGGGTATAGTACCAAAGATTTTAACAGGCTAGTCAAGAAGAATATCGCAAAATTTGTACAACCCCAATTTTAGAATTTTCAACTCTTTGATATGCTATCATTTAAAATAATCCGGAATTAGAATCATTGCTTAGTTTAAAAAAAAGAACGTTTGCTAGAACTAATTACTATCTTTCTTGTTATGATGGATTTGAAAAAAATTGAAGAAGGTTTTCGCCTGATTTTGGAAGGCATGGGTGAAGATGTGAACCGTGAAGGTCTTTTAAAAACGCCGCATCGTGTTGCAAAAATGTATGCAGAACTTTGTTCAGGGCTTGCAGAAACCGAGCCTGCAGAAAGTCTTCTCAAAACAAAATTCACAGAAGATTACGATGAAATGATTCTTGTAAAAGATATTCCGTTTGTAAGCATGTGTGAGCATCATTTTTTGCCCTTTATTGGTAAAGCTCATGTGGCGTATATCCCGCGCGACAAAGTGGTTGGTTTGTCAAAGCTTGCCCGCGTGGTGGAATATTACGCAAAACGCCCGCAACTTCAAGAACGCATGACAAGGCAAATTGCTGAACTTATTCAAAAAGAATTAAATCCGATGGGAGTGGCTGTTGTTCTTGAAGCAACTCATAGTTGTATGACAATTCGTGGCATTCAAAAGCAAGGTGCTGTTACTTACACAAATAAACTTTTAGGTTGTTTTGAAAAAAGTGGCGTGACGCGCGCTGAATTTATGTCATTGATTCATCCGTAAAAGGTATTCTCTTGCGATGTTTTTTTAGTTTCTTGGTTTTATGTTTGATTATTTCGCATAAACCTTTAGAGGCTTATTCTCCATTGCGTTTTAGAGAAATCCCAAAAAATCGAATTGAATGGCGAACAGATTTGGAGGTGCGAAATGATGTTTACTCCAATGATTTAATAGCTTTTCTTGAACTTGCTCCTTTGAAAAATTTTTCAGTTTTTGGTGAAATTTCTTACCGAACATTTTCAATAGAAAGTCAGAATTCTGTTTCGGCTCAAGTAATTCATAAACATGTAAATCTTGATGTTTCTAGGCTGAACGCCTCGCTAGTTGGAATTCGATTTTTGCCGTTTGAATTTTTAGGATTGAATTTGAACTGGGAAATTCCAAGTGATAATCTTTATAGCGAAAAATTTCATTCAATTTCTCCAGAGTTTTTTTTCTTAACTTCATTTTCTTCAAGGTTGAAATTTTTGTTTGGAATAGAATCAAAATTTTATATTCCAAAATCTGAATTTCAAAAGGGAAATGAAATTGGTGTATTTTTGCAAAGTCACTTTTACCTCACAAAATGGACCATTGATTATTTGTTAGAATTTCAGCAGCGAATAAAAGAATCAAGAAATAAGCGCCTGGCTGATATATATCAAAAACAAAACGATCAATTTTCAGCACTTCGATTTAAAACAGGAATTTGGAGAGAGCTTTTTAAGAATACTTTGAATACAGACCTTGGCTTACATTACGAATTTTCTCAGGGCTTGCTTTATGCAAAGGAACCTTCGCATCGTTTAGAATTTTCAGCGAGGGTTTTATGGTAAAAGTTGTTTTATTTTTGCTAGGCGTTCTTCTTTCTGGTTGTCTTTGGGAATCGCCAAATTTTCAGGAGTTAGATTATTTGCCTTTAGACGATTCGGAATTTCCGTACGCGGGTTTGCCACGGCTTGTTATTGAAACAAAAGATTTTAAAGAGATAAGAAATCGAGAAACAGAACACGAGGCGTTTTTTCAAATCTATGGAAAGGAAAGAGCTGAAACTGAAATTTTTAAAATGAAAATTCGTGGGCGTGGGCATTCTTCTTTCTTGTTCCCGAAATTTAGTTATCGATTGAAATTCGAAGAAAAAATTTCTTTGTTTGGTATGCCAGAAAATAAAGATTGGATTTTGCTTTCAAATTTTGCAGATAAAAGTATGCTTAAGAATAAATTAACTTTTTGTTTGGCGAAAAAATTAAATGCGTCTTATGCACCGCGTTCTGAATTTGTAGAGTTATATGTGAATCGAGAATATTTAGGCGTTTACCAGTTGACTGAAAAAATTGAAGTAGCAAAAAATAGAGTGAATATTCCTGAAAGAAGTGGAGCGTTTTTAATTGAAATTGATAATAAATATTCAAGAAAAGATTCTGTATTGTTTACGCCATTTTTTGACATACCACTTCATATTCATGAGGGGGAGCATTCTTTACTAAAAGATAAAAAAGCGTTGAAAGATTTTGTGGGTGAATTTGAATCTTATTTATTGAATGAAACGTCGTATTCAGAAAAAGAACTTTCAAAGTGGCTTGATTTAGAATCTTATTTTCGTGTTTATTGGATTCAGGAATTTTCTCGCAATGTAGATGGATTTTTAAATAGTACATATTTTACGTGGGTTTCAAATACACCAATGCAATTTGGGCCTGTATGGGATTTTGATATTGCTTATGGTGGCGCTCATGAAATAAATCCGGAAGGTTGGTACACTAGAAATTACTCTTGGAATAAGGAACTTTTTTCCGACGTTGATTTTCAGAAGAAAGCAAATCATTATTGGATAGAAAATAAAAATATTTTTGCTGAGATTTTAGATTCTCTTTCTTTCTGGGAATTAGAATTGAAAGAGCCTGCAAAAAATAATTTTAAACGCTGGCCCGTTTTAGAAAGCACTGAATCCTGGGCTCACCGAGAATCTTTTCATTCGTATTTAGAAGCGGTTGAATCTTTGCGAAATTGGTTACGAATTCGAATAAAATGGATCAATAAGAATTTAAGCTGAAACTGGAATGTTGGCTGGAGTTTGAAAATTTTGTTCAAGTTTCAAGCGTCTAAAAACATGGGCTTTTATATTCAAGGAATTTTCGTAACAATTTGGACATAAGCGGGTTTTTAAATCGTTTACATACAAAACAGGATTCATTGCATTTTTACATGTTTTGCAAAAACAGACGTGAGTGGAACTTGTTGGTAAATAACGATTTTCTAAATTTCCGCAGTGATTACAGGCATAGATTCGATATGTCCACATTTTTCCACAGGAATCAAAAGGGGTAAAAAAGCTACCACCTTTTAAATTTTTTTCAAAACCGCAATGCTTGCAAAGAAAATGATATTCAATAGGCATAATATCTCCGATTGTTTTCATAAAATTAACTATCAAATGCTGACAAAAAATGACATTATTTTTTTTAATTAAATGTCTGTAAATTCAATAAAACAGAAAAGACAACAGAATTTCGTGTAGATAGAATGGCACCAGAATTTTCATTTGAAAATGTTGTAGGGCTTGCATTAGATTTCTTTTTGAGAGAAAAATATGCGAGTTTTTTTAACCGCGCTCCCTTGGCTCGCATTGGACTTCTGCGATTTCAAGATGCTTGACAACGAAGTCGCTCGACTCATCAAGGATGACGACGTAACCAACAAGAAAGGAATTTATCCGTACATATTGACAGGTGACGAACGCTACCTTTCAATCCGTGCGTTTACGGACAACCAGAAAATCAAGGCGTACGAGCGTCAACTGGGTATATGCCCGATTTGCAAACAACATTTCGAACTTGCGCAAATGGAAGCCGATCATATTACTCCCTGGTGCGAAGGCGGCCCGATAATCGATACAAACTGTCAGATACTGTGTAGGGATTGCAACAGAAGAAAGAGAGACAAGTGATGTGTCAAACTATCAATGATGGTTAAAGGTCTTTTTATCGAATTGTTGAACAAAGCCGATGAAATGACTGCAAGTATTTGACTTAAAGGTTAGAAATAAGTAAATTTGGTGCAATCTTTTATCAAGGAAGCTTGTGTCGAAATTTATTTTAAAATCAGCCGTGTTATTTGTTGTGCTTTGCTTGACCGCGGTTTATGCCCTTGATTTTCCGTATTCTGAATGGAGTTTAGCTAATTATAATGGAGCAAGTGCGAATTTCAATGATGGCTTTATTTCTGTTACCAATGGCGGTTCCGATTACTGGCATGTACAACTAACTCGTAACAATATCGAATTACAGGCTGGTAAGACTTACGAAGTTAAGTTCTATTTGCAAGGGGTTAGTAATCGCCGTTATGTAGAAGTGCGCATAGGTCGAAATGCTTTTCCTTATGATGCCTTTGCAGAATTTGGTGAAGTTGTGGCGCCAGTAAATGGACAGTTGATAACGAAAACATTCACGATGCAATCGAGCAATGCGAATAATGCACGATTTGAATTTAATCTTGGTAAAAATTCTGGAACGGTTTATCTATCTGATGTTAGCTTAAATTGCCTTGATTGCGGTTCTAACCAAAATGTAAGCACCAATAATTCTTCCACGATATCTACAAGCGACTGGGATTATATCGTTATTGCTGATACAGTTGATTTTCGTGACTACTCCATGTCCTTAGGCGATGTATTCGGTCAATACCTTGAACTAGGAGCTGATTCTAAAATTTACGGCAATGTAGATGCGTCAAACTATTGTTTTTTGCGCGAACGTGCAAACATTAGCGGTAATTTGCGTTATTCAACTCCATGTATTGAACAAAATAATATAAAAGCGAAAGTAAAAAGTGCAAAAGCGCTGTCAAAGCCAGTAGTCAGCCTTCCAAACATCGTCACAGGTATATCACCAGTTTCTGTAGGACTTGATGAAACTATTACACTTCCGCCAGGTAATTATGGCGTTTTCTACGCCAATGCAAGGTCTAAAGTTCATTTTACCTCTGGCTCTTATACTTTCCAAAACATCTTTACGGAACCTGATGTCAAGTTTGTATTTGATTTAACATCAAGCCCTGTTTCAATAGGTGTTTTAGAAAATGTTCGCTTTGGCGACCGTAATACATTTGCCATTTCTGGTGGTAACCCCAGTGAAATTCAGTGGAATATTGCCGGTGAAAAAGTTGATATGGGAACGGACGGTCTGTATTTTGGACAGTTTACTGCCCCATCTGCATTCGTTCGTATTCCATCTCGCTCG
>JAGAKE010000030.1 GCA_017625775.1 Fibrobacteraceae bacterium
AATAAATTTTCCCGACCTCTCACACCACCGTACGTACGGTTCTCGTATACGGCGGTTCTTTAGTTTTCACGAACTATTAGGTAATAGTCAAGCATGGATGTATATCCCAGCTTGGCTATTACTTTATTCGAAAATATTTGGTTCAGTACATGCGCCATTCGCCAATAGCCTTTTCGACTACACGCTAATTCACTGGCTCTCCAATGCTCACATCCTAGTGCTTTCAGCATTCGATACTTTGTCTTGGTTTTCTTCCATTGCTTCCAGTAGACCGCTCGTATTCTTCGTCTTGCCCACTCATCTGTCCCTTTAAGAAGTTCTTTCATATCCGCAAGTTTGAAGTAGTTTACCCATCCTCTTACGAATTGTTGATACTTTTCTTCTCTTAGCTGATTGCTCATTCCGTTGTTTCTGTCTGTCAGTTCACGAAGTTTATTCTTCATTTTCTGTACAGACTTTGGATGTACCCTGAATCGGCATTTCCCTTTGTATCTGTAAAAGGTGTAGCCTAGGTACTTTACCTTACTGATGTGAGTGGTTTGCGTTTTCTTTCGATTTACTTTAAGAAAAAGTTTTCCCTCTATAAACGGAAGAATATTTGCCAGTGCTCTTTCTGCACTCTTTCTGCTTCTGCAGAAAATCATACAGTCGTCTGCATAGCGGACAAATCTGTGTCCTCTATGTTCCAGCTCCTTGTCTAACTCATTCAGCATGATGTTACTGAGTAGTGGACTTAGTGGTCCACCTTGTGGCATTCCGACTTCTGTACGTTCAAACAGTCCATTTGCTATTACTCCCGCATTTAGATATTTGTGTATCAAGGAAATCACTCTGCCGTCTTTAATAGTTCTTGACAGTACCTCAATCAGCTTACTCTGACATACCGTATCGAAGAACTTTTCCAAGTCCATATCCACTACATACACATAGCCATCGTTTACATTCTTTTGGCACTGTCTAAGGGCATCATGTGCCCCTCTGTTAGGTCGAAAACCAAAACTGTTTTCTGAAAACTGCTCCTCATAAATAGGGCTAAGTTCCTGAGTAATTGCCTGTTGGATTACTCTGTCAACCACGGTTGGAACTCCCAGTTTTCTGTACTCACCTTTTGTTTCTTTGGGTATTTCTACCCTTCGGACTGGATTTGGCTTGTATCCGCCCTTCCGTATCTGTTGGATTAGGTCGTCCTGGTTTTCCTTTAGGTAGGGCAGAAGTTCATCCACCTGCATTCCGTCCGTTCCGCCTGCGCCCTTGTTTGATTTCACTCGTTTATACGCCTTGTTAAGGTTATCTTTTCGCAAAATCAAGTCCAAAAGATTGTCCGTCCAATAGTCCGTGATGATACCGCTCTTTTCAGCAATCTTACGGTAGTCGAACACTTCTGCATACTCTTTCTGTTCCGCAGATACCATTTGCAGATAGTCTTCCATATGAAGTTGTCTGTTCTTAAATCTACTTTCAGTTACATTCATTAGCTTGTATCTCCTAAAGTTTAGTCCTTCCCAAAGCGTTTGCAACCGTTTTGGTACTATGACCTCTGCTGACTTCTCGTCATTCATTGTTACTCACGGTTTTCATACTCTGTTTTCAAC
>JAGAKE010000005.1 GCA_017625775.1 Fibrobacteraceae bacterium
AAAACCCAAATTTTTAAAAAATATGGAGAAAACTATGTTCGATACCAATGCAGACAGAGCAATTTTGGCAGATGAAATGCTAAAAGCAGAAGCAAAAGCAATGCGTCGTGGCATGAAACGTGGTCTAGAAAAGGGCATGGAAAAAGGTATGGAGAAAGGCCTCGCCCAAGGCATAGAAAAAGGCATGCAGAAAGGTTTGAAACAAGGAGCAAAACAAGCAAAAGCTAAATTTGCTGCTCGAGATAAGAAAATTGAAAAATTTTTGCGCTCAAAGGGTGTTTCTCCAGAACTTTTAACCGCAGCATTAGCCATTAAATAATTTTTACCTTAACTTGCAAAATGAAAAAAACAGAGCTTTTGCGTTCCAAAGGCGTTTCTGTGGTATTGCTAACAGAAACGCTCAATGCTTTAGAAACGAGGTAAAGACATACTTATTAACCGTATATTAAAACCGAAATGCGACGGTTTAATTTTTACAATACCTTGCGAAAGTAAAAATTGTAAGCAACTCCAGCTCTGAGAAAGACTATGAAATGAAAATTCCTCATTGACTTTAAGAGCGCTTTTACCATAAAAATCTGTAAATTTGATTGTACAAATCTTGTAAGCCGTTACTCAAATCACTTGCAAGATTTCTGTAATTTTCTATATATGCGTCACAGGAACTTGATTATGAGCCCAATGATGTTGTTGAATCGTGATTTTTTGTTAAACGGACCGTTGCCTGCAGTTCCCTGTGGATTTGGGAAGTAGTGAATATGCCTGTTGATAAAAGAAAAAAAGATGAATTATTTCTTCCACAAAATCGCGTAGATGCCGCTATGGCTCGCATAGAAACATCAACTATTTTGCTAGAAAATCGTCGATACTCTGCCTCAATATACTTTTCTGGCGTGGCGGTAGAAAGTGTGCTAAGAGCATTTATTGAAAGGGATACAAAAAAATTTGATGACAAGCATAACCTAAAAAAAATGAGTTCGCATCCTTCCATAGTGCCTTTTTTTCTTGGGTGTGAAAAAATGGACGAAAAATTTGACACAGTCATAAATTATTGGGATAACAAATACAGATATACAGATGACAAAAAGTTATTGACTTTCTATTATTCCAAGCAATTGATAAACAAACATTCGGAAAAACAAAAAAAAGGATTGTTACGAAATTTTGCTTTGCAGTGTAATGATGCAGCAAATGCAATTGTAACCAAAGGTTTTGACCTGTTTTATGGAGGAAGACGATGAAAACTGTTTTAAATGCAGTTCCGTTAAAAAAAAGACTGGTTTCGGCGCTTAAGTCTTCCACCTTTGGGCAAGTAAAGGGGGCTCGAATCAAAATTATTGAAACCGACGATGGTTATCTTCGTGGATTAGTTACTTCTCCAGCGTTTTCTGGAATGGATGTTCCTGCTCGACATGTAGCAATTCGCAACTCGCTAAAAGGTAAAATTGCTAAGAATGACCGAAAAAAAATTTTGGCGATTTTAACTGCAGCCCCTACCGATGTATCAGATGATTAAACTTTTAAAATTTATATTTGAGCCCAATGATGTTGTTGAATCGTGATTTTTTGTTAAACGGACCGTTGCCTGCAGTTCCCTGTGGATTTGGGGAGAGCGAAGCTCAATCGGTTAGAGCCACGGACTCAAGTCGGTAGAGTAGCTGACTCTTAATCAATAGGATATAAAGCGGTATGAGCAGAATCAAGTTTATGAATACAGAAATTGATAACTTAACAATGGAGGAAACATTGCAGGTTGTTGATATTCTTATTCAGAAACAAAGAAATGCTTATGTTGTAACACCAAATGTGGATCATATCGTTAAATTAGAATCAAATGAAAATTTAAAAAAGGCTTATTCTGAAGCAGATTTAATTTTAGCTGATGGAAAACCTCTTATTTGGGTTTCAAAAATTTACAGAAAACCAATTAAGGAAAAAATTTCTGGTTCTGATTTATTTCCTGAATTATGCAAGCATTCTGCAAAGAAAAACTACAAAATGTTTTTTTTAGGGGCGAAAGAAGGAGTTGCCGCCAAAGCAGCAGAAAAGTTAAAAGAAAAGTACAAAGGTTTGGAAATTGTTGGTTGCTATTCTCCTCCGATGGGGTTTGAAAATGACTCTGTAGAACTAGATAAAATTACAAGTTTAATTAAATCAGTTAATCCCCATATTTTGATTTTAGCTTTAGGGTGTCCAAAACAAGAAATTTTAGCTCACCAATATCGAAACGCATTCAATGTTCCTTTAACCTTTTGTCTTGGTGCTACGCTAGATTTTGAAGCTGGTAATGTGAAACGAGCTCCGCATTGGATGGCTAATGCTGGGCTTGAATGGGCATACAGAATGTATAAGGAGCCTAAAAGAATGTTTAAACGTTATGTGTTGGAAGATTGGAAGTTCGCAAAGTTGTTTGTGAAGTATTGGTAAAAAACTGTTTTTTAGTATTGAACAAATGTCTTTACAAGAGCAACAAAACAATAAACGTATAGCAAAAAACACTTTGCTACTTTATTTTCGTATGCTCATTACTATGGCTGTAGGACTTTACACTAGTAGAATCTTATTGCAAAATCTTGGTGTGGAAGATTTTGGTATTTACAATGTCGTTGGTGGTGTTATAGCAATGTTAGGAGATTGTGTTGAATTATATGATTGATTTTATATATGTTGTAAAAATGAAATTAAGAATATTGCAAAAAATGTATTAGGTCAAAGAAGTATAAGTTTTTTGAAAAAGGCTGTTGGAAAATGAAAATTGGCATTTTAACATTACCACTTCATACTAATTATGGAGGCATTCTGCAAGCTTATGCTTTACAGACTGTTTTGGAACGTATGGGGCATGAAGTGAAGGTGCTTAATTCCCCTATTGTTTTTAAAAAAAATGCGTATTGGAAATATCCCATTCGATTTATAAAGAAGTTTTTTTTTCATAAACCTACAATTGTTCGGTATGAATCTATTTTAAAGGAAAGTTATCCTATTATCGCAAAAAACATCCTTTTGTTTAGGGAAAAAAAAATTAAAGAGAGAGTTATTAATTCATTTGATGAAATACAAGAGAAAGATTTCGATTGTATTGTTGTTGGTAGTGATCAGATATGGCGTCCTCGATATTTTAGAGAAGGCTGGAAATCGAATGTAATAGATGCTTTTCTTGCTTTTTCTAATGGTTGGAAAATAAAAAGGGTAGCATATGCGGCTTCGTTGGGAGTGGATTCTTGTGAATTTTCGGAATCAGAGATCGCAAAGGGTAAAGAATTTCTCTTACATTTTGATGCTATTTCTGTAAGAGAAAAATCTGGGATTGGGTTGCTTAAAGATTGTTTTGGCGTTGATGCGATCCAGAATCTTGATCCAACATTCCTTTTGGATAGAACATATTATGAGGAGTTGGCGGAAAATGCATCACAAAGTCAAGGAGATTTATTCTGTTATATTCTTGATAAATCTACAGAGAAAAAAAACTTTGTTGAATTTGTCGCGAAGGAACGTCATTTTAAACCATTTACTTTGACATGTTCGTTAGATTTGTCCTCGGAACCAATTGAAAAAAGAATTTTGCCTTCTGTCGAGAGTTGGCTACGTGGTTTTATGGATGCAAAGTTTGTTATTACTGATTCTTTTCATGCCTGTGTTTTTAGTATAATTTTCCGTAAACCATTTGTTGCGATTGCAAACCCAGAGAGAGGTGAATCTCGTTTTCTTTCGTTATTATCAGCATTACATTTGGAAGATAACTTGATAAAAAGTATTGATGGGTATCAGCCAAAAAAGAAGTATGAAGTTTCAGAAAGAAGTGTACAAATATTGAATGAGCAAAGGAATAAGTCGTTGATGTACTTGAATAAAATGGGTGCGATAAAATGAAAAAAATTTTAATAGTTATGCCTTCTATATTGCCTATACCCGCTGTATATGGCGGAGCTGTTGCTCAGTTGATAGAGAGTATTTTGAAAGAGAATGAGAAAAAAAAATGCCTTGATATTTCAGTGTTTACTAATTTGCCATCAAAGGCAAAAAAAGCGACAGAGCACTACCCTTCATGCACTTTTATAGGATTGAAAGAATCGCCTTTGTTTCTGCTTGATAAATTTTTCTTTCGTTCAAAAAATATAATTCGTAAATTATTTGTTGTTCGACAGGTTCAACGATTGCTTCAAAAGGCGGATTATGATGCAGTTGTGTTGGAAAATAGTGGATATTTGTTAAAGATATTTAAAAAAGAATTTTTGCTGCAAAAATATAAGGATCGAATTTATTATCATTTGCATAATGATGTGCCTTCTAATATAGATGTTAATATATTAAAAAGATGTATATTAATGCTTGTTAGTGGTTATCTAAAAAAGAAGGTGGATGACCTAGTTGGTGTTGGTGCAGATATGGAGTATCATGTTGTGAAGAATGGTATTAATGCAGAACTTTTTAGTAAAAGATTGAGTTCACAACAAATTGTTGAGATGAAAAAAGAACTAGGTATTCCTGAAGAATCGAGAGTGTTAATTTTTGTTGGAAGAATTACGCCTGAAAAAGGGCTAGATAAGATTTTGGAAGTTTTAAAACAATTAAATGATGAGAAAGTAGTATTGGTTGTCGTTGGTTCGTCTTGTTTTGGTTTGAAAATCCATTCTGAGTATGAACGAAAAATAATTAACCAGTGTGAAAAGATGAAACAAAAGATTTATTTTGTTGGTTTTGTGCATAATACACTATTGTGGAAATATTATAATATGGCCGATATAGCCGTTTTGCCCTCTATATGGGAGGAACCGGCTGGTTTAACAATGGTAGAATCGGCAATGTCAGGAACGCCTGTAATAACAACGAAGGCGGGCGGAATACCTGAATATATGTCTTCGCCAATGGCAATTTTATTGGATCGTGATGAAAATCTTTCGCAGAATATATCGGATAATGTTAAAAAGATATTGTATGATAAGCGAGAGTCGTATGAAGTGTTGGCAAAAGTATATCAGGAACGTTTCTCGACAGAGACGATGTATAAGGAATTTGTAAAAGCCCTGGAATGAAAAAATGTCTTTGGTGAAAGCAATTTTTTTGACTCTGAAACTTTTTGAAATCTCTTTGATGTTTTTGTGCGGAAAACAAATGCAATCATCAAAGAGTAAATATTGGCATTGGGGGCTTGTCGCTGTATTTTCTTTCGCTTGCGTTGAGGGACTTCGATTTGGAAGGTTGATTGATTGGAATGTATATTATTTTAGGTATGTGAATATTGGCGAAAATTTTCTTAGTGAATCCTATGAGCCTGTTTTTAAGATTCTTTGTTATGCATTTTATAATATGGGTTTCCCTTACTGGCTGTTTATATTTTGCCAGTGTTTTTTCTTCTTCTTCTGTGTAGTTCATTTTGTAAAGAGATATCGAAACTCGGCAATGTTTATTCTTCCTGTTGCGGTAATCGTCTCGTCTAATATTGAACAGTTTATTCGGTGGTATTTGTCCATTAGTTTTGTATTGTTGAGCTTTAGCTATTGTTTGGATGGAAAAAAAATAAAGACATTGCTGTTTATGGCATTGGGAGTCTTTTCGCATTACGGAACAGTATTGTTCATCCCCTTTCTATTGCTTTATAAAAAAATGAATGGTATTAAGATTCCTGAGTTGTTTCTTGTTGGGGCATATTGTTGTTTCTCATTTGTATTGTCGTTGGCCGATTTAGCTTTTATTGGGGATTTTACTAATTACTTATATATGGCGGGGTTGAACGATGATAAATATGGAATGTATTTGTTAAAAACGCAGACATTGATGATGGGGGATGGACGACTAGGATATTTCTCACAGTCGCTGTTTTTCAATATAAAGAGATTCTTGACTTTCATGCCGTTTATTTTATTGGGCCGCAATGTGATGAAAAACTATAATTATGGTTTATTCGTTTATTATTTGGCTGCATTGGGTATAATAATTACGCCCGTATTCACGGTTGTTGAATTATTTGATAGATATGCCAATTTCTTTAATTTCTTTTCATGTATTGTTGCTGGTGTGGTTTATAGTAAAATATTGTTATCGAAAAAATCATTTCGGTCGTGGAAATTCTTTTTCTGTATAATTAGTTTTGCGCTGATGCTGTATACGCCATTTGCCAACATTATGTCACGAACGGTGGATGAATCAATGCTGTTTATTTGGGATGCTGCTGGCCGACACACATTGCCGTTAATTTTGAGGTGGTGATGATGAAAATTTCTGTTATAATTCCCTTTTATAATGCAAAATCTTGTATTATAAGAAATATTGAATCGTTGGTGAATCAAGTTTTGCCTGATGATATTCAGTTGGAAATTGTGTATGTAAATGATGGTTCTACAGATGGAAGTGAATTGTTGCTGGAACCGTATCAGGAACGCTATTCAAATGTATTTGTGTATACTATCGCTAACCAAGGTGTCTCGAATGCACGTAATGTTGGTTTGGCTAATGCACAAGGTGATTTCGTTGCTTTCTGCGATGTTGATGATTACTTTTTACCAAATTATTTTTTTTCTATTTCGGCTCCGTTGAGGGATGGATTTGATTTACTTGTTTTGGGGTATCAAACGGTTGATGGCGAACTTCGTTGCTGTAAAAAATCGGTGCCTCGCCAAATAGCAAGTGTTTTACAGTTGAAAAAAGAAATGATTTTAAACGACGATGTTGGTGGATTTGTTTGGAATAAAGTGTATCGAAAAAGTATTTTGAAAAATCATCTGTTTAGAAAGGATTTGTCAATTTGCGAGGATCTTTATTTCAATATTGAGCTGTTGATGCGGTACTCATCTCTCAAAATAAAAACTTGTGACGAAATTTTATACTCTTATGTTGAAAATGATATGAGCGCATCTCGTTTATACCAAAATTTATTTGATTCGAATGGTAATTTCAAATATGAGACGACTTTTTGTGCCATTATGGAAATTGTTGATAAATCGTTATTTCGCCATACAAAAGCAAAGTTGTTTGCTATTTCTTCGAGTATTCTTGCTGGAAATGTGCAAAAGAAGTCCTTGACTCAAATGCAGGTGAAATCTGTAAGGCGTGTTGCAAGAGATAATATTGGTTCTTTTTTGTTCTGTAGCTCAATTTCAATTAAGAAAAAAATTACATTTGTTTTATATTATGTTTTCCCAATTCTAAAAAAAATTCGTAGAATGATTTAATTTATGATAGAACTCGCTTCGCCTAAATCGTGTACAGCATGTCAAGCCTGTGTAAATGTTTGCCCAAAGCATTCCATCTCAATGAATCCTGATAAAGAAGGGTTTCTGCAACCTGTAATAAATCGTGAAATGTGCATTGAATGTGGAACTTGCCAAAGGAAATGTCCTGCTTTGAATGATTTGCGATTTACGCCTAAGGAACAAAGAGCTTATGCGATGATTAGTAACCAAGATCGAACTCTTAGTTCAAGTGGTGGCGCTTTTTCCGTTTTTAGCAGAATGATTCTTAATCAAGGAGGAATTGTTTTTGGCGCAACATTAGATAAGAATCTGCAATGTCGGCATATTGGAATTGAAGATGTTTCGGATTTATTTAGACTTAGGGGAGCGAAATATGTGCAGAGTGATGTTGGCTCAACGTTTCTTGAGGTAAAGAAAAACCTGCTGAAGAATCGTAAAGTCCTTTTTTCGGGGACGCCTTGCCAGGTGGCCGGATTGTATTCTTATTTAGGGAAACGGTATGATGATTTACTGGTAACGCTTGATTTGATTTGTCATGGTGTTCCTAATCAACAGACTTTTAATTCGTATTTGAATAAGCTTGCATCTGCTAAGCACAAAAAGGTGACAGATTTCCAATTCCGCAAAATGGATAGTTGGTCGATAATTCCTTCTGTAAAGTATAATAATGGGAAATGGGAACGACTGGATTTGTGGGAAAACGCGTATATGGACGCCTTTTTCAAAGGCATCACATTTAGAGAATCTTGCTTTAACTGTAAATATTGTAATTTGAATCGCCAGGGAACCTTCACTATTGCAGATTTTTGGGGCGTTGGGGGTGGCGCACAGCCATTTAAGAAAAATGTTGCTCAAGGTGTTTCTCTTGTTATTGACAATCAGGGCAAAATAAGTGACTATATTGATGAAATAAGTCAACTTGCATATATAGAAGAACGGCCTTTGTCGGAGGCGGTTGAAAAACAACATAATCTAAAATTACCGATGCAGCGTTGTCCGGAAAGAGATTTTGCGATACGGTTGATGTTAGACGATGATGTCAGTTTATTTGAGTTTGCAAAACAATGTGGATTACCGCATAAAAAAACAATAAAGCATTTTTTTGTACGAACTGTAAAAAATATGATAGACCGTCTGGGACTATATAATTTGTATAAAACTGTTAGCTATAAAATGGGGAAGACGTCGTGAAAATAGGCATTATTACTTTTGTAAAATGCGATAATTATGGTGCTGAACTGCAAGCGTATGCACTTCAGAAAAAATTGAATTGCCTTGGTTATGACGCCGAAGTTGTTGATATGGAAAAGGAAACGGGGGTTCTGGAAGGTTCCTTTTCTACATATAAAAATGCCATTGTGAATCGGTACAGACAGTTTGGACTGCTTAAGGGAACAAAAAAGGTTGTTCAGCTTATAATTGATAAATACCAATCAAAAAAAGCGTATAACAAAAATCAGGATAAAGTTCAGAAAAAACATGAGATGTTTAATAATTTCTTTTATCGGGAAATTCGTCACTCGGACAAGTTTTACACTTTGGATGAGTTACGAAATATCTCAAAAATGCCTTATGATATTTTGATTGCCGGTAGCGATCAAATATGGAATTATATGCAAACGCGCTATTTAGATGTGTTTTTCCTTATGATGGCGAATAAATGGGGCGCGAAGAAAATTTCCTATGCGGCGAGTTTTAGTGTGAGTGCAATTCCCAATGAATTAAAGGCTAAGTATAGGACTTATATAGATAATATGGATTCTATTTCTGTTCGGGAATTGAATGGAATTGATATTGTGAAAACTTGTACTAATCGTGATGCTTCGTTGGTGCTTGACCCGACACTTCTTTTAAATCGAGAAGAGTGGATTCAAAATTTGGCAATAGAAGATTATTTGCCACAAGAAAAGAAGTATGTTGTGATATACACTCTGTCGGGATCCCACTACATTTATTCGTTGGCAAAAAAAATAGCGTCCCATTATGGAGTAGAGATAATAAATATTAAAAGTGGATTTTCAAAGGTTAAGGGAGATGATGGCATAATTCATGTTTGTGATGCCGGTCCGCGAGAATTTATTTCTATTTATAGTCATGCAGTTTATGTGATAACGGATAGTTTCCATGGAACGGCCTTTTCTGTGAATTTCAACATTCCATTTACAACGTTATTAAATCCGGCAAGTAATATTAACAGCCGTGCCCTGTCTATACTAAAATTGACGGAAACGGAAGATCGACTGATTTATGATGATGGAACAAATAGAGAGCCGGAATTGTTGAGTATGGATTTTGCAAATGTCAATGAGATTATTTCTAAGTGGCGAAGAAAAAGTCTTGATTTTATACGGGAGAATCTCAATTGAACATTCTATTCTTAATGAAACTTATGCACATCGGTGGCCAGGAAATGGTTACCGTTACTTTGGCTAATTATTTTGCAACCCAGGGACATAAGGTTTCGATTGTCTGCTTTGAAAAACCATGGGATGCGGCTGTAGAACGGACTAATTCTGCTGTGCGTTTCTATACTTTGGGGGCCTTTGAAAATTCAGAAAAGAATGTCAAACAATTAAATGCGATCCTCTGCAAAGAAAATGTTGATGTAGTGATTAATCAATGGGGGTTGCCTTTTACGCCAACAAAGGTTTTGAATGCGGCGATTAAGATGGGCGGGGCGATAAAGCCTAATATTAAGACAATCGCAATATATCATAATGATCCGCAAACGAATGCTCGTATCAAGAATGTCGAAATTGCTCTTGAAAACTGTAAGAATCCGTTGAAACGCGTTTTGCTGAATTTTAAGAAAATGCTTTTTTCTAAAATAACGAGTCGCAGTATGCGGTATGTGTATAATCACTGCGACCAGTATCAGGTACTTTCGCAAAGTTATGTTGATGGCTTTAGGACTTTCACGGGAATAACGAATGTGTCGCATGTAATTGCTCAGACAAATCCTGTGACGATTGATGCGGGGGATTTTGTATACAGTTCAGAAAGGAAATGTAAAGAAATTATCTACTGTGGTCGGATTGATTTTAACCAAAAGCGAGTCCGTCGTTTGATTGAAGTTTGGTCGTTTTTGGAAACGAAGTTCCCGGATTGGCGATTAGTTGTCGTTGGTGATGGTGAATCAAGGAAGGATCTTGAAAATCAAGTTGAAAAATTAAAGTTGCAAAATGTTTTATTCGAAGGTTTCCAGAAACCTTTGGAGTATTATAAACGAGCTTCTATTTTGGCATTGACTAGTGAGTACGAAGGCTTTCCGCTTGTTCTTGCAGAATGTATGAGCTTTGGTGTAGTTCCATGTATTTATGATAGTTTTGCTGCTGTTTACGATATAATAGAAGATGAGATAAATGGTTTAATTATTGGAAAAATAAATGGCAAATTTTCTGCGAAGGAAATGGCAACGCGCCTTGCTGAAATAATGACTAATGAACAAAAATTGGATATGATGGCTCAGAAAGCGATAGAAACAAGCAAAAGGTATTCTATAGATAGCGTTTATGAGCAATGGATGGAAAATTTGAATGTTCTCTTGCAGTCAAAATAAAATTTTGTAGTTGAATTCCGATTTGCATTTTTCGGGAAAAAATATGGAAAAGTTAAAATATAAACTAGAAGTCCTGAATTATTTAAAGGGCTTTTCAATATTTACAATTGTTTTGATGCATTTGTTGCAACATTATAATATTCCTGGTTTTGTTTATAAAGCGTCATCTTTTGGTGGGGCAGGAGTTCATGTGTTCATTTTGTGTAGTGGATTCGGTCTGTCAGCTACCCATTTTTAGGACTGGTTTAAAGTATACAAAATCACCCAGTTCTCATCAACCGATACTCCATTGGAGCGAGGTTGTTTAAGGAATCGTGGGGTCTTTCGTTGTTGCAGTAATCCGTCCACTTTTCGGTAATTTCCCTTACATCATCTAAAGTCCTGAAAATGTAGGCGTCAAGAACAGCCCTTCGGTACGATCCGTTAAACCGTTCGATATAGCTGTTCTGTGTCGGACACCCGGGCTGCGTGTACAAAATTTTGATTTCGTTTCTATTGCGCTATCTTGAAATTTATGTGAAATAAATTCTGGATCGTTATCACAGCGATTGTTATTTGGTTTGCCTTTTTTCCAAAATACTATCCTCCATAAATCGAATCAAGCGAGATTCTGGTATGGAATGCACAACTTTCTGTGCAATGGTCACAGGGGCGCTATCGTTGATAACATTGAGTACGCGGAATTTGCGATTGCTTTGCAAAACGTCAGTAATGAAATCCATTGGCCTGGTAATATTATCCTAGTTTGGAGTCACAGGCAAAATCTTGACACGGGCTGGCAAGCGTTTGCGTAAGAACTTTCACTTCTACTGGTATAGAGTCGTTATGAACATATTGAGTCGGTTTCAAGTTCGTTATTACTTTTAATGATTTCCGATTCGGAGAGAATCTATTTTTTCATGGCTGTTCCTTTGTTTAGTTATGAATAGTTCTAATTATGGAGAAACTTGCAAAAATGGGTGGCTGGGAATTATATCAAGAAAACTAGATATAGCCATAGCAATCTTTTATTAAAGTCTTAGCAAGAATCCCTAAAAACCCCATAAATCATTTAACGTTCATTCTCTAATAGAATATCGCTTGAAGAAAATTGTTTAATGAATTATATTTAAAAACAGTTATCAAATTGGAAGTGAATGAAAATATTTGCTAAATGTCCTCACTAGAGCAACATAATAACAAGCGTATAGCAAAGAATACACTATTCTTGTATTTTCGCACATTACTGGTAATGGTGATAAGCCTTTATACTAGTCGTGTGATTTTGTTTGCTCTTGGTGTTGAAGATTATGGCGTTTATAATGTTGTTGGGGGTGCCATTGCAATGTTTGGAGTTGTGTCTGGTGCTTTGTCTGCAGCAATAAGTCGTTTTATCACTTTTGAACTAGGAAAAAATGACTTTGAACGACTAAAAAAAGTCTTTTCTACTAGTATTAATATACAAGTCATTATATCTATTGTTTTACTTATAGTTGCTGAATCATTTGGATTATGGTTTTTGTACAATAAATTAAATATTCCTCCAGATAGAATAAGTGCTGCATTTTGGGTGTTGCAACTTTCCTTGCTTTCTTTTTGTGTTAATTTGCTTAGTGTCCCATATAATGCGTGTATTATAGCACATGAGCGAATGAAAGCTTTTGCTTATGTTAGTGTTATAGAAGCTGTTGGAAAATTAGGTGTTTGTTATTTATTATTGATTTCTCCTTGGGATCGTCTGATTGTTTATGCGGTATTACTTTTTGTAATTTCTTTAATTATTAGGTTAATTTATGGTGTGTATTGTCATCGACATTTTTCAGAGTGTTCCTATTCGTTAGTGATTGAAAAAAGTTTGTTGAAGCAAATAGGAGCGTTTGCTGGCTGGAATTTTTTTACCAATACTGCCTATATTTTTAACACACAGGGAATTAATTTATTGATAAATATTTTCTTTGGTGTGACATTTAATGCAGCACGAGGTATTGCAACACAGGTTGATAATGCAGTTATGCAATTTGTAAATAATTTTATAATGGCTATAAACCCACAAATCACAAAAAATTATGCAGCAAATAATATAGAAGAAATGAATAAATTGATTTGTAGGGGGGCTCGTTTTTCTTATCTTTTGACACTTTTATTTGCTCTCCCTGTTTTCTTTGAAACAGAAACAATACTAAAACTTTGGTTAAAAATAGTTCCAGAAGATACAGCTCTTTTTGTTAGATTAGGTTTTATTGGGGCTATGTTTATGTCATTAGGAAACACTGGCTATACAGCATGTATGGCTACAGGGAATATAAAAAAATATACTTTATGGATTACTGCTATTGGATGTTTGGTTTTTCCTGCTTCCTATGTCGCATATAAAATGGGTGCTCCTGTTTATGCTTCTTACATAGCTTTTATTGTGGTTTATTTAATACTTGACTTTGTAAGATTGTGGCTTATGAAAGATTTGTTGAATTTTCCTGTTATGATGTTTGTTAAAGATGTTTTTGGTAGGATAGTACCAACAACGGCTGCTGCAGTATTTTTTCCTATTGTTGTATTTTTGAAAATGGAACAAGGAATATTGCGATTGGTTGTTAGTTGCGTTGTTTGTGTTGCTTCAACAGTTATTTCTTCATTTTTTATTGGTATGACGAAGCAGGAACGAAAATCTATTATGAAAATGGCTTGGGCTAAGTTCAAAGGATAAATAATGGGAATAAAAAAATATATAAAGCGTGCTTTGGTGTATGTAATAAAAGGGCAAGGAATAAAGAATATTTCAGCCTCTATTTCTTATTTATCTCCAAACAATCGCTTAAATGGAAAAAAAGTAATTATTACTGGTGGGGGACGTGGACTTGGTTATTCAATGGCGAAAAAATTTGTTGCAGAAGGCGCTTCTGTTTTAATCGCTGGGCGCAATGAAAAAAACTTAAAAAAAACCGCGAATGAAATAGGTTGCCAATATTTATCTCTAGATGTTTCTAAGCCAAGTACATTTGACTCATTTGTGGAACAAGCGGATCAAATGCTTGGTGGAGTAAATTGTATTGTTAATAATGCCGGAATTTCGTTGCATGAAAAAACATTCTTTGATGTAACTCCTGAAACATTCAATGCCCAAGTCGATACAAATTTAAAAGGTGGTTTTTTCCTTACACAAAAATTTATCTCACTTCTAAAAAAAGAAAACAGAATTGGTTCTGTTCTTTTCACTTCATCAGAAACAGGGGATACAATGGATTTTAGACCTTACGGTTTTACTAAGGCTGCGGTTAATAGTATGGTACAAGGACTTGCATATCTTTTTTCAAAAGATGGAATTCGAATAAATGCTATTGCTCCTGGTATAACAACATCTGATATGACTGGTTTTAAAGCAGAAGGTAATTTATATGAACCAGGAAGTTCTATAGAAAGAGTTTATTTGCCGGAGGAAGTTGCTGAAACGGCTTGTTTTTTACTATCAGAAGCTGCGGGTTGTATTTCTGGACAAATCATCACTTGTAACAATGCAAAAACAGTAAATGCTCGCTGGAAATAGTTCTGTTTATTTATGATAAAAGAAAGAGATTGGTATTTTGATTTTCTTAGAGGAATTGCAATAGTTATGGTTATTGCGATTCATACCTATGTTGCTGTTGATGAAATAAATGGTATTGTCTTGATTAGGCAGGCTATGAATTGTGCGGTACCTTTATTTCTTGCTATATCAGGTTATTTTATTGGAAAAAAAGATTTATCATCACCAGAAAAATATAAAGCTTTCCTTAAAAAACAAATTCCTAGAGTATATGTACCGATGTTGTTATGGTCTATTCCATTTTTATTGCTTGATTTTAGACATTCGGGCTTTCATTTAGGGATGTTGACTGCTTTTATTGGTGGATGCTCTGTTTTTTATTTTATAATTCTGATTATTGAATTTTACATTCTAACACCTATAATCCAAAAAGTATCGTTATCAAAATCTTTAGTCATTTCTAGTTTAATTACATTAGTGGGAATACTCCTTTTTGTGTATTTAATGCACTTGAAGTGTTATAGTATTCCATTATATTTAAATGGAATACCGTTTATATTGTGGTTAGTATTCTATGTTTTGGGGGTAAAATTTAGAAATGGCGTTTCTTTCCGATGGTGGTTTTTGCCTCTTGCATTTTTCTTTTTATTGTGCTCTTTAGGTGAAACTTATTTCTATTCAGTTAATGGAAAGGTTGCTCACGGAATAAAAATATCAAGCCATTTTTATTCAGCGTTTGTTATTTTATTTTTTCTATCCAAAGAAGTTCGTGAAAATTTTGTGCGATTATTCAAAAATCTAGAAATTATTCATTGGGTTACTTGGTTAGGACGCCAATCATTTTTCGTTTATCTTTGTCATATGCTTGTTATTCGTTTTACTGATAAAATCCTAGGGGGGGGGGGGTATATGGCCTGTAAAAATATTTGTAACTCTCGTTTTATGCGTTATTATTAGTTTAATAACAAAAAAAATCTTTAATAAAAAGATAAATTTAATATTAGGTAATTAATTTATGGAAAAGAAATACTACACAGTAGAACGAAATGTTCAGATTGTAATCTCCTTACTGAAAGCTCATGGTATTCGTAAAGTGATTGCTTCGCCAGGCACAACAAATATGACTTTTGTTGGAAGCATTCAGAATGATCCCTTTTTTGAAATTTATTCTTCAGTTGACGAACGATCGGCAGCATATTTGGCATGTGGTATGGCTGAAGAATCTGGTGAACCTGTGGTTATTAGTTGTACTGGTGCAACTGCTTCAAGAAATTATATGTCTGGATTAACAGAAGCGTATTACAGAAAATTGCCTGTTCTTGCTATTACTTCGCACAGGGGAACGCACATGATTGGTCACTTGATTGACCAACAGTTAGATCGACGTCAAATTCCTGCAGATATCGCTATGGAATCCGTAACGATTCCTATGATAAACGATTTAAAAGATGAAAATTTCTGTATTGTTGAAGCTAGTAAAGCTATATTAGCTTTACAACTCAATGGGGGAGGACCGGCACACATAAATTTATTCACTGCTTATAATCCAGATTTTTCTGTTAAGGAACTTCCTCCTGTTCGTGTAATACGTCGATTTACACGCAATGATATATTGCCTAAATTTCCGCAGGTTAGGCGAGTAGCAATAACTGTTGGAGCTCATCATAATTTTACCGAAGCGGAAGTAGTTGCAATTGAACGTTTTTGTGCAACTCATGATGCTGTTGTGTTTACGGATCACACAAGTGGATATCGTGGAAAGTATGAAGTAAACTATTCTTTAGTGTGTGGGCAAAAAAACTTTAAATCATCATTGATAGAAGTTGATTTGTTGATTCATATAGGTGAGGTTAGTGGTGATTGCTATAAAATTCACCCCAAAGGAGTTGTTTGGAGAGTTAGTGAAGATGGGGCTCTTCGTGATACTTTTAGAAAGTTAACGAATGTATTTATGATGCCAGAAGAGATTTTCTTTAATTATTATAGTAATGATGGCGAAAATAAAATTAGTTATCTTGAGGCTTGTCAGGCGGAATATCAGAATATTTTGAACCAGATGCCAGAAATTCCGTTTGGAAATATATGGATGGCAAAGCAAATGGCATCAAAGCTACCGCCATCTTGTGAATTGCATATGGGGATATATAATAGTCTTCGTTCTTGGAATTTTTTTAAACTTCCTGAAGGAATACATTCGAAATGCAATGTGGGTGGTTTTGGAATAGATGGCGGTGTGTCAGCGATGATTGGCGCAGCTCTTGCGAATCCAGAAAAATTATTTGTTGGAGTTTTTGGGGAGTTAGCGTTCTTCTATGATATGAATGTTGCTGCCAATAGACACATCGGTAAGAATGTCCGTTTAATGGTTGTCAATAACGGTCGTGGTACTGAATTCCGTAATTATGACCATCCTTGTTATATTTTCGGTGAAGAGGCTGACCCATATATGGCCGCTGCGGGACATTTTGGAAATAAATCTTTTGATTTGTTAAAACATTATGCAACTGACCTTGGGTATGAGTATTTATCTGCTTCAAATAAAGAAGAATTTTTAAGGGTTGTAGAACAATTTTTAACACCAGAAATTACAGATAAACCGATAATTCTTGAAGCCTTTACTGATACACAAGATGAAAGTGATGCTTTGGAGACTATGTTGAATTATATGACCGATGCGAAGGGTGTTGTAAAAAAAGAGATGAAGAATATTGCAAAAAATGTATTAGGTCAAAGAGGAATAAGTTTTTTAAAAAAGGCTGTAGGGAAATGAAAATTGGAATTCTAACATTACCTCTTCATACTAATTACGGTGTCATTTTGCAGGCGTAAGCATTGCAAGATGTTTTGGAACGTATAGGGCGTGAAGTGAAAGTGTAAGCTTCCCTAAAAACAATTTCTTCTAAAATAGATAAATCCATTTTTTTAGTAGTAAAGGGAAATCACTGGAAAAGTAAATGTCACTGGACTTTCCCTATACCAAAGAAAAAGAGATTATCATGTCTTGCAGTAAGTCATTTATGCTGTCTCGTGGTAGTGTCCCCCCCCCATAATTCAGCCCATTCTCAACTAAACAAAAACCAATCCTGCCAGCGTCAAAATGCTACCTTTTGTAGCAAAGTAACAGTCATTAGAAAACAGGTTCATACCGAATCGGAAATTATCAAAAGCGTAAACAAATTAGAAACTGGCATACTTGCAGATGAAATTTGCAGATGTCTGAACATTTCACGCCCAACGCTTTATCAATGGAAAAGAATATACTTTAAACCCGTTCTAAAAATGGGTAGCTGACACGGTTGGTGGTTAATGCGTTCGAACCGATCTTGAAAAAATAGGATGTAAAGAATTTTGTCATGTAAAAATCAAAAGAACCTCTTATGATAGATAGATTTAATAAATTATGACTTTTTGAATATATCCTGCAAAATATATTTTTGTTATATTGTATCTTGTTCTTTAGTTAGGATTTTCAAATGAGCTTGAACATAGTTGTCAAAAATGCAAGAGCTGTGCATAGTGCAGACATTGATTTAATGGGGATAACGGTCCTTTCAGGCATAAATGGATGTGGAAAAAGTACAATTTCGCGTTCTGTTTATGAAATTCTTTCTGCCGCATTAAATTATAATGATTTTGTTGATGCTTACATAATTAGTCAATATTCTCAAATAGGAGCAACTTTTTTTTCTGCTATAGGTAACCTTTCTGGCTTAATATCTAGACAAGATTTTCAAAAATTAAATAGTTCTTTTCTTTTGTTTGCAATAAAAGAATGGCAAAATACTTCAATAGAATTTGTTAGGGGAGAACTTGATTCTTCTGTAAATTCATTGAAAAATTATGTTGTTAGCCTAAAAAATTTAGTCGTACCTGAAAAAATGAATCGATACCAAGCATTTTTATCGGTTATTGCTTCTATTGTAGAAAAAACTGCAGATGATGATTTATCTGAAATATTTGAAGCCATCCACCAGAAAATTGAAGAAATATCAAATTCTGCCATTGAGTTTAAATCAAGACGTTCTTTAGAAATACTTTATTCTTCTACAAGAAGAAATGAATGGCTCAACCCAAGAAAATTTAATTTACAGGAAAATGGTGTTCCTGTAATTGATTCTGAAACGAATAGAGTTCTTTTTTTAAATTCAATAAAAAAAGTTTTTTACATAGATACGCCGATGGCATTTGGGGAACAATCTTCAAATAAAGAATATTGGAACGCATTAAACACGGCTCTAAAAAAAGGAAATTTTTCAAAATCCATGTTGGAGTATCCTCAAGATGAAACTTTAGGCATTTTGAATGGTTCCTTTGATTGGGAAAGTAAAAGAAAAAATACTTTGGTATATACTTTAAAAAATGGAGTAAGCTTTGATCTTTTGAAGTATGGAGCTACGGGTCTTAAATCCTTTACAATGCTTCAAACATTGTTTCGAGAGGAATTGATTGATGAAACAACGCTTTTAATTTTAGACGAACCTGAGGCTCATTTGCATCCACAATGGATTGTGCATTTTGCAAGATTTCTTGTTCTTTTACGCAAAGAAACAGGATGTAATTTTCTTATATCTAGTCATAGTACTGATATGGTTGCATCCTTGCATGATATAGCTACAAAGGAATTGAGAAATACTCCTACCTTCTATTTGGGTCAAGAAAATAAGGAAGACCATTTGGTTTATGATTTTATTAATTGTGGTAGTGATATAGAACCAATTTTTAATACATTCAATATGTCGTTTGAATTAACTAATCGGTTTTCAAGTGAATTAAACTTTATTGGTAATAAAGACTAAAATATGCAAGAATACAAATTTGATCAAAAAGAAACAGAGCTACTAGCTCAACAGCTAGAAGTTGATTCTTGTTTGGAGGAAATATGTAATTTAATTTCTAATGATGGGGGCCAAAATGAATTAAAATCCTGTAATAATTTTAAAAATAAAAAGTGTATTTCAGGAGATGCAGTTCCGAAAGCTTTAGGCGTAATGGATACACCAAAGACGATGGATGTAGTTTTTGCAGGGGTAAAAGGTAAAGGAAAAATCCTTTTATTAACAGAGTTGAAGTTTAAACAAAAAAACATAGATAAACACTTGGTAAATTCTCTTTTAGAAAAGGAAAGAAAAACAAAGGATTTTTTTAATGGTTGGGGACACTTTTCTCACGTTATATTAGCGAATGATGAAAAATTTCAAAGAAAGAAAAATACTTTATCTAAATATTTACAACCTAAAGCAAAAACGATGAAAGTACTAACATTGCAAGAATTACATGATTGTTATTTTTAAAAGATTTATTTCTTCAAAAAACAGAACTATTCTAAAATGTCAAACACCTTAAATACCATCCATTGCAGTAAATTTAAACTTTCAAAATAATCTTCTTTTCGCAATAAATATTTCATACATAGGCTTTCAAGAAATTTCTAATTATAGGGAGAATCTAATGAATTTTCTTGGCATATTAAACTCAAATGCAATAGCTACTATTACAAATGTTTTACTTTCTAGCTTGCTAATTTTTTTTACCGTTAGAAATTCTAAGAAAAGTTGTAAACAGGAAAAGGAAATTCATAATCGGAATGTTCTTATAGCTCGAGAACAAAGGATGTTTAATATATACCATGTATTTGCAAATTGTGGAAGAGTTTTAAAAACAGATGAAATTACTGAATTAGCGAAATTAAATATTCTAGTTGATACAAAAGAATTTGTAAAAGAAATAATGAAATGCAGAAATGAGGTTACTAAAGCTTTAGATGAAGCGCGCCTTATTTGCGGTGAATGCAAGCTTGTTAAGGTTTTAGAAAATGCTCGAAATAAGTTTTTTAAACTTAGTGAAATAGAAATAAGTTTATTACGAGAACAGTCGCAACTTATGCTAATTGCTATTCCAACAATAGCAAAAGAATTTCCAGAAATTTATCCGCTAACAATACAAAATATTCTCAGCAATTCTCAAGCATCCCAACGAATTAATCAATTGATGACAACTCCAAAGACAAAGGAATATGATGCTGGAGTAGAAGATTATTGGAAGAATGTTCTTTCTTATGAAAACTTTGACAAATATTTTGAACCTTTTTTAGTCAGAGATCAAATCTGTTCTTAAAATTTAAATTCTAAACTCGTTCTCTAGAAGTAGATTATTTTTATCGCAAATGTCCTAGAAAATGTCCTAGAAAAACGGAAAAAAGCTCTGTAGATATGAAATCAGTTGAGTCTGACTTTTCGTTCTACAGGAATATTGTTTAATGCCGACTTTTGTCGAACACGAGGCACAGGCAGCATCAAATATCGATTTTGTAAATGAGATTTTTAAACTTTCTGATAACAATGGATTGCGTTTCCCTGATTGGTATGCGACAGTGTGTTTATATACGGCGGTCCATGTTATAGAGGCTGAAATTTACCAAATGCCTACCATTTATTATAGTTATAACGGGAAGCCGATGGCGTTGACTGGCAAAATCAGACATTCGTCCGATTTCAAGCTTTTTCTTGGAAGAACAACGCTCCCTACTTCGCCTCATTTTTATAGGCGGTTGGTAGTGGACGATTCAAGAAATGGGTTTACGGAGGTGGTATCTGCTGCATATAATTCGCTTTACGAATATTCGTGCAAAGCGCGTTATGAGTGTTTCAAAAAATGCCATAAGAATGTGAGGCGGGCTAGAGAGGCTATTGACAAGATAGTTTCTTTTCATAAAAGTAGGTTTGAATCGTCTTTGCCTTGATGGCTGTTCTCAACTAAACAAAAACCAATCTTGTCAGCGTCAAAATGCTACCTTTTGTAGTCAAAGAACAGCCATAAAGAAACTAACACATACCGAATCGGAAATTATCTAAAGCGTAAATGAATTAGAAACCGGCATATCTGCAAATGAAATTTGTCTGCGTTTGAACATTTCATGCTCAACGCTTTATCAATGAAGAAAACCATCCAGAAAACCAGCATGTAAATCCGTAAGAAAAATTGGTAGCAAAGCACGTAGTTCATTTTTTTGAATAAATTATATAGGACAGGGTCAAACCAGATAACATTCGTTGTGATAACGGTCCAGAATTCATTTCCTATGAATTTCAAAAATACTGCGAAAGAAATAGAATCAAAATGCCTTGGCAATATAAAAAAAGTCAGTGGAATTTGTGCATAGGGTATTGACAACCTTCTCGCGTTTGTGTATATTTGGTAGTGAACAAATGTATAGTAGTTAAAAGGCTGCATTTATGAGCTTGTACTTTGTCGGATGTTTAAAAGAATTGTATATTGTGCCAAAAGGGTAATGAATTATGATTAATCCCATATACGGTACAGATGTCTTACTGAATGCGGCTCTTTGGGTCGCGGAACGCCTCTCGGAACAGGACCGGCGCATTCATAAGCTGTTCAAGATTCTGTGGTTTGCGGATTTACAGCATCTCAAGCAGTATGGCCGTTCCGTGACGGGGGATACGTATATTGCCATGAACTTTGGCCCGGTTCCTTCTGCCCTTTACGACATGATTAAGGGAAACTGTTCTCCTGAACTCCGCGTGTTTACGCAGTACGACAAAGGCTTTTTTGACATCTCGAAAAAGTGCAATACGGATTACCTGTCGGAATCGGATGTGGAAACGTTGCAGAAAGCGTTTGACGAAAATGCCGAACTAAGTTTTGACGGGCTTGTGCAAAAGTCCCACGCCTCCGCCTGGAATTCTGCATGGAAAGAGGGCGAAAACACCTCTATTCGCATGAGCGAGATTCTTGATGAAATCGATGCTGACGATGAAATTCGTGAAATCGTGAAGAACGAACGCGAAATTATGGCCGCTCTGAGTGTAAAGAATGGCTGAAATTGATCTTGTTCAAGGGGACGTCGTATGTTCCATGACGGGCTCGATTGTGAATTGTGATCATCGGAAGATGCTTGTGTTTGTAAACGAGATGTCCGATCAGGTTGGCCTTGTTACAATTAATTCTAGACCATATTCTAAGAAAGGGGTGGAAACGCAGTTGAAAATCTGTGCTTCGGATTTCGCTTTTCTAGAACATGATTCGTTCATAGATTGCTCGGCACTTTTTGTCAAGAGTGTATCCGATTTTAAAGCCCTGATGCAAAGCGGGCAGGTACGTCTAATTGGCAATTTGGATTCTGATATAATGGACAAGGTTGTTTTGGCCGCTGCCGACAGCAGACATTTGAATGCTCTGCAGAAGAAGTTCTTTGATTCTGCATTATAGTTAGGGTTATGATAAGTGTCATCAGACAGTGTTCAGTTTGCTGTGGCTCGCTATTTAATAAATAATTTTATGAATTCTAGTTTTGTTTTGTTTCTTTCCAAGAGCGTCTCGTTGAATTTTTTGTTTAGGTTTAAGCAAATTATTTTTTGGTGAATGCAATCCAAGAACTTCTTTTTCTTTCGCTGGGAATAGCACGAATTCATACGTCCAGGGCGTTAGCTCAAATTTTGCATTTCCTGTTTTTCTTTTCCAAGGAGAAATTTGTTCGTAATTCGTTGGACCGTAAATACCAGTTTCTCCATTCAAAAAAATGTTTTTAGATGTTTCAGAAGTAGCACTTACGGTAAATCCGTATATAGAGTCAGCACTTTGGAAATTTGCAAGATTTAATTTTATGTTTTTAGTTTGGTTTGTTGGATTTACCATCAAAATGGCAAGATCGCCATTTTTTGAAAAGCGAGAACAAGCTACATACAAATTCTGAAATTCTCTTTTAGGCGAAGGTATTGCTATATCGCCCCACATTTTTTGAAAAAGATAATAAGCATAGAAAGAAGGCCTTGGAGTGATGTGACCCCAAAAAGTTGGACAATTTAAAGTTAGGATAAAATTGAGTTATGAGTCCGGTACTCCACCGGGCTCATTCCTTTTAGGCGCAGTTTTATCCGGTCATTGTTGTAATATTCA
>JAGAKE010000045.1 GCA_017625775.1 Fibrobacteraceae bacterium
ATTGGCTTCAGGAATGGTACATGGACAAACAAGATCAAGAATATCATCAGGACAACTTGCTAATTTGCCTATTTACCTTCCTCCGATGGACTTGCAACAGCAATTTGCCGCCTTCGTCGAACAGACCGACAAATCGAAATATCATGGTGAATCCACCTGCGAAATGGAGGTGGCAGCATGAGAATAGAACTGAAACAAGTGATTTTTCCTCAATCCAAGTCAAAAATAAAAGCTGGCGACGGAAAAGCAGAAGGAAGATACAAGTTTTTCACATCAAGCCCGATCCAATCAAAATTCGTTGACGAAGCAAATTACGACAAACCGTCTCTGATTTTTGGAACTGGTGGTAATGCAAGCGTCCATTTTTGCGATGAGCCATTCTCGACTTCTACTGATTGCTTAGTTATGTACGGAAGAAGCAAAACTGAACTTGAAACCATATATAACTACTTAAAAAGCAACATCGGTATTTTGGAAAATGGCTTCAAAGGTGCAGGATTAAAGCATATTTCCAAGGACTATGTTGTAATGGAGTTCTACGGGAACTTAGTTAAAACAAGAAACGTGGAAAGAGAAGGAAATGATGAAAACAAGAACAATTATGTGTGCCGCTTTTGCGATAGCCCTCCTAACCTTTGCCGCATGCGGTGACGATTCAAATTCCGTTTCAGCAGAAAGTACACCAGTCCCGGAAAAATCCAGTTCTTCCGGGACTGTTGACGGATCAAGTTGTTCTATAGATTCAATAAAATCTAGCGAATCTTCGACGGATATTGAATCCAGCAACTCTGCGGAAAACGTTGAGTCCAGCAGTGCAGCGGAAGAATGCAACTCCGTTGGGTATATTCCGTTTAGGTATACTAAGGGATGCCTTGCTCCTGATTCGCTAATTGCCTGTGAAGAATATACAACGGCAAATTATGCAGGGTCTATCGAAATTAGTACGGCTTGCTCGTCGGGGAGATTGATTTTTTTTATCGGTGACGAGCAAAAAGATGCCTTTGGCATCAAGAATCTCCCGGAAGGAATTTATGCGAGAATCGGACCGTTCTATTTCGAATCGGAAAAATATTCATACACGGTAACGCTCGATTCTGCCAGGGTGGTTGACAAAAGCACCGGCGAAGTTTGGCATTTTAAGGAAAAAGGGTGAAGTGGTTCTATTACCAAAAAAGCGTAAAATGTGACTTTTTTGGTAATAAGAGTAACGAAGCTAATTTTGAGTAGGATTAACAGAAATCGTGGCAAGTGCGTATGGAAAAGCATTATAGAACGCGTGTTCAGGGCGAAACTCTTCAAACGAAAATCCGTGATTTAGAATTCAATTTCTATGAAATTGTAATTGTTCCGATTTATTTTGGAATTTTGGCAATCTTATCGTGGTTGATTGGATTCGGTTTTAATGGAATTTTACGAGAACTTAGTTAAAACACGTCGTTTACTTTATCAGATTAAACAATATTTTTTACCAATACTCGTCAATCGCTTTATCTAGATAATGTGAAGAGGCTCCAGCACCAATAAGGCTAGTAGTAAATGAAATAGCGGAACCAATCAATAGATACTTGTTATAGGGCGACGACTGTATGAGTCCATACCCAAGCAAAAATCCACTCAATCCCCCAAATACGTATCCTATTCCCATAAGCGCTTTCGAGATATTAGCATCGCGCCTAGAACTTTCGTTCTCTAGCAAGAGTTGCGTCACCTCCGACAAATCCACAACCTTTCCATCTACGTAATATTCTTTACCAAGACCAAATAAGCCAGAATCATAATATATCAAATGACGCTGACTTGCAACCTCTACTTCGTTGACATCCTGCGCCATGGAATCTACTGGAGCAGGCTCCATCTGTGCAAACAAAGTGCACGAAAAGAAGAGAATCATTTTAAATATTTTGCTCATATACAAACAAGAGTGTGAAATTAGGTTTGTTCTTAAAAATAATATTTTTCCTTAAAAAATACCCCCGACAGTATAACGGCGCGGTTGCCGTGAGAAAATTTTCCGCTATTCGTGAGACAAAACAAAAAGAGGCGCGTATAAGCGTCTCTTACTGGTTTTAGGCAAAACAACTCCAAAGATTACTAGACAAAGCCTCAAATTGTTTGCAAAACCCAGGTTCAATGGTAACACTATTGCTATTAAAATCGATTCTCAATTCATCTGAACCGATGTTGTGAATAGTAACGATTTCCCCAGGTTCAGCGTCATAGCAGGTCATGCTGAAAGTCATTGACATGCCAATACGACCTTCCCCACCATGTTCGTAGGACGAAGGAATCCTGAAAATATCACGACTTTCGCTTCCATAGGCTGTGAAATAATCGCCAAGAGTGTCTTTCAAGTCGTTTGTAGTCAGATTTCGAGGAATGGCAATGATTCTTTTTTGAATTTTGGAAGAAATCTTGTCATAACTTAATGTGGTGCCAGAAAGGATTCCGATGCTACCGGAATCGGAATTGATTGATTTGTTTTAATAGACTTTTACGGGAACTTAGTTAAAACAAAAAGCTGCAACGCTACTTTACTTGGTCATCAAGAACAGGCGCCGAGCTGGGTCCACTTCATAAAAATTCGACAAAAAAAAGTGCCACCAAATAAGTGACACTTTTAATAAAATTTCTTGTGAAAATTTCTTTTAAAATTTCGGAGCTAATTTCCACACGCCAAGATTCGTTTTTAAAATCATAGGCTTACGAGAATTGTTGAGGAAATCAGAAATTTCATTTTCTAATACAGGAGCGTTTTTGCTGAATAATACACGGCCAGTTAAATCTAAAAGTTTAACAGTGCCTTTTGCATTTTGTAAAGAATGCTTCCAAGATTTTTGAACATTTACCAAGGATTTTTCAAAGCCTGTGGTTCCGCCGACATCAAAGACAATTGTTGCAACTGTCATGTCGGCCACATCAATAGCGCCAACTCTTATACGATAAATTCCTGCTGCTAAATCAATGTTTTCATTTTTGGGATAAACTCTCAAAACAGAATTTTCTATTTCTGTTTCAAGGCTGTTATTCGAAGATGTAACCACATAGGTTAGTGAATCGCCATCAACATCCAAGAAAACAGAATCCAAAGCGATTTCTTTTATCCAGCCAGATGGTTCTACAATGATTGCATCGCGACGAATGACTTTTGGCAAATCGTTTACAGGAGTAATGTTTATAATAAATGAAAGGACGGCTGGCTTTGTACCTTCTATGCTATCTGTGGCAATTACATTCAAAATAGCATCACCAACAGAATCTTTTGCAACTTTCACATTCATATAACCGCCAGTAGTAAAAGAAACTGACAATTTTCCATCTGGATTTTCTGCAGAGAAGTAAAGAGCGTCGCCTTCATCGTCTTTAAACCAACTTAAAATTTGTGCTTTCGTGTATTTTAATGTTCCTGAGTAATCTTCTTTTACAATAGTATCAAGACTAGAAGATTCAACAACAATTTTTGGACCATCGTTTCTATCTAAAATCTGAAGAATAACTGTGGCGGCGTTTGAAGTATCATTTGCGGCATTCACTACGCCATAAGTAAATGAATCTTGGCCAATATAATTTTCTTTTGGCGTATAAGTAAATGAACCTTCAGAATTTAATACTAAAGTTCCATTTTTTGTAGAATCAATAAGGAACACAAACATTGCAGATTCACCATCTGGATTTTCATCATTTTTTAAAACGCCATTAATGGCATTTACAACAAGAACAGAATCTTCTAGTGCATTATAAGAATCATCGTTTGCAATTGGAGCGTCGCTAACTGGGAGAATTTCCACTTCGAAAGAAACACCGACAGAATCACCAGCAGAATCTTTGGCGTAAAGTGTTACAACAGCTTTCCCATTTTTATTGAGTACAGAAAGAAGAGCTATTGTAAATTGAGAATTATCTTTTGCTAAACTCGCTTTCACTATTCCATTAGTGGAAACGCCGTAACTTAAATTTTCGGCAGAAGTTTCTTTATCCGAGAAAACAACATTAGAACAGCTGATTGTTACAAGTTTTGTTCCGAAATCTTCATTAAACGGTTCTGGATTTGAAATAGTCCCAGTAACAGTTGGCTTGTCATTCACTTGTTTTACCAAAATAGAAACAGTAACTGCTGAAGAAATTCCATAATCATCTTTCAAAGTATAAGTCCAAGAATCAACACCTGCAAAATCTGCATTTGGCGTATAAACAAAAGAACCATCTTCTTGTAAATCAAGAGTTCCATTGCTTGGCTCTGTATGAGAATTAATAACAAAAAGATCTCCATCAAGATCCAAATCATTTTTCAAAACGCCATTTTCTGCATTTACCACAAGAACAGAATCTTCTAGCACTTCATAATTATCTTGATTTGGTGTTGGAGGATTCTGCCTGTCGAGAACGGTAATGGTATTTGTGTAAGATGCCATTTGCAAATCTTTATCCATAGCAACAATTAAAAGATTTGCTTCGCCTGCTGTATTATTTTTGGGCGTTACAAACAAAGTATCATTTCTTTTCTCTACATTAAGAATTTCTCCAAATGATTCTGATTCTACAGAATAATTTATACTCAAGGAATCATCATCTTTATCTTTAAACATTTCAAGTAAAGGATATTTTAAAACATTACCTTCGTAAAGAGTCGTTGTATCAGAAGCTACAAATGGAGCTTGAAGAACCGGCACAAATTTTGGTAATTCACAAGTTCCTTCAAATCCAATTTGCAAAATTTCAATTTTTCCTTGCTGACCTTCTTTTCCCTTTAATTCAAATTGTAACGCATAAGAACGTTCTAAATCAAGCACCGCGTTATAACCCCAATAAAGTTCCTGGCTAAGTGAAGCAAAAGGAATTTCTACAATGGAATATGATTCTTGTGTGGGTAAATCGTAACCGAAATAATTTCCGTTATTCCAAGCGATTCCCTCTTGAAGCATTTGAAGGCGCATTGGAACTGTTGAACGATAAGCCACGCAAATTCCAGATTCTTTTGAAATATCTGCAAGAGTATCGGTAGAAAGCCACGACATAGTTAAACCTGCCGTTGGGTAATTCGTTCCTTTCAAAGTAGCAGAAAAGCCAACTGCAAAAGAAGAAGCGAGAATTTGTTCTAAAGATTCATTTATAACAGAAGAACCTGTCGTATAAGTTTTGAACGCCCCACCTAAAGTTGTCACAGGTGTTGCAGGAACTTCATCTGCTGAATTCCAGAAAGGTTCAGCTGAAGAAACAATCGTTCCTTTGGGAGGAACATTTGATACATCGCAAACATCGCCTAAACCAATTTGCAAAATATCAATTGTTGTGGAAGAATCTGTTTTGGTCGCGTAATTGCCTTTATAACTAAACTGCATTCCTTTATGGTTATTCAAACTCCAAGCGACTTTTTTACCCCAGCCTTCTTGAGAAAGCTCTGAAAAAGGAATGTATAATGAAGTGTAATTTGAAGCAGCAGGAATTTTAATTCCCCAGAAATCGCTGTCAGTAATCGTCGTTTGGCTCATATCTAAACGAAATGCCTGCGATGCACGATAAGTCAAACAAACGCCAGAGCCACTTAATGATTTTTGAGCGCCCTCGGCCTGCCAATTAAATCCAACGCCAGCACTTTGATTTTTTCCTGCACTTACAGAAAGCAGGATTTTCATTTGCTGGTTTGTGTTTTGATAAAGGGCTGTTCCGTTAGATTCCCAATTAAACCAATCTGAAACTAAACTTGTGGAAGGGTTCCAAACCACCTCGGCCAAAGCCCCTAAAGGCAACAATAGCATGCTTGCTAAAATCTTTTTCATAGATTCTCCCTTTCTATTCACCCTTACCACCGAAAGTTAATTATAACAAAATCATACATTTTTATAAAGGGTTTTCGTAATCATTTTTTAACCTATTTTAAGCGATTGTTACCTTGTAAACAGAAAATGCCTTTTTTAAGCCATTTTCTAAAAAAAACAAATCTTTTTGTTGATTTTTAAATTGATAAAACTTAAATTCAACCCAATAAAATTCCAAACATATCTAAGAGGCAAATATGAACCTCCGATTCCTTAAACCCACTCTATTTTTCTCTGTGGCAAGTTTGTTTATGCTTGGTTGCAGTGAAGACAATAGTTCATCCACAGAAATGGAAGAAATTAGCAGTTCTTCTGTCGTAGAAGATGTTAATCCCGAAGAACCAACTGACTCTCTTTCATCATCTAATCCAGATACGACTCCAAGTTCCTCTTCAACACCTTTGAAAGGAGTTTTAGTAGATGACTTTGAAGACGGCAATATGGTAAGCCTTTTAGACGAAGGTTGGTATTCTTACACCGATGAAGGCAATAGTGGCGCTTCTACCGTTTCTTTCCTAACAGATGTCGACGGTAATTGGGCAGCTGCTAGCGATGGTTATGAATCTTCTTATTCTCTTTCTTTGAGCTACAAATTAGATAAAGGCAATTACGAGTTTGACCCATACGTTGGTTGGGGCGTTAATGTGCCTGCAAGCGTCAACATGAATGCTATCGGTGGTCTTTCTTATTGGTATAAAGGCGGAAAACACACTGTTCGCGTAGAAACTTCTGACATAACCGATTTCGATGTGCATAGCTACACCGTAAACGCATCTTATACCAACTGGAAGTTAGTGACTGTTCGTTTCCAAGACCTTATGCAAGAAGGTTGGGGCATACCTGTTGACTTCAAAAAAGAAAATATCACAGCTATCAGTTTCCAAGCAAAAGGCTCTTCCAAAGTTCGTGAAGATTCTCTTCGCATCGATTACCTTTACTTAATGGATACAAGCGAAGTTGCAAAAGATCAACCTGATATGGTTATCAGAGCTCCAGAAATTCCTGAAGTAGAAATTGGCGATATTGCTATTTCTAACCCACTCCAAGAAAAAGCTATGAAATACTTGGATAAGGGCGTTAATTTCACAAACTGGTTAGAAGAAGCAAAAGGTCGTTTTGCTGGCTTTGAAGGCGCTCCTTACGGAAAAGAAGATGTTAAGAACTTAGCCGACAATGGTTTCAAAGCATTACGCTTACCTATCGATTTAGATCTCTATGCCGATAACCGCGACAAATTTGTAGCAGGAACCGATAGCGTTCTTGTAATGGATACAACCACTCTCTGGACTGTTCTTGACTCTTTCGTAAATTGGACAGGTGAATACGGAATTTCTTTAACTATTGACTACCACGAATACGATGGAAGCTTCAACGTAGAAAGTTCCGCCGACCCTCAATACAGAAAAATGGTTGCTAACGTTTGGAAAACCGTTGCAGCTCGCTATGCCGACAATCCTCGTGAAGATATTTTCTATGAACTCTTGAACGAACCAGGCATGAACAGCAATGGAAAAATCAATAAAGACAATTGGACTCTCACAGCTCAAGAAATGATTGATTCCATTCGTGCTGTTGATACCAAACACACCATTCTCTTTGGCGATGTACAATGGTACGATATTAAAGAACTACAAACCCGTGAACCATTTACAGACGATAATATCGTTTATGTCATTCACTCTTATGAACCATTTATTTTCACTCACCAAGGCGCAAGCTGGGGCGAAACCGCTACTTTGAAAAACATTCCATTCCCGTATGATTCTACAAAGTGGTCCACATTCTCTTCTGATTTCGGTGTAAAGAAAAATACCGCAAGCTGGGTAAAGACCGCTGTGAAGAACTACTACAAAACAGGAAGCAAAGAATATATTATCAACTTGATTCTTCCTGCTAAAAAGTGGGCAGTCACCAATAACGTTCCTATCATCATTAATGAATACGGAGCATACGGTTTACGCGCAGATACAGAATCTCGTTTGAATTATATGCGCGCCATGCACGAAATTAGCGACACACTTCAGATTCCAATGCAACACTGGGGTTATGAAGGCGGATTCTCGCTATTTGAAAATGGCAAATTAATTGATGGCATGAAAGAAGCCATGGGTTTATAAGAGAAATCGTTAAATCGAAAAATCCTCCTCCGAATTTTTCGGAGGAGGATTTTTTTTGTGGATTATTTATCCACAAAAAAGTAATCAACTGATGATTTTTTAGTCAAATAGACTTTATTTTTTTTGTTTAAGTGTTTGGGTTAAAAGGAGAAAAAATGAAAAAGAATTTCACGGCTTTGTTTTTAACTTTTGCCGCAAGCCTTTGTTGTCATGCCTACACGCTCCAGGGGACCGTTAATAATACCGATGGAGAAGCCATTTCAAATGCAAAAGTCCATCTTATTGTTTCTGGAAACGAAACTTTTACCGATAATCAAGGTAAATTTGTGCTTTCTGGCGAAGAAAATGGTAGTAACGTTATTCACTTTAATTCAAAAATACCAGGCAATTTTAGCTTAAATGGGAGTATTTTAAATTATTCTCAATCAAATGGCTCTCCTTTACAAATTAAAATTTTTGACTTTGTCGGTAACCAAATTTTTAGTGAAACATTGCAAGGCCAGGGTTCTTTAGACCTCTCTCAAACTGTAAAATCAAAAGGCAATTACCTTGCCCGCGTAAAAATGGGGTCTGCACAAGAAACTATCCGCTTTACTTCTGACGGAAACAAATCTTCTGTTATGGCTTTTACAAGTCGCTCTAAAGTTTTAAAAAAGAATTTAGCTGAAACTTTAGAAGTAACAGCTGATGGTTATGACACATTGCGAGTAGCACTCATAAACCTTGACACCACACTTACACTTATTTTAAGCAAAACATTTAAGGAACAAACTTACGCTTTTGGCTATGCACTTAAAAATAGCCCTACTCCAAGTAAAGGCTGTGGTGTAACTTCAAAACTTCAAGAAATAGGCTCTAACCCGAATGCGAAAAAATACAGTTTAAATAGCGCTGGTCTAAATCGTGAATACTGGGTCACTTTACCAAAAAATTACGACAACAAAAAACCATATAAAATTCTTTTTGCAATGCATTGTATGGGTAGTAACGCAGAAGACTTTACTTACCACACACCAGATCAAGACCACCCATCTCCATATTATGGCCAACAAGAACTAGATAAAAACAATGAATTTATTTTTGTAGCCCCTCGTGGTGATACCGATGGCATGCCATGGCGCACAAGCGACAACAAAGACCATATTTTCTTTGATGAACTATTAACACTTCTCGAAGAAAACTATTGTATAGATACTTCACGTGTATTTGTTACTGGCTTTAGCTTTGGTTCTATGGTTACAAACTCTCTTGCTCAAGTATTCCAGCATCGCATTCGTGCTGTAGCCGTTTACGCTGTAGCTGATTGGAATATTTATATCCCACAAAATGCAGGCAAACCAATCGCTTGGATGGATGTCCATGGGACACAAGATGGTCTTTGCTCTTATGATCGTGTAGATAGTTCTGTTGACAGAATACTTGCCAATAATGGCCCAGACGGAACCGATGCTCGCGGTGAAAAAGCAGAAAAATACCCTGGTTATGGCCCTCATGTTTGCTATGACTTTAAAAATGTAGACCCACGTTTCCCAGTAAAACTCTGTACATGGAATGGTGGCCACCAGTGGACTGCTTACGACGAAGGCAACTGGCAGAATACCTGGGTTCCAAAAGAAGTCTACAACTTCTTTGATCAATTCTAAGTTCTCTCAAATAAACACCCATAATACACAGAAAATCCTCCGAATTTTTCGGAGGAGGATTTTTTTGCAATAAATATTCAACTGCTAAAAAATTATTTTACCCAAAAATCAAATTAGCGATTCTACTTTAGCGCATAGACGTTCTGCTTCTTCTTGGGTTGAAGCCTCTGCAATCACGCGAATCACAGGTTCTGTATTTGAAGCACGCACATGCACCCAAGACTTTTCATGAGAAAGCCAAAGTCCATCACGTTCATCTGAATTCCAACCTTCGAATTCACGTTTCACTAAAGGCAAAATTTCTGCAACCGATTTAGAACCTAATTCAAATTTCTTTTTAGGCATCGCATAACTTGGATTTTCTTTTACAAATTTTTCCGGACCGCCATTATGATGTGCCATCCAGGAAAGCACAAGAGCCACAGCCACTAAAGAATCTCTACCATAATGTAAAGCAGGCAAAATAACGCCACCATTACCTTCGCCACCAATCACGCAAGATTCTTCCATCATCTGTAAGCTCACATTAATTTCACCCACTTTCGCACGAGAACACTTGCAACCATATTTTTCAGCCACATCTTCGTTCATGCGGCTAGTAGAAAGGTTAATGCAAACATTCCCTGGCTTTTTTGAAAGAACTTCTTCAGTAGCGATAGCAAGCGTATACTCTTCACCAATCGCTCTACCTTCACCACACACAATTGCACAGCGATCTGCATCAGGGTCAAGTGCAAAACCAACAGCGCAATTATTTTCAAGAACGGCTTTAGAAAGATCTTTCAAATTTTCAGGCAACGGTTCAGCACCACGCGGAAAATTTCCATTCGGCGAACAATGCACACGCACCACTTCGCATCCAAGTTCCTCAAGCAAACGAGGGACAATCAAAAAACCGGCGCCATTCACCGCATCAATCGCCACTTTAAATTTCGCCTTGCGAATCGCTTCGACATCAACAAACGGAATAGCAAGCGTTCCTTGAATATGCACTGAATCCGCGTCATCTAAAAATTCATACGCGCCCATTTCCTTATAATCAGGGAACGAAAATTTTCCTTCATCAGCCAAAGCAAAAAGTTTTTTCACGTCGTCTGGACCAAGAAACAAACCCTTAGCATTCAAAAACTTCAACGCATTCCATTCTAGCGGATTATGGCTCGCCGTAATAATAATCCCGGCATCAGCCTTCAATTCCGTCACTAAAATTTCAACAGACGGCGTAGTCGCAAGACCAGCATCAATCACATCCACTCCACAAAGGCGACAAAAACCAGAAACCATCTGCACAATTGCCTCGCCCGTTGGACGACTATCTCGACCGATTACAATTTTTTTAGCATTTGTAATTTCAAGAAATGCCTTAGTATGCGAAAACAAAACTTGTGGTGTAAGCGTATCACCAACAACACCTCTGATACCAGAAACAGAACGCATTAATTTAGACATAAAAATTCCTTTGTTAAACATGAGAAATTTAAAAATATTTATCGAAACCAAACACAAGTTCTATAATATGGCGCGATCAACCAGGCGTTCCTTAAATTTTGACATAAACAATCTAAAATCTTTAATATGAAATCTCTAAAAAAATTATTTCTATTTCAAAAAAAAGTAGATTTAAGAATATTTATTTCTGAAAATCAATACTGATTTTTAGGGTTTTGTTTGGAGATTCTATGAACAAATTTTTTAAGGCTCTATTAGCCACATCCATTATTGGAGTTTCTGCTTATGCAGCTCCCGGTTTAACCGTAAGCGGAACCGACATTCTTTATAACGGAAAGAAAATTTTCTTTTCAGGCACTAACTTAGCTTGGTCAGATTATAACTCTGATGTAGGCGATTCTCCTTTAAACGAAAACGCCTGGCGAAAAGCCGTTGAAGGCACACGCGCTGCTGGCGGAAATGCTATTCGTTGGTGGCTTTTCAATAATATGAGCCAAAGCCCTGCTATTGATGAAAGTACGCACTTAGTTGCTGGCTTAAAAGAAAACACCATCGCCAATATGAAAAAAGCTCTCGACATTGCCGAAGAATACGGCGTTATGGTTTCCATGTGCTTATTCAGTCACAACCTTATGGAACCAAATCAATGGGGACTTTACAATGAAAAATTAGACATTGAAGCCAACAAAAAACTCTTTACAGACGAAGGCACAAGCGCATTTATCAACAACGTTTTAATTCCTGTTGTAAAAGCAATTGGCAACCATAACGCACTCATGACTTGGGAAGTATTCAACGAACCAGAAGGCATGACAAACGTTGGCTGGACAACTGAAAAATTGGAAAAAGCAACTCTTCAGAAATTCACAAACAAAATTGCTGCTGCAATTCACAAAGAAAACTCTGAATTGCTCGTTTCTACCGGAAGCGTGAACATTCAATATCAAAACTGGTGGAACGATTCTGAACTCATTGCCGCTGGCGGTGAACCAAACGGAACACTTGACTTTTTCCAAACTCACTACTACCCTTATTATCAAGCAGACAATGTTTCTCCTTTTGTAAATACCGCCGCTCAAATGCAAACCACTTATGGCTATGATGCAAAACCAATGATTATTGGTGAATTCCCGGCAAGTGGCTGGGCTGGCGCCACTTATACTTCAAGCATGGCAGCTAAAACAGAAATCACCGCAGAACAAGCCTACCGCAATGCTTTTGATGGTGGGTACGCTGGAGCTCTTGCATGGCAATACATTGGTGACAAAACCGAAGCAAACTTTGGCGGTTATACTTATACCATAGAACCGGCTCTTGATGCTATGAAAGTATTAGCCGCAAAAGAAGAAGCATCTATAAAAATCAAAGATGTTACCATTGAAGAATCCACAGGCAACGGCATGATGGCTGTCACTTATGGAGCCGATAACGCACAAATTGAATACCAAAAAACGTTTGATCTATCTGGCGCAAACGCATTTACATTTACTGTAAAAAATAATGGCTCTGAAGATGCCGACTTATACCTTATTTTCAAACTCACAGACGCCTGGACTTGGACAGAAACTGACGGCTCTTGCGTAGTACCTGCCGGCGAAAAGAAAACATGTTCTTTTGATATTTCTGGCTTAACAGACAGAAATAAAACTTTAAGCACTATAATTGCTAACTATGCTGCTGGTTACACAGGAACTCTTATTTATGATGATTTTGTTGCTGGAGATACACTTTGGAATTTCAATGAAGACAAATACGATGCCTTTGGGCGTTCTTTTGAAAATACAGAAGAAATGCTTCCTGAAATTAAAATCGTATTTAACAATGAAAATTATGTTGGCAATACTACAGCAATAACAGATGTTCACAAAGGTCTTAAAAATTTGCAGATGAATGTTATAAATAACACCTTACAAATAAATGCAAACAAAACTGAAAATGTCTCTATTGAAATCTTTGGCCTAAACGGATTCTGCAAAGCAGAAATTCTCAGAGGAACACTTCGAGCAGGGACAACGTCCTTTGACTTAAATTCAATGGCGAAGGGAAGCTACATTATTCGAGTTCGAGGAAACGGAATTCTTGCCACTCGTCCAATCATGATTAAGTAATCTCTACCACAAAATTAAAGAATCCCACCAAGGTGGGATTTTTTTTACTCTAATGATTTTTACCATTAGCAAATTTTCACAATGCTTTGATTTCCTCTACCGAAAGACCAAAATGCTTGGCAATAACCTCTATTGCAACGCCATCTTGCAAAAGTGCCTTTGCCATTGCATGTTTTTCAGCAAATATCTTTTGATATTCCGCATTCATTTTTTCTCTTTCAAGTCGCAATTCTTCAGTCTTGTGATTTAATTCTTCACTCTTACGTTGGAATTCCTCTGTCTTGTGATTTAATTCCTCACTCTTACGTTGGAATTCCTCTTTTTGCTGTTGAAATGCTTTACTTTGCTGCTGGAATGCTTCATTCTTACGTTGAAATTCTTCGGTCTTGTGATTTAATTCCTCACTCTTACGTTGGAATTCCTCCGTTTTGAGCGCAATCTCCGCCAGACGACAGTTAATTTCACCTTGAGTAAGCATAGATGACTCCTGAGCATTTAAAAGTTCTTCACCAGCAAAATCTACCCGAATACGCTCCAAAGCAGAATCAAGCGCGAAATTTTCAAACTCCTGAATTCTATCAAATTTTCCAGCATTTTTTAGCAAATACAACCAAGCATCTTCTGGATTTTCGATTTCCTTCAATGATTTTGTAAATCTCGTTAAATTGACTATAATATATTTATTTTTTTGAGTAATCGGTATAGCATTGCTTTCCCTTATGGCCGCGTCACTATAAAGATTCCAAGTATCAATATATTTACCATTTGTTTCTTTTAAGTCAAAATTACAAACCCAAATAGAAATAGTTTCTGGTAATTCATAAAGTTTGTGTTGTTTTTCAAAATCTCGCAATGCTTGAAAATCTAAAGACCTTTCTAAACTTTGCTTTGCATTAATAGTAAGAAACGCATTGTATAAAATCACCCTATCAAGGAAAAAAGAATGATTCGCCCGCTGCATTTCAATATTAATAAAACGCCCAGAAGCCGTTGTTGCATAAATATCAAACACAATTTCTTTCAAATACGGCGTTCTTAATCTCAAATGATTATCAAAAGAAAATGTTAATTGTTCGATTTTTTCCTTGCCTTCTAAGTGAAGTAAATGATTCAAAAACTCTTTTAAAGTCGTTTCATCATCAAAAAATTCCTTAAAAGCAGGGTCGTATGTAGGGTCTAAATAAGGACGCCCTTTATAACTTTCTCTGATTCTCTCAACATTACTCACATTTTGTTTTTTCATAATTATTTCCTTTCACTAATACTAGCGAAAAGCCCTAAAAGGGGAAGTTTGTGAATATATAAAAGCTTGCTCGTGAGAAAAGAGCAAAAATAATATCAAAAAAAACAGCAATTTATGCTAAAAAAGAATCTAGAAAAAGAAAAATCAAATGGCAATCATCAGATTTCCCTCAAAAAACTGACTTTAAAAAATTCTACAAGCGAGTGTCGCGACAGATGAGCTTGCTCAATCTGACATGACCGAGCGCAATGAATTTCTGTAAAATTCTACAAGCGAGTGTCGCGGCAGATGAGCTTGCTCAATCTGACATGACCGAGCGCAGAAAGTTTCTGTAAAATTCTACAAGCGAGCGTTGTAAAAAAATTGTCATGGCGAGGAGTCTTTTAAACGACGTGGCCATCTGTTAGTAATGATTAAGTGTTTATTTATTTTGTTAAAATTTTCTTATGGAGGGGACCCAGCTCGGAGTTGCGAAGGCCGCCCGGTCCCCTCCAAACCTCCCCTTCCCTGGCCGACGCTATTGCAACTTAATTTTATGCGAACTTTGATTTTTGAAAATATCGTTTGCGATGACAACTTTTTTACACTTGCCGATTCTTGTCACTCGCGTGCGTGTATTATCTTTGCAAGCCATGTAATTACATAACAAATATTTGTTATTTTATAAAAGAAACTTAAAACAAATAGGTTCTATATGCGAAAAAATCTAGGTGTTAAAACTTACTTATGCCCACAACCTGCGCTTGTTATAGCCTCCTATAACGAAGACAAATCTGTCAACGCAATGGTTGCTGCATGGGGTTCTGTAAGCGACTCAAACCAAGTGGCTATTTATGTAGCCAAAAGTCATAAAACTATTCCTAATATTCTTGCGAGTAAAGCATTCACCGTTAGTATGGCGAACGAAAAAAATATTCAAGCAATCGATTACTTAGGCATAACATCTGGAAATAAAGTCGCCGACAAATTTTCAAAATCTGGTTTAACAGCTATTCAAAGTGAATTTGTAAACGCCCCTTTAATTCAAGAACTTCCGCTCGCTTTAGAGTGTAAATTCATTAGTTATGACGAGGAATCTGAACTCTTGCTAGGTGAAATCGTAAACGTTTCTGCTGATGAATCAGCATTAGAAGAAAATGGGAAACTTTCTATGGAAAAGCTAGCCCCTGTCTGTTATGATCCCGCTGGTCACGGCTATTATCTCCTAGGAAAACGTGTAGGAAACGCCTTTAGCGACGGTAAGGCTTTACAATAATTTTTTGAACTCCCTGATGTTTGCTGTTTTTAAACTTCACCACATAATGTCCTGATTTCAAATGCTCTAAATTCAAAAGCGAACTTCCGACAGGCGCACTTACATTCAGTACTTGGTCTCCAAGGCAATCAAAAATAGCGACATTTAAATTTCTATCAGAAAAATTATGAATCGTCCATGCTTCATTTTCAGAGCTAATGAAAGCTCTAGTATTTAATACAGTTTGAATTGCATTGCTTTCTGTTGAGCTAGAACTTTCTGCATTATTAGAAGAACTACTTTCAACAACATCTGAACCGGCACCAGATAAAATTAAAGCCGTAATTGATTTGGCTGGTAATGTCATACTTAATTTATTTTGTGCTAAAGAAGCAGAACCATTCTTCAACGCATTTGAAGACCGAGAAACAAAAGTTTCCCCATTCAAGCCACTCAAAGAACGCGTTTCATATTCTCCATCATCAAGCGCAAATTCATCAATAGTCAAGTTTACATTTTGAGTCTCACTTTCAGCACGATTTACAAAAATTACCGTCATAGAATCAACGGTCTGGTTAATTGAAGCATAAGCGGAAACAAGCGAATCATTGCTAGAAATAGATTCTACTCTATACTCTTTTCCAATGCGACTAAACAAGTGAGCCACTTCATACATGCCTGCATCCCATGACCAAGGAGTGAAAAATTCAACACCATGATTCATCATTGTTCCAAGGAACGAAGCATAGATTAGAGCTGTCACCATGGCGTTCTCATCTTTTAAACTCGTTTCTGAAATTCCAAGAGTAATTCCATGGTCTTTACCAAAATACTTTTCTAGCCAATCATTCACGCGCTTCAAGATGTACTCTTTATTATAAGTTTCATCATACTGTTCTTTGGTTTGATTGCTAGCGTAATAATATTGTTCATTAAGGAATCGAATCCCATTAGCGCCTGGATAATTATAAGTCGTATCAAATAAAACACGATGCCAATTCATTCGAGATTCATAATCTTTTTCCTGAGGATACCAATGAATATCAAACATATCTAGAAGACGAACGCCTGATTTTTTTTGTTCCTCTGAAACTCGCTTAATAAAATATTCAAGCCAAGAATATTTTTTTCCATCAGAACCTGTAATCAAATTTTGTCCTTCTACAATATCACGAAGAACAACCCAATCCCATTCCCCTGCACTTACCGGTCCTGTTAATTTAATGTCTTTCCATTGCGCCCTTGCCTTCTTAGCAACTTCTACATAACGTTCAACTAGAAATTCCCCAGTTACCGGCAAATTCAAATCATCGTGAGTATAACGCCAGATATCTGTTTCATTATCCATACTCCAATAGCGCAAACGATTCATATCAAACTTTAAAGAATCTCGCCAATAAGGAATAATCGCTACTGAAGAATCAGCAGGCCATTCTTGGTTATAAAGCGTTGGGTCACCTTCTTTGATTGCTGTTTTTCCATCATCAGAAATGATACCGCCACCAGCAATATTTAAATCTCGATTCAACGGCCAAGTATTATTGTGAGCTAAATACCATTCCCAATCTTTAAAATTATACTCTTGCGTTTTTGCAACATAACCAGCCAATTGAAAAGCATACATTGCATCTACACCAGGCATATTTTCTAGAATTTTTTTCGCCGAGATATCCCAACTTTGAGAATTTACGTTATTAAACCAATTTGGATGAACGCTAAATTTTTTTCGAAAATTATATCGAGTCGCATTGTTGCCATGATTTGCACGAATCATGTGAAGTCCTGCTTCTACAATTTGATTCATGTAATCAATTTCTTTTGAAGAAAGCGAATCTACTTTTTCATCAATCACATCAATATTTCGGCCAAATAAATATGGCGAAATTTTTTTTACTCCTTTTTGTGCATTTACAGAAATATCAATAGCTGAATGCACAAAAGGCACAACACTTAATGCAAAAATGCTTGCACACAAGAATTTTGACGCAGAACCCACAACAACCTCACCATGATATTCAATCTTTTTAAAAATATAAATTTTATAGAAACTTTCTGCGCTCGGTCATGTCAGATTGCAAACAAGTTTGCATCTGCCGCGACGCTCGCTTGCTTAAGTTTTATAGAAACTCATTGCGCTCGGCAATGACAACTCGCACAAGTGCAGTAGTCTGTTAATAAGTTGTCATCGCGAACGTAGTGTGGCGATCTACTTGCGAAAAGATTGCTTCTGTCGTTTCACTCCATCGCAATGACAAGAAGCGTAGGCAAAAATTGCGAGTGACAATGAAAAAAATAAAATCCCTCGC
>JAGAKE010000046.1 GCA_017625775.1 Fibrobacteraceae bacterium
CATTTTTTACATAATTTCCTGAATTTAAAAGAATACAATTTTGTTCTTTTTTATATGAGAAATCATTTCCTTTCCATAGACCTTCATTAGCCTCTTCTATACAAATTGTGTAATCTGTATTCTTTTCCATTTCAAGCCAATGAATAGAATCTTGTAAAGAAATTTGAAAAGTATCTCGGATAGAGTAAACTTGTTCTGCTTTTCTATTGTTGTTTTCTATGCTGTTATTTAATTTTACCAATGCCTTTGGACCATTAGTTTTGTTATGGATATCAACTATTCTTCCGTCTATTTCATACAATTTATCATTTGCAGAAAAAAGCACTGCATACGAAATGAGTAAAATGATCAATGATATGCTTAATTTTTTCATAAACAACCTACTTGTCTTTAAAACATTTCTCACTATTGCGAATACATTCCCACTGATTTTCTGTTGCGTATGGTGGCAATCCATTGTTGCTGAAACTAAAACGTTCGTTTGTTCCGGTTTCTACAACGAATAAAGGTCTATATCGAATACGCTGCCCAGAAGGTATTTTCCAAAACATAATGTTTCCCTCATCAAAAGCAAATGTAGGAAAAAAAAATGTTCTGTATTGATATTACTTAAGTTGTCTTACTAAACGTAATCCTTGAAAGGTTTTTATTGCTCCGTTTCTTGCATCACAATGTGCACTGAGATTCATGTTTTCAAGTGAATCAGTCAAAAAGCCACCTTTGCATGTTGTAAATCTTTCGTAATCATATAGATTTTTATTCTCCAATATGACATTTTCACATACCAATCCCATCATATCATAGAGTCCAAATGCGTTAGGCTTCAGCATTCCAACTGGTTGTGAATTTTGTTTCCATTCTCCGCATGATTCTTTTTTCCATTCATTGCTTTTTGTTGATATAGGATCATTTGGATTATGGTTACCAAACCAAGCGTATTGTGCGGCCAAATTGGAATCTTTTAGGTTCCCCCAAATATTGGCGTAATTTTTTTTGTCACCGCCTCTAGCTAACGCCATCCATTCGTCATAATATGGCAGGCGATAACCATTAGCTTTTTTGTTGATTTTTACAAAAATCATATCCCAATCAGAATTTGATTTGAAAAAAGTAAATCCTTTAATGTAAAAATCACTATTTTTTTTGTTAGATGAAAAATTGTCTGGATTATTGTCTATCTTTAATGTGTAAACTGGCTGCAAGCCATCTCTTATGCTTCGATTATTCGCATAAATAAAGGCATTGTACAGAAATACACGAATTGCAGCGGAATCGTGAATGTCGCATAAATCATTTTTTCCCATCCCCTTCTTTTTTTCAATCCAAAAATTATAATTTTCAGGATATTCATCGTTTGTCTGCGATGGGATTGAATCCCATAAAACTTGGATAAATTCACATTCTGTCACTTTATATACATCTACAGCAAGAACTTTGTTTATTTTTTCGAATCTTGCTGGATCACGATCGTGTATTTGCCCGTATTGATTGGTGCTAATATTAACCATTGAATATCCGAGAAGGTGATCCTGCTTTGACAAATCTATATATTTCATCCCAACAAGAATGTTGAATGTGTAAACACTACCCAATTTGGTCGTGTACCAAATTTTCCCATTTTTGACATATTTCCCTGAATTTAAAAGAATACAATTTTGCTCTTTTTTATATGAGAAATCATTTCCTTTCCATAGGCCCTCATTAACATCTTCTATACAAATTGTGTAATCTGTATTCTTTTCCATTTCAAGCCAATGAATAGAATCTTGTAAAGAAAGATTAATGAAATTTTGATTTGTATTTTCTGATTTAGTTGCAAATAAACTAGCACTCATTAAAAGTAAAGCGAATAAAATTTTTCCAAATAAATTTCTCATAATTATTCAGTTTAATGTAGTAATAAATTTTCATTAAGAAATTCTATGATTTGTATTAAAACATTTTTTTTGTGGGGTTCTATGTAGTAAAATTCATGTCCTGTATTTTCTAAAAAATATGTTTTGTGGCGTTTGTTAGATTCTTTTAAAACAGAAGCCATATAACCTCCTCCGTAAAAAATAGGGCTAAAAAATTTCAAATCAAATGCAGAGATAATAGAAGTGAACGCAGGAATAAAACGATTTTCTTCTTTTATAAAATTTAAATCCATTATTCGCCCCTCTTTAAATGGAATGATTTCATCGCTTTCTCCATGAATAAACAAAACAGGGGTCATAATATTTTTTATATGATTTTTATTTAGAACACCACCCCATAAAGAAACAACTCCTTTTACATTTATTTCTTTTTCCATTGCAAAGTGTAAAGCTAAAACAGCCCCCGAACTATTACCCATTACAAAAATTTTATCTGCATCTATTTTGTATTGTTCTGCATTATTTTTGAAATATAAAACAGCTCTTTCTAAATCTTGAACACCCCATTGAATAGCTCTTTTTAAATCTAAACTATCTATGACTAATTGATTTTCAACTGAATTCAAAATAAGTCCTATTCGATAATCTATAGATGCAACTACATAGCCTCTAGAAGAAAGAGAATCACAATAATCTATAATAGGCTGATTTTTGTCATCTTTACTTCCTGAAATAAAAGCGCCTCCATGTACCACTATAATTAAAGGACGTTTATGTATTGAATCTATTTTCGGTTGATATAAATTAAATCGTAAATCTATATCCTTTGTTGTATTTCTACTTTGATAAAAATTAAGTTTTGGGATAATATCTGAAGATAATTTTAAACCATTAATTAGAGCTGTCACAAAATGCTTTTGTTTTAGGTGAGGTATCTTTTCTGCATAAACAAGATTCAAGATTTTTTCTGTTTTAAATATAGGGTCCTTATATCGCTCAGTACAAAATGCAAGCGAAATAAAAAACAGAATAATAAAAAACATCACTTTTTTCATTATTCAAGTTTACGAACTAATCGCATGCCAACAAGCCCATTTTTGAATGCTGCTGTTGTGTTTTTATTAGATGCTTTTCCGAATTCGGAACAAACATACGATTTAAGAAATAAACAAACATCACTTAAATAATGGGAATCAACATAAGAATCACATACTGGACCTGAAGAATATTTTCTATCATAGATAGACAAAGTATACTCTTCTGCATTACCATAAACATCATATAAACCCAAAGGATTAGGTTCATATTGTTTAACTGGATAAACTCCCACATCATCAGTTGCACATTCTATTTTCATATATTTTCTTAATTCATATTCAGAAGAATTTTCACCCCAAATAAATTTTCTTTGACTACCAGATTGTAAAATTATCCATTCATCATTAAGAGGAAATCTGTATCCATTTTCTGAAGTATCTAATACACTCATCATATCATTGAATGGTAAAGATTTGTAAAAAACATTTGACAAATTAATTTTATTTGAAAAAGAAAAAAGATTTGTAGTTCGATTCAAACCATCTTTTATAGAACGTAAAGATATCAATTCTCCATTCATAGGAACGGGATAATCTAAAATTTTTAAAGAATCGTCGTGTGGATAAAATTTAGATTCATAATGATTCATTAAAGGTTTTGTTTCTAGTAAAATCATTTCTTTCTTTTTTAATGCTGCGATATCTTCCCGTAACCAAATAGCATCTTTTATTCTGAGTTCTGTTTTATCAACTATTAAATCGTGTCGAAAAGATATTTTTTTTCGGTTCCGATAATTTATGGAAATATCATAACTTTTTCCTGCTAATTCTACAATTGTTTGGTTGACTAAAATCCAATTAGAATCAGCCTCTGTTAAATCATTTAAATCTCTAGCAAATAAAACCAAAATACTTCTTGTATAAGGTGAACCATCTACATAAACACAATTTAAAGAATCTATATGAGCGGAACCATTTACAACCCAAACCCCATTTCCTGAATTAAAATTTTGTTCAGGGCAAAGCTTAACACCTTGATTCCAATCTACTTCATACCAACGTTTTTTTCCTTTTGCTTTTCTATATGAAAATTTATTATACGTTTGTTTCTCTCGTTTTTCTTGAGATTTAGAAAAGGCTATATAATATTTTGTTTGGTTATTTGTTTTTTGAAAATTTTTGTATGCTTCTTGACTTTGAATAGTTGTGACACAATTTCCTTTTGCATCAAAAATGCAATATTCTGATGCGAAAGATATATGAAGTAAAAAAAACATAAATATCAAAAATATTTTCATAATCATCTCCAATCTAGATTTCTATGTCCTGTTTGCAAACATGATGTATTTATATTTATATTATTTAAACAATCCCATTGCATTTCAGCAAAATTTTGCCAATTACACTCTGCATTTATTTTATTTGCACATTTTTTAGCTTTCAAAGATCTGTTATTTAGTGAAAACCCAACTGAATTTTCCCAATTCATCAAATTATTTTCATCATCAACATCTGAAAGGCCTAGTAAATGTCCTAATTCATGCATAAATGTTTGCATTCCATTTAAAGGATTTATAAAAGCCCACAAGCCAAATAAAAGAGTTTGTTTTCACTATAAGGAACCTCTTTTCAAAATTTGAGGATTTTTTTGGAGTGCGTTACGAGAGGGTAGCGGAAAATAGTTTTGTGAAGCATGAACAAAACTAGTTGAAAGCAGACTCTTATCCCTAGTGCAATTTACGAAAGAATTGAATATTATTCTCAAATCAACATTTTACTTTTTAACTTCTCTAACCAGACGCAAACCATAATAAAAGAAATCCCTTGTTTGAGAGTAATCGCAATGTCTTCCTAGATTTAAGGAATCAAGTGAATCAGCTAAAAAACCACCTTTGCATGAAAGAATTTCATTATGAAAAATACTTTTTCCAGGTAGCATAACTATTTCACAAACAAGACCCGACATATCGTATAAGTTATAAGAATTAGGTTTTAACATTCCTACAGGGCGTGATGTCTGCCACCATCTACCACAAGAATGTTCTAACAATGCTTTTTGAGCCCCAACTTTTGAAGTTATTTTGCTTTTTGGATCTCTAGGGTCTTTAATTCCAAACCATGCATATTGAGAAGCATTAACAGAATCATTAGAGTCTCCCCAAACATATTCTGTATTAATCTCTCCGCCTCGTGCTAAGGCCATCCATTCATCATAATATGGCAAACGATAACCATTTGATGTACTGTCAACATAAATAAAAGTAAAGCTAGATTTTCTAATATTCAAAGATTCGTTTCTAATCCCAAAATTTCCATTTTTAAATAATTGACAAATTTTCCAATCTTCAGATTCTTCAAATGAATAAACTGGTTTTAATCCATCACGTAAGCTACGAGCATTTGCATACATTAAGGCTAAGTAAGGATTTAAGTTTATTGCTGCTGAATCATGAGCATCGCAATACCCATTTTTTACTAGAGAGTTCTTCTTTTTTATCCAAAACATTTGATTATCTCTCATTTTAAAAGGAATATGATTAGGAATTGAATCCCACAATGCTTGAATGATTTCACAATCTGTCACTTTATATTTGTCAACTATCAAAACCTTATTAATGTTTTCCAATCTTGGTGGGTCAGGATAAACTCTGTCTTCAAAAGCAACAAAAGGATAAAATACATGAGGGTTTTCTCGTTTTGTCGTTTTTTTTCTTTTATATTCTGGTCCAAAATAACCTAACTTATGTTTCTCTTTCGAAAGGTCAATGTATTTCATTCCAACAAGAATATTGAAAGTAAACACATTACCAAATTTTGTTACATACCAAATTTTTCCATTTTTTACATAATTTCCTGAATTTAAAAGAATACAATTTTGTTCTTTTTTATATGAGA
>JAGAKE010000047.1 GCA_017625775.1 Fibrobacteraceae bacterium
ATCCGAAAATTATCGCATTTATTGGAACCCACAAACGCAATGTAAACAAGGTTGCGATGGAACAACTCCAGCAACTGCTATTGGTGATTTTGCAACCGTTCTCGAAACAGCCAAGGCGACAGGCAAAGAAATCAACATGGCAGGTGGCATTTGGAATGTGACCGATAACTTTACTGAAGGCGTTGTTCCCTGGAAAGTCGGTTTTGAACTAGTTGGATATAAAGGCGATATCTGGGATTTGAATTCAGAAAAAGACCTGCCGCTAATCAATCTAGGTAATGCAGCTCATGTAGAGATTGAAGGTCACTCACCTCGTAGCATTATCGGGTTGCGTTTCGAAAATGGTTTTAATGATGGGAATGGTGGGGCGATAGGTACTTCTAGCCTAAGAATCGGTTTGAAAAATATCATTATATCTTCTTCGAAATCGAATGGTAACGGCGGAGCCTTGTTCGCAACAGATACGCTGAATTTTGAAAATGTTCGTCTATTGAATAATATGGCAAACGGTAACGGTGGTGCGGTTGTTGCAAACGGAAAAACGAATATGCTCAATGTTCTGTTCCTGAGCAACAATTCTGCCATGAATGGTGGTGCGGTTGATTTGTCAAATGCCGACACCTATATTGGCAATGCAATCTTCTATGGAAACCATGCCGGGCTTGCGGGAGGCGCGTTATTCAATGAAAGTTCTGCCCTTAACATGTGGAACGCTACTTTCTTTGCGAATGATGCTACGACGGCAAGTGGTGCTGTGGGCGGCCTTGCGAATGGAACTATTGGAAACAGCATTTTCTGGAAAAATACTGTTTCGGGATGTAATTCGGGAGATTGTTCTTCGGAAGTTGTTGCGGGCTATACAGCGATAAATTCTTCGTTTACGAATGGTTATCTCGGAACGAATATTTATGTTGGTGACCCGAAATTCATTGATGAAAGTAATCCTGCTGGCGATAATATGTATATGAGCTATTCAGCGGGCGTCAACCTTTCTGAAGAATCCCCATTGTTGAAGTCTGGTGAAAAAAATGATAATGTCCCAGAAGAAGACCTTCTTGGCGGAGAACGCAGTGGAAATGAAATCCAACTAGGTGCATATTCATTTACTAATTCAGATAATGATGTATTCTTTGGTATATTGAATCACGAGGGAAAAGTCGTTACTATTAAGCCATCGATACCATTAATTAGTGCTGTTTCTGGAGAATATTATAGAGAATTTCTCGCAACATCCCCATATGCTAGAATATGGAGAGGTAAAGTAAAAAAGCATAAAAAGACAAAAAAAGATAAGGCTTTGGTAAAAATGTGGACGATGAATAAAGAAGGGGAAAAAATTGTTGATACTCCAGTAGAATTTTATGTATATAGAACTGGAGAAGAAAATGGAAAATATGTATTCCAATCAATGACAACAACAGAAGGAAAGCCAATTTTATTTTCGAAACGCCAGCGGGATGCAGGAAATTATAAAGAAGCTATAGTTCTTTATATGGCATCGGTTTCTGATTATTTTTATTATGAAGCTAAGTAAGAGGGAATAAAAATTGAAAAAAATAGTATTTCTCTTATTTGTTGTTTGTCTTCTAATTGCTTGTGATGAAGATAAAATTCAAGGGAATGTATATGGAGGTGTTAATTCAGTAGAATGTCATTTGCAGGATAAAGCTCTTGATTGTATTGAAAAAAATCCATTGGTTGGACCTATTGATGGAAATTTTCAAGATGATGCTATATTTGGAAGTGGAGAAATAGAAGAAATTAGCTGGGAAAACACTACGTCTTGGTTTTTGCCTTCAAAAAATCATCAATACGGATTTGATATTGATCCTTTATCATTTTTACCAGATTACGCAGAAAAAGGACAAAATGTTTACATTTCTGTTAAAACAGGAGAAAAAGCTTCTTTGAGAGTGTATGTCGACCAAACTGCAAAAGAGGTTTATCGTTTGCATAAAATTGATGACTCCAATAATATTATAGAAAAAGATGTTTTATTGGGACTAGATGTCTGTGAAACTTCTAATTGTGTTAAAGAAATTAAATTAAGTAAAGGTAAATATGCTGTTTATTATGGAACGATTGATAAAAAGAGATATCTACACATCATTGAATATGATGAAAATATTAAGCAGATATATTTTGTTCAGTTTGGAAGTGAAGAATATCCTGATTGTTATCATGGCATTGAATCTGGGTGTTATACATTAGAAAGAGTACAAGAAAGATTTAATGAAATTTATAAGCAAGCTGTAGTTTCTGCTCAATTGAATGAGAAAGAACCATCCTTCTTTGGATTTGATAACGACTTGTACGTTGATTTAAGTCAAAATAAAAATACTAATGAACGAATGACTGATTATGCAAATCAAATTATAATGGCTTTGAACCCAGAATTGAAAAGACGATTAGAAAAGTATGAAGAATCTCGCAAAGAACTATCGAAGATGATAGATAAATTAAATAAAAAAAAACAATCTATTGAAAATTGTGATTCACATTATATCAATTGCAATATAATTGAAAAAGAATATTATACTTTAAAAAATGATGTCGCCCAATTTAGTAAAATTGTTGAAGATAATCATTATTCTGTAATGATGTATTCTAAAATACATATGTGGAGTCATCATGTTGTGTTGGGAATAAATAAAATGACAATCGGTTGGAAATTGCCTAACAGTACAAATGGACAAAATTATATACTAGAAAATTATCAAGATTATAACAAGGCTTGTTCTATATATCATCAAAGAACTTATGATGAGGGATGTTTAAATATACGTTTTCCAATGTATTTAAGAAATGAGTGTGATGCTTCAAAACAAGAAATTGAAGCTGAAATGTATAATTTTGATAAAGAAAATAATACTTTTAATTTAAAGTTATATAATGCAAATAATTTAAATTTAAACTGTGAATACACACTTAGAGCAGACGTACACCCTTTTGTCCCGGGACTTCCGTATGCACTTCAATATTCAACAATTATCACAAACAATTTTCAAAATGGATTCCCTCACCAAGGAGGCCGTGTTATAGGAGGAATTGTTTGGGGAGCGCATACAAGCGGTAATAACTCTCTTAATATTATAAATCACGAAATAGGACACATTTATGGACTCTCTGATTTATATGTTTTAAATAATGATCCTATTTATTCAACTGGTCTAGCAACAGACGAAACTAATTTAATGAATTATATTTTTCCAATTGGACCTAAAATTCGATATAGACCTTTAGAAGCGGTTTACACATCCACAAATAAAAGAATTGAAATAAATGGAGAATACGCAACAGAAAATCAGTGGGAATGTATTCGTTCTAATCAAAAGTGTATAATTCAATAGGAGAAAACATGCGATTTAATTTGACAATCATTTGGTTGATTTTAGTTTTTACTGTATTTGCTGATCAACAATCTATTTATGAAATTGACGGCACTGTCGTTCGTTCATATAACAAAACTAATGGTCCAAAAGCATTGGTAAAATTGAGCTATGGCACAGAAAAAAACAATAGCGATTTGGAACAAGTTTACTCTATCCGAGATAGTTTTCAGATTTCTTTAAAAGATTCTATTTATTGGCTTGAAATGGAAAAGAATACAGATTACACAATTTGTATAGAAGAGGCTAATGAAGGTCTATGGAAAGGAAATGATTTCTCATATAAAAAAGAACAAAATTGTATTCTTTTAAATTCAGGAAATTATGTAAAAAATG
>JAGAKE010000048.1 GCA_017625775.1 Fibrobacteraceae bacterium
AAGGAGACCAACTATGAAAAGTCAATAGGAAAATAAATAGTTTTCAAAAAAGTTTATGACTAAAAAAGTGTATAGGAAATAAAGCTCCCAAAGGGCGCTTATAAAAATTAAATATAGTTGAACAGGTAAAGACTTAGGCTAAATGAAATGCAACATTATTGGTTAACATCTTGTGGATAACACGTACCAGCTTATGAGCTACATGTCCTAACGCTCCGTAATGGCGGCGTCCCTGAGAAATTTTCAGGTCATAATAATCCTTGAAGGTTCGATTGACCAGAGTAATCTGCCAGGCAGCGTTAATTAGGGCGTAACGGAGTAGCTTGGAGCCACGTTTGGACATTCTGGTTCTGGCAGCTTTGAAGTTGCCGGACTGGTATACAGATGGGTCAAGACCGGCATAAGCAAGAAGCTGACAAGGCTTTTCGAATCGGGAAATATCGCCGATTTCACCAAGAATCATGGCACCGTTTAAAGCACCGATACCCGGAATGGTTTTGATAACGGAATCCATGCGGTTCATAACCTCACGAATGGAGTTTTCTACATCGGCAAGCTGTTCGGTATACATTTCTATCTGCTGAATGGATTGAAAAATCTGTAAAGATAGTGTATCATTCTTTATACCGACAGAATGCGATGCAAGCTCTTTTAATTGTACAGCATGAGACTGTTTAAAGTGTCCGTGAGAGGACTTAGATAAAAGGTTGGTGAGCCTTGTGAGATGCATTTTAGCTATTCTGTCGGGATTGGGTTGAGTTTTAAGCAGCTCATAGCAGGCCTTTCCGTGAATGCCGGACTTGAAAAAGTACTGGAGTTCCGGGAATAACAAATCCACATAAGTCACAAGTTGAATTTTAACCTTTGTCCTTGCCTTCATAAGTTTTTGGCGGAAGCGGCAGAGGTTTTTTAATTGCAGAGAATTATAGTCCTGCTCGGTAAAAAGCCGGTATTCCTCCATCTTTAACGCTTTGGAAATCAGGTAGGTGTCTTCGGAATCGGTTTTGGTTTTTCTGATTTTACCCTTTCTGAGAACCGAGGTTTGGATAGGATTAATGATGCAGATATGGAATCCTCTGGTATAAAGAAAACAGGTCAGATTTTCTGCATAGTGTGCGGTAGATTCCATGCCGATGAGCAGGTCATCCTGAGAAAAGGAAGTCAGGTGCTTCAGAAGTGTTTGGAATCCGGAATGGTCGTTCTGGAACTCAAAAGGTTCCACAAGGATTACACCATCAGAATCCACGAAGGAAGCACAATGGTTGAGCTTGGCCACATCAATGCCAACGTAAATCATAGAAATATCTCCTTTGCAGTTAATCACTGTGTTCGTCCACCTGGTTTTATCATCATAAACTTGCGTGACATGAAAGTTCAAAGACTTATCCAACTATAAATGATTCAGATAAAACTGTGGCAATACACTCCTTTAAATAGTCGAAGCTATAAGATAAAAATAAAAAGTCCACAGTGTTACTATTGATTATATCAGAGTTGAGAAGAAAGGAGCGTATTGATGTATTTCAGTGTAAATACATCATACAAG
>JAGAKE010000049.1 GCA_017625775.1 Fibrobacteraceae bacterium
AGTAATTTATCACTAATTTACAGATATTTATATATAATTTTAGATAGTTTTATAAGATATTATAATATAAAGATTTAGACAGTTTATTTTATTCAGATAGTTGCATTTTTTCTTATCTCGTTTTAGAATATTTCATAAATATTTGTAGGCAGTTTGTTGGCTGTGCCGGAGGTCAATATGAGCGTGAAAATTCGTGAGCAGAGGGGAAAACTGTACCTTGATGTCTATCAGAACGGAGTGAGAAAATGGGAGTCGCTTCACATTACTTTGAGCGACGACAAGAAGCAGAACAAGGAACTTTACAGGCTTGCGGAGGCCTGCCGCTCGAAGAGGGAAGCCCAGCTTCTTGCCGGAGAGTGGGACATTAAGACTGACGGCGCAGGTAGAATAACGCTTGTTGCTTACATCAAGAATCACGAGAAAAATCACGCGAATCCTAACACCCTTGAAACGCTTATCCACCACATCAAAAACTACGAGAACGGCGCGACTATCCAGATCGGGCAGGTTTCCTCAAAATGGATAGAGGGCTTCCAGCAGAATCTTCTGACTACAAAAAAGAACAACGGAAAGCAGATTTCTCAGTCCTCTGTGGGCGCATACATGAAGCTTGTCAGAGCGATATTCCGCAAGGCTACGGCAGAGGGAACTATTACAAGAGACCCGATGGCAGCGGTTTCAGTCACTAAGGTTATAGACCCGGATATGGTTTTTCTGAGTGCTGAAGAAGTGAAGAAGCTGGCGGATTTTGTTCCTGATTCCGATTTAGGAAAGGAAGTCCGGCGGGCGTTCTTGTTCAGCTGTTTTACCGGATTAAGAATTTCTGACATAAAGACACTTACCTGGGGAATGATTGAGAAGTCCCCGGCACAGATAATTAAGCGGCAGAAAAAGACAAAGAACCCTGTTTACATACCGCTGAACAAAAGTGCGACCGCATTGATTTTTGACGGAGCGGAACATCTCCCGGATGATTTTGTGTTTTCCCTGCACGAGCAGAAATACGAGGGAAAAGGTTACAGAACTCTTAAACAATGGGCTTCGGATGCTGGAATTACAAAGAAAATCGGCTGGCATACGGCGCGGCGAACATTCGCAACACTTACGCTTGGATGCGGGGCAAGCCCTGTTACTGTCGCCCGTCTGCTCGGACATACAGGCCTCAGCCAGGTGATGAAATACGCAAAAGCGACTGACGAGATGAAAAGAAAGGCTGTCGAAGCCCTGCCTGAGCTTGTATAAAGTGATACGAGACCCGACGGTGATATATCGGTGTCCGATACCGTGTATACGGTGTTAGACACCGTATAATGACCGTTCGATACCGTATATACGATGTCGAATAACTATAATACTAAATACTTAACTCTAAATACTAAATTTAAATACTAAATACTTAACTCTAAATATACACTCTTAACGCAGGGCGGGTGTGCGTTGATTTTCTGTGACTTGATTTCAATACTGCAATAATCCTAGCCAATACCTTGCGTGCTTTCCTTTTCCAGTTTAAAGCACATCTGCTTGTACTTCTCCACATTGTCGATGATTACTTCTTGGAGTTCGGCGGGCAGTCTGTAGATGTCCTCTGCAAGCTC
>JAGAKE010000006.1 GCA_017625775.1 Fibrobacteraceae bacterium
AACTGGATTCATCAAGTTCAGCTTGAACCATAGATTTACCTGAATTGTCATTTCCGCACGCAGCCAAAATAAGCATCAGGACAAAAAAATAATATATTCTTTTCATCTTTTCTCCTACCCATTTCTTGCAGTATAACTAACAAAAAGCGTTATTTTTTTTATTGATTTTGGATCAAAATCTTTAGGAGCCGTCAAATAAAGTTTCCAAGATGACTGTATTCCAGCACCTTCAAATGGAGAAAATTTATCTTGCTTAAAATTAAAATCAAAACATCCGCATTCATATGTCGCCATACTTGTCGCAATGTTTTGGACTCCAATTCGATTATCTATATACTTTCCTTCTTTCACAAACAAGCGATTTGAATCCATAATAAGTTCAGCACTTAATTGAGCATCTTGATCGCAAGACACTCTTATTCTTACATCCTTAATTCGCTCAAACGAATGACTTTGATAAAAATCGCTAACAAAAAGTTTCCTATCCATTTCAAATTCAACGAAGCCACGTGAAATTGTAATTTCATCATCATCCAAATTATCCTCTACGAATTTTTCCATATTCGCAATTAGAGCGTCATAGGCGGACTGACCATTTTGAACAACCTCACTCAAGCTCACCGGCCTAGTAATTTCCAACTCATTCTTGTCGTTTTCAAGATAAGCCACTTCCATAGCATGCAAGTCTGCAAGTAATTTTTCACCTGCCAACAAACCGCTGTGCAGGCCGTCCCAATAAACGCCACTGCCTTTGATAAAAGTCTTCGCAGTCTTGGGATTTTCATCGGTATCGCCAATTTCAAAATGGTAGCATTTTTCTGCTTTACGGGCAACCTTTACTGCCAACTGGAACAGGGTTTTGTAAATAGTTCCTGTTTCTTTTTTGAGCCAACCATATAGTTCTTTGTTTGAATATTTTTCACAAAGGTGGTTGTAAATTTCGTCTTTGTGTTCTATTTCTCTTTCTAAATTTTCTGTTTGTTTTTTATTGTAATCAATTTTTATTTCTGCTGCTATTTTCTTTTTTTCTAATACCTTTCCTTGGTTTGATTTTTCAGTCTTTTTCATTGTCCAGTTTTGCAATGTGCGTTCTGCTTCTGCTTTCAATTTTGTTTTTGCAGCAGAAATCTGACGTTGTGCAAATCTTGAAACATAACTTTCTGCCTTGTTGACCAAGTTTTCGGCAATTTTTTTTCCACCTTGAGCCACTGATTCAAAAGATGGTCCTCCAAGCCCATTCGCTATAGCTCCTATACCAATGTCTGGAATTTTATAAGCTACTGAAGCCGCTTTTTTGACATTTTCAACGATTTCCTGTACTTTCTTTACGCCTTCCATTGCTTTTTCATACAATTCGTCTAATTTTATTGGCTTATAAAACTCTTCTTGTTCTGATTTTTCCTGCTCTAGATTTTCTTGTTCTACCTGAATGGATTCATGTTCTTTTTCTAATTCTGTTTCTTCTATATCAAAAACAGTCTTTTGCATAGTAAAAGCTGTTTTTTCATGCACTGCACGTAATTGTGCTAGCGTTTCAGCATCTTGTTTTTCTATTGCTTCAAGTAAACTTTTACCAACTTGTTGAACATCACGAACTATTTCTATTGCTTTAGCTACCATCACTTTAAAACGGTAATATGGTAATGTAGAAGAAGCGTCTGCCAAAACTTCACTAATAGAAACGCCATTTGCCTTTGCTTTCACTAACAATGCCGGATCAATAGGTGGAGCAAATAAAGCTAGTGTTCTCTTTACTCCTTCGATGTTCAGGCTGTTGCGGATTTTGTACAACCTGTCGGCCACTGTGTCCCAGTAACCCATCAAGGTTTCATTACGAGGCACATTGAAATAGAACATCATTCCAGTTGTGTGAGCTAGTTGCAATGTGCTACCAGGCAACAACCGTTGTGGTGTTTCTTTTTCACGATTCTTGCCAGTGAGCATGGTGTCCTCGTATGTTATAAAGGCATTGTTCATTACTTCGTTGCTATAATTTAGCAAATCTAAAACCTTGAACTTTGATTTATGTTCTGGATCAGGCACCTCAGCACTCTTTGGTCCTAGAATTTCGGCAGCCAAAACATACATCTGCACCGCCAAATTAACCGATTCGGTGGTATCTTGCGTAAATAATTGGTCTCCCCAACCGATAAGGGCGTCAAGATATTTCATCACCACATATTTCTGGTAGGCTACAGGACGATAGCGAGCTATCATCTGTGGGTCGAACGGGTCATTTTTCCAACGGTCTTGTAAAAGGAGTACCGCCTGGCGATCTGGCAGGGCATCATGAGGTGTCGGGAATGACAAATCAGAAAGGATGGATTTATCTGCATCCTGGTTCGCAAAGAAAGGCAGGAACTTCCAATATTTTGCACCCTTTGGCAGGTCACGGACAAAACGCTTTGTCCGTTCGTAGTTAGACAAGTCTATACGCGGGTCAAAAACCAATTGCAACCAATTTAAAGCGGCTTCATAGTTTTGTTCTGCAAGCATTTTATCTGCTAATAGCATTGGCACAAAGAAGAATAGTTCCCAGTTGTAAATAGATGTTGCCGAACCCCAGCAGAAATCAACAGTTGATGAAGGATAAGGTTCTGCTACAACAGCACTTGGTAAATAACTATGTTCAAATAATGTTTGCGACAAATCCCAAGCTTGCCAATCGCCAGCCGTGTAGTAACCAAGATAAACGCTGAAATAGTAGTTATAATACGAATATGAATAATAGTAACTATCTGAAACTGGGAGAGCCTCCGTTTCGCGACTGTAAAGCCACTTGGAACCACCTTTCAAGAATCGTCTGCGGAACTCTCCTGCTTGAGGGTTAGAAATCATTTCAACACGGTAATTCGGAACACTGTTCGCTCCGGCACCGCCATCCCCGGAAACAGTATAAATTAAATAGCAACCTTTAGAGTCCATGTAAAAGAAAGGTCTTTCTTTATGGCATATAAAGCCCATATTCACAGAAAGCAACTTAAAAGGGCCTCGCGTGTTACTGAAAATCTTTGTTCCATCTAACATTGTAAGAGAGCCACCTTCGTTGTAGAACATATTACCCACAAGACGACAACCTAACGGAGAATGGTTCTTTACAAATTCACCATAAGTAAATGCTATTGGATTCCCTGTATTTGGCTCAACCTGGTTGGTGGCTGTATCAGATTCATCTTGAGTTAGCGAGAAATTACCTATATAATTGATTCGTTGATCTGTTTTGTATTCGCGAGAAACTTCTGTTTTGAGTAAATAGGTTGAAGCCTCTGCCTGGCTCAAACTTTCAACTCCGTTAGAGTTTTGCGTGGAAGTCGCTATAGGTACCGAAACCACATGCGTGGTTTCAATAAAATCAGGGAAGGTGCGCCACAATTCTAAACTCAATGTATCAGAATTGTCTGAAACGTCTATAATAAAATAACGGTCGGCTAAATTTTCATTCTCTCCTAAAACAAAATCCAGTTGATTTTCTGATATGTCATAGACAGCTTGTTTTCCAACCTTTACACCAGTCCATTTTGTTCCTGTATAGCTTGCCCATTTTAATCTTATTTCGGCATAATACTCTATTGTAACCGCCGCCTGTTTGCCTTCGGATTCACCCGTTTTTTTCTGCCTTTGTCCTTGAATGACTTGCAACCATGTGATGTATAAATGTCCACCAAGAATTGCTGGTTGTATAGAAGCTCCATCGATTTCAAGAGGAAGCTCTTCCCAAGGAGTCCAATTTCCGCCATATAGTGCGGTAGCTTCGTATGTGCGATAATAATATGTATGAGGTTCTCCACGAGTGCAGCCAATAATATGAAGAGTGTAGAGCGTTCCAGCATGAACACCGCCTTCTTCTTTACAAGCGCCAACAATGTCTATTTCAGATGCATCACAAACTTTTTTCAAGTATTCTCCAAGCGCTTCAGTTAGTGCCTCTTGATTATTACCTATTTCAGCAAGGCGTTCTTCTAGTTCTTTGAAGAATGGTGTCTTGTCTTCACGTAAATCGCCATCTATCCAGTTTTCAGGGTATAGGAAAATTTTTCGATTTGCCACCCAAACTTGATAGTTTTTCATCCATTCCCATTGTTCCTTTTGGGTGTCATTCAGCGTGTAGCCACCTTCAAGCCCCATCAAGGCCCGTTGTACATAAAGTTGAATACAAGACACAGCTTGAACCGTACGTGATATGGCCATGTCGGGTTCCATCTTCACGTCCATCAAGTAATAGGAATAGATATCATTTTCATCAACAAAAACTGTTGGATAATACAATGCTGTTTCTGGCATTTGCGACTCATTGCAAACAACAGCAGCCAGGGCATCCCGCTTCAACTGACGTAATTTATCATTCACACCCTGTATGAACTTGTTCCATTCAGAGTTTGTTTTCGTTTGTTTTAAATTGTTCTCGAATTTTTTAACATAGTCAGAGTAGGTTGTATTATCAGCATTTAGCAATTCACTCAAATCTTCGGGGAGTGAATTTGTTTTCTTGTAAAGATAGAGCAGGTCTGCAAACTTACACCACGCAGCAGGGGTGGCCGTTTCTAGGGATGTTATTGCAAAACTATTTGCATCTCGTTCAAAATCAATTTCAGAAGCCGTAAGTATAGCGTCAAAAGCTTCGTTCGAAATCTGAATTTTTTCGTTCGAAGCATCAAGATTTTCTAAGTCACTATAATTGTAAACTTCTCCTAAAATTTGGGAAGATGCAGCAAAGGCATAAACCACATCTTTAAATAAATCATACGAAATACTTTTTTCTTCGGGCGGAATCAGGTTTTTCCAATCCCATTCAAAGCCAAGATCCAACGACTGCGTAAATTGATAAAGTGCCGAGCAACGGACAATACGATTGCAAAGAGATTCTATTGAATCAACATCGTTTTTATTTAAATCATTTTCAGATGTTAAATCTTCTCTAATTGCAAAATTTTTCCATTCCGTTAAATCATCAAATGTATCATCTTTAATTTTTTCAAAAAGGTCTGCTATAACATCTAAGGTCACTGAGAATTGCTCAGCAACAAGAGTCAAAGTTCTTTCAAAAGATAATTCATCACGAAGAACATTATAGAATACGGCACCATTTTTATCTTCAGCAAGAACTTCCTTCCACGAAGAAGATGGTGTTGGAACGAATCGAAGTAAATCTTTTAAACAAGTTTCCCATTTCCCTTCTTCGTCTGGTTCAAAACCATTTTCCCATGCTTCTAAAATTTCATTTGCATTTTCAGTTCCTAATGTTATCAAAAGTCCATGAATAGCACTTTTATAATCAAAGTCAAGTTCATTCGTTGAATTGGAAGTCTGAGTATTATTTTCAGAATCTATTACAGATTGTTTTTCTTGAACTGCACATTCGTCCAAAGAGTTCCGCACATTTGCATTTAATTCCACAACAAAAGATAAAGATTCGTCCAATGGAATCAATTGCGGTTCAAAAATGGATTTTAAATCACTTATTGAAAGTGAAGAAGAACGTAATAATACCAAATTATCGATTGTTTCATTACAGTTAGCTCGACAACCAAATGCAACCGGGAATTTGATTCTATCTAAGAAGAGATAATCTTCAACGGAAAGTTTGTTCGCTGTAATCCACAAATTATACTTATATAAAATTTCTAACCCACTTTCAAATACAGAAATTTCTGTTTGAGCATTGCTTGAAGGCAAAAATTTTTGTACAAGCATCAAGGCGTCTTCTAAATCAATTCCTAAGCATACATTAGCTGCAGCAGCAAGCTCATAATAAAATTTATTGTATTTATCTTTAGAGTTATCAATAGTGTTCAAAGATTCTTCTGAATAAATTTCAAACAACGATTCAATAGGGTAAATTTTCTTTAAATCATTTTTCGATAAATTAATTTTGTCAAGAAGTACTGCTGCTTCCCATGCCGTAACACCAAGCTGAATTTTTAATTCTTGTATTTCTACTATATCAGCATTACTACAATTCCATGTATCGGCGACTTCTGCAATACTCCAACCAAGAGCTATTCGACGACGAACAAAAACAGATAACTTGAAGAAAAAGTCTATCTTTTTTGTTTCATCATCATTTTCAAAAATAATCCTATAACCATTTACATCAGCCAACTGATAAGATTCAGAATCAACATTTAAAGTTGCTCCAGAATTTTCAAAAACAGCAGATGTAAAAATTTCAGCAAATTCATCGTATGTTAATTTTGCTCTATCAAGTACAAACGCTAAATTACAAAGGACATCATACCAATATGTAGTTGATTCTATCCTTTTTGATTTATCTGGGAAAAAGACATTCTCATTTCCATTTTCTTCTAATCCCCAAAGTTCCCATTTTTCTGCTGAAGACCAGTCAAAAATTTTCTCTTGTTTTTCATTCAATGATAATGCTTTATTTTCTTCATAGTGCAATTTCTTTGACAAGGAAACAAAATTTAATGACAAATTGTCCAAAATAGCAGAAACTCGTTCTACTTCAATATCCTTAGGAAGGTTCATCGGGAAATATTTTTCTGCAAGAATATTTCTTAAGCTATTCTCAATCACTTCCCCAGATAATGAACTTGAACTATCCCATTGACAAGGATTAGCACGCAAATTTTCAACGATTGCATCATCTGGTGTTTGATTGCAAAGCGGAATCACCTTTTCCTGAATAGAACTCTTATATACAAGACTTTCTAATAATTCTATCGCCAAATCAATTGTAGGAAGAGAAACCTCCGCATTTGACTTTGTCATCAGCAAGTCTTTTATATCGGGGCGACGTTTGATAAATTTACCGTAAGCATGACCTTGTTTTAAAAAATCTAATAAATCTAATAAGTAAGCCGAAGCACTCAATATTGACTGATTTTGTGTTCCTGAATTTCTATTGATTTTTCCAAATAGCGTTTTCCAATTAGCATAGCTTTTATTTTGCAATCTTCTTTTTGCAACATTGTTTACACTATTAACTGTTTTTTCCAAAGAAGAATTCAAGCCTCGAGGCAATGACATAATCGTTGCATCAGATTCATTTAAACTTCCGTGATATCTTTCAATATCTAGCGTGGCGTTTGCTACAAAATTCTTTGCGAGGCGATGAATATTTGTTGCTAGCTCCTTGTCGCCCATGCCAAGGCCATGTTCTGCAACAAAACGTTCTTCATCAACAAGCGCAATTTTTGCGGCCGAATCAAAATCATTACGGATAAGATAACATACAGTCTGCGGATTATTGGTTAATCTAAATAGGCGCTGAAGAATTCGAATTTTTTCTTTTTCCGTTTCATCAACAACTACTTCTGGTGAACTCGCTAAAAAAACTTCTAAATCAGAACTATTTAAATCAAAGTCTTTCCACATTTCTGTTTGAAGTTTTAAAATCAAATCGTGCCATGGTTTTTCAAATTCATTTTCTTCTGAAAATTCATTTTGCAAAACTGATTCAAGCTGTTGCTGGGGAAACTTAGCTTCTAAACGTTCTTGAAGTGTTCGAACAGCTATTTTTTGCTGTTCGTCCATTGTTGTTCCTGGAAATAAATCTAACGGAAGCGCTAAAGGAGCTTTATCATTCCATTGTTTATAACGAGCTGTGGTCGCACCGATTACTCCGTCCCAAAAGCCTGTTTTGTTATGATAAAGAATATCTTTTAATGATAATATTGGTGAATCTACTACTGATTTAGCTTTTACAAATGCACTCACTACTAAATCTGAATACCAATTACAGAATTCACAAAGATCTATTAATAATTCCAAATCAGAGATTTCAGAAGAAGTTAAAATCCCTGGTTCTATTTTTAATGATGCGATTAAATCACGATAATTAGAGCCAGACTCGGTATATTTTTCCAACAAGAATGTATGCTTTAGTTCAATTGAGCTTAAATTGGTTAGTGCTGGCTTTTTTGTCACAACGGACAAATCAAGTTCTTTAGTTAGTAGTAAATAGAAAACGCAATAAGCTGAAAAGGTATCTTCTTGAGATTGAGCTACCGCATCTGATTTTTGCAAACTCTTCCAAATTTTTTCTTGAAATTCTAAAGAACTTAATGATGAACTTATTTGATTTTTTGCAATAGCTGAATTTATCGCTTTTACACTTTCTCTTATACCTAAAGAAAGTAAAGTAGATATATCAACTACATCGCAATCAGTGATTAATGGATAAAGATATTGGGCGCATAAATAGACAATATATTCGTTAGATGAATATAAATTAAAGTTTTCTTGATTTATTTCATTTTGCTCTAATTGGTTTTGAAAATCTTTTTTAAAATTTTCTAAAATTTCATTGACTGTAATAGTGATTTCATGAGCTAATTGAAAAGCTTTGAAGTATGCCCGAACAACTGATTCTTCTAAACTTTCACGACCAATAACTAGAGGTAATTGAGTTACGCTTTCTAGAAACTCAGCAATTTTATCTTGCTCATGTGATTTAGTAGTTGTTGTATTCGTTATAATTGTTTTATAATAAATATTCAACAATTCATTTAGAATTTCAAATTCTGACTTTATATGACTTGAACTTTCTAAATCAAGAATAAAATTTATTTCTTGAACAGACTGACCATTAAAAATAAGTGGAGTAGAATAGAAACTTCTTTGCGTTGAATTATTTTCAGTCGTATCACTTGAATTATAATGCACTTCTGCAAAAATAGAAGCTTTATCTTTACCTTTAGCTATTTCACTATCAAATTTTAAACCATTCGGAATAACTGAAGCGTTATATGTAATTTCATAATTTCCAAATACATTTGGTGTTACAGAATTACCTAGTTGTATTTTTTCAAATGTTCCTGTTTTCTTTCCTGACTCATTTAGATTTTCTTTGTAATATAAACAGAAGGCAATAACACTGATTTTTTCTTGCAGTGGGTAGCCCAATGTATTTTTAACATTACCATAAACTTTACAGTTATCGTTAGTCAAAATACCGGGAACAGAATGAATTTGTATTTGAACCACCTGATGAACAGACACCGGATTAGGAACATCGTATGTTACAAGACTTTGCCCTTGAAGATCACGAACTACAATTTGAAGATTTGGAGCGTTTCTAGTAACGCCTTGCTTTTGAAATGCCTTTTTTAAATAAGAACAAGAGAAAAAACCTTTTGTATTTAGTGTAGTCTGCGCCAATAATGTAGGCAATCCATTCCAAATATCATAAACAAAAACATTGCCCGAACTTAATGGAAGTGAGGTGTTGTAAAAAACGCAACCTTCTACTTGCCAAGTATCGTCGGTTGATGCCGAAACATCTATTGTTCCTAATTCAAAAGGTGTTTCTGTAGCTGCATAAGTATCTGATTCCCATAATAAATTGTTTTGATAATCATAAAGGTGAATTACAAGATTTGGATATTCTATTGTAGTATCACCTTTTTGAAATGCTGATGAAGAAAAATTTAAAGAATAAGAACCATCTGCAGAAACTCCTGTTTCTGCCATCCAATCCAATGTACCATCTGCAAGTCTATTGAAAACTTGCACCTTTCCTTGAGTAAATAGCTCTCCATCTTTCAATAGAGTTCCAGAAACAACCCAAGAATATGGTACTGGATAAGACATAAACAACCTTTTTTCAAATGAAATACTGAAAGGTAATATATATTTTTTTTGAGGGGCTAGTCAGGAAAAAGAGCTTTTTGCATAAAGCGTTAGATTAATTTATTAGTTTTTTCTTTTTTTGTTCAAGTTAGGCCATATCATAAAATATATGGAGAAATTTTTTTGATTCCTGCATTTGCATCAACAGAAATATTTATTTGTGAAAAAGATGTTGCTGCAAAAACACCAACACAAATTACACTTTTAAGAAAAAAAGTATGTGTTCCCATAATACACCCAATAAAAAACCTTTTTCAAATATAAACTTTATTTTGTTTATTTTACCTTTAAAATGTCAATAAAAGAAAATGGTAAGTAAATACTTACCATTTTGACTTTTTTGGGTTTAGTTATTTAATAGTTATAGCAAAATTTTGAGAGCCCAGACGCAATACGTAATGTCCTGCTTGTGGCGAAAGAATATTTAATGTTTTATTTACACTTCCGCTTGCAATTACTTGGCCTAACATATTACTCAAAACATAACGAGTGTTTTTAGTAATTCCACTAACAATAATGTTTTTCCCTTGAACCATAACATTGTAATTAAACTTAGAAGATTTTGTATTTGCTATGCCAGTATTTTCAGGTATTTGAACTGGCGTATAACCTTCTACACTTGTAATACATTTCACATCTTTAATCCATAAAGAATTGCTAAAGGAAACATCAATCACATTAAAACGCAATGCACTTGCAAGGCTTGGAATGGCTGTTGTTGGAATTTCTTGCCAGTTATTACTCATCATCCAACCCATATCTACACGAACCGTTTCCCAATTCATAGTTAAAGGCATTTCAACATAAGGGAAATCCCAAGCACCTGTTCCTAAAATTTCTATAGATTGATTCCAATCATAATACAATGTAAATTGGTGATTGCTTCCTTTATAAGTATATTCAATCAACTTACAATTTGAAATTTCACCTTCAAAAGTATAATCAGCCTTTACATACGGAGAATAACTAAATGCACTTGCTGCATCTAAATTGATATTGTCCATTTTTGCCACTCCATCAGAAGAATTATCTGTAAACGTAGAAGTGCCATAATTTCCATCTGCATCGGCTTCGGTTTCATCAGAAAATAAATTCCATTTTCCTGCTAAATCAAGAACCCCACTATAAGTCACTAAATTAGGAAGTTCATCTACAATTTCAGTTTCCCAATTCAAACGTTTGGTGTAAGTTGTCTTTTTAGGGAGAATATTTTCTTTAATGTAATTATCAACATCATTATTTTCAAGGAATGGTTTTTGTACATCCCACTTCGCATAAGAAAGTTTTTTTTCTGTAGTCCAAGCTAAGAATTTTTCAAGTTCTTGCTTGTGATTTGCATTACTAAAAATTTCATCAATTCCACCCCATTCTGTAACAAAAACGCTAAGTCCTGCAGCCATTGCTGTATTTGAACTTGCTGTATGTTCATCAACTTTGTGTAAATCCGCATAAAAATGATATGTATAAGCAATGTTTTTATCTTGAACAGGTGCTGAAACGGCATCACCAGCTTTCGAAGACCACATTGGCGTTCCTATAACAATTAAGTTATCCGAATACTTACGTATTGCAGCTGAAACTGTATCTGCATAAGCTTTAAGATCTGCCCAAGATTCGCTTACTGGTTCATTATAAATTTCAAAAATTACGTGAGGATATTTTCCATATTTTTTTGCCATTCTTTCATAAAATTTGGCAGCATCATTTGCACTAAAGCATTTATCATTATCATTAAATTCATAAGTTGGCTTTCCATTTGGGTGAATACACTTATAATAACCGCCTTCACTATGCCAATCAATCAAAACATAAATATCATTTTCAATAGCAGCTTGTACTACTGAATCCATTTGTGACTCAAAAAATTCAGGGCGAGCCATATAACTTCCATGTCCCCAAGGCGGAACAACGCCCATAGCACTGCGAACAATTTCTACGTTCCAAGCTCCTACAAGAGTATCTATAAACGTATTGCCATAAAAAGAAGAACCATACGGCCAATACATACTCCAAGTTAAACTCATTCCTTTTACTTGAACTTCTTTTCCATCAACAACACCATCGACTTTACCATAAATACGGCCTTCCCCTTTTGCATTTTTTCCAGATTGAAGAGCGCCATATTGGCTTACAGGGCCAACACGTTTTGGCTGTATTGTCGCATAAGACATATTAAACAATGCTGCTACAAAAACTGCTGTAGCAATTGCTGTTGTTTTTATTTTCATATTATCTCCTGTGTTAAGGTATTAAAAACTCAAATTAAGACTAGGCCACACGGCAACTGAAATGCCTTCAATTTTTATATCGTCCAAATAAAACTCGGCATCATTTTCAACCATAAAATTTATGGAATTAATATCCGTAAATTCTATTCCCATATCTTCTGCAGATATTGAATAATTTGCCCATTCTTCAGTTAAAACAATAGGGTTTGAATTCAAATAATCTCGTTCACCTAATTCAGAACGCTTTAAAATTTGCAAATAAATTTCACCAGTACCTTTTGCTCTAAAACTTATTGCAGAAGCCTCTCTTAAATCAAAGAACGAATAATTTCCATTTTCATCAAAATCATCACCAATCGAAAAACCGGCTACTCCATAGTGATTCTCTGTTTCTTCATCTAAATCAAAAATAACATGCAAACTTTTTCCACCATCGCTACTATCACTTTCAACTACTTCTTCTTGAATTAATTTGCTATTTCCGCCAAGCAAAGAATCAGTACAGATATACCACCATCCACCGCCAAAACTTTTACCTAAAAGTGTTTGCGCATGTTCCCAGTCTTCAAAATTTTCAATAGAAATAAATTCATTTTCTTCCAAATCAATTTTATTCAATGAAACTCCTGCTTCATGTTCTGTATTCATTTGAAGAACACGACTTTCTTCTTGATCTTCAATACGAACATAATGTATTCCTTTAGGAAGTTCTTTGAATTCAAAATATCCCTTTGAATCTGTCACTGTTTTCTTATCTAATACTTGAACTAAAACATTTTCCAAAGCTTTTCCGTTTCTAAAAATATTTCCCTTCAATGAAATACTTTTTTTAGCAGTTATTGAAATAGAATTACTTCCTGGTTTTATCCATTGCATAGCAGAAATAGAATCTCCAGAACGTGTTTCAATAAGTCTAAACTTTTTTAAATCTCTTTGTAATTCAACTTCACCTTTTTCATTCAAAGTTCCACTTTCTTCTAGCATTAAACCATCCACACCCATTTCCCAAACTTGATAACGATTATAAGCTAAAGGCGTGCCATCTGACTTTAAAAAAGTAACAAGAGCTAACTCTGTTTCTCCAGCTTCGCTTCCTGTACCATTTGCTTGATTTTCACTACAACCAAGCAAAGAAATTTCTATAAAACAAAAAAGAATGAACAAAGCTGAAAAACGAATTAAATGAAAACAATAAATCATTTTTCCCCCTTTGCTCTAGGCACTAATTGAAAACCAATATGACAAACTCTATCAGGAGATTTATCTTCACGAGAAATTGCAAGAATCCTTTCTCTTAGCGCAGAAATTTCAGTTCTAACTTTTTCAAATCCCTCTTTTGAAAGGCTACAAGTTACACTTGTAATACTTCTATCATCACTTGTAAAAGCATCATAAATTTCTGCATTGATTTCCATATTTTTTAAATGATACTTCCGAAGAATTGTAGAACGAACTCGAGGTGGAGTAGAAATTATGGAATCAATTACACTAAATGTTCCGTCAAAATTTCTTTTTACAAAACCTGCTTCTAACAAATAAGATATACCACTTTTTACCTGAGAAGCTCTTAAAGCAGGCGTAAACATACGTCCAATTTTTTCTAGGCTTGTATTTGCAGAAAGTAAAGGCAGTAAATCACGTAATACAGGATAATACCACTTCGAAAAAAACTTTAAAGCACTATCCTGAAGAATATATTCCTTGTAAGAACTTCTAACTAATAAAAGCTTCTTTAGAAACAATTCTCTTTTATCTACATTTTTTTCATTTCCAAAATTTACAAGATCCAAAAAATAACGAGTTTCATCTTCACTCATTTCTAGTGCTTTTGCAATTTTTTTAGCATTATCTATAGAAAGTGGGCGACTTCCCTCTAATATTCTAGAGAAAAATGCAGAACCTTGCAAATTCATTTTTTGTTGTATTTGTCGCAAAGATGTTCCATCTTTTTGTAAAATATCTAATACGCTTTTCAAGTATTCCTTATAATCGAAATACATAAATATTTTTAATTTCAAAATTTCAATACTTTTGGAAACACTTTTCATACTTTAAAATATAGCTTATTTGTTAATAATTACAACTATTTTTTATCATTTTTACATATTTTTTGGAAACATAAGAAATAAATAAAAAAGCCAGCATTCAAGCTGACTTCTTTTCAATAAAATCAGAAACTAGTGTTATGGTAATTTTACACCAGCTTCTTCAAAAACTTTAGCATTTAACTTGTTTTTAGTAGCTACAGTATCTAGCCAATTGTATTCTGCCATTCCTGCAAGGCCAATTTTTAAACATACTTGTTCTTGAGCTTTTGCATAAGAAGCAAGGATTTCTAGTTTTTCTGAATCAGCTGCTTTTTCAATTTTTTCAGACCATTGTTCGCCAAGCAATAAAAGCCCTTCACTAGCACTAACATATTTCTTAGCTACATCAACAGTGATAACTTTATTTGCTTCTGGAACTTTAAAGGTTTCTGAAGAAAGCGGTTTTTTTGAATTTACTGCTGATTGGTTTGAAGGTAAATCAGGCTTCAATTCAGTTTCAGAAGAACAAGAAACAAAAAAGGAAGAGCATAAAACAATTGTAGCGATTCCAAGAAGCCGTACCATCATTTATGTCTCCTCTTTTTTGAAGAATAGCGGTTCAGGGACTTGAACCCCGGACCTGCGGATTATGATTCCGTCGCTCTAACCAACTGAGCTAAACCGCCATTTAGTTGAAACAAATTTAGACTAAATTTATAAAAAATTCAAGGGGAATGCAAAAAATTAAGTGATATTCAAATGTTTTTTACTTCCACTGTTAAATTTTTTCCTTTAAAATTTAGTATTTGCCAAAATGGTAATGACGACTCTAATTTAAATTCAGCTGAAGTTGGAGAAATTTGCATCTGGCTAGCTGGAGCAACATAAACTGGAATTCCATTTTTTAATTCTAAAGAATGCGCACAATGATAATGTCCACAAAAAATTCCACCAATGTTTGAAATACTTTCAAATGCTTCTTGAACTTTTTCTATATGCTTCATTGGATATTTAGAATCCATAAAAGCATGACCACATAAACATGGCGGATAATGCATAAAAAGGTAAATTAATTCAAATTCTGCTGCTTGTTGCTTAATCCATTCCATTTGCCTTAACTGTATTTCTCCAGACGAGTTGTCTAAAAAAACAAAGTGCCTTCCTTTTATATCCATTGAAAAATCAAATGTTTTTCCATGAACATAATCTGGCATTGAAAAATAATTAGCAGCATTTTCTAAATCATCGTGATTTCCAGGAATCCATGCCCAAGGTTTTTTGCACCTTTCCATTTCTTCAGCAACAAATTCATAGGCGCCTTTTTCACCATGATCTGCTAAATCACCACTTAACACAATAAAATCTGAATCTACAACAGAATAAGAATAAAGAGCTTGCTTAAAATTTCTGCGAACATCTATTTCTTGCACAGCATCAGAACCAGCAGCAATGTGCAAATCAGAAATTTGTGCTATTTTCAATAAATCGTTCATTATCTAAATAATTTACTTCATTTTTTTTAACATTCTACACTTATTTACTGAATAGTGAACTCAATCAATAAAAATTGCTCTGTTTCAACATTAAATTTGTGAAATAAAAGTTAAAAATTGTCTAAAACTCAGTTTCAACATTTATTCACATTGAAAAGTGTTAAATTATTCCAAAATTTTAAACAATTTTTTTTCGCTTTCATTTTTTTTTAACTTATTGAAAATCAACTAGTTAAATATTTACAAATAAAATCTTTTAACAATTCACAATACTAAAACTATAACTACTTATATATATAATTAAATATTAATAGTTATACTGTGGGTTTAGCTTTCGAACGTTCTTCCATAGAACAATTTCCCTGAAAGAGTGCTCCATTTTCAATTGATAATTGTTTTGTTTTAATATTTCCAATCATTACAGAAGATTGTTCAAGGGTGAGCTTTTCTAAACAAGAAATATTTCCTTGAATTTTTCCTGCAATAACAGCATTTCTCGCTTGGACTTCTCCTTCAATGTAGCCATTTCTTTCAATAACAAGATCTCCTTGAATTGAAACGCTACCAATAATTTTTCCAGCAACACGCACATTGCTATTTCCAGAAATATCTCCTTTTAAAGAAATATTTTCACTAATATGTGTAAAGTCTTGTTCATCTGATTTAGCCATCTTTTTTCCTTTTTAAAGTTAAAAGTTAAAGTAAGTTTCTGGATTTATATATCTTCCATCTTTTTGAATTACATAATGTAAATGAGGTCCACTTGTTTTTCCAGTAGAACCAACCGAACCTATAATGTCACCTTTACTTATTTTCTTTCCTTCTTTAACATTTGCTTTACTTAAATGAGAATACGATGTTTTGTATCCATTTTGGTGATCAATTTGAATTGTTAATCCTAAATCTTCAGTTTCATTTACTGAAATAACTACACCAGAAGCACTTGCATAAACTGGGTCATCGTTTTTAGCAGCAAAATCAACTCCAAAATGTTTTTCCTTTTCTGAATAATTCTTACTAATTACACCAGAAACCGGAATTACATCTGGTATTTTTTCTGCTTTTATTTTTTCAGAAAGTGGTCTCCAACCGTATCTTCCTTCAAAATCTATTTCATTTTTTACTGGATTATTAGCAGAAAGTCTATTTTTATCTAAAATTTTATTGATTTTTGAAGTGTCATTTTCAATAAATAATCCAAGTATGTTCTGAATTTGCAAATCTATTAAGAATAGAGAATCTAAAGATTCAAAATATTCTTCATATTTAGCTTGTTTTTCTAAAAGAATGGTGTTTTGTTTTTTTACTTCTTCAAGTTGTAATGCTTTTTTAGCTAAATTACCGGCTAGAAGCAAAAATAGAATTACAATTATAATAAAAATTATAAAAAATACCTTTATAACTTTCCATAACCAGGTTGGAAGTTTAAAGTTTTTTATTTTTCCAGAATCATCTGGAATCCATTGTATTCTTATATATTTTTTTTTCACGACCTTTCAATAATCTCCTGTAAATGGTTTAAATCATCCATAGAATAGTAATGAATGGTAATGATTCCTTCGTTTTTATTTTTAGAAGATGGGTTAATTGAAATTTTTGTTCCAAAGAATTCTTGCAACTTATTTTGGAAACTAATCATATCTGCATCTATTTCTGGTGAAGTATTTTTTTCTTCTTTCTTTTTCTTCGTGATTTTTTCAATTTCACGAACATTCATTCCCTTTTCTATAATGTTTCTAGCAACTTCCTCTGGGTCAGTAATTTCTGGACTTAATAATGATCTTGCTGCACTTGAAGAAAGTTTTCCTTCTTCTACCCATGTTTTTACTTGTTCAGGAAGTTTTAATAATCTTAATGAATTAGTAATTGCCGATCTTGATTTTCCAAGCGTTTCTGATAAATCTTCATGTGTATAATTATGATTTTCTAAAAGCATCTGGTAAGATTCAGCTAATTCAATTGGATTTAAATCTACACGTTGAATATTTTCAATTAAAGCCCATTCTGACATATTTTTATCAGAAAGAAGTTCGTGAACATAAGCTTTAATTTCTGTTAAACCAGCAATTCTTGCTGCACGAGTGCGTCTTTCGCCGCTAACAATTTGGTAGCGTCCATTATATTTTCGAACTGTAATAGGCTGAATCAACCCGTGTTTCTTTATGGTTTCTGCTAATTCTGAAATTTCTTCTTCATTAAAAACACGTCTTGGTTGAAATGGATTTGCATCAATTAAATTTAGTGGAATATTTGAAACTTGAAGTTGTTGTCCATTTTCATCTTTTTCCATACGATGATCTTGCATAATTTGAGAAAGACCACGTGCGAGAGCTTGAGATTTTTTACCCATTATTTTCATCCTTATTTAAAATTTCTTCTGCTAACTTCATGTAAGCTTGAGAACCACTACTCTGAACATCGTAAAGAATTACTGGTTTTCCATGAGAAGGAGCTTCACCAAGTTTTACATTACGTGGAATTAAAGTGTTGAAAACTTTTTCCGAAATACAATTTCTAACTTCTTCAGCTACTTGCCTTGAAAGAGTTAGACGATTGTCATACATGGTAAGTAAAGCACCTTCAATTTTTAAATTACTATTAAGATTTTTTTGAACTAAACGAATTGTATTAAATAATTCAGCTAAACCTTGGAGTGCATAATATTCACATTGTACTGGAATAAGAACACTATTTGAAGCGGTTAAAGTGTTTATTGTTAATAAGTTTAAGCTTGGTGGTGCATCTATAATAATAAATTCAAAATATGGTTTTAAAATATCGATAATTCTTTTAAGTCTGAATTCTCGACTCATTGCTTGAACAAGTTCAATTTCTAATGCAGCTAAATCTGGTGCTGCGGTTATTACTTTTAAATATTCAAGTTTAGTATTTAAAATAGAATTCTTGATATTTTCATAAGAAAGCTGATCTGGGTTAGCAGCTAAATCAAGAAGTTCATGAATATCTTCATCTTGTGCTTCATTGAAACCTAATCCTTGTGAAGCATTACCTTGTGGATCCATATCTATTAAAAGAGTTGTTTTTTCTAAAGCAGCAAAACTAGCAGCTAAATTTACTGCTGTTGTTGTTTTACCCACTCCACCCTTTTGGTTAGATATTGCTATAACTTTACTCATTGAAACCTCTTGTAAACAAGTGCATATTGTTTATCTTCTTCTGGTAAAGAATATTTTTGAATACAAACACTAGAATCTTTTTCTAAATGTGAAATAGTTTCAAAACTTTTTAGAGTTAAGAAAATTCCATTCTTTTTCAAAGCTAATTTTGCTCTTTCCCAATCATTTTCAAAAGTAGATAAAGCCCTGCAAGAAATAAAATCTAAACTTTCTAATCCGGAAGTTTCAAATCTTTTTCCAACAACTTCTAAATTATCCAACTTTAAAATATTTTTTGTCTCTTGCAAAAATTGAACTCTTTTGTTTCTTGGTTCAACTGCAAAAAAATGAATGTTAGGCAAAGCAATAGCTAAAGGAAAAACAGGACAACCACCACCAGATCCCATATCAGCCCATTTTGTATTAGAATTTAAATTTGAAAAATATTCTTTTAAAAAACAAAAGGGGATCAATGAATCTGTCAAATGCCTAGAATAAAACTTTAAAGCATCGTTTTTCGAAATTAAATTTGTAGATTCGTTTCCTCTAATTACACAGTCTGCATATTGAAATAATAAATCAATTTGTTCATTAGACAAAAAACAATCTTTGGATTTAAGAAAATCCAAAAATAACTGTTCTTGTTTTGAATCTAAAAAATGTTTCACGTGAAACAATTTAGAATAAAAAAAGAAAAATATCTACAATATTCTGCAAATCAGAAAAAATTCCTGTCATGAAATTGTGAATAAGTTTGAAATATGAAATTAAAAGAACTTTTTAAAAAGACTTCTTGTTATGACAATTCACACTTCGTTTGCGAGGGATTTTATTTTTTTTCATTATCACTCGCGATTCTTGCCCGCAGTTCTTACATGTGGTTCTTGTTATTTCGATGAGTTATATTCTTTTTCTTTGGCATTCTTTTCTTTGGAGGGGACCCAGCTCGGAGTTGCGAAGGCCGCCTGGTCCCCTCCAAGCCTCCCCTTCCTTGGCCGACGCTCTCGCAACTAAATTTAAGTGAGTTTGGATTTTTGAAAATTGTGTTTTGTTATGGGTTTTATTTTTTTCCAGTAAATTGTTATTTCAAGTCTTGGGGAATAAATGGCCTGGCAATCTCCTGGATAGTTTATTGTTATTGCTATGAAGGTTTCTTGCGATTCTTATGTGAGATTCTTGTTATTTCGATGAGTTATATTCTTTTTCTTTTAGCATTCTTTTCTATGGAGGGGACCCAGCTCGGAGTTGCGAAGGCCGCCCAGTCCCCTCCATACCTCCCTTTCCCTGGCCGACGCTCTTGTGTTTTAATTTTAGGTGAGATTTGTTTTTTGAATATAGTTGAAGTTTGGATTACATTTTTTAAAAACTTCTATGTTATTTAAAAAGCATAGTGAGCAAGAGAGAAGCTATCTCATTGCCGACAGATCGCCACACTGCGTTCGCGATGACAATCCTTTTTCGCACTTGCCCGCAGTTCTTGCTTGAGGTTCTTGTTATTTCGATGAGTTATATTCTTTTTCTTTGGCATTCTTTCCTATGGAGGGGACCCGGCTCAGAGTTGCGAAGGCCGCCCAGTCCCCTCCACGCCTCCCCATCCCTGGCCGACGCTCTTGTATTTTAATTTTAGGTGAGTTTGGATTTTTGAAAATAGTGTTTTGTTATGGGTTTTATTTTTTCCAGTAAATTGTTATTTCAAGTCTTGGGGAATAAATGGCCTGGCAATCTCCTGGATAGTTTATTGTTATTGAGAGGAAACTTGCTAGCGTATTTTTTACTCGCGATGGAGTTTTCTCGCGGTTCTTGCGTGAGGTTTCTGTCATTGCGGACTTGCTTTTTAAAGTTCATTATTAGCAAATAAAAAACTTATGTTAATTATATTTGAAATGTGGTATGAATATAAATGAAATCGCATCCTTAAAACGTTTAAAAATTGTGAATAAACATTAATAATGTTTCACGTGAAACATTGAATAAATTCACAAACATATTAACATTTTATATGTTATTGTAGTTAAAATTGTTTTCTTGTTAATAATTTAAATTTGTTAAATGATGTGGATAAAAAACAATAAATGAAAAATGATTGTCTGTTATTTGGCTAAAATAAACAAAATTCTAACTTTATAGATGTTTTATAAATTGTTAATAAATTGTATATTTATTTTGTGTTCCTATAAATCTTCGATGCGTCCATCCGTACCAACCAGATAATTGTGAATGTATTAGTTCTTCTAAATTATTGTGGAAAGATTTGTAAATAGCTGATGTTTCTAATTCCTTGATATACAATGTTCTTAAGTGATTTTTTTCTTCTATCCAACAAGTAAAAATAGGTGTATTTGGATAATGGCGAAAAATGAAATTCGGTATAGGATTGCATGAAACTTCCTTATTAAAAAACAATTCTTGAACTCCACTTTTTTTTCTGTAATCCTGATCTGCTACTAAACAAAAAAGTTTTTTCTCTGAAATGAGTTTTAAAATTTGCTTTGGATTTTTTACAAATGTGGTATAGGATTTACCATTTACTGCTCTAAGTTTTTTTTCTACAAATTGATTTAGAAAATTGGGTTTGATTTTCGCATAGCTAGCTTGAAGTGGAATTCCAAGTTTGCAGAGCCAAGGCCCGATAGCTTCGTAGTTGCCAAAGTGTGCAGTTAAAAGAAGTCCTCCCCTTTTCATTTTTTCAATACATTTTTTAGAATCCTCATGAATATCAAATTGGATATTAGAAATGTTAAATGGGTAATTTTCAAATTTTTCAGGAAGTTTTCTGTAGAGTTGATTTCCTAGTAAAAATTCAGCTGCGGTTTTCGAAATTTTAAAAAGTAATTCCTGATATACTTGATTAATTTTATGTTTTGAATACTCTGGAAAGACGTAATGTAAATTAGCAAAAACTATTTTTTTCTTCCAATGGAAAATAAGTAAAGCGGTCTGGATTGCTTTAGAGAGTATTTTTTGAAAAATAAATAATTTCATCACAAGAATTAAAAATTAAGATAGACTAAAAATTACATAAATTAAAAGCCAAAGGAATAGTCATTTTTTATCTTTAAGTCTGAAAAAAATCTTGGACAGGAGTTATTATGTCAGCTAAAATTTTGGATGGTAAAGCATTAGCCAAAACCACAGAAGAAGAATTATCTGTACGCGTGTCAAAATTAAAAGAAAAAACTGGTAAAACGCCGATTTTGGCTACAATTCTTGTTGGTGACGATCCAGCAAGTGCGACCTATGTAAAAATGAAAGGAAATGCTTGCGCCCGTGTTGGAATGGAAAGTATTCGTGTGCATTTACCAGAAACAACTACAACAGAAGAATTACTTGCTAAAATTCAAGAGTTAAATGAAAATCCAGATGTTCATGGAATTTTATTACAACATCCTGTTCCTCGCCAAATAGACGAAAGAGCTGCTTTTGAAGCAATAGATGCTCGTAAAGATGTAGATGGTGTTACATGTTTAGGTTTTGGTCGTATGGCTATGGGAGAAAAAGCTTATGGTTGTGCTACTCCAGCAGGTATCATGACTATATTAAAGCACTATGAAATTCCATTATCTGGTAAGCATGCTGTAGTTGTGGGCCGTAGTGCAATTCTTGGAAAACCTATGGCCATGATGCTTTTAAATGAAAATTGCACTGTCACAATTTGTCATAGCAAAACGCAGAATTTGCCTGAAATTATTGGCCAAGCAGATATTTTGGTAGGTGCTGTTGGTCGTCCAGAATTAATTAAAACTTCTTGGATAAAAAAAGGTGCTGTTGTAATTGATGCCGGGTATCATCCAGGCGGTGTGGGCGATGTTGAAAAAGAAGGACTTGCAGAAGTTTCTAGCGCTTACACTCCTGTTCCAGGCGGCGTAGGTCCAATGACCATTAATACGCTTATTCGTCAGTCCGTTGAAAGTGGCGAAGCATTTATTGGTTAAGCAATTCGTTAATGATTCACCGTTTTGTCTTCAATCCTTTCTTAGAAAATACCTATGTTGTGAACATGGGAAACGGTGAAGCAATCGTTGTGGATCCTGGGTGTCAAACAAGGCGCGAAAAGCAAGAATTAGAAAATTTTCTTCGAGAAAATCAACTAAATGTGCGTTATTGTTTGAACACTCATTTACACGTGGATCATATTTATGGCAATGAATTGCTAAAAGAAAATTTTGGTGCTTTATCAGTAGCCAGTATAAAAGATCAGATTCCAAGAGAAATCACAGAAAGACCTATTCGTCGTCGATACTGGCCATTTGCAGATACTGAGCCTAAGGTTGATGTATATGTTAATGATGGAGAACAGTTAAAGGTTGGAAATCACGAAATTTTGATTTTAGAAACGCCAGGGCATTCTCCTGGAAGCCTTTCTTTTTATATTCCTGCCCTAGAAGCTGTTTTTGTAGGTGATTTGCTAGAAAAGTCGTCTCGAGGAACTTTACAATACATTTATTCATCTGCCGAGCAAATGGAGCAATCTATAAAGAAAATTTTAGAATTACCGCTAAAAACGGCTATTTATTACGGTCATGGCGATTTTTCTTCGATAAAGGCAGAAAGAAGTGATTTGGGAACAGATTAGGAACAAAAAATCCTCTAATCAAAAATTTTTACAACTATTTAATTTTTAAAAATTTAGTTTTAAAGCGGGTTTTGGGAAATTGTAAGGATTTTTATGAAAAATTCTTGTTTTAAATTTTTGCTTTTATTTGGTTTAAGTCTAGTTTTTTGGAATTGTTCTGATGACAGCTCCAGTTCAAAATCGCATGAAGATATAGTTTCTTCTAGTTCAGTGATTCAACAATACCCTGTTGTTTCCCCTGCAGGAAATTTCATCTATACAGATGGAACTGTAAAAAATCAGGCGGGAGAAATTATTGGAACATTTTTACCAGATGGCACCATTGCCTCTCCAGAAGGTGTTATCATTGAATCAGGTGTTGTTGTAGAATCTTTGCCAATTTTTACAGGTTCTTACCTTATTTCTCCTGACGGAAGTGTTAAGCTCCCAGATGGTACGCTAGTTGGAGCTGTTCAAGGTGAGAACATTATTTTAGCAGATGGTACTGTTGTAGATTTTTCTGGTAATCCTGTAGTTATTCCAGAATCATCTTCCTCTGAAAATATTCTAATGTCTTCAAATGAAACTGACATTATTTTATCATCAAGCGCTGGCGGTGAAGTAGAAATTGTAGAATCTTCTAGCAGTGTTGAAATAAGTGGATCTCCAGAAACAGATGTTACTGCTTATCCAGTTGCTTCTTATAAAGATTTATTAACTCAAGGCAGTCAAGGAACTGGCTGGAGTTCACGTTACTGGGATGCTTGTAAACCTCATTGTTCTTGGCCTGGAAATGTAGATACTACATCTGAAGAAACTTACCAAGCAGGTTTAACAACATCACGTAACTGTAATATCAACGATGTAGAAATTCCAACATTTACCTTAAGTAAAGATGTTTCAGAATATTGGACAGGTTATGCAGGTACAACAAGTGCATGTACAGAATCTAGTGATGGTGGTGCAAATGGTGCATTTACTTGTACAGATATGGCTCCGGTAGCCGTTAACGATACGCTCGCTTATGCTTTTGTTGCGGCTCCAGGTTCTCAAGCAGCTTGCGGAAAATGTTTCCATTTACAATTTAATGGTGGAAATCACGACAACAATGTGAAAAAGACTCATAAAGCTCTTAAAGGAAAACATTTGATAGTGATGGCTTCTAACATTGGGCATGATGTAGAAGTTGGTCAGTTTGATATGATGGTTCCTGGTGGAGGTGTTGGAGCGTTTGATGCACTTTCTACTCAAATTGGCGTAAGTAAAGACCAACTTGGTGTCACCTATGGCGGTTTTTTAAGTACATGTCAGCAAACCCTTGGTTATGATAATACAGTAGAAGCTTACCAAAGTTGCATTATTGAAAAATGCGAAATGGTATTCCCAAATCATCCGAATTTATTGCGTGGTTGTAAATGGTTTGCAGAATGGTATATGGCTGCAGATAATCCAACTTATGAATATGAAGAAATTGATTGTCCACAATATTTAGTGGATAAATACAAAACAACTATTAACACAACAAAGACAACAGAAATTCAATATCGTTCAGAATGGAAGTCATATAATGGCGGTGCTATTTAAACGATGAAATAAAAGTTGTCAAATAGAGAGGAAGAATGAAAAAATATGTTTTAACCACTTTTATAGCGCTGGCCACCGCTTGCGTTTTTTGGAATTGTAGTGACGATTCCTCATCTTCAACTCCTAATAATCCAACTTCTGAAATAGTTGCTGGTTTGTATCCGGCCGTTTCTCCTAGCGGTCATTATTGGGTATATCCAGATGGTACCGTTTATGATGTTAGAATGCGTCCAGTTGGTACTCTCGATGCAGAGGGAAACTTGGTAAATGAAGCTGGTGTTATTCTAGAAACTGGTTTTGATTGGACTAAGGTTAATATGGTAACTCCTGGTGGTTATGTTATTATTCCTGATGGCACAATCAAGGATGGTGCTGGTAATGTGGTCGGTAATTTAACAGCTGAAGGAAACATTGCTTTAAATGATGGTACTATTGTAGATGGCAGTGGTAATGTATTAGAAGTTGTTTTGTCTTCTTCTAGTGTAGAAGTTATTGATCCAAATACCGGATTACCTGTAAATCCAGGAATTTCTTCTTCTGATATGGGAATCGTTGATCCAAATACTGGGTTACCAGTTATTCCGGGTATTTCTTCTTCTGACGCCGGTTGGGTAGATCCAAATACGGGAGTGGTTCAACCAGGCGTTTCTTCTTCTTCTTCAGAAAATAATTGGAATAATAACAATCAGCAAAATCAGCAATCAAGTTCTAGCGTTTCTTCAAACAATAATAACAATTCAACCCCAGTGATCAATTATGTTCCTGGTGGAGAATCAGGAAGTGGTTGGGCTACGCGTTATTGGGATTGTTGTAAACCAAGTTGTTCTTGGACAGAAAATGCTGGTGGCAATACTGCAAAACAATGTAATGTTCAGCAACAAGAATTAAGTGATGCTAGTGCTCAAAGTATGTGTGAAGGTGGTCCTGCTGGCACATGTTTAAGCCAGATTCCTATTGTAATTAATGATAATTTAGCTCTTGCATTTGCAGCAGTACCTGCTGCTAACGGAGGTAAATGTGGTCGTTGTTTTGCACTAGAATTTACTGGAACAGGAAAGTATGGAACTGATAACCATAAAAAACTCAAAGGTAAAACATTGATTGTTATGGCTTCGAACGTTGGGGCTGATGTTGAAAAAGGCCAGTTTGATATTATGATTCCTGGTGGCGGCGTTGGTATCTATAATGGTTGTTCTGGTTTTGGCTGGGGAAATATGGGTGCTCAGTATGGTGGTCTTTTAAGTGATTGTGAAACATCTAGCGGGTATGATGCAAGCACTTATAAGAGTTGTTTAACACAAAAGTGCAATAGCGTTTTCAGTAATAACTCTAAGGCTAAAGAAGGTTGCTTGTTCCTAGCTACTTGGATGGAAGCCGCTGGTAACCCTATGCACAATTATAGAGAAGTGGAATGCCCTGCTCAATTGTTAAATAAATACTAATAATAATTAACTATAAACATAATTCCCCGCAGGTTTACCTGCGGGGAATTTTTTGTTTTACTTCAAAAGATTTCTTTCTTTTAAATCATCCATTAAAGAATTAGGCATCCACTCTTTAATGGTATTAAATTCAGGTGCGTTTAATTCTTTTTGCCATTTTATTTTCTGTTGTTCATTTCCGGCATCATGATAAATCCGAATCAAGTTAGCTACAGCACACCAATATCTTAAAGATTTTCCTGTTCTTGTTAAATAATCAGAAGCGCTTGCTTCATAAATTTGTGCCGCCTGTTTATATTGCTTCATTCGATACAGCATGTCAGCTTTGATTTGTAAAAAGACTGGGTGATTTGGAACTCGTTTCAAAGCAGAATCTGCTAATTGTAAACCTTTATCATATTCTTTACGATCATAATGCATCCAGATTAGTGAAGTCGAAAATAGTGGCCAAAACCAAATAGAATGTTTCGCGCCATTTTCAAGAGCCTTTAGGTAAGAATCGCTATCGTCAGAAACAAAGGGAAGCCAGTTCAAAGAGTTGTTCATGTAATAAGCATATATTGCATAAAAAGCTTTTGAATCTCTGGCATTTGATTTTTCAAAAATTTCTGCCGCAGATTTTGTGTGAATAGCGCCTTTTAAAGAATGTCCTTGCTCGCTTTGAGTATAACCTAACTCAAAAATTCGCAAAGCTTCCCAATAACCAGTAGATTTGCATTTAGTTAAAAGTTTTGTAGCTTGTAGAAGTGCTGCGGTATCTCCTAAATCATCATAACGGCCAATTAATACCATTCCATTTAATATACAAGCGACACCTTTGTTTTTTTCTGCTAAAGCGCGAGTTTCTTTTTCGGCGTTTTCGTATTTACCTTCAACTATTAATTGCATAGTTTGAGTAATTGTGTTGTCTAGGGCTCCAAGTGAAAATGTGGAATCCATGGTTAAAGCACAACTGAATGAAACAAAAAAAAGTAGCGAGAAACGTAACATTATGTGGTAATATAAAAAAATAAGAGATATGACCTTTTGAAAAAAAATTGAATTAGAAGCGAAAATGAACAAAAAAAATTATTCCAAATAGGAATAATTAGAAATTTTTGTAAGTGATTGACAAAAAATGACTTACATGCAATTCTATTTTTTTGGCTAGCGGAAGATAAGAAGTTTTTTTTATCGATGGCTTGTTTTTTTAACAAAAATGTTTTACTTCAAAAAGAAAAGGAGGTTTAAGATGTTAAAAAAATCCGCATCCTATTCTTCTACGCAAGAAGGTTTTCAAGTTTTTAAAAAACGCTTGCGGCAGGTTCTAATAGTCAGTTTTGACTTGAATTTAGATGATTATTACGATGATGAGCCAATATTAAGGTTGTATCATCAAGGAGAATCCCCTGAATTTGCTGCAGAAGTTTTAGCTTCTTAAAGTAAAAACGCTACTAGATTTTAGTAGCGTTTTTTGAATTTATTTTTTCTCAGTAGTTTTTGCTGTTGGAGTAGCTGTTGAATCAGATTCTTCTACAGGGCAGCCATTCATAAAAGCAAATCGATTTTTTTCAACGCCGACAATTTGAGAATTCACATTGGCTCCATTTTTAAATGTAATTTTCCCAAAGATGCCAGTGAACGTTCCTGTTTTTTTAATGACTTCAGCAAGATTTTGTTCTTGACTTTGTGCTGCTGTAAGGATTATGTTTGCAGCATTAAAGCTAAGTGCGGCTACTTTATCGCCGCCAGGCTCTGTTCCCCATTTATTTTTAAAAACTTCTGCAAAGTCCTTGTATTCTTTAGAATCAAGCGAAATATCAGAAGCAGGAACGCTGAAGAAAGAACCATTAACTTGATTTTTTCCGTTAATTAATAAATCCCTTCCGTACCAACCTGAGGTTCCTAGAAGAAGCCCAGAAATTTTATGGAATGCGAGTTGGCTTATCATAAGTCCTGCATCAACAGGATTTGTGGCTGGCATAAAAATAGCAGGGTATTTTGCGACAGAATCTTGTAAATATGCTTTTCGGCTTTTGCTATTAATTGCATCTAGATTATCTGCTCCATAAGCAATATTCTTTTTTCGGTTTTCTTGTTTGTACCTTACTGAACGCAATAAGTCAAATTCAGTTTTGTAATCTGGTTTTCCTTCAAGATAATTTTGGTAAGCTATGATTTTTCCACCACGATTTTCTACAGCTTGGGTAAAACTAGCTGTCATGGCGTTTCCATAATCTCCTAAAGGATTCATAATGGCAAATTCCTTAACATTGAAGCAATCTATGGCATAATTAGCAATGCTTTTTGCTAATTGGCTCATTGTAATGTTCAGTTGGAAAATATTTGGACCCATTTGAGAAATGCCATCGTCGGTTGCTGTTGGAGTAATCATTGGAATTTTTTGGAAATTACTTCCAAGCCAAGCAGCAATTGTAGCTGCTGGTGCACTCATAATTGGTCCAACAATAGCAATGATACTATCTTGGTAAATTGCTTTTTGTGTTTGACGAAGAGCTGTAAATGCATCTGCTCGAGTGTCTGCAATACGGAGGTGAATTTTATCTTTGAAAGAAGATTGTTCAAGAGCGAGTAAAACGCCATGCATTGCGGCCACACCAAAATCAGAAAATTCACCAGAAAGTGGAGCTAAAACTAAAATAGTCGGTTTCCCTGCGCCTTGGTTTTGTAATGATTCTATTCCTTTCTTTGCGGTTTCTTGGAGACGTTCAGAAATCCCTGAGCGTTTAAGCACGCGATTATACCAATAACGAGCGGCCTTATATCTTTTTTCATTCTGCGATTCTCTTCCGATTTGTAATTCCAGCCAGCCATTAATATCTTTATCTACTGAATATTTGTCAAGAAGAGCTTGCAATTTTTCTGCAGGGAGTAGTGAAGCAGCTAAAGTTTGAATAGCAATTTCACGAGCTCTTGTTTTGGCTGCTGGATTTTTAGTATAAGATAAGATGCGTAAAAGATTTTCGACGCCTTCATATACAGCACCACTTTCAATTTGAAGAATGGCTGCAATGGTTTGCACTCTTTCTAAGTATGGGGATTGACTATGAAATTCTAAAAAGCGCGAGCTAAGAGATTCAGCCGTTTTTTTATCGCCAGCTCTAAGAGCACATTCGGCAAGCATTGTGGTTGCTTGTTCTCCAGAGGTTTGGCGGAATTTCTTTTTGGCAATTGGTTGTAAAATAGGGAGGGCTTCGCTACATTTGTCTGCTGCAATTAATTTTTTTGCTTTAGCAATAACATCTGCTGGTTCTTGAGCAAATGCCTGCACAGAAAAAATGGTAGCTAAGAAAAGAGAAAAGAAAGAGATTTTCATTCGGCTTCCTGAATGACAGCATGTTCTTTTTTGATTGCTTTTTGGAGGCTTTCTGGTAACTTTGCCCAATCTACGATATCTACTCGGAAAGGAAGTTCAGTTTCTGCAAAAGCTTTTTCTACGCTAATCATGTCTTCAAGAGAAATGGGTTTTTCAGAAACAACTACGATATCTAAATCGGCATCTGGAGTTAGGTTGACACCAGAAACTCGTGAACCGTAAGCGAGAACTTCTAATCCACTGAAGTGAAGATCAAGAATTCGTTTAACGGTTTCTAAATGATTTGAGTCTATTGAAATAGGCATAAAACAAATATAGTATATATTGGAAGTGCTTACTCTTTATAAAGAATAGCTGAGTGAATAATCTGCATAAATGTAAATATTTATTAACAAAACGATAGGTTTTAATATTTTTCAGGTTTAAGTACGATAAGAATAGCATCAATTATAATGCCTATTCCAAAAAAGCCACCAGTACACAACCAAAGAATTCTGGTTGCTATTTTCCCTTCGTAAAAACGATGTAGCCCTAAATATCCAAGCAAAATGCAAAGAGCTAGAGCAATCCATTTGTTATGTTCTCCGTTTTTTGGCATATTCCCTCCTTTTTATGGACTAAATTGTAGATACCATAATTCGGTATCTGATCCTACTCGTACGGGTGGTCCCCAAGAATCAATTCCAGAACTAACTAACCAATTTACTCCATCAAGATTTCCAAAACCATAACTTAATGGCCAGATTAAATCAATAAGAAGTGTTCCGGGAAAGAATTGCCCATTATGTGTATGTCCAGAAAGAGCTAGAAGCGGTTTTTTGCCTTTATAGTCTTTTTCTATTCCATGTGGTTGATGATCTAAAAGTAGCCAAGGTAAAGAAGAATCAATTGGAACAAGATTATTCAGAGGCGTTCGTTCTGTGTTCTTTTTTCTCGCGACATGAAAATCTTGCCTTCCTGTAAGACAGAAATGCTCGGTGCAGATTGTAGAATCAATGAGTGGAATCATTCCGATGTGGCGCATCCAATTAGCAGGGTTTGAACCAACCGATTCCATATAAGCTTCATGATTTCCGAGAATGGCAAAAGTTCCCTTTTTTGCTTTTGAGGTAACTGTTTGCATTAATTTGTCAATGCCTTTTTCATTTAATAGAGAATCTGTAATATCGGCTAAATCGCCTCCAAAGAAAATGTAATCTGGTTGAAGAGAATCTAAATGTACAGCGAGCCGTTCTAGTTTTGATTGTTTAAAAAGAGGATCTAGATGAAGGTCGGTAAAGAAAGCTACTGTAAAAGGTTTTGAATTTTGTTTTAAAGTGATTTTTGATGTTTCTATTCTGTAATCAGCATTATGCGGAATGCCATATATTAAAAAACTTGTAGTGGTGATAAGGGAAGTAATGAGAATTATTTTGCCTGCAATTTTTCTTTTTGGCAGAGATAGTGGGCGGCGGAAAATTTTTAGGCAAACAAGTAAAATATCAAGAATAATGTATAAAGAGAGTGCGATGCAGGTGAAAATCAGGAAAAATGTTTGAACGGCACTAAAAAAAGTGATTTCTCTAAAGAAAAAACCTAAAAGTGTAGCACTCACGAAAAAAGCGGGTATAACAAATTTGATTTTACCAGAAAATGAACTGGCGAGATTCCAAAATAATAGAGAAAATCCAAAAAGCAAAAGAAGCAGAAACATAAATCAACCTTAAGTTAGGATTTTCTTTAATTTGTTAGGGTTTTAATCGGAGTAAAACCGCTTCTAGAATTTTTTGGTGAATCGTTTCTTTTTCAAGCATGGCATCAAAAATGCAAACGGTATCTGGATTTTCTTTGGCGATTTGCTTGTAACCTTCACTTACTTTGTCAAAAAATAAATCAGCTTCCGATTCTAGGCGATCTGGTGTTTCATCTCTGTGACTTCTACGGATTTTACTTTGCTTTGCATTGATATCTAGAATTAATGTTAATTCCGGAAAGCATTTTTCACAAGTAATCGCTGTTAATTCATTTACTTTCTTGAGAGAAAGTCCTCTGCCATAACCTTGATAAGCTAGTGTACTGTAAGCAAATCTATCTGCCAAAACAATATTTCCGTTTTCAAGAGCCGGAAGAATAATTTCTGCGATAACTTGAGCGCGAGCTGCATTGTATAACAACAACTCCGTGGAATCATCCATGATTCCTTTAAATGCTGGATTCAATAAAATGGAGCGAACATGCTCAGAAATTACAGCCCCGCCTGGTTCACGCAATTTTACAACTTTGTAGCCTTTTTCTTCTAGCGCATTAGCTAAAAGTTCTAATTGCGTGGTTTTTCCAGAACCATCAATGCCTTCTAGGCAGAAAAAATTACGAGTAGAAGGAAACTTCATTATTCTTCGTTTTTGCCATGGCATTTTTTGAATTTTAAACCAGATCCACACCAACAAGGGTCATTACGCCCTACTTTTGGAGTATCAGATTTTACAGGCATAGGGCGGCGCCTAATAGGTCTAGTTCCCGGTAATGCTGATTGAGGCATTGGGGAATTTTCTGGTTCTTTATTCGTGACGGTTTGAGTTGGTGCTTCAGGTTTTGGTGGAATGGATTCCTGAGCGATAGAAACTTCCATTTTATCTTCTGGCGCCACTTCATCAGGATTATTTGTCTTTGGAGCATCTTCTCTTTTAACAAGCATTTCTGGAGGAACAGACATTCCGTTAGGAAGTTGAATACGGATATTCAAAATTCGCATGGTTACAAGCATAGCGATGCTTTCTAGGCACTTTTCGAAAAGCTTGAAGCCTTCGCCTTTATAAACCATGAGAGGATCTTTTTGGGCATAGCCATGGAAGCGAATAGAATCTTTTAATTGATCCATAGCGTAAAGATGTTCTTTCCAATGTTGGTCAATAGTACGCAATAAGAGGTGACGTTCTAAATTTTTGAAATCTTTATCAGGAATAATTTCAATAAGTTTGTCGTATTTCTTTTTGCATAAATCAAGAACTTCATCTAAAACATTTTCTGCGGTTTTGCTTGTAGCTTCTTCTTTGCTTAAGTTATAGTTGATTGCAAAGCAGCGACTAAGTTCCACGTGAAGATCTTCTAATTTCCATTCTTCAGGGAAGGTATTTGCAAATACATATTGAGAAACTTTGATGTCTGCCGCTTCTTCGATTCGGCTCCAAACATCTTGACGAACATCTTCTTCATTGAGAATTCGGCGGCGTAAGGTGTAAATGACTTTACGTTGTTCGTTCATTACATCGTCGTAATCAAGTAAGTATTTACGTGCATCAAAGCTTTGGCCTTCTACGCGGCGCTGAGCTCCACGAATACTGCGGCTAACAAGAGGATGTACAATGACATCATCATCGCCTAGACCAAAGCGTTCCATCATTTTTTTAATGTTGGCGCCACCAAAAATACGAACTAGGTTGTCATCAAGGGAAAGGAAGTATTGGCTTGAACCAGGATCGCCCTGACGACCTGAACGCCCGCGAAGCTGGTTATCTATACGCCTTGATTCGTGACGTTCTGTACCGAGCACGTGAAGACCGCCGACCTCTGCTGCTCCAGGACCAAGAGCAATATCTGTACCGCGACCAGCCATGTTGGTGGCAACAGTCACTTTATGCATGTGACCTGCGAATTGAATGATTTCTGCTTCACGCCCGTGATTTTTAGCGTTAAGAACTTCGTGTTCAATTCCTTCTCGTTTAAGCATTTGAGAAATCTTTTCAGATTTTTCAACAGACGCGGTTCCAACAAGAATAGGCTGTCCTGCTTTGTGCCTGCGCTTAATTTCGGAAACAATAGATTTCCATTTTGCTTCTTCAGTTTTATAAACAAGATCGTTGAGGTCTTTTCTAATACACGGTTTGTGAGTAGGTATGACCCAAGTTGGCATGTTGTAAATTTTAATGAATTCAGTTGCTTCTGTTTCCGCAGTTCCTGTCATACCAGAAAGTTTGTTGTACATGCGGAAATAGTTTTGGAATGTAATGGTTGCAAGCGTTTGGTTTTCACGGCGGATTTGAACTTTTTCTTTTGCTTCAATGGCTTGGTGCATTCCTTCAGAATAACGACGACCTTCCATTAAGCGGCCTGTATTTTCGTCAATAATAACGATTTCACCTTCGCGAACCAGGTAATCTACATCGCGTTCAAAAAGGTTCCATGCACGTAATGATTGAGTTATAAAATGCACCCATTCAGCGTGTTCGCCATACAAGTTTGAAATTTTTAAGATAGATTCAATTTGATTTACACCGCGTTCTGTAATTTGCACGGTTTTATTTTTTTCATCTACCATGTAATCAGTTCCGCGTTTAAGCTGCTGGACTAATGCATCTGCTTTGATGTATTTGTCGGTAGCATCTTCTGCGGGCCCGCTGATAATCAATGGAGTTCTTGCTTCATCAATAAGAATGGAGTCCACTTCATCAACAATACAGAAATTTAATTCTCTCTGAACAAGTTCTTGTGGAGTAACGGCCATGTTATCACGTAGGTAGTCAAAACCAAATTCATTGTTTGTACCATAAGTAACATCGGCGCCATAACTTGCTCGGCGTTGATCAGAGTCAAGACCATTGACAATAAGACCGACTTTCAAACCAAGAAAATTATAAACGCGGCCCATTTGTTTTGCATCACGACCTGCCAAGTAATCGTTTACCGTAACAACATGAACGCCTTTTCCTGAAAGACCATTTAAATAAACAGGACAAGCTGCAGCGAGTGTTTTACCTTCACCCGTTGCCATTTCTGCGATAGCGCCTTCGTGCAAAACAAGACCACCAATCATCTGCACATCAAATGGCATCATGCGGAAAGGTTTAACTGAATCAGGGTAAAGTTCACGAACTTTTGCATAAAGTTCCGCAGGCAAGTAAACTTCGTATTCAGGGACACCAGCTTTTAATTCTTCTTTTGCTTTTTGAACAGCTCCAGCAAGTTCTGGACCTAAAAGACCAAAATCAAATCCGTAGGATTCATCAAAAATATTGAAAATACCGAGACGGCGGTCGCACGCTTCTTGACAAACAGCAAATGCTTCTATTTTAATGTCTTCTAAAGAAGCACCTTCTTTAAGGCGTGTTCGAAATTCGTCGCTTTTTAAAGCAAGTTCTTTATCAGAAAGATGTTCAAGTTCCTTTCGTGTTTTATTAATTTCAGCAATAATTGGGCGCAACCGCTTTACTTTTCTTTCGTGCGGGGTGCCAAAAACTTTATGCAAAACTTTATCAACGATGCTCATACTAATCCTTGAAATTTTAAAATCCTGCAACAATTTAGTAAAATGAGTAACTTTAAATAAAAAGGAATGGCTTGAAATGCCTAAAATAAGTCGGTTTTAAGGAAAATCTATTTAGATTTTTTGCTATGATATTGTTTTGTTTGATTCTCTTCAGCTAATCGCAAATTTTTCTCTTTTAAAAGACTGCTGTTAAAATAATTTTCAAAATGAGCCATAAAATCTTGTAAAGAAACGCCAAGGCCTTGTGCTAAAAGTCGAATAGTTTCTAGTGTGGGGTTATCGCTATGGCATTCTAAACGTGAAATTTGCTGCCTCGAAACACCACTTTTTTCGGCTAATTGTTCTTGGCTAATGTCTTTTTCTAACCGAAGCGAGCGCAGGGTATAGCTAAAGCATGTCTTTGTTTTTTCACTATTTTCCACATAACAATGTTATAAAGAAAGTCACTAAAATCCCGCAACCTATAGGTTGCAAAATAAATGAAGAAAAATGGATTTGATTTTAGCATTTTGCGATTGGAAATATTTTATTTGAAGTATGTTTTATATACTTGAAAAATGGCAAAAATAGCGGTTGTCGCATGCACGCAGAAAATACGATTGGGATTGGGCAACATCAAATTTGGTATGAAGAAATAAAAAAGAATTGTCGTTGGGCTAAGGTTGTCTAATTAAAAAATGCTAATCATTTGTACCCTCATGTGAAAAATCCGGCAAAAAAGATTTTTAGAGTATGGGTGAGCATCCTAGGCGTTCCTATTTTAAAAAGAAAAAAAATAGCGGTGGCTACGCCACCGCTATTACAGATAAATTAAAATTAGTCCTTGAATTTTACTTGTTTGCTACCTTCTACAACTTCGCCTACTTTGTAGAAAGTTTCGCCTTTTGCTTTTAAGTGTTCTTCTACGATGGAACGATTTTCTGGATCAATAAAGAGAAGCATTCCGATTCCCATATTGAACGTAGAATACATTTCATCTTTTTCCACGCTTCCTGCCTCTTGAATGACGCGGAAAATCATAGGCACTTCCCAAGCAGAGCGATCAATAACCACATCTACATTGTCAGGTAAAATTCTTGGGATATTCCCTTGATAGCCTGAACCTGTAACGTGAACAAGACCTTGCAATAATTTTTTATCACAAAGTTCTATAAGGCTTTTGTAATAACTGCGATGAGGCGCTACCAAAGCTTCACCAATAGTTTGTTCCATGCCATCTATGCGAGTATTTACCGTATAGCCAGCGACATCAAACAATGCTTTGCGAGCAAGTGAATAGCCGTTAGTATGTAATCCAGTAGAAGGTAAACCAAGGATGATGGTTCCAGGCTTAATGCTTTTTCCGTCAATGATGTTTTCGCGTTCTACAACGCCAACAATGGTTCCAGAAATATCGTAATCGCCCGGACCATAGAAGCCTGGCATTTCAGCAGTTTCGCCTCCGATGAGAACCAAATTATTTTCACGGCAAGCTTTGCTCATGCCTGCTACTAAACTATCCATTACCCCTGGTTCTAGACGACCAGTAGCCACATAGTCTAAGAAAAATAGTGGACGAGCACCTTGAACCAGAATGTCATCGCAACAATGGTTTACGATATCTTGACCCGGTAGTTCATGGGTTCCCATTTCAATATCGATTTTTAACTTGGTTCCTACGCCATCAACAGAACTCACAAGAACAGGGTCTTTCATTCCGAGATGGTTTAAGGTAAATAGGCCACCGAAGTTTCCAACATCGCCAAGTACTCCTTCATTGAAAGTACTGCGAACGGATTTTTTTACTCCGACCATAGCCTCATCGGCGCGGGCTAGTGACACCCCAGCGTCTGCGTAATTCATAATCTCCTCATTGGGTTATTTTGTGTTTTGTTTTTCATCAATATTTCTAAGAGCATCTAGGATCAAACTTGTAGTATCGGCAGCTTGATTAATGTTTACCATATCTGGCATTACATGGGTATCTAACTTAAATAGAGTATCTTCACCCCAAGACAATAATTCTTCTAGAGCATCTGGTCCGACAAGTTTACCGCATTTTGCGCAACAAATACGACCTTCTTGGAAAGCAATAAAACCACCGCGTCCGTTAGATTCAAAAAGTACGGTTCCTGTGATTCTACTCTTTTCCATCGTTTGAGCAAAATCCACAAAAGGAAGCACCTTTGCAGAAGCTAAGAGTGATAAACTTTCGAAATCATCAAATGCTTTATTTTTTGCTCGAAGACGATCTGCAGTAACTTTATACAGATACACCATTACGCTAGGGTTTTCGTCTAAGAATTTTACGAAAACATTTTTTTCTAGCAGCAGAACAGTGCAACCATCTTCAATAGCAATGACAGTATTACTTGTAGGGGCGTTGCATATCAGCGACATTTCCCCAAAGCACGCTCCACTTTCAAGATAAGCAATTACGTTGTATTGCCCATTGGGCATAAGGCGACCGCATATTTGCGCTCGTCCGCTTTGTAACACGCAGAAATATTGGTTTACACTATCACCTTCAAGGATTATTTCTCCAGCATCAAATTCTGCGATTTGCGCATTCAATAAAAAGAAATCGGCGCATTCTCTAGGAATTTGCTGTAAAAACGGGATTCCTTGTTCATAAGAAGCTGAAATCCATTCTCCGATACCAACATTATTAGCCATACTTTAATTATAGAAAATATTGCGATACCATATTGTAGGATTATTTCCGACTGGCTTAGGATGAAGGATATTTATTAAATCTTTGAGTACCTTTGAAGGGTGTATAACCGCTTGTTCATAAAAATCTAAGGCCCCATTTTTTCCTTTTTGCTTATCGAAATTGTAAATACGTTTGTTTTTATATGGATTTAAAAGCTGAACTCTATTTTCTGCGAGAAGAAGTTCGTTAAGAGATTTATAATAACCAGGATGCAGCCATGTTTTTGCTTTTTGAGCATAGATAAAAGCGGATTCAAGAGAAAGTCTTTTTTCTAAAGAAGAATCCTTTGGAAAAACGGAACAACCGCCAGCATCACGAATTAACGTTCCTGTGTAACTTTGATCGCCAGGAGCGAACCAATAACCAGAAACAGGCCCTCCTAGTAGCACAGAATGACAAGGAAGATTTAAAGCACGAAGAGAATCTTTAACCCTTTTATATTCTTCATTTTCGATTTTGAATAAATTAACGGAACGATCCGTTTTTACTAAGGCATCAAATAAGAAAATCCATTCAAATTTTGCTAAAGGAGAAACTTCTTGCCATTCAGAAACATAAAGCACAGGGATACCAAGTTGGGCGATTTTTTCAAGGTTAGAATCAAAAGAATTTCCGGTGGCAAAAGCTACAATCACGTCGGGTTTGAGTTTGTATAGCAGTTCCTGCTTTAAGAAAGATCCTTCACCTACTTCCTTTACTTTTTCTGTAATGATATGATTGTATAGTGTAGAATCAGCAATGTTTTTTTTATCGCTAAATCCAATCACGCGTTCCTCGGCTCCTAGATGCTTTAAAAATGCGTAGTGACTTCCCGACATTACAACCATTTTCTTTACAGGAACAGGAATAATGGTTGTGTTCTTAAAAGATTTAGGTATTGGTTTTTCATTTTCTCGGAGAATGTAGTGGTGCTTTATGGAATCTTCTCCTAAAAAGACCTGAACCGTGAGTCTAAGCACGCCTTCAGAAAGAGTATCTAACTGAAAATTTTTAGCGTACTGCAAGGGTAGGTTCCTTAAGGAGGAATCTAATTTTTCTTCTTTTGAACAACCATTTAGGAGGGTTACGGGTGCCAGAATGCTCAAAAAAAAGAAAAAAAATGCGTACAACCTATTGATTTTTAATGATTTATGCATTTTTCTCCAACACAACTCAAATATATAATGTATTTTAATAGAAAATTTTTATGCGTGGAGTTTATCAATGCGTATTTCAAAAACTGTTTTCCGCTTGTCAGCACTATTGATAGGTCTGTTTGCGGCTACGGAAACATTTGCCGATGCCGAATCCTCTTTCTATGAAAAGGAACATATCCGAGGCTTTATTTCTGTCGGTGGCGATTATCGCAACATGAACTCGGAACACATCAAATATATTAACCGGTTATTGTTTGCTGGTGGTAAAGGCTTTGTTGTCGAAGATGCTGCTTCTGGCGATTCTACTAAGGCTTCTTTTGTCGGAGATAAGGCATTAAGTTCCTATGATCATTTTGATGACTATTACCTTGGTTTGCATGTTAATATCGGTGCGCAGTATAAGCAATTCTTGACTTGGTTTGATGTAAACTTTATGCCAACTCAAGTCTCTGAAGGTGATGGTGCTACAGATGCTTCTTGGTTTGCTTATGGCGCAGATTGGATGTTTGGTTGGAAGTTGTTTGGTGAAAATACCATTATTAACTTGATTCCTGCAGTTGGTATCGGTTTTAATTTGTTAAATCTTCACTTCATTAATTCTTACGACATTTTGAGTTATGACGGTGGTGCTATTGAAGACCAGATAACAGTAACTGATATGCGTAATCGTTATTATAGCACATTTGCAATGACTTTCAATACAGAACTTGAACTTCGTTTTTCCATAGATCCGATTTCTATTGGTGCTTATGCCGGCTATCGCTTTATTCGCTATAATGAAATTGAAGTGGAAGATGTTGAATATGGTAGTTCTGATGTGAATGGTGATACATTCTTCATTGGAGCAAGAGTCACTTGGACGTTCCTTTCCCCTTGGCAGAAAAAGCAACGCGACCGGCTTTAAAAAAATGAATTTAAAAAAAACAGCGCATCCTACGGATGCGCTGTTTTTGTATAGTACTAATTAAATAACGAAGTTATGATTTCTTCTCTTTTTGGAAGAAACAAATAACGAACGACTAATTTTATTTTGATTGGGTGAGTTCATAATTTTTTCCATAGCAATATATTGAAAGGCTCGTTGTCTTAATTCTACATCTGTTTTCCAGAAAATAGTATTATTTTCGTTCGTATAACTAAAATTCCAACCAAGAAGAAAGAGTGGAATTTTTTGTGTTTTTAAAGTAGCAGCTACATTGCTATAAAATCCTTGTGTAGAAAGAAGAACTGCAATGTCTATTTCTTGAAATAAGGCATACATTTTTAAATCGTTGATTAAATCTGCATTACCATTCTTTTTATTGTTAAAATCATTTCCTGGATAATGAATTTTAAATCCTTCTTCTAAAAGTCGTTCTTCAAAACGATTTAAACCTTCATCTATTCTATTAGGGTTTCTAAAGTGAGGATTTGTTTTAGCATGGTAATAATGAGCTTCAAGCACAATAGGTCGATTGGGTGGGCAATAAGGACGAACTTGTTTCATAACGAAATTTCGTAAGCCAGCGAAACAAATACGTGAATGTTGCTCATGATAGTGTTTATAATAATAGTTTACTTTATAAAAAGTGAAACCATCGATAAAGAATCCAATTCGGAAAGGACGTTTTTTTTCTTTCATAATTTTTTTCCTATAAAAAAGGTTCTATTAGGTAAAACGTTTAACTTCTGGATTTGTAACACTTTTATGTTGTAATTTTTTTTAAACAAAAAAAAACGGTCACTTTAAGTGACCGTTTGAAGGTGAAATTAGAATTATTTTTTCTTTGCTGGTTCAGCTGCTTTGGCTGGCTCAGCTGCTTTGGCTGGTTCAGTTTTTGGAGCTGCTTCTGCTGGCTTTGCTGCTTCTTGTTTTTTTTCGGCAGCAGGTTCTTCCGTTTTAGCGGCAGGTGTTGCTTCTGCGGCTTTTGCCAGTTCTTGCTTTACTTCAGTAGCAGGTGCTGCTGGCTTCGTAGAATCAGCTTTTACCTCTGCTGGAGCTACTTGAGTAGAATCTTCAATTGGTTTTACATTTAAAGTATCTGCTGGAGGGTTTGTAGCTTGAACTTCTAATAATTCTACTTCAAAAATTAAGAGAGAGTTTCCTGGGATTGCTGGAGGAGCGCCAGCTTCTCCATAACCTAATTCGCTAGGAATCCAAGCTTTTACTTTCATTCCTACTTTCATATTAGTAAGTAATTCTTGCCAGCCTTCAATAACGGCGTTCACTGGGAATTCGAGAGGTTCGCCGCGAAGATAACTACTATCAAATTCTTTTCCATCTAAAAGAGAACCCTTGTAATGAACTTTTACTTTGTCTTCACGTTTAGGAGCAATTCCTTCTGCGTTCTTTTCAATTTTATATTGCAAACCACTTGAGGTTGAAACAACACCAGCTTCTTTTGCATTTTTTGCTAGGAAAGCTTTTTGTTCTTCAAGTGTTTTTTGTAGAAGGGCTTTAGCATCGGCTTCGCGCTTTTTTTGAAGATCTTTTACTAATTCTTGTAAGGTGCTTTCAATTTCTTCTTCTGTCATTAAAACTTTTGTAGAAGTATCTAATTGGCTTTTAAGGCCTTTTTGCATTATATCTAAATCGATTCCTGTTAAAAGAACATCTTTTAGAGAGCGACCAACATTAATTCCAAGAGCATAACTTTTTTTGTCATTTACAGAAATTAAAGTGTCTTTTGAGGTTGTAACAGCTGCTTCTTTTGGGGTAGCTGGTTCTGTAGTTGGTTGAGGGGCGTTAGCACAACCAATAATGGTGCTTGCTGTAATGGCTGCTAAAATGCCATATTTTTTCATCAGTTTTCTCCTTTTGAGAAATGAGTTTTTAAAAAAGGTTTAAATGTTAAGAACATAACAATTAGAAACCTAGTAGGAAACTTCTGGTTAGGAAGGAATCCTATGATTAAAATCAATTTAAATTATATTTTTTTTACACTTTAAAAACAAGAAAAAGCTCAAAAATGAGTTAAAAAAGCGTTTTTTTCAGAAAATGAAGGCCTTATTTTGTGTTCTGTGTCACAAATTTGAAAGAACACCCTTTCCAAAGAAAAAGGAGAAAAGTATCTTTGTAAAGTTTTTGGAAACTTTCTAGGGTAGGATTTTTATGTATGACGAAACATTTTGAGCGCATTATGGCAAATAAATCAAAAAATGCCACCTCTTTTGCTAAGTCTAAAGAAGATTTGAGGGGCATGTTGATGTATTCTAAAGCACTTGCTGCCAAACATGAAAGAGAACAATCCAAAATTTTCAAATTGCGTGATAAGAAGCTTTTTTTTGCCAGAAACAAAATTTTAACGATGGCTACATAAGTAGTGCTTTTGATGTTATAAATTTCATACATTTCAAAGTATGAAATTTTTTTATGAAGAGAAGAATATTCGCTTTAACGATGTGTATGAATTGAATCCAATTTCTAGGAGGGAATTGGCCGCTCGTTTTGGGTGTTCTTATAAGGCGGTACAGAAAATGAGTCGCCTTAATGAAATACTTTCTAAAGAAAAACTATTAGAATTGATTTGTGCACTGGAAATAGGTGATGAATATTTAAAAGAATTTGAATTTCTTTTAGAGGATTCTGAGTTTGTAAAAGGGTTTCCTTTTCGAGCGCTTACTTTTCGGAAAATGCTAGAAGAAAATTCTCCATTGTCACCAAAAGAACAATTGCTTCGATTTTTTAGAGTTGCCTCGGAGGAGGCTTGGGAAAAAGCATATTTGACAAATGATACTGAATTGGTAGCTGTTAATTTTTCAGAATGTGATTATCCAAAAGTGTTTGCTGCATGGTTTCGTTCGGGAGAAATTCTTTATTCAAAAGAAAAAGCGGCTGAATTTTGCAGAGATGATTTAGAACTTTTAGAAGAAAAACTTTTGGAACTTGCTTACCGAAAAGAAAAAGATTTTTTAGAAAGATCATTAGAACTTTGTAGGCGTTATGGAATAAATATTGGAATGGTTCCTAGTTTTCCTCAAGTGCAATCTGGTGCGGTTGGAATTTTTCATAAGAAAAAGCCTTTGCTTATTTTTTCAAATCGTTATTATCATGAAGCACTTTTTTTAGAAATGCTTTTTGAAGCTTTGGAATTTTTTCGCCATAACGAATCAGGAATGTTTGTAAAGGATATGCCTGGTTTAGTTGAAAATGAAGAATGAAAAAAAAGAGCGGAAAATAAATTGTTGAGTGAACCTGCGGAATGTCAGATTTTAGTGATTGGTGATTTTTCTAGCAAGGCGCTTAATTATTTTTCAAGAGAGTTTAAAGTTCCTTTAGCGGTAATTGTTTACCGTTTGCAGAAATTGAAAAAACTTAGAGATTATTTTCCGAAACGAGTGATTTTATAAAGTGGGTTTAAGAAATTTTTCGAAACCAATTTTCGTAAGGTTCGCGAGTTGATTCAAAAGCATTTAGGTGAGAATTTTCTAAAGCATAACCGAATGGAAAAACCATAGCGATTTTTTCTTCACTAAGTTCAGGAAGAATTTTACGAAATGAATCGGCGTAGTTTGCTACACTCACTTGTGGGCAACATGATAAACCGGCATTTTCTATGGCAAGCATTAGGTAGCCAGCGAAAATTCCTAAATCCATAAGAGTGGTTTCGTTTGGTTCTGGAAGAACGCTTAAAATAAGAATAGCATTTGCTCCAAAAAAATCAAAATTGGCTCGGTCGTGGAGGCGCCTTCCTTCTTTATCTTCGCGAGCGATTCCTTTGTAAGTGAGAATAGATTTTCCTAGAGCGATGGCGCGTGGCCGGTAAATTTCTTGAAGGCCTTGTGTAAAGTCCGGCCGGCACGAAGCGTTGTTATCAAATTGTAGGCATAACTCTTTTTTTAACGCTTCGAGCCTTGCCCCTTCAACTAAAGAGAGTTTCCATGGTTGAGTGTTTTTACTTGAAGGGGCAAAACGCGCCATTTCAAGAATTTCATGCAAAACATTTTCCGGAATTTCCTTTTCTGAAAACTCACGAGCGCTATGGCGGCTTTTAATACAATCGTTTAAGTTTTTATTCATGAACGCCTCGCCCGCGCACTCCACCATTCACCACGAATTAACTCTGCGTCGAGTGTAAAACCGCATTCGTTAAACCAATCTAGAACATATTGTTTTTCTTCTTCTAGCTGACCAGACACAACGAAGTAACCGTTGTCGGCTAAAAGATTTTCAATATCGTCGCGCAAGGGCCAAAGTTCGCTACGAATCATATTGCAAACAATTACATCAAACTTAGCGTCGTCTGCAAACGCATCAAGAAAACCGAGCACGGCACAGGAATCTTGAAAATGATTGCGTTCGAAATTTTCTGCAATGCAAGGCAATGCTTGCGGATCGATTTCTGTTCCTACGGCTAATTTTGCGCCACGGCGCCTTGCAAACATGGCAAGAATTCCTGTTCCAGTTCCAATATCTAAAACGGATTTTCCATTAAAATCAATGGCTTCCATTAAGGCGGCAGTGCTAGAAGTGGTTTCGTGTTCACCTGTGCCAAATGCGGTTTTGGCTTCAAGTTCTAGCACAATAGAATCCTTATCTTCAGGAGAAAATTGAACCCAAGGTGGACGAACCCATAAATGCGTGCTAACGGCTACGGGTTCAGCTCTATCTCGCCACCACTTGTCCCAATCTTTTGCAGGTTCTTCGGAGATTTCAAATTCGTATTCTGGAAATTGCGCTACAATTTTATCGCGGTCATTTTTTTCACCAGTGAAAAAACGAAATGAAGTCCATTCAGGATTTTCGCTTTCAAGTTCTTCTAGTGTTTCTACTCCTGCTTCGAAAAGTAAGTAAGAAGCAAGTTCATATTCCTCGCTTTTGCAGCGCCCTTGAGCTTTGTACCAAGTTTCAACTTTTTGCATAGTGAAAATATAGATATTCAAAAATGATGATGTTTAATTTAAAAGTTGAAAAATTTTGTAATCAGAATTTCAAATGATTTTTTTGAAAAAAGAGCGTCGTTGTTGAAATGGCAAAACAGAAGATTCATATTTTCTTCAGAATATTCAAGTTGTTTTGAAAGTAATTTGACGGAATTGATTTTAACAGAATTTGAAAGGTCAAGCGCTAATTCCTTTGCAAAACTTTGAAGAATTATCATAAAGAAAATGGCGAATTTAAATTTTTCTAAGCAAAGGTTGTCATAGATAGATTTAGCAAAATAACGAAAGAGAAGGTATTGAATAATATTTTCACATTCAGCTTGAGAAAAAGAAAAATTTGTGGAATTTAATATTTCTGAAACTGGTTTGTTTTTGATTCTTAGAACAGCTTCATTCCAGGCATTGCCGAAACTTTCTGTTGATAATAAAATTTGAGTAAAGTGAGAAAGAAGAATTTCAGGATTCATTTCTTGAGGGGCGTTCTGTTCTGAAAATTCAGGAAGAATTTGTTGTTGTAAAAGTTCTGTTTGTGTTAGAGCTTTGAGCAAGCGATTGGAAAACGGAATGGAAGAATTTTTTAGAATTTCAAAAAGTATTTTTCGTTGCTTAAAAATTTCATCTTTTAAGAAAAGAGATTCTTTGTCTATAGCGTAATTGGGTTCGTCGCAATTACTGTAAAGAAATTCAAGGGAAGGTTCGTTTAAAAGTAAGCGTACGGCTTCTTCACAACAAAGCCCAAGTCCTGATTCTTTGTAATCACCGAACCATTCATGAAACCTTGGATGTTCTCGGCATATATCACAAAGAAAATTTTCACCTAAATTCTTTTGAATTTCACATAAATTTGAAGAATTTAAAAATGGACAACGATCTTTTGGAAGAAGTTTAAATTGTCCGTTTTCAATATTGGCTTTTAATTTTTCGCCAAAACTTCCTGAAACGTTTTTGTAGAGTGTTTCTGTGTGCTTGTCAATTTCAATTTCCCAACCACAACAACATGTATCGCTACATTTATCTGCAAGACAATGAAATTTTGAATAAAAATTTGGAACGCAAAGGCGCATAAATTCTACTTGAATTTACGATAAGCAGAGATTACTCTTAATGTGCGTAGCGGGTGAGTAAGTAAATCCAATTTTTTGCCATCTTTTCCAAGCGCTGCATTTAAAACGTGGTATGTATCTACTTGGTCTTTTTTGTTTTGCTCCAATAAAAATCTTCTGAACTTAAGCTGCTTTTGGTGAGATTTTCCGAAATCTGCTTCCACGAGAGATTCGTATTTTTTTAGAAATTCTGAAGAAAGATTATTTGAGCGTAAACCTTCTCCGATTACTTGAGCTGCGTGGCGCCCAGCTCGCATAGCAGCTGAAATTCCACCGCCTGTTAAAGGGTTGGTGTGGTGAGCGGCATCGCCTACAAGCACTAAAGAATCTAAAACATAATTTTCAAGGTTGCCAGAAACAGGAATGACGCCACCGACAGTTCCTAAAATTTTAGCGTTTGGAAAAAGCTTTTGCAGCCAATCTAAAGTGACTTCTAAAATGGAAGGCCCTTCTTTACTTGGAATTAAAAAACCTGCGCCGAAATTTGTGGTGTTAGAACGAACTTTTGGAAAACTCCAAATGTAGCCGTCGTTAATCCAATCATGTCCTTGCCAAAAGGTGAGGTATTCTGGGTTGGTTAAAATTCCTTCTACTTTAATATCTACACCACAACAAGTTAGTTTGGGTTTTTGCCCACTTGGAATTCCTGCCATACGACCGATTAAAGATTCAACTCCATCGGCGCCTACAACAACTTTTGTTTTAACGTTTTCTGTTCCAGAAGCCGTTACAATAGTTACTGTGCGTTTTCCATTTTCAACAGCACTTACTGCAGAAGCTCTCGCAAAAGTGTGTAATTCGGCACCATCTTTTACTGCAAGTTCTGCAAGGCATGGATCAAACTTTTCGCGATTGAGCATTACACCGACATTTTTTTTGTAGTAATCGATTTTTGTGTTGTCGGGGCCATACACGAAAAGGCCATTGATATTAGATTCTATACATTCTTCTGGAATAGGACCAAAATTTTGCAAATCTTCAAATGTTGTGCTTGCTTCTCCGCAGCGAACAGGATACCCAACGCGTTCTCTTTTTTCTAAAAGCAAAACAGAAAAACCTTGCTTGGCAAGTTCGCGAGCGGCAACAGAACCACCAGGCCCTGCGCCAACGACAACGGCATCATATTCTTTACGCATTTTCATTCTCCGAAATTTTTAAAGCGCCCGCTGGACATGCTTTTACACAAAGCCCACATTTTGAGCAATTTTCGTGATTAATTTGCAAATCAAGGCCATACATATCTAAAGCCATTTTCGGACAAATGCCAACACAGCCGGCACATTCTAAACATTTTTCGCGGAGATGCACTAATTTTTTCACATTATAAACTTAACAAATTATCTGTTTGATTAAAACATGAATTTCAAAGGAAGAACTAAAAAATCACACTATTTTTTTTGAAAGATTGTACGCGAAATGTAAAAAAGAGTGAGAGTGAATTTTCTATACTTGCGCGCATGAGCTTTAAGAAAGGTGTTGATGATGGCTTGCCAATAGGAATAGGATACTTTGCGGTGTCTTTTTCGTTTGGTATTGCTGGCTCAAAATTGCTTACTTGGCCGTTGATAACTTTAATTTCTATGACGAACTTGACTTCAGCAGGGCAATTTGCTGGGTTGCATATTATGAGTGAAATGACTGGGACTCTTCTTGAAATGGCTATAGCAACTTTCTTTATTAACTTGCGCTATTCACTGATGGCTATTTCTCTTTCTCAAAAAGTTTCTCCTTCTTTTGGAACTTTTAAGCGCTTGTGTTTAGGTACAGGAATCACAGATGAAATTTATGCAGTGGCTATGTCTAGCAAAGTTCCAGTAACTCCAATTTATTTTTTAGGACTTATGTTGTTACCTTATTTGGGTTGGACTTCAGGAACGTTAATTGGAGCTGTTTGTGGCGAGGTTTTGCCTCATTTTTTAACTGACGCTCTTGGTGTAGCTTTGTATGGAATGTTTATTGCGATTGTAGTTCCTCAAATGAAAATTCATAAGCCAACTTGTATTGCGGTTTTTATCTCGATAGCTTTGAGTCTTTTGTTTAATTACGCTCCTGTTTTATCTGAAGTTTCTTTTGGTTTTGCGATTATTCTCTGTGCGGTTTTAGCTTCTTTAGTGGCGGCGTTCCTTTTTCCAATCAAGGAGAACGCATGAGTTTAGAAGTTTTTTTTAAGTATTTATTTGTGATGGCGTTTGTTACTTATTTGCTTCGTGCTTTACCTTTTATTTTATTAAAACGCCAAATTGAAAATGTTTTTTGGAAATCGTTTTTGGCTTATATTCCTTATACCGTTCTTGCGGCAATGACCATTCCTGGAATTTTTAAAGCGACTGAATTTTTGCCTGCTTCAGTGGCGGCTCTTTGTCTTGCTACTTTATTTTCTTTGAAAGGACATGGTTTAGTACTTGTGGCTCTTGTAGCTTGTTTAGCGGTAATGGCTGTGAATGGTTTGCACTTATGGATTTAGAAAATGAAAAAAAAAGATAGGTTTAAAATTATCTTGTTGTTACTATTAGGGAATCTTTGCCTTTTTCCTTTTATCTCGCCGGCAATAGCTCTTTTTATGGGTATTGCATTTGCCTTTGTATTTAGAAATCCGGTTTCAAAAAAAACAAACAAAATTTCTGGTAAGTTATTAAAATATTCTGTAGTAGGATTAGGTTTTGGAATGAATTTCTTTCAGTCAGTGGAAGCTGGGAAAGAAGGAATGCTTTTTACCATTGTATCTGTTTTTGGTACTTTATTTTTAGGAATTTTTCTTGGTCGATTATTTAACATTTCAAAATCTTCAGCTTATTTAGTTTCTACAGGAACTGCGATTTGTGGAGGTAGTGCTATTGCAGCAGTGGCTCCAGTTACAGGGGCTAAAGCTCAGGAAATTTCTGTTGCGCTTGGAACTATTTTTATTTTGAATGCGGTGGCCTTATTTATTTTTCCGCCGTTAGGTGAATTTTTTGGATTATCTGAAAGGCAATTTGGTTATTGGGCTGCTATTGCTATTCACGACACTAGTTCGGTTGTTGGTGCAGGAAGTTTGTATGGAAATACGGCTGTTGAAATTGCGACTCTAGTAAAGTTGACTCGAGCATTGTGGATTATTCCTGTTGTGTTTTTTACGAGGCTTTGGTTTCGGAAAACGTCAGAAAAAAATACCATTCCTTATTTTATTTTCTTTTTTGTTTTTGCAATGATTTTGAATACTATTTTTTCAGAATATTTTCCATTGCGTTATTGGGGCGAAATTTCAGGATGGATTCAATGGTTAGCGAGAAGCACTCTAAAAGCAAGTTTGTTTTTAATAGGAGTGGGTTTAAATCTAACTTCATTAAAAGAAGTAGGAATTCGGCCCTTACTTCATGGTGTTGTTCTTTGGAGCTTTGTTTCTGTATCTAGTCTATTGATTGTACTTCAAATGTAATAGCACTTTATAAATCTAAACTTTGATAAAAAAATGAAAAACAAATGGTAACATTTTTAGTTAGATAGCCTATATTTAGTACATTACAGAAAATGATGAAGATTTTCTTATAAACAAACGGAGTTTTTATGGATATTCGGTGGCTTGCACCAGATGCCTCATTTGATAAATTAATTCTTGCCGGTGATATTGGTGGGACAAATACGAACTTAGGCCTTGTTGGTTATAAAGGTGGAAAGTTCACTTTGATTTTAGAAACGGTTTTTGCTTCTGCTTCTATTGATGGATTAGCAGAACCGATTCGTGAAACTTTGAAAGTCGCTTTAGAGATGCGTCAAGATTTACGCCCAAGCCATTGCTGTATTAGTGCGGCTGGTCCTGTTTCTAATAATCGTTGTGTGATGACCAATTTACCATGGAGTATCGATGGCGATGCTCTTACTGCTGCTTTTGGAATTCCAACTTTAGTGGTCAACGATTTTGTGGCGATTAGCTATGGGATTCCAACTCTCGATATTGATGACCCTGCTCAAATTTATAAGCTCGCTCATACAGATGGTAGCATACCTACTCCAAAGCAAACAACAAAAGCTGTAATTGGGCCAGGGACTGGCATGGGAGTTTCGTTCCTTGCTTTTGACGGAGAACGTTATATTCCTGCAAGTTCTGAGGGCGGTCACATGACTTTTGCTCCGTTTGATGAAGATTCTGCTTCGTTCTGTGATTATATCAAAAAGCAGCGCGGCTGCCAGCCAGGTGTAGAACCTCTTGTTTCTGGAATGGGGTTGCGCAATATGTATGACTGGTGGAAAGAAACTAAAGGCGTTCCAAAAAATGAAGCATTTGATCGTATTGAAGCAACTCCAGCCGATGACAGACCGAAGTATATTAGTCGGGCAAGTGATACAGATCCAGTTGCTGCAGAAATGATGCGTCTCTTTGTGAAGATGCTTGGTCGTTATGCAAGTGATATTTGTACTTTATTTTTGCCGCTTGGTGGTTTTTATTTAGCTGGCGGAACGGTTCAAAAAGATTTGCGTTGGCTTGAAAGAGACAATTTATTTATGCAGTATTTTGAACAAAATTATAATCCAAATATTCGACCTATTTTAAAGAATATTCCGGTTTATATAATTAAGGATTATAGTATTAGTCTTTATGGTGCAGCAAATGCAAGCATAAATTTGCAAAAGTAAAATTTAGTGCAACCCAAAGCCCCAGAAGTTTACTTCTGGGGCTTTGGGTTTAAACTATCAAACCACCAGCGTAGCTTTTGGTTTGATAGTGTCTTTTTATTAAGAATAAAGCGTCTTTAGCTTAATTTTTCATGAATAGCTTTGGCTGCTATTCTTCCAGTTTTCATAGCAAGAACTACTGTTTGTGGCCCGTGTAAAGCATCTCCGCCAACGAAAACATTTTCGCAAGAGGTTTCACCTGTTTCTGAATTTTGAACAATGAAAGTTCCGTTGCGATTCGTTTCAAGGCCTGGTGTAGAATCTTTGATTTCAGAAGAAACTTTGCTGCCAATGGCAAGTACAACAGTATCTGCATCAATGAATTCTTCTTTCCCTTCAATTTTCACTGGTCTTGCGCGGCCCTGTTCGTCAGGTTCGCCGAGTTCAAATAAATCAAGGCGAATTTTTTCAACACGACCATTAGTATCACTTAAAATTTCAGCAGGATTTTTAAGTTCTAAAATTTCAACGCCTTCTTCTAAAGCTTCGTGAAGTTCTGCTTTGCATGCAGGCATTTCATTTTTTGTACGGCGATAAACGATTCTCACTTTTTCAGCGCCAAGTCTGAACGCCATGCGAGAAGCATCCATAGCTACATTGCCGCCTCCGACAACGACTACATTTTTTCCAGATTCAATAGGTTGAGATAAATTTCCTTTTCGTAAATATTCTTCGGCAGTGAATACTCCTTTTAATTCTTCTCCAGGAACGCCTGTTTTTAAAGCAAGTCCTGCGCCATTTCCGATAAATACCGCGTCAAAGTTTTCTTTTTCAAAAAGTTCTGGAATGGTGATGTCTTTGCCTACAGTAATTCCAAATTTGCAAGAAATTCCCATTTTAGGTAAAATGGAAAGTTCGTAATCTAGGATTTCTTTTGGTAGGCGGAATTCAGGAATGCCATAGCGTAACACACCACCCAATTCTTTAGCGGATTCAAAAATAACAACATCATGACCGAATGTGCGTAAATCAATGGCTGCAGCAAGACCTGCTGGACCTCCTCCAATAACTGCGACTTTTTTTCCTGTTGGAGCATCTATCGGAAGAATTTTTTTACCACCCATTTTTTCGCGTTCGTAATCTGCACAAAAGCGTTCTAGGTTTCCAAGTGAAAGACCTTTAGATGGGTCTTTTAAACTTTTACCAATGGCACAATTTTGCTGGCATTGTTTTTCATGGGGGCAAACACGGCTACAAATGGATGGGAAAAGAGATGTATCACGAATAAGTTGAATGGCGTCTTCAAAATTTCCGGCGGCTACTAATTCTAAGTAGGCAGGAACAGGCATACCAATAGGACAACTAGCAGTGCAAAAAGGTTTTTTGCATTTCATGCACCGGTTTGCTTCAAGCCTTGCTTGAGATTCTGTGAATCCGAGACTTGTTTCCTGCATAGTCGTGCGACGTTCTAATGGCGAAAGTTCTGCTGGTTTTTGTGGGGTAATAGCAAGTTTATCTTTTAATGAAATAGACTCTTTAGCCAAAAGAGCGGAAAGCTCCGCTTTGGCACTAGCTTCAAGTGCTTCAATGTTCGCAGTTGTCATAAAATCCCTTCATGCACTAAAAATAGCGCAATTTTTTTCTGCCCTAAATATAATATTAGAATTTTAAAAAGTTTAATGCTGTAAATAAAATCTCTTCTGTGAATCAAAAAAAATTGTGAATTTTAGGTATTCGTTTTACATCTTGGAAAAATTGGATTTTGATTCATTTATTGAAAATGCTTTTGTAGGGGCGTTAATGGCTTTTTATCTATAAAATTCAGAAAAAAAAATGATTTTTTTGCAGTTTTTCTCTGTTAAAAAAGCCGTAGAATGACTATTTTTTTTGCAAATTAAATTTATTTCAGGAACTAAATTATGAACAATAATGTTCGCCCAGAATCTATGGTTCGTATTACAACGCCAGCTCTTGCAGAAGCGTTTATCCAAGAACAAATCCAAGATATTCAATATCAAGTAAAGGATAAAAAGGTTTTGCTTGCTCTTTCTGGTGGAGTAGATTCTTCTGTGGTAGCTGCTTTATTAATTAAAGCTATTGGCAAACAGCTCGTTTGTGTGCATGTAAATCATGGCCTTATGCGTAAAGGCGAATCTGAACAAGTGATTGAAGTGTTCCAGAATCAGTTGAATGCAAATCTAATTTATGTAGATGCTACTGACCGCTTTTTAAATTTACTTTCAGGTGTTAGCGAACCAGAAAAGAAACGTAAAATTATTGGTGGCGAATTCATTAAGGTTTTTGATGAAGAAGCTTCTAAACTTGAAGGTATTTCTTTTTTGGCACAAGGAACAATTTACCCAGATATTCTTGAAAGTGATGGCGTAAAAGCACACCACAATGTGGGTGGTCTTCCAGAAGATATACAGTTTGAATTGGTTGAACCTGTAAAGCTTTTGTTTAAAGATGAAGTTCGCGTTGTAGGTAAAGCTCTTGGACTTCCTGCTGAAATGGTTGATAGACAGCCGTTCCCTGGTCCGGGTCTTGGTGTGCGTTGCCTTGGTGCTATTACCCGTGATCGCTTGCACGCTCTTCGTGAAGCCGATGCGATTCTTAGAGAAGAATTTGCAAATAATGGCCTTGCACAAAAAGTTTGGCAGTATTTTATTGCTGTTCCTGATATGAAAAGTGTTGGCGTAAAAAATGATAAGCGTTATGAAGGTTGGCCTGCAATTATTCGCGCAGTGAATACGACCGATGCGATGAGTGCAACAATTGAAGAAATTCCATACGAAATTTTGCATAAAATCACAGCACGTATTACTGCTGAAGTAGAAGGCATTAACCGAGTGCTTTATGATTTGACACCAAAGCCAATCGGCACTATTGAATGGGAATAATTTTTAATTATTAGAAAATGCCCCGCGGCGTAGCCGCGGGGCATTTTTTGTTTTATCAAAAAACGGCTCTATAAAAAAATAAAATAGGAACTTTTTGATAATTAGGTATTTGAAATTTTCGTAGCTATTTGAGCTGTTTAGTTTATATGAAAAAGTGATGAGGCCGGAACTCTTTGATTAGTGAAATCTTGTTACGAAAGGTGTTTTGCTTGCACTAGAAAAATAAATAAGTCTATTGCTACAGAGAGAATTACTCATTCAGCTATCTTATTTTGCTCATAACATATTTTACTTCGATTTTACTTCTGCTTGTTATTGATTTTACTGCTAAAACTTACAATTGAGGCGTACTTAAGAGAAAAGTGCATAAACAGAATGTCAAAGGAGACATCAATTATGAAAAAAAATGTGAATTTACTCGCCTTAGCAGTTTTACTTGTAAGTGTGCTTGCTGCTTGTGGCTCTAACAAAGAAACCGTAGCAACAGATGGCTCTACATCTATGAATAAGGTTATCGGAGCTTTAGGAGAAGCTTTTGAAAATAAAGTCGGTATAGCCGTAACCTATAATGCTACAGGCTCTGGCGCTGGCATTCAAGCCGTTCAAGAAGGCAGATGCGACATAGGTCTTGCAAGCCGTAATCTTAAGGATAAGGAAAAGGAAAAAGGCCTTGAAGGAACTATTTTAGCCTATGATGGAATTGCCATTATCGTAAATCCAAACAACCCAGTTTCTGATCTTGATGTTGAAACTATTACAAAAATCTATTCTGGTGAAATCAAGAACTGGAAAGACCTTAGCGGTAACGATGCTGAAATTGTGCTTGTTGGTCGTGAAGCCGGTAGCGGTACAAGAGATGGTTTTGAATCCATAACCAATACCAAAGATAAGTGCAAGTACCGTCAGGAATTAACTTCTAGCGGTGATGTTATTACTACTGTCGCAAGTAACCCTAATGCAATTGGTTATGCATCTCTTGCTTCGGTAAAGAATATTGTAAAAGTTCTAAAGGTTAATGGAGTTGCCCCGAGTGAGGAAAGTATTAAGAATGGCGTTTATGCAATACAACGCCCCTTTGTTTTGGTAACCAAGAAGAATGCAACTATCTCCAAGAGCGCTAAGCAATTCTTGGATTACATTACCTCTGAAGCAGCAAATGAGATTATCAGCGGAGCAGGAGTTGTTCCTGTTAATTAAAGCTTATAAGGGATTCTGTATAAGCACACTCGCTTGTTATCGCTAAGGTAATTATGAAGAAAAACAGATTGTTTGAGAATATTGTACACGGCATATTTCTCATACTCGGTTTAATTACAGTAGGATGTGTTTTACTTATAACGATATATTTGATTATATCGGGAATTCCTGCTATTAAGGAAATAGGTCTTTTAAATTTTCTTTTTGGTAAGGAATGGGGACCAACTTCCGCAGAGCCGAAATATGGGATACTACCATTCATATTGACAAGTGTGTATGGAACAGCAGGTGCTGTTTTACTTGGTGTTCCTATTGGCTTTTTTACAGCGGTATATCTTTCAAAAGTTGCAAATAAGAAAATCAGAATGATTGTTGAATCCGCTGTGAATTTGCTCGCAGGTATTCCATCGGTTGTATATGGTCTTGTTGGTATGCTTGTGCTTGTAACAGCAATCCGTGAAATTTTTAATGTACCAGATGGAGCAAGCTTACTTGCTGCTATTATTGTACTTGCTGTTATGATATTGCCGAATATAATAAAGGTGTCTATCACGGCTCTAGCTGCTGTTCCAAAAGAGTATGAAGATGCATCTTTGGCGCTCGGCGCAACACCTACAGAAACTTTTTTTAAAGTGTCTGTTCCGGCCGCCAAAAGAGGTATTGCTGCTGCTGTGGTGCTTGGTGTTGGTCGTGCTATTGGTGAAGCGATGGCGGTTATGATGGTAGCTGGTAATGTTGCAAATATGCCTTCACTTTTCGAAAGCGTTCGTTTTCTTACTACAGCTGTTGCTAGTGAAATGGCGTATTCAAGCCCAGGTAGCTTACAACGAAATGCACTATTTTCTATAGCTCTTGTACTGTTCTTGTTTATTATGCTAATCAATGCGACTCTCAATTTTTTCTTGAAGCGTAATAAGGAAAAATAAGGTGAATAAAAAAAGAAAAATATATATCGGTTTAATGCGTAGTGCAATGATTATTTGCACATCACTTACAGTGTTGCTTGTATTATTTCTTATGGGATATGTATTGATAAAAGGTATCCCGAATATCTCTTGGGAGTTACTTTCCACAAAGCCTAGTTACTTAACAGAGAAAATCGGTATTTTGCCTGATATTTTAAATACGATTTACATTGTAATAGCAACGCTCTTTTTTGTATTGCCTCTTGGAGTAGGAGCAGCAATTTACCTTACTGAATATGCTAAAAATAAAAAGTTGGTGGATATGATTGAATATGCTGCTGAGACGCTTTCAGGTATTCCATCAATTATATATGGGCTTATCGGTATGCTACTTTTTTCCAATAATTTCGGAACAAGTTTGCTGGCTGGTGCGTTGACATTGGTTATTATGAATCTTCCTACGGTGATGCGCACAACACAGGAAAGTTTGAAAACCGTTCCACAAAGTTATCGTGAGGGTGCATTCGGTTTAGGCGCCGGTAAGTGGCGTGTGATTCGCACTGTAGTACTTCCCGGTAGTGTAGATGGGGTAATCACAGGATGTATTTTATCTGTCGGTCGTATTCTCGGAGAATCAGCGGCTCTGCTTTTTACTGCTGGTTTTGCGCATGCTCTAGGCGGTATTTTTTCAGGACTCACATCTCCAGGTGCGACATTAACCGTTGCGCTTTATGTCTATGCTAAAGAGGAAGGTGAATTTGACGTTGCCTTCGCTATTGCAACCATTTTGTTGATACTAACACTACTGATAAATTTATCTGCCACATTTGTTGGAAAATATTTTGCTAAAAGGAGAAATGTATGAATGAAATAATGACAGCCAAAAATTTATGCCTATGGTATGGAGACAATAAAGCACTAAAAGACATAAACATTGCTATTCCCGAAAAGAGCATCACTGCATTGATTGGTCCTTCGGGTTGTGGTAAATCAACATTCCTTAAAACTCTTAATCGTATGAATGACCTTATACCAATCGTTAAAATTGCGGGCGAGGTTTGTTATAATGGTCGCAACATATTTGATAAAGATATAGATGTAAATGAGTTGCGTCGTGATGTTGGTATGGTGTTTCAGAAGCCGAATCCTTTTCCAATGAGCATTTACGACAACATCGCTTATGGTCCGCGTACACATGGGATTACAAGCAAAGTAAAACTTGATGAAATTATTGAGCAGGCACTTCGTGGCGCCGCCATTTGGGACGAAGTAAAAGACAGACTCAAAAAAAATGCTCTTGGTCTTTCGGGTGGTCAGCAACAGCGTTTATGTATTGCTCGGGCGCTTGCTGTTGAACCTAAGGTACTGTTGATGGACGAACCAACATCGGCGTTAGATCCTATTTCTACCTCTCGAATAGAGGAACTTGCCCTTCAATTAAAGGAAAAGTATACTATAATTATGGTAACTCATAATATGCAACAGGCCGTTCGTATCTCTGATAATACTGCTTTTTTCCTTCTTGGAGAATTAGTGGAATTTGAATCAACTGAGAAATTATTCTCAAAGCCGAAGGATAGGCGCACAGAAGATTACATTACAGGAAGGTTTGGTTAATGATATGAGAAGTAGATTTGATGAACAGCTTAGCTTACTGAATAAGAAGATGATAGAAATGGGTGCAGAATGTGAAAGCATTATCGCTCTATCTGCAAAAGCGCTTTTGGAAGGCAATGTAGCCGGTGCATGCAAAGCAAAAGAACAAGGTCATAAAATTGATCAAATGGAACGAGAAATAGAATCTATTTGTCTTAAGCTTCTGCTTCAGCAGCAGCCTGTGGCCAAAGATCTTCGCGTGATTTCTGCTGCCCTTAAAATGATTACCGATATGGAAAGAATTGGTGCTCAAGCAGAAGATATTGCTGAGATTATTACTTTTTTAAATGGAAGAACTGGTGAAGAATGCCACGATATTCGTCTTATGGCAGAAGCTACTATTAAGATGGTGACCGATAGTATTGATGCTTATGTAAAACAGGATTTAAATCTTGCTAAGTCGGTATCTGATTACGATGATGTAGTGGATGATGCTTTTGACCGAGTAAAACAAACTCTTACTAAAATAATCTCTGAAAATATCGCTGATGCAGAATATGCTCTTGATCTTCTTATGATAGCGAAATATTTTGAACGCATTGGAGACCATGCTGTAAATATTGCAGAATGGGTTGGGTTCTCTGTGACAGGTGTTCATAAAGGAGCGTGATATGATTTGGTGCGTTGACGACGATAATACCATACGCGATATTGAGGTTTATACACTGATGCAAACTGGTTTTGAAGCAAAAGGTTTTGCAGATGGTGTTTCTATGTTAAAATCATTGAAAACAGAAAAACCGAAATTGATTGTGCTTGATATTATGCTGCCCGATAAGGATGGCGTTGAAGTTTTGAAAGAAATTAGGCGAAATCCAGAAACGCGAAATATTCCAGTGATTATGGCTACCGCTAAAGACACCGAAATGGATAAGATTCAAGGGCTTGACATGGGGGCCGACGATTATCTTGTAAAACCTTTCGGTGTGATGGAAATGGTTTCTCGTATTAAAGCAGTGCTTCGCCGTTGTGAACGTGATGAGAAAGAAGAAATTCTTACAGTTGGTGAAATTAGACTTAACGACAAAGAACACCTTGTAACAGTTAAAGATGTAAAAGTGGTACTTACTTTCAAGGAGTTTGAAATTTTAAAGTTATTTATGCAGCGTCCGGGTATCGTATTTTCTCGCGACAGTCTTTTGTCAAAGGTGTGGGGTGTTGATTATTTCGGAGAAACAAGAACGGTGGATATGCACATCAAAACCCTTCGCCAAAAATTAGGTGATGCGGGCGCTCTTATAAAAACAGTAATTGGGGTTGGCTATAAGATGGAAGGTAAACAAGATGACTAAAAAAATCTTTCGTTCCATTATCGCTGTTGCAATGGTTGTGCTTATGGCAAGTCTTTTCATTGCAAACAGCTTTCTATACGATTATTTTAATAAATCACAGGTGAATCAGCTTAAGGAGGAACTTTCTCTTGTAGCCACCAATGTAGATAAAGTAGGAATAGGGTATTTTGATAATTTCAGTTCTTCTATATTTCGCTTTACTTTAGTGTCTGCTGATGGGGCGGTGCTTTATGATTCACAAGCGAAAGCCGAGGAAATGGAAAACCACTTTGAGCGAGAAGAAATTGCTGAAGCGCTTGAAAGTGGAAGTGGCAGCAGTGCAAGATATTCATCTACTTTGACCAAGCGCACTTTTTATGAAGCTACTCGTCTTCAAAGTGGTAATGTGCTTCGTATTTCTGTTAGTCAGGTAACAGTAGGAGCTTTGATTCTTGGCATGCTTCCAGCCATTGTTGTTATTATTTTGATTTCTGCTATTTTAGCTCTTCTTTTGTCGAACAAAATGGCAAAGGATATTGTAAAGCCACTGAATGAACTTGATCTTGAAAATCCTGCGGAAAATGAAACCTATGAAGAACTGGCGCCTATTCTCACCAAGTTAAATAAACAACATAAGCAAATCATACAACAGATGCAAGAACTCCGTCGGAAATCTGATGAATTTGAACAAATAACTGCTTCAATGAATGAAGGACTTGTGTTGCTTGATAGTAAAGGAACAATCCTTAGTATTAATGTTGCCGCTAAAAAATTATTTTCAGCAGATGAAACAGCAATTGGTCGTGATTTTCTTACTTTAGACCGTAGTATTGCTATGAATCATGCAATTAAAAAGGCGCTTGATGGCAAAAGAAGCGAGTTCCGCGAAGAAAGAAATGGTTGGGAGTTTCAATTCGTTGTTAATTGTACCGAATCAGATGGCAAGATTATAGGTGTTGTTATTCTTTGTTTTGATGTGAGTGAAACTGCTTTTGCTGAGCGAAACCGCAAGGAATTTACAGCTAATGTTTCACATGAATTGAAAACGCCGCTTCAATCTATTATTGGTAGTGCGGAACTTCTCGAAAATGGGCTTGTTAAGCCGGAAGATACTAAGCGATTTATTGGCAATATTAAAAATGAGGTTACTAGACTAGTTTCTCTTATTAATGATATAATTCGTCTTTCTCAACTTGATGAAGCTAGTGAGCCTGCCACAGAGTTGGTTGATCTTTATGAGGTAGCAAATGAGGTGGTTGATGAACTGGCTGCTTTTGCATCAAAAAAACAAGTAGAGCTTCGCTTGAATGGTGAGTCTTGTGTAATAAAAGGTATTCGCAGGTACCTTTATGAGATTCTATATAATCTTTGTGATAATGCCATTCGCTATAATAAAGATGGCGGTTTAGTAACGATTGATCTTAAAAGCAAAGATGGCAATAACATTCTTTCGGTAAGAGATACTGGAATCGGTATTCCTGCTGAACATCAAAGTCGTATTTTTGAACGTTTCTATTGTGTAGATAAAAGCCATTCCAAAAAAAATGGCGGTACTGGTCTTGGACTTTCTATCGTAAAACATGCAGTTCAATACCATGATGGAATTATTAAGCTCAATAGCAAGGTAGGCGAGGGCACGACGATCACAGTTGAATTTTGATACTCTTTATGTTATCAAAAAATGCTTTACGATTTGACACCAAAGCCAATTAACACTATTGAATGGGAATAATTTTTAATTACTAGAAAATGCCCCGCGGCAACGCCGCGGGGCAATTTTGTATACAGAAAACTACCGGCTACGCCGGTAGTTCCGTAAAAGCCTTCTGGCGGTCATGAAAAAAATCCTTTGACTATTATTGAAATACAGTCTGCTAACTGCGTAACAATAATCACAAAGGATTTAAAATGAATGATAGAAATAAATCAACAGCTCATACCACATGGAATTGCAAGTACCACATCGTGTTTGCACC
>JAGAKE010000050.1 GCA_017625775.1 Fibrobacteraceae bacterium
ACCTGGGTGAGGCTTAATTTTTAGCGGATTCCACTTATCGCGTCCATTGTAAACGATAATCGCCACTGCCGGAATGTTTCCAGCTTTTTGGTGCATTACTTCAAAGTAATATTTCAAAAGTTGATTCCTGATTTTTGAATCGCGGTAGGATTTGTGTTCGAGAATCAAGCCAACGAGTAATTGATCCGGGCGGTCATCTTTTGAATTAGAATCTTTTTCGTTTTCTGCGAGAGAATGATTCCGGCGTTTATTCTTTGTAAAGTTTTTGATTTCTACTTTGAAAGTTAGATCGCCTGACCCGCTCGCACCCTCTCTTGTTGCCGCTCCGGAGATTTCCTGAAGTGTTTCAAGGTTAATTAAATCTAAAAGTTCTTTTAGATTCGGGTTGTTTTTCGCCGCCAGCGAGATAAGGTTGGCTGTGTTTTTCGGGTCCGCAAAAATCGTGCGAAAGAAGTTATCATGGTTTCTTTTTTGTGAGTTTGTCATAAACCTTCTTAAGTTTGTGGTTGATGTATAAAACGGATTAAAGCTTTGCTTAAACAGAGCAATGCCTCTACTTCTATAAAACGCTTGAGAAGGAATAAATGAACGCTTCCGAAGTGTAAAATTTTGTTTGCTTATTGGTGGAAATTTTTTTTTGAATTATTTCGCTTTGAATGAAGCGTGCAGCCTTAGAGAAATCAAGAACGAGTCGTATAGATTCTCTTTATCAAAAAAAAGCAAATTTTTGTGATTTATCTAAAATTCATGTTAATTTTTGTTTTTTTCTTCTTTCTAAGAGTGTTTTTTTTAAAACTCTATATATATTATCGAAAATATCTTTTGAGGACTTTTATGAAAACAAAGTTTTTAATTTCTCTGTTGGCTAGTTCGCTATTGTTTTTTGCTGCCTGTACTTCAGATGATACTTCATCATCTTCAGAGCCTGGTGGTGGAGATACCCCTCCAACGCAACCAACTCCGGGAGAACCTTCACCTGGTGGTGGAGAACAACCAGCGCCTGTTATGCCAAGTTCTGTTTCTGACCCGGCTATTACACAGAATCTTTATGCTGCTTGGAAGGCTGGTTCTTATGTTTCTGCTGCTGATGAAGCGGCTAAATATCCATCTCTTGGTGCTGAATTTGGAGAAGTTTTTGGCCCTTATATAAATGCGGGTAGAATGCCTGCTCGTGTTATTTGGAGTACATCAACCAACTCTAAATGCTTAATTGATGAAGCTCAAGGAACGCCAATGTATAAGCGTGGTTGTACTGTTTCTGAAGGTATCGGTTACGGCATGTTAATTACGCTTTTCCAAGGTGATATGGAAGCTTACAATGCTCTTTGGACATATAGCCAAGGTTATCGTAATTCTGTTTATTCAGGTGGAACTGGTTTAATGCCATGGCTCACTAATACATTCCACTGGGATGTTATTGATGGTTCAAGTGCTACAGATGCTGATTTAGATATTGCTGCTTCTCTTGTTATTGCTTATTACAAGACTGGTAACCAGGAATACCGTAATGATGCATTGTCTTTGATTAATGCTATTTGGGAACATGAAATTAACCCAGCTAATTTGCTTATTTATTCTGGGGATACCCCAATGTGGCATACAGCAGACCCAGCTTACAACTTGAGCTATTTCTCACCGGTTGCTTTGCGTTTGTTTGCTATGGTTGACCAAAACCACAATTGGATTGGTGTGCTTGATGCAATGTATGCTTATATGCAGAAAGTTCAAGCAGCTGGTACTGGTGTTTTCCCTGACTGGAGTAATACAGCAGGTGTGGCAGTAAATCCAGATAATGGTTCTGCAGATAAGACTTATTGGTTGTTTGATAAGGAATCTGTGCGTATTCCATGGCGTATTGCTTGGGATTATTACTGGTTTAAAGATGAACGCGCTCTTGCAGTTTTGAACACACTTCAATCATTTATTTCTGCTAAGAGTAATGGTGACCCTGCTCAAATTCCTGCAGTAAACTATTCTTGGAACCCAACTATTGGCGCAGACAAAACTGGTAATGCATTGCCAATTCAGTGGCTTGGAGCTTGGTGCTTAACAGGTATGAATGGCTCTCAAGGTTGGTTAGATGCTTGCCTTGCTCAATTCAATGCTACTCAAATGCAAGTGACTAATGGCAGTTACTTCTCCAATATTTTGCAGATGATGTTTAGTCAGTTGATGAATGGTTATTATACAAAACCATTTTAAGATTAAAATTTTCAACTAAAGTAAATAACTCTGTGTTTCACAGAGTTATTTTTTTTAAAATTGACAAAAATATGATAAAAGAAGATATTTAATTGGAATGTCATTTTTATATATTCCTTTTTGATGATGGTAGATTCTACAAGTCAAAATGAGTTACAGAATTTAGCAGAGAATCACAAAGTAGATTCTTTGGCATATTCTGTTTCTTCAGTTCTTTCTAAAACAGATGTTTCTGTTGGAGATACTTTAACATATACGGTTTCTATTTCTGTGGAAACTGAGGCGATAATTCCTGTTTTGCCGCAAAGCTCTGTTCTCGCGAAGGGAATAAATCAAGAAGGGATTAAACAAGTTTCTTCTAGGGAAATATCTCAAGGAAAAACGATATCTAAAGTAGAATTTATTTATGAATTATCTATTTCTGATACAGGAAATTTAACAATACCAAAACTTTCGTTTCTTTTACCAGCTGAAAATGGAGAAGGCCTTACTTTACAATCAGAAAGTTATTCCTTTAGAGTAGAATCTCCACTTAATCCATTACCTTTTTTGGGAGGTTTATTTTGCGCTTTAGCTATTATAGGAATGGCTATTTGGAAAAGAAAACGTTCTGAAAAAAAACGTAAAGAATTTTTAAAAGAACAACAATTTAAAGATGATTTAGTAAATGAAATGCGACTTCTGAAATCTCGGGTGGCTGTGGCGAATAGTAGAGAATGGTTGCTTGATTTAGAGCGCGTATTGAATAATTATGCAAAGAATTATTTTTCAAAGAAGAATTTTCAAACGGCGGTGAAATCTGGAGAAATTCAAAATGCAGAAAATTTGCTGCGGTTGTTCAATGAAGCTCGCTATGGCGGCGGAAATCAAGATGTTTTTGAAAATAGAGAAACGTGGAAATTAGCGGTTTCTATAATGAATTTAAATGAAGAATTTAAACAAATAGAGGACTAAAGAACAGGAGATTCTATGGATATTCAAGAACTTTCTGAAAAGATTAGAAATAATAGTGTTTTTTGCACTAACTTACTTCGAGAAATTGAAGGTACTGTGATTGGGCAAAAAGCGATGGTGGAAAGCATTCTTACGGGAATTCTTGCAGGTGGCCATGTTTTGTTAGAAGGTTTGCCTGGTCTTGCTAAAACAACGGCAGTGAAGGCTTTTGCTGATGCGTGTAGATTAGACTTTAAAAGGATTCAATTTACACCAGATCTTTTGCCGGCAGATTTGCTTGGAACTACGATTTATAATGCTAAAGAAGCTCGTTTTGAAACGAGAAAAGGACCTTTATTCGCTAATTTGATTTTAGCAGATGAAATTAACCGAGCTCCATCTAAAGTGCAGAGCGCTTTACTTGAAGCGATGCAGGAAAGAACAATTACTATTGGTGATGAATCTTTTAAATTAGATGAACCATTTCTTGTGCTTGCTACTCAAAACCCGATTGAACAAGAAGGAACATACCCTTTGCCTGAAGCACAAGTGGATAGGTTTTTGCTGAAAGTGAAAGTTGGTTACCCTGGAAAGCAAGACGAAATGCGAATTTTGGAGGCTGTTAGCGGAAGCGGTTTAAAGACGCCAACTCCTGTAGTTTCTAAAGAGGAAATTTTGTCAGCAAGAGAATTAGTTCGTCAGGTTTATGTGGATGAGCGTGTTCGAGAATATATTGTGAATTTGGTGCTTGCAACAAGAGATCCAGGAAGCATAAAGAAGGCTGAGTTGATTGGGTTTATTGAAGTTGGTGCTTCGCCGCGCGCTTCTATTGGACTTTCTCAAGCGGCGAAGGCACATGCTTTTATTCAAGGTCGAGCTTATGTGACTCCTGAAGATGTGAAAGCCGTGGCGATGGAAGTGATGAGGCATCGTCTAGTGCTTAGTTATGAGGCAGAAGCAGAAGAAATTTCTGCGGAGGTGGTTGTTCAAAAAATTCTGGATTCAGTAGAAGTGCCTTAATGAATAAATGCGTCAGCTGCCCGGGTGGCGGCGAACCTTTCGCCGGTGTTTTAACACCGACCAGAGGGTAGCCACAAAGGGGAGCGGCCGCAAAAAGCGGCGACGCCCAATAGAAAAGAGAATGTCATGCTTTCAAAGGAAATTTTTAAAACGGTTAGTCGAATAGAACTTTCTGTGAAAGGAAAGCTCGATGCGGTGATGACCGGCGCTTATCATAGCTCCTTCAAAGGGAACGGAATGGAGTTTAGCGAAGTGCGTGAATATGTGCCCGGCGATGATGTGCGTTCAATTGATTGGAATGTGACGGCTAGAACTGGGACGCCGTATGTGAAGAAGTTTGTAGAAGAACGTGAACTTTCTATGCTGCTGATGGTGGATGCAAGTTCTTCTTCGGAATTTGGTAGCGGTTCGCAAATGAAGGGCGAGGCGATGGCTGCTCTTACCGCATTGCTTGCTTTTGCGGCGATTAAGAATAATGATAAAGTTGGACTTTTGATTTTTACAGATCAGGTTGAACGATTTATTCCGCCTGCGAAAGGAAGAAAACATGTTCTGCGTTTGATTCGGGAAATTCTCTATTTTAAACCGGAACATCACGGAACGAATTTGCAAAATGCCTTAGAGTATGCGGGGAAAATTCTTTCTAGGCGCTCTGTGGTTGTTGTTATGTCGGATTTCTTGGATTCTGGGTTTGACAGCGCATTTAAGGTTTTGCGAAAACGTCATGATGTTTTGGCGGTGGCTGTTCAAGATGTGCGTGAAACAGAACTTCCTCCAGTTGGTTTGGTTGAATTAGAAGACCCTGAAACAGGGGAAACGCTTTTGGTGGATACAGGTGATCCTTATTTTCGTGAGAGTTTTATGCGTGAAGCGAAAAAAAATGCACGAGAGGTGGCTGAACGTTTTGCTCATATGTCTGTTGATTTTGTGCGGATTTTAGTGAAGGAAAATTTTCAGGATACAGCAGCTCCATTGATTGAACATTTTAGAAGAAGAGCGAGAGAAGTTCGATGAGAATTATTTGTGTTTTATTGTTGTTGTCTTTAGGAGCCTTCGCAAATGAATTGAAGGTGAATGCATCGGTTAGTGCGTCTCAGGTTTTTGTTGGAGATGCTTTTCAGTATAAGGTGGAAGTGAGAGCTAAAGAAGGTGCTTCTGTAACGCTTCCTTCATTTGTCGGAAATTTGGGAAGCTTTGAAATTAGAGATTTAAAAACAGAGGAACGAAAAGATTCGGATGGGTTTTTGCTTACTATATGGAGTGCAACTCTTAATACCTTTGTGAGTGGGGATTTTGCTTTAGCTCCACAAGAAGTTGAAGTGGTGTATCAAGGCGATACGATTAAAACGGTGACAGATCCTGTGGCAATTCGAGTTTCTGCTCGTACTACAGAAGCTGATGTTGATATTTTAGAAGTAGAAGCTCCTCTTGCACTTCCTGGAACTCCGTGGTATGTAATAGTACTTGTTATTCTTGGGGTGTTGCTTTTCGTTGCTTGTATTTTTTGGATTATTAGAAAATGGAAACGAAAATTTGTTGAAGTTCAGCTTCCTCCTTATGAAGAAGCAAAATTAGCTCTTGCATTATTGCGGGAAAAGAATTTAGCTGAATCGGATCAGGCTCAGTATTTTATGGAGTTGGGGTTGATTGTTAGACGCTATGTGCAGCGTCGATTTGAAATAGAAATTTTAGACGCGACTTCGTCAGAGTTGAAAGTGCGATTGTCTCACATTGCAGGAATTCCTGAGGCATTTAAAATGGGAATGGTTTCTTTTGCTCAAGAAACAGAACCTGTTAAATTTGCAAAAATGAATTTGGAAAAAGAGCGAGTGTCGCATTGGGAACAATTTGTGAGTGAGTGGCTGGAAAATACAAAGCCGGTTCCAGAAGAAGAAAAAACAAGCAAAAATAAGTCAAAATAAAGAGAGAAATTTTATGGATATTTTGGGCTATCACTTACATAATCCAGAGGCATTATTTTTATTTGCTTTAGTTCCTGTTTTAGTGGCAGAATATGTTTATCGTATGCGGAAACGAAAAAGCACAATGAAGTTTCCTGCACTTGGTATCGCAAAACGTGTTCGTGTAGGCGCTAGAGTCAGGTTTCGTCATATTGTTCCTTTGCTTCGATTGCTTGCTCTTTGTTGTTTTATAGTGGCTCTTGCTAGACCTCAATCAGCAACAGAAGTGGAATATACTTCTTCAGATGGTGTTGATATTATGCTTGCCTTAGACGTTTCTGGTTCTATGGGAACGCTTGATATGTTGATGCCTGCTGATAGAATGAAACTTGGTGTGATGAACGCGGAAAAGGTTTTGAAATCGGGAGAGTTTTGGAATTTTAGTCGCCTTGGTTATGCCAAAAAAGTGATTGCTGAATTTATTGAAAAAAGAAAATCAGATCGATTAGGACTTTCTGTCTTTGCGTCGCGTTCTTTTACAATGTGTCCATTAACTCTGGATTATGGTTCTTTACTAGAAATTTTGAACTCTGTTGGTGATTCTTCTGCTATTGGAAGTGGAACGGCTATTGGAGATGGTTTGATGACTTCTATTGCTCGATTAGAAAAATCAACGGCAAAGTCTAAGGTGGTTGTATTATTAACAGATGGCCGAGATAATGCAAGTCTTGTTCCTCCATTGCATGCGGCGGAAGTTGCAAAAGCACTAGGAGTGAAAGTTTATACGGTGGGAATAGGCAAAAAGAGTGGAAGTATTTTGTCTTTTATGCAAAATCCATGGACAGGGGATGTTTCATGGGGGGAACGTGAAATAGAACCAGCAGAAAGTGTTGACGAAAGTGTTTTAGGAGCCATTGCTGAAAAAACAGGTGGAAAATTCTATCGGGCGGAAAATAAAAAAGAATTGGAAAATATTTACGAGGAAATCAACCAGCTAGAGAAAAGTGAAATTGAAACAGTGGTTTATGCACGTTATGCAGAACTATTTTACCCTTGGTTGCTAGCGGGAGCCCTTCTGATTTTTCTAGAATTGTTGTTGGCGAATACTCGTTTTGTACGAATTCCCTAATTTTAAAAAACGCAAGAAAGGAGTTATATGAAAAATTGGTTGTTTGCTTTTTGTGCATTGTTGGCGTTAGTAGCTTGTTCTGATAATTCATCATCTTCTTCATCTTTAAATTTAGACGGAAATTTTGAAATTGTGATGGAAAAAGGAACTTATGGATATATTGTGAATGAAGAAGATTCTTCTATGGTTTTTTACGAACCTGTTTGTAAAGAAGGAAAACTTAAAAACTTAGTTTGGAAGGAAAAAGAGGATAAAGGCGATTCTTTACAAGTTCGTTATAATTCGAAAAAGAAAACGGCTTCTTTAAAGGTTGATGATGAATGGGAATCTTATTCTTATTCAGGCTCCATTTTTCCATTAGGAATTTGGCGAGAAGATAAGAATGCGGTAATTCAAGAAGCTATGCGTTTTGAAAAGAAGCAGGAATGGCAAACAGTATTTTCCTATAAAGGTTCTTGTTTTATGGAAGATCTCTATGCTGAAATTGAAGACGAAAATGATTTAGTTGAAGAATTAAAAGATGAATTTGGAGAAGATTGGTCTGAATTCCAAGTAAAAAATTGTGAAGAGGCTACTATGTACGATGGTTTAGTTTCTATTCGCATTCTTGGTTTAGAGGAATCTTCTGGTAAATTACAAGTTTCATATAAGTCTAAAAGTTGCCCTGCTTCATTTACCATTCGTTATGCGATAGAAAAAGCTGATTGCAAAGCCGCTTATGATGAATTCTTGTTAGACAAATCGGCTGAGGATTTTGATTTTGAGGATTACAATGTGGTATCCTCTGTAGATGATTATTGTTTGGCTGAATTGATGATTTATTTGCATAAGGATTTGAATATTCCTTTAGAAGATGAAACATGGCTTGCCGGAAAAGTTCATTCTTTTGCAAAAAAAGTTGGAAAAAGTTTTTTTTAAATTACTCTTGTTCTCTTTAAAAACGAATATGTATTTTTTTATAAAATGAAACAAGGAGCTCTATTATGAAAAAGTTGTTATTTCTTTCTGTTTCTGCTTTAGGCTTGTTTGCCTGTTCTGGAGAAAATAGTTCATCAAGCGATTCATCTTCTCAAAAAGATGGTGTTGAAATCGTAGAAATGCAAGCTAATGTAAAGTATGATAAAACAGATTCTGCATTGACAATTTCTTTGCCGGTTTGTAAACTAGATGCAAATGGAAAGTTGTTGTGGGAAGAGGCCGGTTCATCATTAGAATCAAAAAAAGTTTTAGTTATCAAAGGATACAATGCTGCAAAGAAAACGGCTAAAATTGTAGAACTTGGTGATGACGATTCTGATTCGTACCGTTATGAAGCTGATGAATTCCCGTATGGATTATGGGTTGATTCAGAAACAGAATCAGATAACTTTTACGATGCTTTTTCTTTTGGAGAAAACGGAGAGTTTAAGAAGATTGAATTGTATCGTGGCGATTGTTTTGCAAAAGATATATTGCCAGAAATTCGTGATGAATTTGACGATGCTGAAATAGGAACTTTAAGTTATAAGAATTGTTCAGAAATTACATTCTTAGAAAAAGGAGTTATCAAACTTAAAGATCTTGAATCAGATGGCATTAATTTTAGCATGTCTTATGGAGATGTTTCTTGTGATATTTCCGTGAAACATCGTTATGCTGTTTATGAAGAAGATTGTAAGGCTGCATATGAAGAATTCTTAACAGATGAAGAAGCTGATAAGAAATTTGAATTTGATGATTATTCTGAAGCATTTGTCGGTGATGAAGAATGCTTGACAGAATTGTTTATGAAAATTGCTATCGCACAAATGAAATAGTATTTGTTATTAAAATGATGAAAATATCTCGCGGGCAAAGCCCGCGAGATATTTTTTTTCTAAACAACGAAAGAGTGTTTAGAAAAAAAACGGGTTTTAGGGTGTCCCTAGGCGGAGGGGTAGCGGAAAACGGCGGGGTATTTTTTTTGTTTATGTCTTAGGCAAGGCGTTCTTTTATGCCGGCGATGAAATTTTAAAATAAGTATTTTCAGAAAATCGCCGGCAGCAAGTGGCTTTTTGAAATACCCCGCCAGTTGAAGCTAGGGGAGTTCTCGCCCCAACAATATTGTGGATTGATTTTTAAGAGATTTTTAAAATTTCTCATTGAATTTGAGAAAAGGAAAATTGTATATTCGTTGCGGAATCTTGTGGAGTTTTTAATGAGATTTGCAGAACCTATTTTTTTGTGGGGCTTGTTTTCGCTCCCGTTGCTAGCTTGCTTGTTTTGGTTTGCATATCGCCGTCGAAGAAAGCTGGCAGAACGATTTGTTTCAATTTCAATGTTGCCTAAAGTGGCGACGTCTCTTTCTCCGTGGAGAAGATTGGTTAAAACAACGATGCTTTTGTTTGCAGTCGCCTTTTTGTTTATCGCATTAGCACGACCACAATGGGGAATGAAGATTGAACATGTTGAAAGAAAAGGTTTGGATTTAGTTCTTTTGCAAGATGTTTCTCTTTCAATGCTTGCTGAAGATGTGAAACCAAGTCGTTTGGTTCGTTCTCGACATGAAATTTCAGCGTTTCTAGAATCACTGACAGGAGATAGAATTGGTCTTGTTGCATTTTCTGGAGAAGCTAGAACTCTTGTTCCGCTCACGCTTGATTATGGAACGGTGCAGATGATGCTTGGAGAACTAGAACCAGGATACCTTTTGCCAGGAACTAATTTGGAAAGCGCTATTCGAGAGGGAATGAAATTATTTAGAAATGCGGGAACTGCAGGAAAATTTTCTGTAATGGTTCTAATGTCTGATGGAGAGGAATTGGAAGATTCGGCTGTGGAGGCTGCTAAAGAAGCGGCTGAAGCTGGCATAAAGATTTATACGATTGGTATTGGTTCTTTGGAAGGCGTTCCTATTCCTGTTCCTTCTAAAGATGGTAGTCTTTACAAAAAAGATCGACAGGGAAATATTGTCACAACGCGTCTTGAAGAAAGAACGCTTCAAGAAATTGCGGCGGTTTCTGGTGGAGCTTATTTTCACGCATCACCAGGAGAATTTCAGTTGCAAAAGGTTTTGACGGAAATTGCGAACCTAGAGAAAAAAGAACACGCTACGGATCAAGCAGAAGGTTATCATGATCATTATCAAGTATTTCTTGGAATTGCTGTATTGCTTATTTTGATAGAGGCGCTGCTTTCAGAAAGGGGAAGAAAACGTAAGGCATTGAATGGGAGGTTTTCATGAAGTTAATAATACTTTTGGTTCTATGCCTTTTGTGTTTATCAAGTGCTTCAGAAATCTCAAAGGGAAATGAATTTTTTGCCGATGGCGATTATCAAAAGGCGTTAGATAGTTATTTGGCAGCAAGAAAGGAAAATCCTGCTGAACCGATCCTTTTTTATAACATTGGAACGAGTCAGTATATGCTTGGAAATTATGAGGAGGCAATCAAGGAGTTAGAGCCGGCCGTGCGCTTTCCTGATTCGGTACTAGCATCAAAAGCTGCTTACAATTTGGCAAATGCCTATTTTAGAGCTGGAGAAAAAGCGGAGCCTTCTTCTAAAATAGAATCATGGCGCCAATCGGTAGCGTATTTGAAAAAAGCGATAGAACTTGCTCCTGATTTTGAAAAAGCAAAAAAGAATGTTGAAATTGTTCAGCGTCGATTAAAAGAAGCTTTGGATGAGCAGAAAAAAGAACAGGAAGAAAATAATCAAAATAAACAAGATGAGCCAGAAATGAGTGAAGCTGCTAAGCAAGCTTTAGCGAGAGCTCTTCAGTTTTGCAAGGAAGGAAAATATGCTCCAGCTAAAGAGCTTTTAGAAAAAGTAGTCGCTGAAGATGCAACGGCTGGGAAACTTCAGGGCTATATTCAAAGAATTGATGACGTGATTGAAATTAAAGCGGGAAGAAAACCTAAATCGAAAATAGATGCTTCTAATGCGGATAATGATTTGGAGGTTATCTAATGAAAAAGAGTTTGTGGTTTATACTGATTTTTGTTGGGCTTGTTTTTTCTAAAACATCATCTGAATATTATGGTGAGGCTGCGTTTTTATACATTGAAAATCGCTTACCTTCTGCCGAAATTCTTTGTGAAGAAGGCTTATCAAAATATCCACAAGATCAAAAGTTACAAATGCTTTTAGATCGAATTCGTGAAGCGAAGGACGAACAGAAAAAGGAAAATCAGAAAAACGATAACCAATCTGATCAGAATGAAAATAAAGATGAAAATTCTGAAAATCAGGAAAATTCTGAAAATCAAAATCAGCAAGATTCTTCAAAACAAGAAAGCGAAAATTCAGAGTCGAGTTCTTCATCAAATTCAGAAGATCAAAATTCCCAATCTGAATCAGAAAATAATCAAAGTAGCTCTAGCCAGTCAAATGGAGAAAGCTCTTCTTCTGCAGAAGGGAACTCTGAAAATCAAGGCGGCGAAACTCAAAGTTCATCTAGCCCGGATTCTAATAATCAGGAATCACCGCAAGAACCTTATCCTCAGCAGTTGAGCCCTGAAGAAGCATCGCAACTGCTAAAAGATTTTGATGAACAAAAAGGCGAACGCAAACCTTGGCGACCTTTACGCGGACAGGCGTATCCTGAAAAGGATTGGTAATTTTGAACGATCTTCGTAATATAGCGATTTTAGCTCATGTAGATGCGGGAAAAACTACGCTCTCTGAACGAATCCTTTTTACCGCAGCAGAGATTCGGCGCCCCGGCGATGTAGAAGATGGCTTAGCCACTATGGATTATTTAGCCGAGGAAAAAAAACGCGGAATTACTATTGAGGCTGGAATTGCTCATTTTATTTGGAGAAAAATTTGGTTTAATTTTATTGATACGCCAGGGCATATTGATTTTGGGGCAGAAGTTGATTCTGCGTTGTCTGCTGCAGAATCAGCGGTTCTTGTAGTATCTGCATCTAGCGGCGTAGAAACACAGACCTTATCGGCTTGGAGAAAATTAAAATCACATTCTCTTAGAACTTTTATCTTTATAAATAAATTAGATAATATTGATTATTCCTTAGACGAAACTTTGATTGGAATTGAAGAATCATTTGGTGTGCGCCCAGTGTTATTGTCTATTCCGGAATATCGTGATGGCAAATTAGTTTCTGTATTAGATGTTTTGAGTAAAACTCGCTTGGTTCATAATGAAGAAGGTCGCGAGATTCCTGAAAAATTTTTGCCGAATGAAGAACCAGAAATTTTGAAAAAATATTATGCAGAGGCTGTAGATTTTGCTTCATCGGTAGATGATTCTATTTTGGAAAAAGTTTTAAATGAACAAACCATTTCTTCAATAGAATTAGTTCACGCTTTGGAAAAATTAGCGAGTTCTGAAGATTATGTTCTTTGTTACGCGGGTTCCGCAAAGAAAAATTTCTCTGTTAGAAGTTTAATGACTTCCTTATCTTTATTTGCCGCCTCACCCAAGGCGCTCAATAAATCTGAGTTAGGATTCGTTTTTCGTTTGAGATATTTTCATCAAAGTGGTGAAGTCGCACTTTTCCGTGCTCACACAGATATTTTAGCAGAACAATTTCCGGCGGGATTTGAGTTTTTTAGAATGCGTGGAAATTTATTGTTGCCTGTAACGGAACTTCGTCAGGGCGATATTTATGCACTTCGTTCTCCATTAGTATTAGAGCTAGGCGATGTGTTGTCATTATCTGGCGAAAAATTGCGCTGTGCTTTAGACTTCAGCGGACATTATCAACCATTATTGCAAACGCATTTAGAGTGTTTGTCTAAAGATGATTTTTCTAAAACTCAAAAAGCGATAGCAACACTTGTTCGCACAGATCCTTCTTTTAAAGTAGAGTATCAAGAAGAACTTGGAAATTGGATTATTCATACTGTGGGTGAAGTTCAATTAGAAGTATTCTTATCTCGATTACAAAGAGAATTTCATTGCAATGTTTCTGCTGGAGAACCAGAGGTTTCTTTTTTAGAAGAACTAGTAGAGCCAGTTAAAAAATTCGAAAATAAATGCCAATTAGGTCCATTTTCTGCAACAGTTTTATTTTCAATAAAGAAACTTCAAGAAACTTTAAAAAATGAAGTAAAGTGTTATGGCATTAATGAAACGCTTTCTTCTGTGGTTGCTGATGCAATATTGCATTGTGTGGAAAATGGAGTTTTGGGAAAGGGAAAACTTTGCGGATGTCTGTTAGAATTTGAGTTTAAAGAAACGCCTGAAGATATTCCTGTTTCAGTGGTTCAAAAAGTATGCGTTGATGCTTTTAAATTAGCGGTGCTTTCTAAAAATGTTCGCGTGCTTGAGCCAATTATGGAAATCTTTGCGGAATGCCCTGCTAGTTATGCAGGAACTCTTACAGGAGATATTCATTTTCGACAGGGGAAAATTTTGTCTATCGCGGGTGATGGGAACATTCATTCTTTTTATGCTGAAGTACCATTGAGAAAATTATTTGGTTATGCAACGGCCGTTCGTTCAATTTCTAAAGGAACCGCTATTTATAGTATGCGTTTTTTGGAATATAGAGAAATGTTGTCCACTTAGTTTGCTTCATTTCGAATGTTTTTCCCAAACTTTTTATCAAAATTTCTAATTTATTTGACCTAATTTTAGATGTACTGCGACATCTTTTTTTGATGAAGGAGTTTTTATATGGGCGGCTTTTGTGGTGTTGTTTCAAAAGAGGATTGCGTATGCGACCTTTTCTTTGGGACGGATTATCATTCACATTTAGGAACACATCGTGGTGGTATGGCCGTTTTGCAATCAGATGGGACGTTTCATCGTTCTATCCACAATATCCAGAATACTCCATTCCGTAGTAAATTTGAAAATGATTTGACTGCTTTTTCGGGAGCTGTTGGTGTTGGAGTTATTTCAGATACCGATCCGCAGCCTCTTGTTATGAGTACGAAGCTAGGAACTTTCGCTATTGTTACTGTTGGATTTATTTCAAATATTGAAGAATTAAAGCAAGAACTTTTTTCAAGTAATTGTATGCAACTTCAATATTCGACGACTAGTGGAATGGTGGGGCCAACTGAAGTTGTTTCTGCGTTAATTGCAACACAAAATTCTATTGTCGAAGGCCTTAAATATGTTCATGAAAAAGTAAAAGGAAGTTGCTCTGTTTTATTGTTGGATAGCGAAGGTCGTTTTTTTGCTAGTCGAGATAAATGGGGGCGTACGCCTGTAGTTCTTGGGAAAAAAGAAGATTCCATGATTGCATTGCAAGAAAGTTGTGCTTTGCATAATTTAGGTTATGAACATGTTCGAGATCTTGGTCCTGGAGAAGTGGTAGAATTGACTTATGATTCTGCTGTTACCTTGGTGGAACCCAATAAAAAAATGGCAATTTGTTCTTTCCTTTGGGTTTATTATGGTTATCCAGCTTCAAGTTATGAAGGCCGTAATGTAGAAATGACGCGTTATAGGTGCGGAAGTGCTCTTGCTAAAAGAACTCCAACGGAAGCAGATGCTGCTTGTGGTATCCCAGATTCAGGAACATCGCATGCTTTGGGTTATGCTCATGAAGCAGGCATTAAATTTGCTCGTCCATTTGTGAAATACACTCCTACTTGGGCAAGGTCTTTTATGCCTCAAGATCAGCGCCAGCGTGAACACGTGGCGTCCATGAAATTGATTCAAATTCCTGGTTTGATTAAAGATCGTCGTTTGGTGTTCTGTGATGATTCTATTGTGCGCGGTACTCAGCTTGGAAAACAAGCGGAAAAGCTTTATTCTTTAGGATGTAAAGAAACGCACATGCGAATTGCATGCCCTCCTTTGTTGTATCCTTGTAAATTCATAAATTTTTCTCGTTCTAAAAATGAGTACGATCTCGTCACTCGCCGTTATATTCGAGAAAAAGAAGGGGAAAATGCCGATGTCGAAAAGTACACCAATCCTGAAGGGGAATCTTATAAGGAAATGGTGGAATACATCCGAAAAAAACTTAATTTGACAACTCTAGCGTTTCAGCACATTGATGATTTGATTCATGCGATTGGGCTTCCCGCCGAGCAACTTTGTACTTATTGTTTTACTGGAAAAGATTATACTATCAATGGGGAGTGTTATCAATGTCCGTGTAAAAGCGGAGAATGTCCTTGTCATTCAGACAAGCATAAGGAATAAAAAAATGCCTGCGTTAGCAGGCCATTTTTTTTCGGGGAATTTAATACCAGCGGAATCCTTGGCGTTTCATACAATTGTTTACGAAGTCTCCACGATTGTGTTGATTATTTCCGCCGGCGGCTTCGTATTCACATTGTGCAAGGGTGTTTTCTGTTTCATACTCGCTTACCCCTTGCTTATGCCAACCGCGAACAGAAAAAGAAAAACATCCCTCTAAAAGAATAGCAGTTAGAATCACGAGAAAAAGAAATCTTAATTTCATAAAATCCTCTAGTTAGAATATTCGAGTGACTCAAATGTAAACAAAAAAAAACATTGTCAAGTAAAATTTTCATTTACTCAAAAGAAAGGATGATGCTTAATTATTTTTTTAGTAGGCGGGGTGTTGCGTGGCTGGCCTAGAAGCCCTGCTTGAAGAGTTGTGAGAAAATTACTGCCACCATACTATCCTCAAAGCAAGTCTAGCTCGTAACAAAAACCAAGATGGTCGCGAGGCACAAGGCCTTTCGCCATGACAATTCACACTACGTTCGCGAGGACTTATATTTTTTCTTTGGAGGGGACCCGGCTCGGAGTTGCGAAGGCCGCACGGTCCCCTCCAAGCCTCCCCTTCCTTGGCCGACGCTCTAGCTGCTTAATTTTAAGTGAGTTTTGATTTTTGAAAATATTGTTTGCGAAGGATTTTTGTTTTTCCGCAGCTCTCGCTTATTTTTTTGGGGAGGGGAATCCCTAGGTGAGAGGGGAGTGAGCAACAACGTGTGAGCAACAACGTGTGAACTAGGGAGATTCTTCTCCCTTTATTGTAAAAGGGGTTAAATTGAATATGTTAATAAAATGTTAGTATTTTGTTTCGTTCTTATTAAAAAGGTGTATCAGTTCTCTAAGTGCATTAAAAATAAGCAGTTAGAATTGAAAATTTTATGTAAAATTTGAGCTAGCCCTTGTATTTTTCTTGAATTTTACTAAAATTGGTGCACAATTTCGGAGAGTACCGCTTCCTATGCTGTCCGAAAAGTATAAAAATAGAACTTGAAGCGATAAACCTTCTGGTGAAGAAGAGGATAAAATGGCTAAAGAACATTTTGACAGAAGCAAGCCGCACTGCAACATCGGCACTATTGGTCATGTTGACCATGGTAAAACCACATTGACTGCAGCAATTTGTACAACACTCGCTGCAAATGGTCTCGCAGACGCAAAGAAGTTTGACGAAATCGATAACGCTCCTGAAGAAAAGGCACGCGGTATCACGATTAACACCTCCCACGTAGAATACACCACAGCAAATCGTCACTATGCACACGTTGACTGCCCGGGTCACGCTGACTATGTTAAGAACATGGTGACTGGTGCTGCTCAGATGGATGGTGCAATTCTCGTAGTTGCAGCAACTGATGGTCCTATGCCACAGACTCGCGAACACATTCTTCTTG
>JAGAKE010000051.1 GCA_017625775.1 Fibrobacteraceae bacterium
ACACTTGCTTTGAGTGTGAAATTTATTAAGCAAAATAAATAACAATGGTACATCTATGTATAAAAAAAGAACCTTGTCTCTATTAAGAAACAAGGTTCTGCTGAGCTAAGAAGGACTCGAACCTTCGACCCACGCCTTAAAGTTTTAATGGAGTTTTACGAGAACTTAGTTAAAACTTAAATAAAAAAATATCTATATTAAAAATCCGTCCTAAGAATTCGTTTTTCAAGTGTTGAGGGAAAAGTACATGACATCCAATTTTTTAAAACAAATGAAAAAGGTCTTTTGGCTCACATTTTTAGGGTTAGCTTGTGTTTTTGGAAATGAAAAAAGTACAATGTATTTTGATGTAACTCCAGGAGCGTCATATGTTAGTTTTTTAGAAAAAAAACATGATTTCGAAGAGCGTTTGTTTTTTGAAGGTTTTGGTCCTTCAATTAATATGAAATTAGGTGGGGCTGGTCAGATATTTGCCTTATATTTGGAATTGCAATTAATGAAATCTTATGGAGATCTTGAGATAAAAAACTTTTCTCATCCAGCAAGCGTAACCCGCTCTATGTTCGGATTAGGAATGTCTTTTCATCCATGGCGAAACCCTGAATCAATAATGCACGGTTCTTTTTTTGGATTCTCATTAGGGTGCATGTCAGAGCAAATAATTTTTTCAGATATTGTAGTATCAGAAGACCAAGGCGTTAGTTTTGGAATTGAATTTGGAAAACTTTGGCGCGTAAATGATAAATGGAGTTTTGGTTTTTCCTTTTTAGAAACAAAAAATGCTCCAATCAGGTATGGTGAAGGTAGTTATGATTATCATTTTTTTACAGCTCAATTAGGAATCAAATTTCTTAGAAGGTAACCTTTTCAAAAAACGCAAAAATCGAGATTTAAATTTTATTGCTAGTGAATATGCTAAAAATATCCGTTCTTAATATTTATGTAAATGATTTAAATATTTTGGGCTTTAAGTAGTGAATAAGTTCGTAATTTGGTAAAATGCTTTAATTTTTTTTAGATAAAATCATAATTTAAGGACAAATTAACTATGTAGGAAAAATTTTCTCAATCTTTTTTTTTGAAAAGTGTATATTTATTATTAATCGACAAAAGTCATGTAAAAGACCATTTCCTAGGGAATGCTATTATGAATACGCTGAAATTTTTGAATAAGCGCAGAATTATGCTTGGAATTGCCTTATTAGCAGTGCAATCATTTAGTTCCGTTTACTACGTCGCAACCGATGGAAGCGATTCAAACGCAGGGACAAAAGAAAAACCTTTTGCATCTCTCAATAAAGCAAACGATGTAGTAACAGCGGGCGATACCGTGTGGATTCGTGGAGGCGTTTACGATTTACGCGATACTATCTATTTTCCTCGATACAAAATGACAGCAGCCATTATTTTAACCACAAGTGGCGAAAATGACAATAAACGCATCCATTACTTTGCTTACCCCGGTGAACGCCCTATTTTTGATGGCGCAAACCTTCCTGTTGCAGCCGGTTATGATAAAAGTGACGGCACGCCAGAAGGCTCTATGTACACCTCGCCAATTGTGATTTCAGCAAAATATTTGCATTTAAAAGGCTTTGAAGTTCGTAACACCCCAATGATTCACAATTCAAATTCAGGTGTGTTTCTTTACGCTAGTAAGCATATCTTTTTAGAATATATCGACAGCCATCACAATGCTGGTCCAGGCTTTTTTGCAAACGATGGTGCGGCAGATGGTGGTGGGCATATTTTCTTGAATTGCGATGCTCACGATAATTATGACCCAACTGGTTGGCA
>JAGAKE010000052.1 GCA_017625775.1 Fibrobacteraceae bacterium
CTTACGCCATTTCCATCTCTATCATAACCAAGTATTTTTATTCTTGCTGTATCTATTTCTGATACATAATCTTTGCATTCGCTTGTCATTGATAAAAACAACTTTTCTGTCGGTTCAAATTCAGTACTTGCAGAAAAAGAATAGTCTTTTTGATGTTCCCATGCATACCAATTTTTATAATGCAAGCCAAACACGATACCGGAAGTATTCGGGAAATAACTATTCGGAGCAATGAAAGATCCCTGTTTTAACGAAAAATGGATTTGATACGTAGTGTCTGTCAAGGTATCAATTTTATAATTCAAATCAGGCAAATACCAGTCATGTTCAAAGACAAACTTCTTGTTTGCATGGAATCTGTAACAAAAGGACATTTGCCTTAGCGTATCAGCACCATGATTAAACACCCTTACTCTTATCGCATTGTTGTCTAACGAGTAGGGCTGTTCATTTCTGATTTCTGCTGTTAATGAAATGACACTGGCATTTACGGATGTAACAACGGCCAGCATCCCCAAAATGCTGACTATTCTATAAATAGATTTCATAAGTTTTCCTTTTTTACAGAACTCATTGAATGACATTAATAATATACCTTATTTTGAATATATCGGGAATTCATATTGCATTATCAGAATGGGGGGGGGGCGGGGCGGGAAAAGCCCGGCCGGGGCGGGTTTAATTGGGTTACCGAAGGGAACGACTTTAAGGGCAAGGCCGGGGTTGAGAAGCTTGTAATTACCCCAACATTCTGAAGCCTCCTTTTATTGCAGAACGCCCGTAAAGAAGCTGGCTTTATCAACCGTACAAATTAAATTTTAGGGCAAAATGCCTATTTTGCCAAAACACAGGTAAAAAAATCACCAAAGTCTTGGTTTTTGCTATGTAATTAGCTTTCCATTATTCAAACAACTTTGACCGTTCGATACCAGTCGGATTCGCCTTATTTCAAAAGCTAGTTTCCAGTTCAGATTCAGAGAATATCTTACTTTGCGTAATACCATTTTCTTGCAAATTGGCTACCAAATTTTCCATTCATTCCATTTGCGATTGAAACAAATCAAAATCCTAGACGTTTTAATAAAGCCTTACATCCTAAATTTACATCGTTCCAAGTGCTTTCAAAATCACCAGAGTACCATGGGTCTGCTATTCCACGATCTTCCCCTAGCAAAGCCAAGGGAACAGGTGAAATCAAATTGAATCTTTTTTATTCAAAATAGCCTATTCAACAAAGAGTGTAATACTGAACTCGGCATCATCATACGAATAAGGACTCCATGCATCCGACATTAAATACGTCAAGCTACCATCGTCATTCGATATAATTTCAAAGAACCCCGGATCTGTAGATAGATATGGGCCCCACCAAGATTCATGATGGTATGACATCACACGCAATACAGGAACTCCATCCTGAAGCAATATATTTGATACCTTCTTTATTGTTGAGTCGGTAACATTATAACCATGATAAGTTCCTAATTTTTCAAAGGAACCATCGGTTTTTGCAATTTCAATAGTCGTTTCTGCAGCCCCATTGTACCAAACTAATTGGTATTCAGCAGTCGCCTTTTCTTTTTTCCAATAAGGAACTGTTCTAAATGCATTTATAATTGCATTATTGATTTTTTCATAACTTTTTAATTTAGGATTATAATAAGAATCTAACCAAGCGTGATAATGTCCACTTTCTCCTCCATAATCGCTACCATCAATAGAGCTATTGGGTTCTCCATCTGGAATGTTATTTACAAAAGGAATTCTTAATTTGTTGATAATTTTGTCATTA
>JAGAKE010000053.1 GCA_017625775.1 Fibrobacteraceae bacterium
AACCGTCAAGGCTGAAATGAATGGGCTGACGCCCGGCCTTGACCGTTCCCCGCCGCCCCGCTGGATGGGTGGACAAGGTGGCCAATCCCTAAAAGTGTTTGGCCGCACTCGTTCATTTTGGGGCCTTTCTTCTCCCAAAATTGAAATGGGCGGGAAAGCCCTAAAATGGCTTTCCCGCCTTGATTACCCATTAGCAAAGACGGGCGAGACTGTCAACGGCGGCGCTGAAAGCGCCGTTCATCTTGACCGTTGACTGGCTCGCCTGGCTTTGCTACTGCCCGTAAGAGATGGAAAAACAAGATGGAAAACAAGGTTAAAAATGGTTGACAAGTCTATCGGATGTGTGTTATACTGTGCGACAGTTTGAGATTGGAAGGAGGCTTACGTGTGTTAATTTGTGTACGCTAATAAGCAATAAAAAGTAGAAGTACCTTTCCACATGATGGTGGGCTTTTTTTGCGTGCGTATGCAAAGGAACACGTAGGTTTGACACGAGCAGTCTTTGAACTGTATCGTGGTGTTTTTTCGTGCTTTGTTGTTATGCAGGCGTCTGCCCTCTCTGTGGGACAACGCCTGCTTTTTATTGCAGAAACAAAGGAACAATGCAATAAAAAAGGAGGTTCGCATTATGACCCAAAACAACAATTCATGGAGAAAAACTTATTTTACACTTCTTGCCGGACAAGCAATATCCTTTATTAGCAGCGGTATTTTGCAAATGGCCATTATCTTTTATTTGGTTGCGAAAACTAATTCTGCAATCATATTGACGGCGGCAACACTGATTGGATTTTTGCCGCAAGCCTGTTTAGGCCCGTTTGCAGGTGCTTTTGTTGACCGGCACAGCCGTAAAAGCGTAATGATTGGTGCGGATTTGATAATTGCCGCCGCTGGCGGTATTCTGGCGCTGGTGGCGTTTTACATGGAATTGCCCGTATGGTCTATTATGGTTGTCCTGTTAATCCGAAGTGCGGGAACTGCTTTTCATTCTCCAGCATTCAGCGCAGCAACACCTATGATTGTGCCAAAAGAGGAACTTACAAAATGCGCTGGTTACACGCAGACCATGCAAGCAGTAAGTGCGATTATCAGTCCAGCTGCCGCAGCGTTTTTATATGCTGTTTGGCCTCTTAATGCAATTATATTGTTAGATATTGTGGGTGCAATCCTTGCCTGTGTGACTGTTGCGATTTCGTCCATACCAACGCCTGAACTATGTCCAGAAACGAAAAGACAACAGTTTTTACAGGATATGAAAGAGGGGTATGTGGTATTAAAGCAAAACAGGGGCCTCTTTGCTCTGCTCTGGATTGGTGTAATTTATATGTTCTTTTATATGCCAATCAGTACGCTTTTTCCTCTCATCTGTATGTCATACTTCAAAGGAACACCGGCCCATGCCTCTGCCGCTGAAATTGCTTTTGCGGTTGGTATGCTGCTTGGCGGAGTCATTCTGAGCATTTGGGGCGGTTTTAAGAAACGGCGGTACACCATCGGTCTTTCCGTTCTCCTGATGGGCGTTAGCAATATGCTCTCCGGGCTTTTGCCGCCAGACGCATTTCTTGTCTTTGTTGTGTGCTGTACTGTTATGGGAATTTCCGCTCCATTTTACGGTGTGCAAAATGCGATTTTTCAAGAAACGGTCAAACCAGAATATCTGGGGAGAGTTTTTTCTCTACTGACAAGCGCCGCTTCCCTCGCCATGCCGTTTGGCCTTGTCATTTCCGGGCCTCTGGCGGAGCGGCTGGGAGTTGAGAAATGGTTTGTCATTTGCGGAATTGGCATTATCATCGTTGCGCTTGCCGTATTTTTACTACCCGGTTTGAGAGAGATTGACAATACGCAATAATCAACTGCACCTTTTTCTATTACTAAACAA
>JAGAKE010000054.1 GCA_017625775.1 Fibrobacteraceae bacterium
GTCCGAAGAGATAAAAGAATATTCTGAAAATATTATTTCAGAGTATTCTAAAATTAATTAACTCTGACAATTTCATTACACTTGGAAAAATTAATTACGATAGAAAAACAGATATTACAGACCTTTCCGAACTTTCACTCACACTTGTAGGTGATAAGGAATTGACAGAAGTGCAGCAGGTATCAGCAGACGTAGACAGAGCAGTAAAGCTTGCTGACCTTGCAAAGTTCAGGCAGTTCCTCTCCAAGCAGATTACATCGCTCGGATAATAACTGACAACATATCAATATAATAATTTCTCTTGAAAACAGTAGTACTGGAGTTTCCCATGCTACTGTTTTTTTATGTACGGACAATTATCACCTGCACTTGCATAGTTATCTCTATATGCAGTATAATGTTATGTGAACGTTACATACTGAAAAAGAAAAGGTGATCTAATGATTTACGGATACTGCAGGGTATCTGCCAAAACTCAAAATATTGAACGTCAGGAACGAAATATAAAGACTCTGTACCCAGATGCTGCGATTGTCAGAGAAGCCTTTACAGGAACCAAGGTATATGAACGTAAAGTGTTTACAAAGCTTATAGGTAATTTGAAAAGCGGAGATACACTTGTGTTTGACAGTGTTAGCAGAATGAGTCGTAATGCCGATGAGGGTGTTACGATGTACATGGAACTGTTCAGCAAGGGAATAGAGCTTGTTTTCCTCAAGGAGAGATATATTGACACACAAGTATATGCAAGCAATCTGAAAGACCGTATACAGCTTACTGGTGCGATTGAAGACGAAATCTTTAAAGGTATAAACAGTTACTTCAGAATGTTGGCAGAAAAACAAATAAGAATAGCGTTCGAACAGGCTGAAAAAGAAGTCACTGATTTACAGCAGAGAACCAGAGAGGGTATGGTTACGGCTAAGCTCAATGGTAAGCAGATAGGTATTGTAGCCGGAACTAAGCTTATTACGAAGAAAAGTATTGCTGCTAAAGAAATTATCAGAAATCACAGCAAGACATTCGGCGGTAGTCTGTCAGATAAAGAGTGTATTAAGCTGTGTGGTGTTACCAGTAAAACGTATTATCTCTATAAAAAGCAATTAAAGGAGTCTGAATTGTGACAATAAAAGAATTATCAGATAAATGTTGTGTATCAGAGCAGTCCATACGAAATTGGTGTAAGAAAAATAATGTTCCCAAAGCATCGCAAGGGAAAGCAACGAAAGCTTCTTATGTTATAACAAAAGAGGTTGAAGATGAGATATTGACGTATTACGGTGCTTTAACCGCCAATATCGAGATGTCTGAAAGTACGCAAAGCAAAACAATCAAACAAAGCATCTTTGGAGCTGGAAAACGAACTAATAAAGCAACTGAATATAAAAGATGAGCAGTTAAAGGTTAAAGACAATCAGCTTGCTGAAAAGGACAAACAGATAGCAGCGTTGCATGAACAAAACAAAGTGCTTACGGATGCTCTTGTAGCAGCTCAGACGTTACACGCAGCCACGATTCAGACTATGGCACTGATAGATAAATCCGCTGAACCGGAGCGGAAGTGGTGGCAGCGGATATTCAAAAGGAAAGTGTAATAGCTTTCCTTTTTATGTGTTCCCTATCCCCCGTAAATCACGTATTTACGGGATTTTTTTATAAAAATTTTTGTTTCGTCACTATTGATTTTTCTTGATTTATATGTTATAATTTAAGTAATACAAAAATAATACACTGTATTGTATTACGTATTACTTAAACGAATTTAAAGTAATACAAAAAATACAGCGTAGTGTATTACGTAATACATTAAAAAGGGGTCTTTTTATGAATAATGATGATCTTAAAGTCAAATCTTTCCGTATTTCAGAAGAAACAACCGACAAGTTTAAGAGTGTATGTGCGGATTTTGATAACCAGAACGCAGCCTTAGCAGCTCTCATCAGTGCCTATGAGATACAGAACGCAAAGGCTGTACTCTCTACAAGACAGACTGAACTTGAAGACTATGACGTACATCTGCAAGCATTACAGCGTGCTTTCCTACAGTCACTGGAACTGAATACTAATGCTGAAGAACGTATTCGCAATGAATTTGCACGTCAGCTTGATACCAAGGATAAGACGATAGCTGATTATCAGGAACGCATAGACGAACTGACAGCCGATTTAAAGATGGTCAAAGAAAAGTGTAGCACTGATATCCAAGTATCCGCAGACAAGCTTTCTGAAGCTCTCAGGGACATTTCAGAAGCTAATGAGAAGAATATTCGTCTTACAGATGAATTAAATGCAGCTAAAGCAACGATACAGGATAAGTTATCAATAATTGACGGTCTTACAGCTCGCATACCTGAGACAGAACAGCTTCAGACAGAACTGAAAGAAAAAGATGCAGCGATTGAGAGAAACAAATCACAATATGTAGCGGATAAGGAAGAGCTTAACAACAAGATATTGCAGTTAAATTCCACTGTTACTTCCCTGTCGGCTGAAATCGACAAGCTAAAATCTGCTGCTGAAATGGCAGAAGAAAAACATCAGCTTAAACTTGAAAAAGCTGTAGTAGAAGAACAAAAAAAATATATGGATGAAATCGAGAAGTTAAGACAGGAATTATACATACTGAAAACAAAAAAAGCTGACAGCAGATAATAAGTACAGCTTTTTAGTCAATAACAGCTGTAACGCTGTACTTGAATTACTTTACAGTGAACGTAAAAAACTTCGCTCCTCTATCGTATCTGTTATTGAAAAAATTCAGATACGCAGTACGAAAAACGTTCGAAAAACGTTACCTGAAAATACAGATAGGGGAGTGGTTTACAATGACTGAAATCAAAAAATGTGAACGTTGTGGCAAGCTCATCGGAGATGCTTACGAAACAAATTATTTTGCATATATCAGAATGAAGTACTGTTCCGATTGCAAAATACAAGTGAAAAGAGAACAGGATGCACAGCGAATGAGAGACCTGAGAAGAAAGACCAGGGAAATCAACAAAGCTAAGAGCGAACAGCTGGCATTGCTCAGAGAAGAAAATGAGATGCTACGATTGAGGATAATCAGAATGCGAGAGAATATGTGAGCTTTTATTGACAAATAATATTTGTGATGCTATAATAAGCATGAAAGAAATGTAAAGGTACATTTGTACACCAAAAAAAGAAAACCCCTTTAGTAACTGCAATTTACTAAAGGGGTTTCTTTTTGCCTGTAACGTGCTTGTGTCAGATAGATTTATCTATCAAGCCACTTGCAAATGTAGTAAGCAATAACACTTGCTACGATAGATAAAATGAAAGCTGTAAAGGTCATTTGTAACACCTCCCTCCTGACGGAAGGTATCCGACACAAACATTATTATAGCATAATTCGACTGGCATAACAACAATATTATTTTTTTCAGCATAGTAAAAAGGAGAGATTTTCAAGAGGGGAACACCTCTTGAAGCCCTCGGCAGAGCCCCTGTACTTGTGACACACTTGTAGCGTAGCGAATTCAAGTGTGTCACAAGTACAAAGGGGCTACTTCTGCCGCTTCGCTAAGCATAAGAAGTAGTAACGGCATACACTTGACACATTCATCCGCATATGATACACTTGCAGTATTGATTCACACATAGAGAGGAGAATGGAAATGAGTGAACAGCCACGCATAAGCTACAGCGGTGGCAAAGGAAAGCTGCGACATAACAACAGGGATATCGTCAGCAGTAATGTTGATCCGAATCGTGTTAAGGATAACATTACTTTCATCAGTTTGCCAGTAAGAGTAGCTTATGATAAGATTTTCAAGGAAGCTCAGGAAGAGTATGACGCTAAACAAAAAAGAAATGACCGAAAGATTCACAACTATTTCTATAAATTATTTGGAGATCAGCCACACGCTGATGACCTCATAGTTCAGAATAATAACAAACAAAAAAGCTTCTATGAGTATGTTGTTGGCATTGGTGATAAAGATACTATGGGATATGAAACTAATCCTGAGGGTGCTGCGATTGCTGAAAAGATATTACAGGAGTATGCTGAAGGATTTCAGAAACGTAATCCAAACTTTTTTGTGTTCAATTCTGTAATGCACAGAGATGAAGCTACACCGCATTTACACTTCGACTATATTCCATATACTGATAACTGCCAAAAGGGCATGAGAAGACAACAGGGCATTGCCAGAGCACTCGAAGAAATGGGTTATGGTGTAGGTGACCATGCAAGTGTAAGATTCGTACAGGCTGAAAGAAAAGTGTTCAGGGAAATATGTGAACGTTATGGTATTACACCGGCTGAAGAAAAAGAAAGCAGAGGATATACGTTCACAGTTGAGGAATATAAAAAACATCAGGATAAAATTGCTGAGTATGAAGAAAAAGAAGTTGAGCTTGAGAAGAAAAATGCTGATGTAGAAGCCAAAACCACAAAAGCAGAAAAAAAATTAAAAGAAATAAAATCTCAATATGATGTTGAAGCTCAAGAATTAAAAGACGTTCTGAATAAGAAAGCTCGTGCATCAGAGATAAAACTGAGTATATTCGACAGGGAAACTCAAACATATCATAAAAATATGCTTGAACAAACTCGTGGAATAGGGAATGAAGCGTATAAAAAACTCACTGAAGCAAATGAAAAAATTAAAGAAGCTGCATACATACAAGCCAAAACTGAAACTAAAGAAAATGAATTACTGGAACTGAAAAATGAACTTGAAAACTGGGAAAACAGGCTCAATGCTAAAGATGCTGAGTTGAAAAAACAGCAAAGCGAAATTGATAAAAAAATCGAAACTACAGCCAAAAAATTACTGGAAGAAAAGCTGACTGAGATGTTCGGAACAGTTAGATCAAGCAGAGAAAAAAGATTTGAAGCATTTGGTCATCGTTTCAAAACATCAGACGGAAAAACATTAACTGAAAAATTTTTAGAAGAAGAAGCCTCATTAATAAAGAGAATAGGAAAGAAAGAATATGACAGCCTGGGCTTGAATCGTTCTGAATATACATGTTTTTACTATTGTTCAGCTCAAAAAATGAATTATATTATATCACAGCTTGATAAAGAACAAATACCGTACAGTGAAAATGATATAGGATTTGAAATTGAAAATAAATATATAGACATTGTACATTCTCTGGAAGATCGCTATCAAGAAACATATGATAAAAATTATGACATTCTAAAAAAGGCACTGGATCAGCTGTCTTTAACTGCAAAAGACTTGAAAAATTTATATGAAAAATTAGAAATAAATGATTATAAAATAAAAAAAGATGGTTATGTAGCTGTTTGTCCGAAAGGCAGTGAAAATTTTATAAGACTTGATTCTCTTGGACCGTCTTATAGTGAATTAGCACTGAAGAATAGAATTTCCGGAAATCAGAGTTTTGAAAAAAAATATAAAGAAAAACTTGAAAATATTTCGGAAAATAATCGGTTAGAATATACTACAGTTAAGAGTATAGTTTTTCTGATGACTGCAGTTCAGACACAGAAATATCGCTTTAATAAAAAACATTCAAACGGTGTTGTGGTATGGGTAAATAATGCTGAACTTGATAAGCTTACATTGCTCAATAAAAAGATAAACAAAGGTGCGACACTGGACTCTCTTAAACAGGATTTTTCTGATGCAGATAAGGCAACTAAAGAACTTGAAAAGATGCTCACTGATGAAAAAGGAATGCTTGATTACTATAATGATCTGAAAGAAAAAATTGAAGTAGTTTTTACAGGAAAGCCGGCACCGGAAAGTAAGATACAGGAATACAAAAAAGAGTTAAATTCTTTTAAAAACTTCATAATAACATCGTCTAATTATACTGGAATATACAAACTCATTGCAGATAAAGAAAAGAAAATAAATGAAATCGAAAAAAATCTTAAAGAAAAACGTAGTCAGCTCGACGAAACTGCTGAATATTACTCACTTGCAAACAAAGTAATGGATGGTACTTACGTTCAATCACTTTGTTATGATGAACAGAACCAAGAAGAACATCACTATAGATCACATAGAAGTCATGGAGGCATGAGCAGATAACAAATAGAAAATCGCAATTGTTTTTAATTGCGATTAGTTATTTGTGTCATAAACAAATAACTAGCATATATAAACGCTGTATGTTTTTGCAAAAAATTCTTGACTTTCTTGAAAGTACGTGTTATAATTCTAAATATAAAGAAAACATGCTATTGATTCAATGTTATGTAAAACAGCTAAGAACCAATGAAAGGAGTAACTAAAATATGATTACAGAAAAGTTTTTTAATGAGAATCTTGATGATAATACAAAGAATATCATCATCAACGCTTCATTCAAGGAGCTCATCAATCCAGGGATGGTCGTTCCAGGAGGATTAATCTCATACCGCAACAGAGAGAAAACTGCAGTAGTAAAGATTAAAGTTGGAAAAGGGGAAGGCAAAGTAACACAGAATAGTGACTTTGCTACACTCGATCAGCTTTACAGTGAGTTATCCGAAGCATTGAGATTACATGGAAAGGCATACTTTCCATTACATTCGAGGTTCAGGATCTCGACACTTAAGGGGTGTAATACGATAACCATAGTAAGCGAAGGAAAAGCTGTGTTAGAGCTTACACTAAAGATGAATCCATTCAATGAAACATATCTACAAATGGAACCTTCAAAAATAGTACTTGTAGACGAATTCACTCCTCTTACCCCAGAGGAAATAAATTTCATAGCAACTGTTCAGCCATGGACAAAGCACAACGCTGATCTTGCGTTCCGTGGCGATTGCTCATGGACAAGGTTTGAGTACATTACACGTGATTGTATTCCGCTTAAATCACGTGTAGTGGTGTCAAACGGAAAGTTGGTATCCGACGTAATTATGTCCAGAGTCAACTTAACAGTAGCGATATAAAGCTTTGTGAATTGAAAAAAAAATCTCGTCAAGTTTTATTTAAGGCTTGACGAGATTTTATTTCTATGTTACAATTTAGATGTTAACTTCGTTACGTTAATCAAAAAAATTTATACTCAAAAAGAAATGAAAAGAGCAGCAATTGTAGTACGAATACAATCACTGCTTGTGAAGATACAAGGTACGAACTCGTATATCCACCCCGTTCTTTTCTATTCGTATTTTAACACAAATGAGTTATCGTTGTCAATAGCTGATATGCTTTTTGTGATTTTTATTAAAAGAAAAATATGAATAAAAAACGAATTTTGGAATAGATGCATCTCCTTGTATCAAATAAATACAAGGAGATTTTTTATTATGTCAAACAAAGCAAAATTATTCGGAAATGTAACTTATGATAATGTACCAAAGGGAATATCAAGAGACAGAAGATTGAAGGGTGCAAACCTTTTGGTTTATATTTATTTGTGCGATTATGAAGAAGTAAGAGGAAAGTTCAATCTGGAATTTAAGTCACAGAAAAAAATTGCAGAAGAATTAAATTACTCTGAAAAACAAATAAGCAGAGCATTCAAAACATTAGAAGACTATGGATTAATAGAAGTAATAAAATCAAAAGGACTTACGTCTGAATACAGAATCCTTGAAACATCCAAATCAAAGTTTGCAGAAGAATCCAAAAAGCCGGAATTATTCAAGGAATATACGCCGAAAAAAGAAGAAAAAACAGAAGAAATTAAGCCAGTTCCAGTAGAAATAATATTAACATCTGAACAGATTGATTTGAAACACTATATTGAAACTAAAATAGGAAATACTCTTACAAAAAATAAAATAAAAATTCTTACTGAATTAGCAGAAGAGAATAGTGAAATAAATGATATCTTTGCTACGATCAAGAACATAGTGGATACAGTTATTGATTATAAAAACAGAACCAAGAAAGCTATCTATAATATTTTCGGGTACATAAAGAAATCTATTATCGACTACAAATCAGAACAGAATTCGGCTGATCCGATTGAGAATAAAGCATCTGAATATGCAGACACCGCAATGAGCTTAACACTCAAGCTCAAATATGACTATGAGGAAAGATATCACTTAACATATAAGCAGTGTTTAGCACTCTGTACAATCGCAGCCAATAGGATATATCTTGAAGGAACAGAGTTGTATAACTTCCTGTTATTTGATATCATAAATCAAACAAGACGCAATACAGAAATAAGAGATTTATTCCGTTATCTCATTACAATGATAAATGGTTATGCTGAAGGATATGAATACAAAGAGACATGCTATGATGTACCGGAAACTACAGAAACTGATTATTCTGCAAACCTTCGCCCTTATTCAGAATTGTTGAAAACTTTAAGGAATGGTGTTTTGCAAGTTTGTTGAAAGTGTTAGGGGTACAGACATTTTTGTCGGTGGTCTACTATATATACAAAAATATTATTAGATTAGATATTCAGGAATGAAATAAAAAATAGTTTTATAGTAAACCTAAGGTTCTTCAGAAAAGTAGTAAATACTCTTGTATTCTGAGATTTACCATGATATACTCAAATATAGGTAAATCAAACGAACGTTTGTTTTACTATTTAAGCGATAAAAATTAGTGGATGTAAACAGAATATGGCACATTCAGCTAGATTTTTATATAAATTTATTGATTTTATTTTTTTAATGTGATATAATATGAACATTATATCAAAAAAATTATAATGAAATTAGGGGGTTTTATAAATGAAAGTGTTAAGAAGTTTGATAAGTGGTACATTAGCATTATCTTTATGTATGGGTAGCATTAAATGTAAGAGTGTTACTGCTGCATCATATACTAGGTTAATAGACAATGATCCTATTGCTACCGGTTATAGTGGTCAATATGCTAATATGTCTTATTACAATGGATTAGTTAGTTCGTATAATAATGATATGCGACTTTCAAATAGTACATCAGCATATTATATGTGGAGATATCCTATGATTAGTACTGATGTATCAAATTGTACTGTTTCATTGAACATTTATTTGGATAATTATAATTTTACAGATACTTATGCACATTATATAATTATGACATATCCTATAGAGGGTGAAGGGGCAGGATATTTTCAAACTATAGGTTATATTAATCAAGAGATTGCTCCGTCAGGATGGTCGACTATTTCCAAAAATGTATCTACTCAACCTGGATATAATTCAATTGCGTCAAGTTCTGTTTGCGTTGAGAAGTCGACAGCATCCGGACGACAAATGGGCGCAGATGCCATACAAGTAACTATAAGTTATTAAAAGGAGTGTTTACAATGAAATTAAAATTGATCCCAGTATGCGCAAGTGTAGTATTGGCTGCAAGTGTTATATTAGCTAATGTAATAAAAGGAAATAATGCAGGTGCCGAACAAAATGATGAAAATATCTCTACTAAAGTACAGATTTCATCTAAAAATGATCCTACAGATGTATCGAATACCCAAAAAGAAATTTATAATTGTTCAAATCGAATTTTAAAAGAATCAATAGCACCAGATAAATCAACTAAAAATGATGTATTTTATATGATGCTAAACAGCATCGATTATTTTGACAAAGCATCTGGAAAAATGATGTTTAAGTCATACAATAGTGAATATATTGATACAGTAGAATTTCAAACGATAATTTCTGAAGTTGAATCATATTCTGAATATAAAAGTTATAAATCCAAAGAATCATTAGAATTAAACCAGCCTGAAGTTGTTAATAAACAGTACTGTAACAAGGATAAATTCATGATTTTATATCCAAATACAAAAGAATATTTAGATAAACCAGAGTGGATAGTTTCTTGGAGTGATGTATGTAGTATTCCTGATTCAGACAGAGTTTCTTTTATTGATAATGTGCCTTGTTATAATTATCGTTCAAACCCTCTAAATGTTACTATGTCAAATATGTGTTTGTTTCCTCAGGAATTTGCATTTGGTTTTTTAGAAAATCAAGACAACTGGGAAATATCAGGGATTGTTGATGTTTCAGGAAATGAGTGTTATTTAATAAAAGGAACACTTTCTCCTGATTATGGTTCGAAGTTTAATGTTACTTATTTTGAATTTATGGTTTCAACAAAGAATGGTGCACTTGTTCGTTATGAAGGATTTGATGAAAACAATAAAATAACAAATTATATGTATACAGATAATCTTAAATTTGATAGTGAGTCCGAAGAGATAAAAGAATATTCTGAAAATATTATTTCAGAGTATTCTAAAATTAATTAACTCTGACAATTTCATTACACTTGGAAAAATTAATTACGATAGAAAAACAGATATTACAGACCTTTCCGAACTTTCACTCA
>JAGAKE010000055.1 GCA_017625775.1 Fibrobacteraceae bacterium
CAATGGACGCGATAAGTGGAATCCGCTAAAAATTAAGCCGCACCCAGGCTATCCTGAATTCTTTCAGAAAGTCGGTTTGCCTTTTCGAGTGGAATTTATCGATTTAGGCCGTGAACCTGTTGATTTTTCGAACTTGGACCCACTTTTAGCTTTGGCGATTGCTGCTATGCGGATGGTTTTTGATGCTTACGGTGCTGAAAAATATTTTAAAACGGCACTTCGAAGGCTTTTAAAATCAAAACAAAACTTCCGTAGTATCGTTGAAGAAATTTTGGTATATTTGAGAGGAATGCTCCCCGAAGAAGAAAAGGAGATGATTATGGATTCGCTCGAAGTTATTCAAAATAAAGGCTATGTCTCAATAGCCGATGCTGACTATAATCGTGGATTTTCTGAGGGCAAAGCTGAAGGATTCTCCGCTGGCGAGGAAAAGGGATTCTCTACAGGATTCTCCGAAGGCGAATATAATAATGCTCGAAAAATGGCAAAAGCGATGCTTATGGAAGGAATTCCTATTGATAAAATCAGAATCATTTCTGGTCTTTCTGAAGAAGAAATCAAAAATCTATAATTTTAAATTGCCAAATTCCTCCTGCTGATTTCGGCAGGAGGAGTTGCTTTAAATAAATTTTTGTTAAAAAAAAGCTTTTCAAATTATTTTACAAACTCATATTTTATGAAATGAAGAAAGCCCCATTTGGGGCTTAAAATAATGCATTTGTTGATGTTTTATACTAGTAATTCGCAACACCACAGTAAACAGTGTCTTGAGATTCAACAACAACCGTTTGACCATCAGTACACGAAATAGAAGCTTTATCTAGGCGAGGACTAGTTCCTTTTGGTACCCCCCCCCATAATCAAATTACTTGATAAGGTTCCGTTATAACAATTTTTAGGACAACAACGTAATGTAGATGCTGGGTTAGGACCATCTTTACAAGTAACAGAAATTGTTCCTTGAATTTCGTGTAAGTTACTCCCAAAATTATTGTCTTGAGTAATTGTAATAGAAGTTCCCGTTCCTCCAGCACCTGGGTCTGGAGTTGGTTCTGTACCGCTACCACCGCCACCTGAGCCACCACCAGCACATTCAATAGAATCCAGTATCTTGCTTTTTTTTTCTCGATTTTGAGGGAAAAGAACCTGCTTGAAATCGTTTTTTGTGGTTTTTATATTCAGGGGTGCTTTTGAGCAATTTTTTTTAAACGGAGAACACAATGAATAGAAACCAACATAACGCCATGTTAGAGGCTATGAAAATTGATAAGAGCAACTTTCATAAGTATCAAAAACTTTATAAGTACGCTTATATTTTAAGTGACGGAGTTTTTAAAATTGTTTTTGCTGAAGAAAAGAATCATTCGCTTTTGATTTCTTTAGTAAATGCAATGCTTGATTTGCATGGAAATGATGCAATCAAGGAAATCACGCTTGAAATGCAAGAATTTCCTGGTATTTTCAACAAAAAGAATTGTATTGTCGATATTGTCGGTACAACAAATGCTAATGAAAAAATTATAGTTGAAATTCAACAGCAGGGAGATAAATTTTTTCGAGATCGTGTGGAATATTATATTGCTCGCGTGATTGAAAATTTAGTTCACAAAAGCGAAAAGTATGAACTCCCTAGAATTTATTTTTTAGGACTTCTTGATTTTGAAATGTTTCCTGAGGAACCAACAGAGTATATTCATCATGTAGATGAAATGTGTCATGGTCGTAAATTTTTTCCAAAAATTCAAAAGATATTTGTAGAAATTGAGAAATTTTTTGAATTAGAAAATGCTGGTGTAATTGTAAACGACCACTCAGATGCGGCAGAATGGCTTCGTGCCATAAAAAGCATTATTAAAGAAGAACCGATGCCGGAGCGAATTTTAGAAAATAAAACTTTTCATAGGTTGCTTGAATCGGTAAAATTGATTAACTTTGCAGAAGAACTCTTCAACTTGGAGGTAAAGAATATGACAGACCTACAAGCCAAATATGAAGTCGGCTATTCAGAGGGCAAAGAACAAGGATTCTCTGCCGGTCGAGAAGTTGGATTTTGTGAAGGGAAAGATGCTGGATTTGCTGAAGGCAAGCAAACTGGATTTGCTGAAGGCAAGCAAACCGGATTTGCTGAAGGTAAGCAAACCGGATACGCTGAAGGCAAGCAAACGGGATTTGCCGAAGGCAAGCAAACTGGATACGCCGAAGGCAAAGAAGAAGGATTTACCGCTGGCAAGGAATTGGGCTTGTTTGAAGGTAGAAATGTCGGATATGCTGAAGGCTGTAAAGAAGAAAGTGCTAAATTTGAATTAGAAAAATCCAAAATGGCCAAAAGTCTTCTTGAAAATGGTGTTCCAATTAATGTGATTGCAAAATGTTCTGGGCTTTCTGAAGAAGAAATACAAAATCTCTAATTTTTTGTTTCAAATCACTCCTGCTAATTTTTGGCAGGAGTTTTTTAGATTATTTTCTGAGGAATTTATTGATTTTGCTTAAAATGAGCTTTGATTTTTTCAAAAGTTTCTTCGCTAATCACATGTTCCATACGGCACGCATCAGCTTCTGCGGTTTCTGGAGAAACGCCAATCATTGTAAAGAAGTTGGTGAGAATTTCATGACGTTCAAAAATGGCGGCGGCAATTTTTTTTCCAGACGCAGTAAGTGTAATTGCTTTGTGATTATCTAAACGAATGTAACCGCTTTCTTGAAGGATTTGTACGGCTCTGCTTACGCTTGGCCTAGAAACATTCAAAGCTTCTGCTATATCAACGGCATGAACCACTCGCGACTCCTGTTGAAGTCTCAAAATGGTTTCAAGATACATTTCTCCAGATTCGTAAACGGGCATGACTCTCCTTCAAAGAACATCTCTAATATACAATGTTTTTTAGAGAATCGTTTGAGGTAAACGAGAATTCTTCTTGTATTTATGGAGTAGCAAGAGTAGAATTGCGCTTGTCTAAATATTGGTGCAGTATAATCATGACTTTTCTTGCAATTGGTTGTGCAATTAGCACTTCTACTCCGAGAGATATTGCAAAATTTCTAGGCCATTTATAAAAGAAATTTTGAATGGGTTCCATTGAAATTTCAAGAACGCCTATCCACGAGCCCACAATTGTAAGAATTATTGACATTAAAAATACTGTGGAAAGAATATTTAGTGTAACTACAGCATTAAAACTATCACCTTCTTTAGTGAGTTTTGAAGTAAGAAAAGCGGCTGGTTTGTAAGTTACGAAAACGGTTGCAATAACACAAGGCCAAAGGATTGGCATAATTTCAAAAACATGCAACCAATTTTCTATAGTGAACCCCGCTTCTAGACATGTGATAAGTGGGGCAATGATGTTCATGGAAAGAATGGAAAGAACAGTTAGGAAAAGCAAAAATTCACGTTTCCCGCGAGGAAGTTTCATATAAAAGTCCACTAGATACCCTTTTTATAAAATTGATTTTGAAATTTGGGCAAGTATAAAAAAAACGAAAAAATTTGTCTAGAATTTATTTTTCATTTTTTTTAGCGACCATACTGGCTTTTATGAAATTTCCTGCCATAATTTTTTTTGGGGAAATGCTAATTTTTGGTTATGGATATAAATGAATGGCGAAAAAAAATAGACTCTTTAGAAGATACGCTTATTGAACTTTTGAATGAAAGAGCTTCTTATGCGTTAGAAATCGGGAAGTTGAAAAAACAACTTGGTCTGCCTGTACTAGATGCTGCTCGCGAACAAGAAATTTTAGAACGTGTGGCACAAAAGTCTAAAGGACCATTGTCAGCGGAATCAATGAAACTTTTGTTTTCTGTTCTAATGCAGGAAACGAGAAAAGTTGAGGAATAAAATAATGCTTTCTGGACACGTGACTTTTGTTGGCTTTGGGTTGTTAGCTAGTTCTATGGCAGCAGCGATTCGTGCTTCAAAGTTGCCTTTGACAATTCGCATTGTTAGTTCTCAAAATACTAGAGAACGCGCTAAAGAACTTGGATTTGCCGATGAATCGTTTGGCTATGAAGAGGTTGAGTCTTGGGCACGTGGAACAGATTTGATTTTACTTTGCTCTCCGATTTTACACATATTGGAAATGCTTGAAAGTTTACAGAAAATTCAAGTGGAATCTCGAGTGGTAGTTTCGGATATTGGTAGCACTAAGGCAGAAATTTGCAAAGCTGGCGCTAGGTTGTCTTCTCCATTTTTATTTATCGGGGGGCATCCAATGGCTGGATCTGAAAAAAGAACTTTAGAATACAACGATCCCTCGCTATTTGAAAATGCTTATTGGTTTTTGTGTCCGCCAAAAGGAACAGCTCCTGAAGAATATTCTTTGCTTTCTGAATTAATTGCTTTTCTTGGAAGTCGGGTTGTTTTATTTGAACCAGAAGAACATGATGCTACAATAGCTTGGCTGAGTCACATGCCGCAAATGGTAAGTACTGCGTTAGCAGGTAATTTGCCGGAAGATTTACTAAACAATAATTATCAGCATTTTGCTGGTCGTGGTTTTCGTGATATGACTCGCATAGCAGCTTCTGGCTGGAATATGTGGCGAGATATTTTACTAACGAATCGTTCGGCGGTGTTAAATGCTTTGGCTGGTTTTGCTAAAGGAGTTAAAGCAGTAGAGAACGCCTTGGATAAGCTTCCAACAGATGGCGATGAAGCATTGCATAAGATTTTTGAATCTGGTAATAAAGGTCGTGCGTCTCTTTTTGCGCCTGGTCGAGTGGCCGGCCATGGTTTTTATGAAGTGTCTGTGGCTTTAGAAGATCGTCCAGGAACTATTTTAGCTGTGATGAAGCCTTTGTCAGATGCTGGTATTAATATTCGTGATATTGAATTAATGAAAGTTCGTGAAAATGTTTCTGGTGTTTTATTGATTTCTTTTAAAACAGAACGCGAGGCAACTCAAGCGGTTGAAATCCTTCAAAAGAATGGCTTGGAAGCTGCAATTAGGGAATAATTTATGCGAGAATGGAATGTGTTGCCTGAAAGAGAAATGTTAGAACAAGCACTTGTTCTTGCGTTGCTTGTGAATGGTAGAACTGTTTTTCAAGAATGTATTCCTACGGAAGAAAATTTACGATTTGCTGAAGTGTTAAAAGAATTTGGTTTGAAGTTTAATACGGTTGGAGATCAATTAGTCGCAGAAGGCGTTGGTTTTGGTTATTCGGTTCCAATTATTTTGCCCTTTGATTTTTCAAGGCAAGCGAATACTTTGATTTTAGCTCTTGCGTCTAAAGATTTAGAAACTACTTATACCATTTTAGCAGAAACAAAGGAAGAACTAGCTGAAAAAAAAGAATTGCTTTTGAATGTGGCAAAAGTTTTTTTGAAAACAGAAACAGAAAATTCAATTTCATTTTCGTTTGAAGCAAAGCCTTATAACATTCGAACAGCAAAGAATGGTGGTGTTCCGTACCTTCAAAGAAATTTTGCTCTTTTATCGGCTTTAGTTTGTGGGGAAGATTTAAAATTTGAAGAACGTTTTGTGGTTCGCGACCAATGGACTTCAATGTTGAAACATTTTGGAGTGAATGTTACCTACGATTTAATTGTGCCAGAATTTAAAGATGAATTTGAACGTCGTATGGCAAAAGCTCAAGGCATTAAAATGGTAAAGACCTGGAAAACCTCGCTTTCTGAAACGAAAACTTTACCACCTAGAGAATACTTTGTTCCTAGTGATGTGACGCTTGCTTCTGCTTATGCCTTGGCCGCTATTCTTTCTAATGAAGTAGAACGTAAACAAGATGTTTTTTTGAATGTGGCTTGCGCTACTAGTCGCGCTTCTGTTTTTACAGTTTTAAAACGAATGGGGGCTGATTTAGAATTTTCTGGTCGTCATGAACGCTACGGTGAACCATTTTCAAATCTTGTGGTAAAACCTCTTTCTTCAAAACGCTTGCAAGGTTGCCACTTTTCGGGTGATTCGTTGGCGGCTGCGATAGAAGAAATTCCAATTTTGGCAGTGGCCGCCTGTTTTGCTGAAAAGGAAACTATTTTCCATTTACCTGAAAATGATGTGAAACGAATTCATCATTTACTGGAAGTTTTAGCTGTAAACCTAAGAAAAACTGGAGCTGAAATTGGAGTTTATGAAGACGGTTTGGTTATTCGAGGAAAAGAAGAACCTGATATAGCGGAATTTGATTGTGAAGGTTTTCCCACAATAGGTTTAGCTCTTTCTATTTTAAACGCATTGACAAAGAATCATACACCGATTATAGGCATAGAAGCTACAGATAAGATTTTTCCGCATGCTCGGAAAATATTGAATCAAATTTGTGGCAAGGAGTCTTAATGCATTTTTCAAAAATAGGCATTGTTGGTTTTAAAGCGAAAAGTTCTGAATTGCAGACTGCTTTGCAAGTGATTGGTTCTTGGGCGAAAAACCATAAAGAAGTTCGTTTTTATGCAATGGAATCGCTTCGTTCGTTAATTCAAAAACCAATTCGTATTGTTTCTGAAAAAACAATGCGAACCTCAGATTTGATTATTGCTATTGGAGGCGACGGAACGGTGCTTTCCTCGGCACGTTTGGTTTTAGGAGCTTCAGTGCCAATTCTTGGAGTGAATGCGGGTAAGGTTGGATTTCTTGCAGAAACTCGTGTAGAAGAATTGCCTGAAATTTTAGATGCTTTACAAGCCGGGCGTTTCACAACTCGCGAACGGATTATGATGGACGCTAAAATTTACGGAGAAAATGGAAAATTACTTTTCCGTGAAACGGTTTTGAACGAAGTGCATGTTCGTGCAGATGGCCCTGAACGAATGGTGAATTTGAATGTTGATTACAATGGTGCTCATTTAACGGAATATTGGGCTGATTCTCTTCTTATTTCCACACCGACCGGCTCTACTGCGTATAACTTAGCGGCGGGCGGTCCTATTGTTCACCCAACAGCTCCAGTGTTTGTTTTAACGCCACTAGCTCCAAGTAGCCTTTCTGTTCGTCCGCTTGTAATTCCTTCGAATGCTGAATGTTCCATTACTTCTGCGGTTGATGTTTCTCTTCGTTTAGTTTTTGACGGAAGAATTAGCTACACTATGCAACCTGGAGAACACATAGAACTTTCAAAAAGTAAATCAGTCACCACATTTATTCGTATGCAACATGGCTTTATGGATGCTTTGCGTGAAAAGTTGGGCTGGACTGGAAAACCCAAACTGATTTAACTTTTAAGCTGAACGAGTAATCCTTTTAAATATTGCCCTTCAGGGAAAGCTAATGAAATAGGGTGGTCTGCAGGTTGACCAAAGCGTTCAATAATTTGCATGTCTTTCTTTGCATCGCTAGCGGCATCGGCAATTATTTTTTGAAAAAGGCTCATATCCATAAGTCCAGAACAACTAAAAGTGGCTAGCATTCCATTTGGAGACAGAAGTTTCATTGCTAACAAATTAATGTCTTTGTAGCCACGAGCTCCTTTTTGTAAATGGTCTTTTGCTTCCACGAATTTTGGCGGGTCAAGTACAATCAAATCAAAGGTTTCGCCTTTATCCCTACATTTTCGAAGATATTGGAAAACATCTGCTTCGGTGTGAGTTGCTTTTGCTGTTGGAAGTTTATTTTCAATTAAAAGTTCTTTCGCAATTTTTAGGGCGCTTTTCGAGACATCTACTTGATAAACGTGTGACGCATTTCCTTTTAAAGCGAAAAGTCCAAAACCGCCTGTGTAACAAAAACAATTCAATACTTTTTTGCCCGAAGAAAGTTCTCCAATTCTTTTTCTCGCATCACGTTGATCTAAGTAATAACCAGTTTTATGGCCATTTCTAATATCAATTAAAAAACGAATTCCATTTTCTTCCATTGGAATCGGCGTTTCTGGAACGATTCCATATACAACGCCTGTACGCTTTTCCATTCCTTCTTTTTTTCTGACATCTGAATCACAGCGTTCAAAAATTCCCTTGCATCCAGTTTTTTTAGCTAATACTTTATAAATGATTTCTCGATGTTTTTCAGGGCCAGCAGCTAAAATTTCAACGGAATAATATTCTCCGTATTTATCGATAATGCAACCGGGAATTCCATCATTTTCAGCATAAATTAAACGAAACGCGCTTAGTGGATTTGAAATAGAAAATCCACGGCTTTCTCTTAATTGAATGGCTGTTTCTAGCCGTTCTTCAAAGAATAATTCATCAATTTCTGTTTTTTCGAAAAAACTCCAAAAGCGAGCACGAATTTGAGATGTAGGCGAATAAGCAGCTATTCCTAGAAAATCTCCGTTGTAGGCATAGACTTCTACGGATTCACCAAATTCAGGATCGCCTGAAACGGTGTCAATTGCTCCACTAAAAATCCAAGGATGCCGCCTAATGGCGGATTTATCACGACCGGCTTTTAAAGTTATCAATTTCATATAAAAAATTTAGAAAAAAAGTTTTTGTTTTACTTGAATTTCTATTTTTGCGATATGTTTGAATCTTTATTTAGCCGTTATCCTTTTTTTCGTTATATTCCGGTAATTCTTGGAATGGCGTTAATTTTTCGTTCTTCTGCAACAACCGGTTCTGAATTGGGTTTTCTAATTCCGCCCTGGGATAAAGTTTTTCATGCTTTAGTTTATATGTGCCTCGGAGCTGCTTTTGCTCTTTGTTTTAAACTTTCAGTTTGGAAAGAAAAACCGTGTCGTGCTTATATTATCAGTTTCTTACTTTCTGTTTTATATGGAGCAAGTGATGAATTTCACCAAACTTTTGTGCCAGGCAGAGATGGGGGAGTTCCTGATTTATTAGCTGATGCGTCTGGAGCTTTTGTTGGCGTTCTTCTCTATTTTCTGCTGATTAAATTTTTAGTATTGAAAAAAAACAATCATTCTATAGAAAAGAATCAGGATTCCGTTTAAAGTAATGAATCATTTCATTAGTTAAACTAATGGCGTTTTCCTCTACGGGAATTTCATCTCTAGAAAACCATTTTGCTAATGACAATTCGTTTTCTTCTAATGTGATTTTTTCGCTCCCATCAAGTTCACAAAAAAATCCAGCTAAAAGAGTATCTGTAAATGGCCAAGGTTGGCTTTTGTAATAGGTGATATTTTTTACCTGTAAACCCACTTCTTCTAAGACTTCGCGTTTAACTGTTTCTTCTAATGTTTCTCCAATTTCACAGAACCCGGCGACTAAGGCATAATTTGTTGTCGGTCCGTTTCTATACTTTGTTAGTAAAATCTTATTTTGATTGTAAATTCCAATGATTACCGCCGGAGAAATTTTAGGGAAAACTTGTAAATGGCAAGCAGGGCATTCAAGCATTCTTTCTTGAAAAGAATCTTTCATTTCTGCGCCACAACGCCCACAAAAATGATTGTTTCGGTACCAGTTTGCTAGTTGCAAAGCAATGGTGGCTGTGAATGCTAAATGTTTTGGCTCTAAATGTCTAAGTGCATGACGAGCAATCCATTTTCCATTAGGATTTTCTTTTTCGAGAATTACTTTTTCTTCTTTTGAATGTTCCTCAAAAAAGTAAGCGACTTTATCTAATTTGAATAGAAAACGAGCGTTGGAATTTGTTGTAATAAACTTTGGAATTTGAATTGTGTTTTTTTCAACTTGCAAAAAAATTTCATTTTCAAAAACATGGTAAATCAGAGAATTTTCGGAAATAGAAGTATTTTCAAAGGTATTCGAAAATTCGTGCGGAAAAATGTCTTGAATCATTGATTAAAATCTCCAAGGAAAATGACTTCTCGTTCTAGTTGTACTCCAGAATGTTCAAAAACTTTCTCTTCTACGTGCTTAAATACTTTGGCTATTTCAGTTGAGGTGGCGTTTCCTAAATTCACAATAAAATTGGCATGTTTTTCTGAAACTTGTGCATCTCCAATTCTAAAGCCTTTTAAACCAGCATCTTCAATAAATTTTCCAGGAAATCCATTTTGCGGTCGTTTAAAGGCAGACCCCGCATTTGGTATTTCTAATGGCTGTTTTTCCTTTCTGCTTTTCATGGCTTCTTCAATTTCATGAATTAAATTCTTTTCGGGAGTGAATGGAAGTTCAAGAATAGTTTCTAATATCCATTCTTTGTTTTTTTGAAAAATAGAAGAACGATAATCGAAAGCGCAATCTTCAACCGAGTAAGTTTTTAGGTTGCCTTGTGAATCCATGGTTTTAACTTGCTTTACTGCTTGAGAAAGCTCGCTACCATAAGCTCCTGCGTTCATATAAGTAGCGCCTCCTATTGAGCCAGGAATCCCAGCCAAAAGATGAATGCCACCAAAACCTTCTTTTGCAGCTTTACGGACAACGCTTCCAAGAATCGCCCCTGCTTTAGCATAAATTATCAAAGAGTTTTCTTTTTTCTCAAATTGATAAGATTTAAATTCGCCAGTTAGTTTTAAAATTAAACCAGAATAGCCAGAATCAGAAAGAAGAATATTTGTGCCTTGCCCAAGTAAAAATGTGGGAATTCCTTTTGATAAAGCAAACTTTTGTGCTTTTTGCAACTCATTTACATTGTTTATTTCTGCAAAATACCGCGCATTTCCTCCGCAACGCAAAGAAAGGTATTTTCGCATAGGAACATTTTCTTGTATATTAAAGAGAGTCATCAAAAAAAATTTAGTAAGATGCAATGGAATAGAGAAAAAATAGAAGAATTTAAAGCGTCACTTTCGATTACTCGTGTCGCAGAAGCTTTAGGTTTGGTTGTGAAGAATGGCCGAACTCATTGCTTTTATCCTATGCGTCACGCTCATGGCGATCGAACGCCGTCTCTTTCTATTTCAGAATCTAAAGGTGTTTATCGGTGTTGGGTTTGCCCAGATGTGAATGGCGATGTGATTCGATTAGTTCAACAAAATCGCCAATGTTCTTTTGCGGAAGCTTTACAATGGTTAGCAGAAGAATTCCGCCCTTGGCAAGTCGAAAATTCAGATAAAATTCCCGTAAAAAAAATAGAGCCACCTGATCGTTCTATTATTCGGCGACCACCACGAGATAAGGAAGAAATTCCTTCAGAACTTCATCAGAAAGTGATTTTATCTTTTTTGAAAAAACTTTCTCCAGTAGAAAAAACTCCAGCTGCTAGTTGGCTTACTCGCCGTCGTATTTTTAAATCAGTGTGGGAAAAAATGAAACTTCGTTACATTGAAGATTACGATGGTATTACTAAATCATTGAAAGAAGAATTTGGAATTGAACTTTTACAAAAAGTAGGTTTGTTTAATCAAAAAGCTCATTTGCGTTATTACAAGCATCGTTTGATTTTTCCATATTTAAATAAAGCAGGACATGCTGATTATTTTCAAGCGAGAAGCGTTATTGCAGATGTTTTCCCTAAAGAACAAAATTTGCCTGGAAAGGTTCCGATTCCTTATAATATTTCTGCTTTGAATTTTGAACCGGGCTGGGTTTATCTTTGTGAAGGTGTTGTAGATACTCTTACATTTCTTTGTCGGAATATTTCTGCGGTTGGCGTCCCTGGAGTTACTTCTTTTAAAGCAGAATGGGTTCCGTATTTTAAAGGAAAGAAAGTTGTGGTTGCTTTTGACCCTGATGAAGCTGGACGCAGAGGAGCAGTTGTTGCTCAGGAGTTGCTTTTAGCCGGTGGAATTGAATGCGTAATTGCAGGAAATTTGAGTCTGCCAGAAATATTTCAACGCAAAGAAGGTGAAGATATTAATGAAGCTTTTGGCGGCAGAAAATAAATTTGTCTTTACTTGATTTTTTTGTTTTTTCTTAATTTTGTATTAGTCTAGTGGTTCTAGCGAATGGCTAGGGAGTTTTTTTTGAAGAAAAAAATCTTTTCTGTTTTAAAGTGGATTTATCGTATTTTAAATTATTTAGTACGAGGCGTTTTGCTTATTGGTTTACTTTATGCAATTCTCTTTAGTGTGGCAGGAACATATTTAATTTATAGAACGGCTTCCTATGGGTACTCAATTTATGAAGCGGTAGATACTTTGCGTCATACGCAGCCAGAAATGAGTCATTACATGCAAGCTCTTCAGGATTCTTCTCCGCAATTAGAAATCAAGCATCGTTATGTTCCGCTAGATAGCATTAGTTTGCATTTACAAAAGGCTGTAATTGCAAGTGAAGATGCTGGTTTTTATTTTCATCCAGGATTTGATGTTCGCGCTATAGCAGAAGCTCTTGCTGCAAATCAATCTCGAGGAAAAACAAAATTTGGGGGATCAACGATTACTCAGCAATTAGCGAAGAATCTTTTTTTGAGTAGTGAACGTTCGTGGGAAAGAAAATTTAAAGAAATGGCTTTTGCTCTTTTGATGGAAAATCGATTAGGCAAAAAACGCATTCTTGAGCTTTATTTGAATTATGCTCAGTGGGGAAAAGATATTTTTGGCTGTGAGGAAGCAAGTCAAGTATATTTTAAGAAAAGTTGTGCTCGTTTAAATGTTGATCAGGCGATTAGTTTAGCGGCTATGTTAGCAAGTCCTGCGAAACATCATCCTCACATGCGGCAAAGTCAATTTATGGCAAAGCGTCGTGCAGTGATTTATCAAAATATGTTTCCGCCAAAAGATAGTGTACTTAGAGATTCTCTAGAAAAATTACACCAACCTGTGGTAGTTGGAGATTCTTCAAAAAATAAGGAAACGCCTCCGCTACAACTCGATTCCATTTCTCAAACTCAGTAAGCGAGAGTCGCGGCAGATGAGCTTGCTCAATCAGACATGACCGAGCGAACAAGAGTTCTTCAAACTCAGTAAGCGAGAGTCGCGAAAAACCAAAATTCCCTTGCCAACAACATTTTCAAAAATCAAAACTCACTTAAAATTATGCAGCAAGAGCGTCGGCCAAGGAAGGGGAGGCTTGGAGGGGACCGTGCGGCCTTCGTAACTCCGAGCTTGGTCCCCTCCAAAGAAAAAGAATGTCAAAGAAAAAATTAAGTCATCGCGAATGTAGTGTGGTGATCTGTCGGCAATGAGATTGCTTCCACCACGCCACACTTTGAAACAAGTTTGCTCGTAGCAGGCTCACATTTAGGCTTTGCAAAAAAATCTTTCATGGTTTGCGAGCGACAAAAACCGAGTACTAAGATTTTTTTCAAAACTCCAAAAGTTTAAGTTCTTTTTAGTTTTCTGAAATTCCTAACACTCGTTCAATTTCTTCTTTAGTAGTCTCGTTATTTTTTACTTTAGTTTGTGCGTAATATGAAATAGGTTCGGATTCCTTTTTATTTCTAAAATCAATCCATTCGAAAATGGGAATTCTTCCTGCAAACCCGCTGTTGTGGCAATTTGGACAATCACTTGTTTTGCAATGACATTTTTTTCGAACGAGACGCTGAGAAATAGTGCCTATCAAACAATCAGAAAGATCGTTAGTAGAAATTCCTAAATCGTTTAAACGAGATGTAACCGATTTTGCAGAATTGGCATGCAATGTAGCTAGAATTAAATGTCCGGTTCTTGCTGCCTGTAAAGCAATAGATGCAGTTTCTTTATCTCTGATTTCTCCAATAAGAATTACATCAGGGTCTTGTCGAAGAAGGGCGCGTAAAGCAACCGCAAATGTTAAGCCGGCTTTTTCATTAGTTTGTATTTGATTTGCTCCAGGTAAAATTGATTCTATTGGATTTTCTACAGTAGAAACATTTAATGGTTTTTTGATGATTTCATGAAGTAGAGCATGTAGTGTAGAAGATTTTCCGCTTCCGGTTGGTCCGCAGACAATAAAAATACCTTGAGGAACTTTGATAAAATCTAAAAGTTTTTTTTGTGTGTCTTCAGGAAAACCTAAAGCATTTAAATCACGAGTTTGATTTGGAGGTAATAGACGCAACACACATTTTTCACCAAATTTTGTAGGTAGTGTATTGGCACGAACAAAAATTTCTTCTTCTCGTTTAAAGAAACTAAAACTACCGTCCTGAGGAAGTCTTCTTTCAGCAATGTCCATTTTTGAAAGAATCTTATATCGTTGTAGTAAAGGTTCTTTTAACCATGAGGGAAGCGTTCTGTGAAAAATTAGAATACCATCTATTCGAAGTCGAATTTTTAGCTGTTTTTCCTCGGGCTCTAAATGTATATCTGTGGTGTTTAGTTGCAGAGCTTCTTGAAGTAATGTTTCTCCAAGTTCTACAATTGGAGCTGATTCCCAGGAAGAATCATTTTTTGTTTCTTTTAAGCGTTCCCATAGCGGTCTTTCAGGAAACATTTCTTTTTGGCGTTCGCATATTTTTTCTAGTGACTCATTTTGAAAAGAATAATCTTTTCCAAATTCAGCAAGAATAATCCCTCGTTTGATTTCATCAAAAGGAGTCGCCCAAAATATTTGTTTTTTGCCTTTGTCGAAAGCAATTTCTAAATCTTTACACCAAGATTCTAAAGTATTTAAAGTATTCATGGCGAGAGAATACAAAAAAAAGAGCGGAAAAACCGCCCCTATGTTTCCCTACATTTCTAATGGAGGCATTGGGATGCCTTCAAACACATGCTCATAAGTTGCTTTCCAAATTCCATTTTCTTGTTTAAAATCAAAGCGAGTCATTGTGGCGTAGGCAAATTTACCTTCAACAAAATCTTCATCAGGAACGCCAGCATAAGTATGTAGCAATGAAGCAATAACGCCTGCATGCGTTACCCACAAACATTCTTTATCTTGTTGTAGGCAGTATTCGAGGTGTTTTGTAACGCGTTTATCTACATCATGGAAAGATTCTCCATTAGGAAATTGATAACCGCGCAAATTATTTTTCCAAGCCTGCATTTCAGAATGATCGATTTTCGTTAATTTTTGCCTTTCCCAGTCGCCAAAATTTACTTCTGCAATATCAATGCAGGGGGTGGGTTCTAGGTTAACAACATCTTTGACTTTTTCGGCGAGACGTTTACAACGAAGTAATGGGCTTGTATAAAATTGTAATGGAGAAACATGATTTTCTTTTACCGCTTCCAAAACTTTTGGATACTCTTCTGAAAAAGACGGAGATACATCGAAATCAAGGCGACCATAACACACATTTTCTGGGTTATGAGGTTTCGTGTGTCGGATTGTCCAAAGAATCATAAAAATTCCTTTTGAAAAGTATGAAAAAAGTCAAAAAAAAAGCCCCCAATAAATAGGGAGACAAAATAATCCTAGGCGACCTCCGCACATAAAAATTCACAAGTCCGTTGCTGCTTTCGCCCTGGCGTGTTGCCCGCAAATAGTCATTGCGTAGGGCCTAGGACTGAAGAATATAAAAAAAAGTCAAGAAAAATGTGAAAAAACGCATAAAAATAAGATAGAAAGTTGCTTTTTTTAGATAAATCATCTTTTTTATTGTAAAAAAAATATAAAAGTGTAATTTTTTTTTAAATTTTATGGCGGTGTTCGGTAACTATTAAAATTATTAATGGTGGTGTGTGTATGAACAGATTCAGGGAATTCGTTTGGAGCTTATTGAAAGCTTGTTCAAAAAGAGTGTCTTCAGAAAAGACTGCAATAGGGAGTGGGGGCTTAATAGTATTCCTGTCGTTATTGTTTACGGCAGGATTTTCTTTTGCTGCATCTGTAGCGCCGTTCTATTTTGATGGCGTTGATAGCGACAAGCAACAGGATAATTGGGAATACCTCATGAAGTATAAAATGTGGGGTACTTCTGGGATTTTTCTTACTAACGAAGGTGAAGTCCGTTTGGAAGAAATTAGTGGTTATGTAGGAACTGCAACTGGAGATATGACCATTAATAATAACCACCATATTGGCGGTCCGATTTTGATTGGTGGAAATTTAAAAATTCAAACGGGTGTGAAAGATGTTCATTTATTAGGCGGCCCTACTCGTGTATTAAAGGATGTTTCCTTGCCTGCGTGGCAGTCCACCAATATGCCAAGTACTCGTTTTGACGGACCTTATTGTGTACAAGGGAATTTAACTGGAACAGGTGGTCAGTATGATCCAACTTTTACAGATTGGGAAAATAAAATTACGGGAGGTCTATTCCAGGGTGAAGATTATTCTTCATGCCCAGCTAGTGTGCCAGAAGTAGATACTTCTTTATTTGTACCTAAAGTAGAAGGGTGGGAAACTGCTATTTGGGAAGCAGGAATTAACGCTGGACCATCAAATCAAGTGCATTATATTCATGTACCACCAGATTCTGTTTACGAAAACGAATACGGAACTTTTGATAAATATATTGAAGAAATAAAGGTTACTGCAACGCCTCAATTTAAACTTTTTGTAGTTATGCCTCCAGGCGGTCGTTTAACTAGAATTTTTGTTCGTGATGGTTTGAACATAGACAACTCGTCCCACAATCCATTGATTCAAGTTGTTTATGTAGAAGATGGAACCACATTTAATAAAGTTACTAATACTTGGGATATGAGTAATACAGATAATTTTGTTTTTATTGACAATCAAAATTACGCTGGAAATCTTTTGTTCTTTACAGATAAACCGATTAATTGGGGTTCTACAGATAGTCCTGAATATCAAGGAACTTTTATTACAACAGATACGTTGTCTATAGGTAATGATTTTACTATAGCTGGTCAATTAGTCGCAAAGTATATTAAAATTCGTTCTCCATTTACAGGCGATTTCCGCTATGTTCCTTTTGATCCACCTATTTTAAATATTGACCCGACGGCTCTTGCTAGCGGTAAGTTTATAGAATCAGATAAAAATCAATATGTTCCGATTAAACTTGATGCTATTCCTAGAACAGCTGTATATTTCAGTTACTGTTTTGAAGCTCCAGAATCAACAGGAGAAGGTGTTGCCTCGCTTGCTGACTTTGATACGGCAAAAGTTGATATGCCAATATGCGGAATTGATACTGGGCTTGTAAATATTCCAGTTGGCAAATTTTATCCAACAGATTCCGTTTTTGTAAATGCAAAAAAAGATGGTCTTGTTGAAATAGACGAAAAGTTTAAATTACAAGTATTTGATATGGGTGGGGCGGTTCTTCCGGGAAATAAGCGTTCTGGCTCCTTTACGCTTTATATCAAAGACGGAGATGAAAATGTACCGCCAGTATTTAACGATACTACTTTATCAGTGGCTGAAAATAGTATTCAACATACGGTGGTTGGTACAGTGCTTGCCAAAGATGCAAATGGCGATGATTTAACATATTCTGTGATTGGAGGCGATTCTGCTGTATTTAGAGTAGAAAATTCAGGAAAAGTGATTGTTAAACAAGCTATTCTTGATTACGAAATTAAAACATCATATAAATTGACTGTGGTTGTTTTTGATGGTCTTGCTCGTGATACTGCTACAGTAACGATAAATGTTCTCGATGTAAACGAAAAACCAGAAATTGCTGATGCGTCTTACAGCGTAGAAGAAAATACGGCAGCCGGTTTAGTTCTTGGGACATTAGTCGCAACCGACCCAGATAAATCAGCTCCGAACAACACGCTTACATACAAGGTGCTATCTGGAAATGAAACCGGAATGTTTGAACTTTCCGATGCTGGAAAATTAACTCTAATTTCAGATAGTTTGAATTTTGAAAAAGTAGCTAGTTACACATTGACCGTTCAAGTATCAGATGCAGGAACGCCAAGCCAGAAAGATACCGCAATCGTAAAGATTTCTGTTCTTGATGTAAATGAAAAACCAGAAATTGCTGATGCGTCTTACAGTGTAGAAGAAAATACGGCAGCAGGTTTAGTTCTTGGAACATTAGTCGCAACCGATCCAGATAAATCAGCTCCGAATAATACGCTTACTTACAAGGTTCTTTCAGGAAATGATGCTGGAATGTTTGAACTTTCCGATGCTGGAAAATTAACTCTAGTTTCAGATAGTTTGGATTATGAAAAACTTGCAAGTTACACATTGACTGTTCAAGTATCAGATGCGGGAACGCCAAGCCAGAAAGATACCGCAATCGTAAAGATTTCTGTTCTTGATGTAAACGAAAAGCCTGAAATTGCTGATGCGTCTTACAGCGTGGAAGAAAATACGGCGGCAGGTTTAGTTCTTGGAACATTAGTCGCAACCGATCCAGATAAATCAGCTCCGAATAACACGCTTACTTACAAGGTGCTATCTGGAAATGAAGCCGGAATGTTTGAACTTTCCGATGCTGGAAAATTAACTCTTGTTTCAGATAGTTTGAATTTTGAAAAAGTAGCTAGTTACACATTGACTGTTCAAGTATCAGATGCAGGAACGCCAAGCCAGAAAGATACCGCAATCGTAAAGATTTCTGTTCTTGATGTAAACGAAAAACCAGAAATTGCTGATGCGTCTTACAGCGTAAAAGAAAATAGTGCGGCCGGTTTAGTTCTTGGTAGTTTAGTAGCAACCGATCCAGATAAATCAGCTCCGAACAACACGCTTACTTACAAGGTGCTTTCAGGAAATGAAGCCGGAATGTTTGAACTTTCCGCTGCAGGAAAATTGAGCGTTGCAAAAAATACTTTGGATTATGAAAAGACAACTTCATATACATTGACTGTTCAAGTATCTGACGCGGGAACGCCAA
>JAGAKE010000007.1 GCA_017625775.1 Fibrobacteraceae bacterium
AATCGTATATGAATTTGTTGTTGATGAATATGTTGCTTTATAAATTACATCTGCGGTCACATCTGAAATTTCCGGTGTCCAGCCGGCAAAGGTATAACTTGTTTCTGCACTTGATGGCTTTTCTGGAGCCTTTGGCAAAGCGATCGAATCTGCTAAGGTGCCGTAATCATAAGCTTGTGCTGCTTGCAAAACAGAACCATCTTCATCTACAAATGTCACAGTGTATTTATTTAGAGTGCTGTCAAACACCGCTGAATAAATTGCATCGCTTGTTACTGCTGAAATTGCTGGTGTCCAAGCTTTGAACGAATAAGAATAAGCTTGTGAATTTTCTTTTGTAGGAATTGCTGCATTGTAAGAAGGCAAAATACCATATTCTAATGAATCTTCTTGCAATGCATTTTCGCCATTCAAGAATTGTACGTAATAACGAACTAGTGTGCTATCAAACACTGCCGTATAAACAGCGTCGCTCGTAACTGCTGAAATTTCTGGTGACCAACCTTTGAAATTGTAGATGTACTGAACGCTTGATGCTTTTGTTGGAGTTACGCCATTGTATTTTGGCATATTTCCAGACAATAAAGAATCTTTCTGTAATACGTTTCCTTCGCTTTCAAAAGTAATGACAAAATATTTTTCTGCCACAACTTTTTCAAAAGAGAAACTAGAAATAGTCACATTTTCCCAACGACCTCCAGGCATGTGCAGCGTTAAGATTGCTTCAGCAGAGGAATTCGCTGTAAATGTACATGAAACTTGAGATGTATTTCCTGCCGTTAAAGTTGTTTCTTCCGAGCAATAAGAATTCAATGTAGTCGTGAGTAACATTGATTGTCCGCCTTGAGCCTCCGTAGCATCAAAGGACAATTTGTACGTTTCTCCCACTTCCAAAGTGCCCAAATTTTTAGTCACATTACGTTCTTCAGCGTATTCTTTTGATTGCCCAATCACAACGGAATTTCCATCAACCGTTAATTGAGTATTAGATTGCCATTCCGAACTCACAACCACAGAAGAAGATGAAGCGGCGCTTGACGAAGAAATAACCGAAGAACTAGACTCCGCAGAAGAACTACTTAACACGCTTGAAGAAGACTGAACCGAGCTACTAGAAACTACACTTGAAGAACTTGGAGCCGAACTACTACTTGATGCGGTTGAACTTGAAGAACTTCCTTCAGGAAGACCAAGACACTTTACATTATCTATTTGTAAAGTCCCTGAACCGGACGCAGATTGAATTTGCCAACTAAAAGCACGAACAGTTTCTCTTGTAGAAGAAAGACTTTTTGAAATTCCCCAAGTAGGTTGTGCTAAATCGTTCCAAGAAACCGTTTTTGTTGTCCAAGAATTAGCTGATGAAACAGAAAGTTCAAAATACGCGTCATCTGTAATATTAGGACTTTCAACGCGGAATGAATGAGCAACTCCTTTGTAGTCGTATTGAATAGATGTACAAGTAGAAAGATTCTCAGTCGTTTCACCATCAGCATTAGTGGCAACAACAAGACCTATGAATGGATCGTAAGTAAGAGAGCCAGCATTTAATGTGTAAGTTACTTGCATAGCTTTAGACGAAGCGTTCCCTGTAACGAATGACCTTTTTACTGTAGAAGCACCACCGTTATCGTTATCATTATAAATAGCCCATTCTCCATCCCACAAAGAAATTGTATCTCCATCTTCAAAATCATCTACAAGAAGAGTCTTTTGGGTTTTGGCGATAGTGGTTTGCGAGGAAGATGAAATCGGCGTTGTTGCCCCCGCTGAACTAGAAGAAACAGAAGTGCCGCACATTGAAATAGTATTCGCTGCCGCAAATGTGTAATAAGAATCGTTAGGTTCTTGAATCGTAAGCCCAATAACTCCATCAGAAATACGATTATTTAAATTTGAAACACTTTGCCATTCGACATAATCATTGTTAGAAGCTCCACCAACACCATAACCATCATCAGCAATTATTTTTTTACCACCCATTGCAGCACTTGCACCTGCCCAAGTCAACAAGTTGTTGTTATCGCCCCGAATTCTATCTTGATCGCCTTGTGTGCGGCCACCAGATGTGAAAAGGTAATCGATTTTACTTTTATCAAAATTTGCATACCACGTAATGATATTATCGTTTAACCATGGAGAAATATCAACGGCAATTTTTGCGTTAGGTAATGCCGATTTAATTGTTGAAACAATATCGTTAAAATATTTGCCGCAAAGGTCTGCATCTGGAATGCCTCCACCTACTTGGGAAAAACGTGTGTCATGATTATCACCTGAAACAGAATATTGGAAAAAATCTGGTTCAATAAGCCAAATTGTTGTTCCTGAAGTACCGAAATCTTGAGCTACACCTTGCGCATAAGATTTGTAGCGTCCAATAATATTACTCCATTTATTTCTTATCGTTTCAGCCCCATTCGTGCAATGGTTTGGGCTTCCCACATCGCAATCAGAAAATCCCTGATCTTTATCGTATTCAGCAATTACATACGCATAAAAAACTGGAGTTAGATTATTTTTCTTAGCGGCCCTAACCATAGAACCTTCCCAGTATTGGTTGTAATTGTCATTATCGCCAATCCAAATGGCCAAATGAGAAAGCCCTTTACCTGAAAAGTCGGTATTTTCGTTAAAGGAATTATGCCATTGCCGACCAAAATTAAAACGACATTCATCAAAAGCGGCAAAAGAAACTGCGCTGAACAAGAAAAGCACCAAAAAGAATAAAATTCTTTTCATAGAAACCTACTTATATTTTTTTTAAGAATATTAGATTAACTATAAAAATAAAGAATTTAAACCAAAAGCGGTTTTTGAAATTTTTAAATCACTTGATTTTTTACACTATTTTCAATATTTCTGTTTACAGAAATCAAAATTCCTCTAAAAGTGCTTTTGCAGGCACCGAAAACCACGTTGGACGAAACTCTAATTCATAACAAGCCTCGTAAATTGCTTTTGCTAAATAAAAGCGACGGCACTCTTTTTGAAGTTCTGAAATTTCGCATTTTGCGCATTTCGCATAAGATTCTAAAAAGGCATTTTCTGCTTTAGATGTGTCCGTTAAAAATACGGCACTTGCATAACGAAAAGAACGAAGCATTCCGGCAAGATCAACGCCAATAGATTGCAAAGAACGCCTGTATGAAAGAGACCGAGAAGGTTCTCCTTCAAAATCAACTACCCAAAATTTTTTAGAGTCATAAAGGATTTGCCCTAAATGATAATCACCATGAACTCGCTGGCATGGAAAATTCGAAATTTCTTTTTGATAATTTGTATGCAATTCCTGCAAAGCAGGCAGTTTTTGCAACAATAAGTCTGCACTAGGAATTTCTAAATTAGCCTTCAGTAATTTTTCCAATTTAAAAAATGGAACTTCTGATTCTTTAAGAATATTTCCAGAAAGCGTTTTTAAAGCTTTGTGCATATCCGCTGTAACTCTTCCTAATTCGGCCGCTAACGTAGTTGAAAAATTTCCTTGGAAATAATCCCATGCAGAAGCCGCTTGTTCTATAACAGAAGACAAAATTCCTAACACATAAATAGAATTTCCTTCCAAATAACTTAAAGAAGCAAAATATTGAGCAGACGCGGAAAAACCATTTTTTTGTAAAGTAAGCAACACCTCGTTTTCTGGGTGAATTCCATCTAATAGGCGACGAAATAATTTAAAGAAATATTTTTTATTTAAAAAAGAGGAATTACTTTGTTCGCCTTCTAAACGAATCAAATCTTTTAAATTTTCAGTAGAGAATTCTTGATTTCGTGTAACTTGTAATTGACCGAAACGCCCTAGAATCGTTCGAGTAGAACCTTTAAAATTAAAGAGCTCTGCTAAACAAGTTCCTACATTTTTATCATTTTCAAAAATCGCATACAAATCTTCGTTACCGTCTTCAAAAAGAACCGATAAAAGAAAAAGAGTATTTGATTCTAAAACAAACGAATCTTTGATTTGAATTTTTTGAATAGGGCGATTTTTCCCTTTAAACCAACGCTTAGAATTTAAAAACGTTTGATCAAACATTTTCATTCCAAAAATTTTTAAACGCTAAATGAACGGCCTTATCACCATATTTATCGTCTGATGATTGAAGTTCTTCTGATGTATAACCACTGCGAATATTTTGCAAATAAACTTTTTGAGTTGTTCGATTTAAATAAAAATCTATTCTAAAAGTTCTATAGCTCAAAACACCATACTCCCCATTCAAAACTAATCTACAGCGAGTAGCGTCTTCTGGATTTCGAGAAAGTTGAAGTGTCGCAAAAGTTTTAAGATCCCATTTTAATTGATTATAAATCCAAGAAGATTTTTCTAAAAACAATGGCTCTGAAATTACACTCCATGAAGAAATTTCTTGAGTTTCTACCCACCCAGCTTTTGCATTTGGAAAAGAATCCGCTAAAGGAATATATGGTTTAATATCTAATACAGGCGTTCGATTTAACAAATCGGATTCATCTACATATATAGTAAGACCCTCAATTCGAAGCAATTTCAGACAACTCAAACCAATTGGATTTGGTCGATAAGGAGAACGCGATGCAAAAATGCCTACACGATTTATTCCTGGGGAAGCGACTGGTGGTCTTGTAGTTGGACGCCAACCCTCATTTTCATGAAATTGAAAAATCACCCAAATACGTTCAAAACCGTCTAAGTTTCGAAGAGCCGTTTCAAAATTTTTTCCAGGCAAAAGTTCTATTCGCCCAGAATGCCCTGCAAATAAAGAACCTTGTCGCGGCAAATCATATTTATATACCGCATCGCCAAAAAAAGTACCAATTGGAGAAACTTCCATAGTCTAAAATTAGAATTACTTTTAGATTTCAAACTCTAAAAAATTCTAATAAGTTAAACCATAACCATAAGGATAAAGGCCTTCCTTACCATCTCCTTCATTAATTGGAATTTGAGTTGCATCTTTTGGCCAAGTATGAGGAAGTTTTCCTGTAGGTTTCACATCGCCAAAGAGAACATCAGCAACACCGGCACCTTCTGAACCTGGGAGCCAAGCAACTACAAAAGCACTTGATGATTCAATCAAAGAAGTAATTGGTAAAGGCCGTCCTGTAATCAGCACCACAAGAACTTCTTTCCCTGAATTTTTCCAATTTTGAATTTTACTCAAATCCTGACTTGTACTTCCAAATTGATTTCCTGCGTAAGCAGCTGAAGTAATGAATTTATCATTAAAGTCGCCACTACGGAAATCCCCAAGCCATTCTGCGTACGGAACTTCTCCAATTACATAAACAATCACATCTGCTTCATCTGCACTATAAACTCTTGAGCCACTTGCGACTTCATCAAATCCGGCCTGAATCGTTGTAGCGCCAGCAATAGAACCAGATTTTCCTGTCCATCCCTGAGTCCAGCCACCACATTGGTAACCTGCGTTATTTGCATGAGAGCCCGTTAAAAAATATTTTCCCGATTTGGCTAAAGGAAGAATATTTTCATTTTTCAAAACGACCAAGCTTTTCTGGACCGCTTCTCTAGCAATAGCACGGTGAGCAGCACTTCCGATATTAGAAGTAACTCCAACATATTTGGAAGGCCCATTTGGATTATCAAGACGACCCGCACGAATTTTCACTCGTAAAATACGACGAACCGCATCACGCACGCGATCTTCACTAATTTTTCCTGAACTAACTAATGATTTCATAGCGTCAATAAAAGTGCCAGAGGATTGAGGCACCATAGCCATGTCTATTCCAGCATTAATTGCATTTTTCACAGCATCTGTACTCGAAACTCCTGTGTAGGAACCCGAATAATTTCCGGCGGCTCCAGGCGTTGTTGAATTTTCAATTCCTTCCCAATCAGCAATCACGTAGCCATCAAAACCAAGTTCTTTTTTTAGCAATACCGTTAATCTCAATGAATCGACATGTTGATGCACTCCATTGATTTGATTAAAACTTGCCATCACACTTTGAACGCCTTGTTCAATAGCTGCTATATATGGAGGCAAATGAATGGCTCGTAATTCGTCATCTGAAATAGTAGCATTTCCGCGATCGTAACCTTTATCTGTAGCACCATCGCCTAAGAAATGTTTTGCAGTAGAAATAATTCGCCATTCCGCATCAAAATTTTCACCTTGAAGACCTCGAACATAAGCCGCTCCCATAGCCGCCACCAATTCAGGATTTTCTCCATAACCTTCATAAGTTCTTCCCCAGCGCTCGTCTCTAGGAACACTTACTGCCGGAGAAAAATTCAAATCAATATGAGCGGCCCACATTTCAATGGCGACCGCCTCACCAATTCTACGAACAAGCGCTGAATCTCGAGTAGCGCCAAGCCCGATATTATGTGGGAAAATAGTCGCATTCGTTACATCGCCCATACCATGCACATTATCTTTGCCATACAAAACAGGAATTTTTGAACTCCAAGCAGAAGAATAAAAATTAGAGGAATATTCGCCACCACCCTGCAACGCCGAACCACAAGCAAAGCCACCACAATTTACAGTAGGCACTGCAATTTGTGTCATCTGAGCAATCATTTCGTTGATACTCATCGTACTCATTAAGGCATCAATTTCACTTTCAATTGGGTCTTGACGAAGAACAATTTCACCACAATCTTTAGGATTTGTCACCGAAAGAATTTCAGGTAAAAAACCTACTTTGCGAACCACAAGATAAGTTTCATTTTCAGCCATTTTTCGAAGAACAGGAATTTCTGTTTGTGTTGAGCGATTAGCCAAGGCGTTTATTTTTCCAAGCAACGAGCGTTTCCCGTTTTGTTTTACAATCGCGATATAGAGCCCTTTCGGCAATTCAGCAATTAAATTTTTTGCCATTTCATTTGCTTTAGCATAATTTGAATTTTCAAACAAATGGCGTTTTAAAATTTTTCCACGCAAATCGGCAATTTCAAGTTCAAAAGGTTGCCCTTGCCACAAGTTCAAATTTCCTTGAATTGGCTTTGAAATAATTGGCAAGCTTTCATCACCAAAAACAAATTTACCTTCAGAATCTGATAAAGTCATAGCTTGCGGCAATACTTTTGGAAATTCCTTTATACTTACTACAGCATCTTGAATAGGATTTCCTTGTTGATCAACCACTTTGCCTGTAATGCTTGCATTTACAAAAGTGGCAACAAAAAAGAATGAAATTAAGCCGATTTTTTTCATAAAGAACCTCAGAAACTGATTCTTTTCAAAAATAAATGATTTTTATTGGAAAAGGACTTTTTTTTCTTAATTTGTTGTGTACGAAGGAAAACGCAAGAATTTAAACCGTATCCATAAAAGTCCGCTGCACTTTATTAAAGACTACAATCCCAATAGCCATAATAAAAAGTGTAAAAAGTGCACTATAGGTCAGGTATTCAAAGCGAAATTGACCAACCCCTAACACAGCATACTTAAAAGTTTCTAAAATCGCAGTCATCGGGTTTAAAAGCATCAATGTTTTTAATGTCGGGTTTTCAATTGTACTTAATGGATAAATCACTGGCGTTGCGTACATCCAAAGCTGGACTAAAAAACTAAGCAAAAAAGTTAAATCTCTATACTTTGTAGTTAAAGAAGAAAAAAGAACGCCAAACCCTAAAGCTAACCCGGATAAAAGCAAAATAAGTAAAGGGACCAAACAAATATAAAGATTCGGAGCTACTGTAGCTTCTGTAAAAATTGCAAAATAGAGATAAACAAAAACAAATAATAGAAGTTGTATCCCTAAACGAACTAAATTACTGGTGACTGTTGCAATAGGAACTACCAAGCGCGGGAAATAAACTTTTCCAAAAAGAGCTGAATTCTGAATAAATGTATTTGAAGTTTGGTTTAAACTTTCTGCAAAATAATTCCAAAGACAAATTCCAGCTAGATAAAATAAAGGCTGCGGGATTCCATCAGTTCCAATTTTTGCGATTCCACCAAAAACAATCATAAACATAATCGTCGTGAGAATCGGTTGAATAAAAAACCACAAAGGCCCGAGAATGGTTTGCTTATACCAAACTACAATATCTCGCTTTACAAGCATTCGATACAAATCGCGGTATTGCCACAATTCGCGAAAATCTACTTGTAGCAGACTCGTTTTTGGCTTAATAATGGTAGTCCAAGGCGTTTGCATAAGAATAAATTAGTTTTTTAAAATTGAAAAATTCAAAAATTTACAGCGCAGAACACTTTTTAGTAGCTTTTACCATCCATTCATCTAATTCTGGCGATTGCCCAAATGTATCGCGAAAGAAATCAGGCAAAGAATACTTGCTAAAAATTTCATCGGTAATGCAAGCACAAATTTTTGCACCTTCTGGGTGATTTGTTTCTTTTGAACATTCTTGAATCAAGTTATTTCGGATGGACTTAGTTATTTTTTTTGGCAAACAAGGATGAATTTCACGCATTACAATTTCTTCAAATTTCTTTTCATTTTCAGCGATAAAATTACCTTCAAGAGTTAAAAAGGCTGCTTGTTCTGCTTTTTCCATTTTTTTCAATTTTGAAACGGCACAATGACAAATTTTATTAGCTTCCTTTTCTCCAACAATAAATGAAATTTCTTTAGCACATTCTTTTTCTACAAAACAATCCGAAGCTGTTAAAAACAAATCTTGCAAAATAGCATTTTCTTCTTTTTCTGAAAGTGTTCCTGCTTGTAATGCTAAAAAAGTTTTTTCGTTATACTTACTACCTAATTTATTTAAAGCACATTCACAAGCTTCTTTGTCATTTGTCGCCATAACGCATTGATTCAAAAACATATTTTGCATTGATGGACTTAATGCAGAAAAAAGAACGAATAAAAGTGTTTGCATCAAAGAATTTCCTTATTCAAAAGTTCGCCTTGTTTTAATTCCAAACGACGAAACGGACTGTTTAAATAAAAATCAGGATTATGCGTTGCCATAACTACAGTTGTCCCTCGAGCATTAATTTCTTTAAAAATGGCAAAAACTTCTTCTGCATTTTTTGGGTCCAAATTTCCCGTTGGTTCATCTGCAATCAAAAGATAAGGATTATGCACCATGGCTCGAGCAATAGCCACACGTTGCTGTTCTCCTCCAGACAAAGTGTAAGGCATAGCAAAGCGTTTTTGACTTATTCCAACAAGAGCCAAAGCTTCAAAAACGGCACCATTAATTTCTTTAGGGCGTTTTCCTAATATACGCAAAGCAAAAGCAACATTATCAAAAACATTGCGATCAGGAAGCAATTTGAAATCTTGAAAAACAACTCCCATTTTACGGCGAAATCCTTGAATAGAATTTTCTGGGGACGTTTTGCTGTCGTAAACACAATCATTTCCAAGACGAACTAATACTTGCCCACCACGCACATTATCTGGGCGTTCGTCCATATAAATCATTTTCAAAAGAGTCGATTTTCCTGCACCAGAATGACCTGTTAAAAAAACAAATTCCCCTTTTCGAATACGCAGCGTTACATCGCGAAGAGCTTTCCAAGATTCTTCATACGTTTTCGTTACATGAGAAAAATGAATCACTTGATGCCTCCTGCAGAAAGAACAAATTGCATACGACTCGACGATTCTAAATCTGTTGAAAAAGAAAATTCAGAATATACTGCTTCTAATTCAAGCATAGCCTTCTTAAAAAATTCACAGAATTGCGGGTACGAATAAATATATTGCACGTGTTCTTCGTGAGTTCTTTCGTAGTTACCGTTTTCTAAGGGGCGAAAAAAATCAAAGGAATTTTTTTGAATTCGACGTTTAAAATCGTATTGGCTATGGCGAGCGATAAAAGTTCCTTCCGTTTCAGAAGCATCCCAAACATCATCAAAATAATTTTCACTATTAAATTCAGTAGCGGCATCAAAAACGAAAATTCCCTCGGGAGAAAGAAGGGAACGAACTGTCTTGAAAAATTTTAAAATTTGCGTTTTATTTAAATAATTCACAGCATCGTAAGTCATGAGAATCATGTCAAAATTACCTGCAAACGGCAATGCCGCTGCATCAGCAACTACACGATACCCTGCTGATTTTTCCTCTGCTAAAGAAATCATTTCAAAACAAAGATCCGTAGTGACTCTACACTTTAAAGATCGTGGTGAAAAATGAGGAGAAAGCAATCCAGCCCCAGCCCCAACTTCTAAAAGTGTTTTAGGAAAACGATTATGTAATCGCAATAGTTTTTCTAAATAACGCCCCCAACGCTTGTAATCCACGTGTTCCATCACGCTTCTGTAATATGGAGCTAGGAGTGCGTAAGGAAGTTTCATTCTGTCATCCGAATTTCAATTAAAACTTCTTCTCGCCATTTTTTTACTAATTCATTTAATTTTTCCGTTTCTTTTTTATTAGCTGCAAAAGAGCGAATCTTTTCATAATCATCTTCTAAGGTTAGCTCTCGAACCTGGCGTTCATCGTCTAAACGAAATACATGGTAAGCATTTTCAATTAAAACAGGTTCTGAATTTTCACCAGCTTGCAAACGAGAAACAGGAGCAATATAAGCAGAATCTAATTCATTTCGTTGAAACCACCCTAAACGCCCGCCTAAGTGATTTGAGCTTTTATCCTTGCTGAGTTTTTTGGCGGCACTTCCAAAAATTTCTTTTGTATTTGCTGATTTGGAAAGAGAATCTGCTTGACTTAAAACTAAAGCAGAATCTGCTGATGTCGGAACGGTTCTCAATAAAATGTGAGCTGTACGCACTCCGTCTTCTCGGCGGCCAATCACTTTAATAATATGCCACCCTAAATCTGTTCGCACTGGATTTTCCGAATGTTGACCATTATTTAATCTAGCTACAGCCCTTTCATAATCTGGGTCTAAAAGACCTTTGCGAATATAACCTAAATCACCACCTTTATCGGCTGTAGAATCCTGAGAATGTCTTTTGGCTAATAATTCCCAATTCATGCCATGATCTAGACTATCTATTAAAGAATCAGCAATCGCTCGAACAGAATCAATGGTGTGTTGATTGGGTTCAATATCTAATTGGATATGACTGACCAAAATGCAATTATATTGACGAGGTAAAGAATCTTTGTAGGCATTAAAAAATTCCACAACTTCCTTATTTGTCGGGTTCATACTTCCCACATGAAGCTGACGGATACGAGTCATGTAAAGATGTTCTCGAATTTGTTCGGCTAATTGATCACGATACTGAGCCATACTCAATCCCAACTGAACTCGTATCGCTTTTTCCAAAGTAGCCAAATCAATGTGCTGACTAGCTGCTAAATTTGAAAGGTGCGTGGTGACTCGCTGATCCACTTCTGTTTCTGAAATTTTTATGGAATCTCGGTCTATTCGACTTAGCAAAACCTTTTCATCGATTAGCTTATCTAAAACCTCTTTTTTTAAATCAGCTTCACTTTTACCTGCACTTTCTGGCATGGCCTGATAACGATAAAAACTTTCTAAAAGTTCTGACCGCATAATCGGCTTGCCATCTACAATAGCAGCAACCGCTTCCATTAGTTCTGGAGCAGCCAAACTAAAGGAGACAAAAATAAACAAACTACTAATGAGCAAACGTAATTTCATAACTTCCTCATGGGGTCGCCGAAGGATTCCAATCTGCAAAAACGGCTATTTTCTTTTTTTGTTCTGCACGAAATTTTTCCATCAATTGTTTTCTTTTTTCTAGTCGCAATAAAACTGCCGCTTCTTCTTTCACGTTTTCAAAAGGACGTGTAGCAGCAGAATCTTCTTTTGCGTAAAGAACTACACTTTTTAGAGCATTGCCACAAACCTTAAAATTCGTCAATACACCTAACTGAAGAGAACGCAAATCTTCAACCAAGCAAGAATCTGGCGATTCCGTTACCATTTCAAAACTTTCAATTTTTCGAACACGATAATCTGCAGAGGGTGCTCTATCAAAACGAGTATTCTTTTTCCCACGGAAATACAAATCACCTAATTTCCAGTTCGGATACGAAAGAATCGCTATTGAAAAACGATGCTTTCCATACAAAAATTTCTCTGGATATTCTTCATAAAAATCCTTAACTTCTTTTTCTGAAATGGTCAGAGAATCAGTCAAATCAGAAACCAAATAATCAATCATAATTTTCCGACGAGCATGCTTGATTGTTTCAGCCACATCGGTTCTTTCATGAAATTTCATTTGGAGTGCTGCTTGGTAAAGAAGTTCTTCATCTACCCAAGCTTTCAAAAAATTAGATTGCTGTTCCACCGAAAGAGAATCCCAATTAGGAACCTTTTCACGGACAGAATGCAAGGTCAAACGAGATTCTCCAACCTGCACTAACATACTCCCTTTTTCTTCTAGGAAATCACAGCCTAAAAAGAACAAGGTACAAAAAACAAGCAACCATTTTTTCATCAATGGATAATGTAGAAAATTCAAATTTTGATAAAAACCGCTAAAAAAGGAAATTAGCTCAAAAATTGAAGAAAAACAAAGATTTTTAGATTTTACCAAAACGCAAACGCAATTTTTCTAAAGCGTCATTTTCAATAATTTCCGATTCCATTTCGTTTTCTTTTCCAAGCAAAGCTACACTTTGCTTTTCAAAAAGAACTTTAGCTTGAATGCAAAGCCCAATGTAATCTACTGAATTCATATCCGATTTTTCTAATTGAGAAAGCAAATCTCGAATTTCCTTGCGGTTTTCTTCGTGCAAAAAACGATTTTGCAAAAACGGACGAAATTCTTCTCGCCAAACTTTCGGAGTCCACTTTCGAATTGGATTTGTTTGCACCTTTGGTAGTTCAATGTTTTTAAAATGACTCGGTTCTAAATTTTTTATAAAAGCCAGAGAAAATTCCAAAATTTCATACACTGATTCTGCTTCCACGCAAGATTTTGCCAAACGGCGCCATTCTAAAGGAATCGTTCCCGCTTGACGAATTATTTTAGTCACTTGCCGCAAATAGTTCCAAAAAAATGTAAAAAATTCACCGCCAAGCAAAGCACTTTCATAACACGCTCTAGCTAAACCGGCGCGCAATTGAAAATCTTCAGTTTGAATTTCTGAAGATAATTCCGCAAAACTTTTTATTCGATTCGCTCGAGCAAACTCAAGCCCGCTAAAACGTTCTGTTTGTAATGGATTCCATTCAGAACTTGCAAGAGAAGCTGCCACCAATTCCCTTGGAGAAACAGATGAATTTGACGAAATTTTTGCACCACAATTTTCAAGAAGAGAAATCCTATCAAAAGCAAGATCCATCAAATCTTTAGATTTTATTTTTTTTGAACGCGTTCGTAATTCTCGATAAAAACTAGCTTCTGCATTTTCCATCACAGCAAGTTCATTTCCTCGATAACCAAATCTAAAAGATTCAAATGGTAAATCAGCAATATAACTTGGCACTAAATCCTTAAATTTATCAAGATAAAGAAAGTTTCCCCATTCAGGCGACAAATCAACTGAAATAGATTTTTCTTCAGAAAGTATTACAGACAAATGAAGATTTAAATGTATTTCTTTCTTTGGAAAAACTAAAATTTTTGCATTTTGTAAAAATGAAATTTGTTTAACAGCTTTTGAAAGAGCTAGTAACGGAGAAATTTCTTTTTCATGTTCTAAAATATCACAATATATATCATCTAGGCGTTCATGAATTTCATTTGCTTTTTTCTTTATTTCTTTAGGCAATTCTTTTAAAAAAGCCTCAAGTAACCAGCGTCGCCAACGTTCAATTTCTAAAGCAAAAATTGCTGGCGTCAATGTTGAAAGCATATCTACAGGGATTCTTAAAGTCAATCCATCACAAGATCGATTCGAATCAAAAACAAGTTCACCATACAAGAGCCGACCTTGCAATTTAATTGTTTCTAACGCACCACCCAATTCGGCTTTTGGCTTTTCAAAACGATGCTTTTCCCTTGCATTAGAAAGATTTGCATGAGAAGAAAATTTTTCATTCGAAATAGGTTCTAAACCAGCTTCTTGAAGAAAGAAATTTTCTTCTAACCGTAAAGCAGCATCTGTATTTTTTTCAATATACTCTCTTAGACTTTTAATAGAAAAAACAAAAGGAACTTTAGAAACAAAATAATCAACTAACCAATCTTCTGAAGGAACTAGTCCAAAACGACGTCTCCGTTTTTCCATTGAAGCAAGCGATTCTAAGACTTTTTCGTTATGCTTCATAAATGGAAATGGACGAGCCATCTCGCCATTCACAACAGCTTCACGAAAGAAAATTTCACAACTTTCTTCTGGATTTATTCGAGAATAATCTACTCGTTTTCCGCGGCTGACAACCATTCCTCGAAACAAAACTTCTTCCAAGGCATCTACAAAACCGCGATCTTGATTCCACGCCGGAGCATAATATCGCTTTGTACAAAATGGATCGCCTGCTAGTAGAATCCATTCTGGGCGAATTTCTGCATTCTTTGTTAAATAAGCTCGACTAGTTTCTCGAACTTCTGCTGAAACCAACCAATCTACATTTTTATTTGCTAAATCACTACCTGGAAACACATAAACTTCTCGACCACTTACTAATTGATACGAAGATTTTTCTGTATTTCTTTTTGCAATTCCTCCTAAGAAACCATAAAGTAACGCCTGGTGTAAATGGTCTCGATGAAAAGAATCTAAAGGACATTCTCGAGATTGAAATCCAACTTTTAAAAGGCGGCAATACTGTTCATACAAATCAATCCATTCTCGACAGCGCAAAAAATGCAAGTAATTTTTATCGCAGAATTTTCTTAATTTATTCAAAGAACCTTCACCTAATTCCGTTACAAACGCATTCCAAATAGAAAGATAAAGTAAAAAATCACTTTTGTATTTTCCAAATTTTCGATGAGATTCTTTTGCCTTATTTCTTTCTGTTTCTTCTTGAGGAATCAAACGAACATCTTGTAAAGATAAAGCAGCACACACAATTATGGTTGGCTGTTGCACGCCCATTTTTGAAGCACGTAAAAGCACTGCTGAAAGCGCTACATCCATAGGAAGTTTCGACATTTCTTTACCAAATGAAGTCACTCGAGCATTTGCGTCTGCAGAAGAAAGTGCTCCTAATTCAAATAAAGTGCGGTAAGCGCCACGAAACGCCGAACGAAGCGGAGGTTGTATAAAATCAAACTGTTCGGCAGACAAATCTAAACTACGCAAAAGTAAAACTACATTTGCCAAATTTGAACGACGAATTTCTGGTTCGGTATAAGCCTCGCGATCTAAAAAGTTTTTTTCCGAGTAAAGACGAATGCAAACGCCTGGCTTAACGCGCCCAGCTCTTCCTGTTCTTTGTCTTGCTGAAGCTTGAGAAATTTCCTCTACTGGTAGCCCTTGAATTCTCGCCTGCGCATTGTACCTTGAAATTCTTGCCGTTCCAGAATCAACAACGTAAGCAATACCAGGAATTGTAAGAGAAGTTTCGGCAATATTTGTAGCTAAAACAATTCTCGTTTTTGTTGTGGATTTAAAAACTTTTTTTTGTTCGCCAGGACTCATCCTTCCGTAAAGAGGTAAAATTTCAAAACGTTCATCAAGTTCTTTTTGAAGTAAATTTGCAAGATCTTGAATATCTCTTTCTGTAGGAAGAAAACATAGCAAGTGATCTCTATATCGTGTTTCTAAATCAAGAATCGCTTCAAGCGCTTCTTCAAGAACTCCACTATCTCCACGACTTGAATTTTCACTTTCAAACGGGTCCCGGTATTCAACAGCAACCGGGAAAGTGCGACCTTCTGCTTCTAAAAGAACTGAAGATTCAAAAAAAACTTGAAAAAGCAAAGAATCCATAGTTGCAGACGCTATGATTACACGAAATTCTGGCCGAACTTTTAAAACTTGCTTTAAAATTCCAAGTAAAATATCAATATTCAAAGAACGTTCATGAGCTTCATCAATTAAAATAGCAGAGTATTGTTTAAACAGGCGATCTTTGCGAAATTCTTGAAGCAATATGCCGTCGGTCATGACTTTTATCGGAGCATTTTCTGGTCCTTCTTCAAAAAATCGAATTTTTGAAGCCACCAATGATTCGTCTTTTAATTCTTCTCGTAAGCGATCCGCTATTGAAAGAGCGGCTAAACGCCTAGGCTGCGTCACACCTATTTTTCCATTTTCTGCGATTCCCGATTCTAAAAGCATTTTCGGGAGCTGCGTTGATTTTCCTGAACCTGTATCCGCTTGAACTATAATCACTTGATTTATTTTCAAGTAATTCAAAAATTTCTGCCGATGTTTTACAACCGGCAAATCAGGGTAATCACATTTTTTCAAGGAATTCGGCAACATCCCGACATTCTTCCAAGTTTTTTGTCAAAGCAAGTAACGTTTCTTCGGAAATAGAAGTAGATACTTTTTGAGGTTCTACTTTTGCATTTGCAACTGTTAATGTGGAAGAAACTACTGCTGGGTTTGATACATAAGATTCGTTCATTAATTCGGCAATTACCGGAGCTAATTTTTTCCGTAACATGCCAAATTCTTCACGGTCTAGTTCAAAAACTTCTCCCTCATAACGCATCAAAGGTTCATGACAACGTGCACAGACAAAAACCATAATTGAGGAAGGTTTTCCTTTTAAGAAAACTTCCATTTTTAAACCGCAATGAGGACAAATTAAGTGCAAGGAATCCATACTCCACAATTTACTTTTTTCTTTTTCAAAAATACAAGTAAGCAAAGAAAATTTTAATTAAAAAGGAGTTTTGAAATATTGGGTATAACTTTTGCCTGGGCTTGTGCCCTAGACAAAAGCTATTGGAAAACTTACTGCCTGCTTACGCAAGGCAGCGGCACTCGGGAGCTACGCTCCCAGGGATTAATTGGAGTCCTAGTGCCGCGAGAGTCGCGGCAACCATGCTTGCATGAGTTGACATGACCGAGCAAACAGGGACAGGTGCGTAAGCATCAATCCCTGAGGCAACGAACCGAGTAAGCGTCGTCCTTAGCGTAGCTGAGCAGGTTCGCACCCTCGCGGTAGTAACCCAAGTCCAAGAAGTAAGCGGCGTTCTCATTGCTCTCTGTAGCACTCCAGAAATTCGCGAGCCTGCCCGCGAGACTGAAATTGTCGTAGTAGTGGCGGTAGCCCGCTGGGAGAACATTAAAACCAAAAGTATCCTCGCCATTACCATTTTCATCCCAGCCTGTTGTGGATTTGAGCATTTTATCAGCAACATCACTTCCACCAACATTTGATATCAAAGTTTCAAATTCCGTTTTTGTTGGTAAATGATAATTTTCTGGGCAAACATTCAATGCTGCTTCCCATGTATATAAACGACCATATTTTTTACAATTTTCGATAGAATCATTATAGCAATAAGAATTTTCTGTTTCATAATTCAAATTCTTCGCCATCCAAACCTGTCCACCGATTTTCACTGTTTTATATATTTGATTGTCGCGATAATCGCAGAATTCAGAAGCTAAATCGTAAGCAGAACCTCCACATGTTTTAATTAAATCCAACTCGTGACAAAAATAATCTTTGGGGTCGTAAGGAGTTGTGCCGCACAAAGCTTTATAAAGCGTAACCTCACTATCGCCACAAACTTGCGTAATTGTTCCATTTCCATTATCCGTTATAGTACAACTTTTTCCCGATACACCCTGTTCCCCTTTTTCGCCATCTGCGCCATTTTCACCATCTGCTCCGTTTTTTCCATCTGCACCATTTAACAGAACGCCAACAGAATCACCTGCACACCAAACGCTATACCCATTTTCTGTTTCTTTCACAATACAACTTTCGCCCTGTTCTCCATCTTCGCCATCTTTTCCATTGGTAGAAAGCCAACCTTTTTCAGTGCAATAAAATGTGGCTAAGGAATCTTCTATATAGACCATTTTACCTATGATAGAAGAATCACATTTTGGCATATCTTTACTTGAGGAATAAACTGGAATAGTAGCTTCTTCTGATTGAACTACTTTTGTGACATCGTCGCCACAAGCTAAAAGAACCAAAGCTACTGCTAATGTAATAGTGAATTTTAAAGTAGTTGTTTTTGTTTTCATAACATTTTCTCCTTATTTAAAATTCATTCTTTCATTGAAAGTAAAAAAAATACATACTTAAAACACAAAAAAAAACATTATTTTTTTTACTCAAAATTTCAATATAAATGAAAAAAGAAATGCTAAAAAATTTTTTGAGCAAAATAAAATAATGATTATAAATTATGTTGATTTAATGCTGAAATTACGAAATTCATAGTTTTGGAAAATCTTTTTACAATTTCCCAGAAACTATTTTATCATAAACTTTAAAAATGGACGAATGTGTTAAAATGCCTATAATTTCTCCTTTTGCATTTTTCACACACAATTCAGAAACTCCTGTTCGCACAAAGATTCTTGAAGCCGCATGTAAATCTTGCGAAGCCAAAAGCAATGGAGCTTTTACGGTACAATCAGAAATTAACAAATGGCGAAGCATTCCAGGTGCTGCCATATAAGTATTTCGCAAAACAGACATATCTAAAAGTCCGAGATATTCATTTTCTTCATACACTGGATAAACTGAAGATGAATCGATATAAGGCAAAACACCCATTAGCGGATCACTACCTCTTAATGGACACAATTCTTGCAATGTCATCACTTCTTTCACTTGCACCACGCGCAATACATCTTGATCCATTTCTCCACGATGTGCCGGAGAAGAAAATTTATTTTTCACTTGACTTTTATAAATGCTCCATGATCTAGAAAAAGCAATATGCATAACAGAAGACATTAAAAGTCCCGGCAATAAACTATAACTCCCAGTCATTTCACAAACCATCACAACACCAGCAATCGGAGCTTTTGCCGCTCCAGCAAAAAACGCCCCCATTCCAACAAGAATCATCGCTTCAGGCACACGTAACAATCCTGGGAAAATTATTTCAAAAACTCCCGCGAACGCCGCTCCTAAAAAACCACCAATAAAAAGCGACGGACCGAAAACACCACCCGAACCACCACTTCCAACAGTAAAACCAGTAGCAATAATTTTAGCCAAAACAATTCCTAGTAACATCATTACGCCAAGAAACGTTGTCGGCAATAAATTTGTAAATAAATTTCCAATGGCAGTAAAATCACCACCAGCAACTTCTGGGTACGCAAGAATTAAAAGACCAGTTAATAAGCCTCCAATTGCTGGTTTAAACGCATTATTAATTTTTAAGTGCGCAAAACTTTTTTCTGTTTTCTCATAAAATTTGACATAGAAATAAGAAAAGGGAGCGCAAAGAACGCCTAGTAATGCGCACGCCAATAGCTCATAAAAATTGGTAAATGGAAAAAGTGGAGTTACCGCAAAAACTGGGGTTGCTCCCACAAATGCAATGTAAATAGTAAAAGAAGTTACAGAAGCAACTATTGAAGTAACAAAAGCATTCGATTCAAAATCTTCTCGATATAAAACTTCTACCGAGGTCAATGCTCCTGCAAGCGGCGCCTTGAAAATAGCGCCAAGTCCTGCGGCAGTTCCTGCCAACATAAAAATTCCGTGCAATGAACGCGGCATGCGAAATAAACGACATATTCCAGATGCAACGCCAGAACCTATTTGCGATACAGGGCCTTCGTAACCAGCGCTTCCGCCTGTAGAAAGCGTTATTACACTCGTCAAAAATTTTACCGGAGCCACTCGACGACGAATTTTTCCACCTTTATGATGGAATGAATGAATCATATTGTCTGTTCCCTGACCGGCGGCTTCAGGAGTTTTCGTGATTTTAAAAAGAATGAAACCAACCAACAAACCACCGATAGCTGGTACAGGTGCAAAGCACCACCATGGTAAAGCATTTTCACCTTGAAAGGGAGATAAAACAAAAGCAGACGCCCACTCTAAAGATTTATGAAAAGCTATTGCAACAACGCCTGTGACACAACCAATGATAGCTGCTAAAAGTATCTTTGGAAGATAGCCATTGATAATAAAAAATCGAGCAAAACGTCGCTGCAAATTTACAGAAGTCATACTTGAGGTCCTAGAGACATTAAACGTCGCCAACTACCTGAACGCCAACGATAAAATAATACTATCGGGAACAAGAAAAAGGAAACTACAACACTTACCCAACTAGCTACTGGTCCAAGATCAAAAACGTATCCACAAAGCCAAAGAGCAAGCACGGTCAACCAATTTAAAATAACCATTGCCACCATAACCCAAAAGGTGTCGCCCGCTCCACGAAGCGAACCTGCAAAAACAACCAAACCAACTTCCACTAAAACATAAGCAAAGGCGATTCGAAGCATTGTTTCTGCTAAAGGTTTTGAACTTTCAAACAAACCAGCCACATCATTTTCTGGCCGGAAAATATCTGTAAGAACGCCTGGGAAACCAATAAAAATGATAGCCACTAGCAGTGAATAAAAAAAGCCAATCCAAAGAGAAGAACGTACGGAACGACGAACTGCTGCGGCATCTTTTGCTCCGACATAGCGCCCAACTAAACTTGTTGCAGCAATTTCTAAGCCAAGCAACGGAACATAAGCAACCATATCCCAATTAAACATAACAGTAGCTGCTGTAGCGACTGATGGTCCCATTCCATGAAATAAAAGAATCAGTGATTGAAAGGCGAACATAGAAAGAAACATTTCCGTTCCTGACGCACTACCCCGCCGCAACAATTCAAAAAACAGCCCTTTATGAAAGGAAAAAGAAAATCCAAAAATTTCCCTTGTATGTTTTCGACAATACTGTATAAACAAAATCAATAGTGTAGAAAAATTGCCAATAATGGTTCCATAGGCAGCACCCAAAATTCCGCATGCTGGAAATGGTCCCACCCCAAAAATCAATACATAATTTGCTCCAACATTAACGATTAGCCCAACAAATGCCGCAACCATGATCACTTTAGTTTTTCCGATTCCTGAAAAGAAAGAGACAAGAACCTGACGAAATAATATGATGATAGCGCCATATAACAATGTATCGAAATAAGCAGTTTGTGCTTCTAATTGAACGGGCGAAACCTCCGAAAGAGAAAACATCCAATACACAAATGGCTTCACTAACAAAACTAATGGCGTACAAATTAAGGCAAGAATTGCTGCCTGCGTGCATGATTTTGAACAATTTTTAAATCGTTTTGCACCAAAATTTTGAGCCACTTGAGCTGTTGAATAAGCAATCATACCATTGAAAAAGGTCATTATCATTACTTGAGCTGAACCACCTGCTAAAGCAGCATTCATCAATTCTGGGCCGATTTTAGCAAGAAACAGACGATCAGCAAAAGTCATTAAGGTGTCAAAAGACATAGAAAGTAACATTGGAAGAGCTACAATCATTACATCTCGAATATTTCCTCGATGCGGAGCCGCCAGAATCTGTTTTAAGAAAGTTTTTCTTCTTTGGTAAAGCATAATGATGCCAAAAATAACAAAATCAAATTATTTTTCTTTTAATTATATTTGTGCATTATGTTTTCTCAATTAACTGACTCTTTAGAATCTACTCTTAAAAACCTGCGCGGGCAGGGAAAACTCACTGAAGAAAATGTCGCCGAATCATTGCGCGAGGTTAGGCGTGCTTTTCTTGAAGCAGATGTAAACTTTAACGTTACGCGTGACTTTGTAAAGTCGGTTAAAGAAAAAGCTCTCGGAGGCGACGTTCTTCTTTCCGTTACACCAGGACAGCAAATTGTAAAAATCATTCACGATGAATTAGTGAATACCATGGGCGGTGAAACTAAAGAAGTTTCGCTTTCTGGTCCATCACCTATTGGAATTATGATGGTCGGTTTGCAAGGGTCTGGTAAAACGACTTTCGCCGGAAAAATCGCCCTTTATATGCGCAGCAAAAAAAAGCGCAAACCACTCCTTGTAGCAGCCGACGTTTATCGCCCTGCGGCTATTAAACAGTTGCAAGTGCTTGGAAAATCCATTGGAATTCCTGTGTACGATGAAGGGCAAGGAAACCCCGTTGAAATTATCAAGCATGGTTATGAATACGCTAAAGAAAATGGTTTTGATTTAGTTATTTACGATACAGCTGGCCGACTTCAAATCGATGAAGAATTAATGGTAGAACTTGAACAAGCAAGTGCTGCTGTTAAGCCAAATGAAATTTTCTTTGTAGCCGACGCTATGATTGGTCAAGAAGCAGTGAATGTTGCAGAAACATTCTTCCAGCGTTTGAATTTTACGGGCGTTTGTCTTTCTAAAATGGATGGCGACACTCGAGGGGGCGCAGCTCTATCTATTAAAAAGATGACAGGCGTTCCCATTTGTTTTGTTGGCTTAGGCGAAAAACTTTCTGATTTAGATGTATTCCACCCAGACCGTATGGCGAGCCGTATTCTCGGCATGGGCGACGTGGTAACTCTTGTAGAAAAGGCACAAGCTGTTATTGACGAAAAAGATGCAAAGGATTTAAAAAAGAAAATTTTCAACAATACCTTTGATTTGAACGATTTTTTAAATCAATTGCGTACTGTTAAAAAAATTGGTCGCTTTAAAGATATTTTAAGTTTAATTCCCGGTTTGAACAAATTGCCCTTAGATCAAATTGACGATAAAGAGCTCGTTTATGTGGAAGCTATTTTAAGTTCTATGACTCCTAAAGAACGAAAGAAACCTTCCATTATAGATGGTAGTCGAAAAAAACGTATTGCAAATGGTTCAGGAACAAACGTTCAGCGAGTGAATCAAATTCTTGCTCAATTTGAAAATATGAAAGAGATGTTCAAGAAAATCGGTAATTTTGCAAAAAAACAAAATGGAGGAACTCAAATAGGTTCTAATTATACTCCTCCTAAAAAGAAAAAGAAGAAACGCTAATTTTTTATCGCCCGGCTTTGCCGGGCGATATTCTTTTTTCTCTAAAAAAAAGTCCATATTGACTACATATTTGCTAATTCAAAAGAAATTCAACTTAATATATTTCTAAATATACTAGAGCAAAACAGGCGATTTCGCCTCCAAACATAATTCCCAAAGGAAATATATGGCAACCATAGAAATGTCAGCAAATCCAATTGTACAGGCTCTCAAAAAGCCTTGCGAAAAATTCACCAAAGAAGACATCAAGTCCTACATCAAAAAAAATAATATTCAACATGTAAACTTTATGTATGCCGGTGGAGACGGGCGCCTAAAAACTCTGAATTTCGTAATAAACAACGCCGATTACTTAGACGAAATTCTCACCTGTGGCGAACGCGTTGATGGCTCATCCCTATTCAGCTACATCGAAGCTTCTTCTTCTGATTTATATGTAGTTCCTCGCTACGCTTCCGCTTTTATGGATCCGTTTGCAACCCTTCCAACTCTTTGCCTTCTCTGCTCTTTCTTTAACAAAGATGGCGAACCGCTTGAATCTTCACCAGAATACACACTTCACAAAGCCTGCAAAGCTTTCAAAAAAGAAACCGGCTTTGAATTTGAAGCTATGGGTGAATTAGAATACTATGTAATTGCAGAAGACCCTAAGGTATTCCCAGCTGTTGACCAAAAAGGCTATCATGAATCTGCACCTTTTGCTAAGTTCAATGAATTCCGTCAACAATGCATGCTCTACATTGCACAAGCGGGCGGTCTTATTAAATATGGTCACAGCGAAGTAGGTAACTTCACTCAAGATGGTAAACTTTACGAACAAAATGAAATTGAATTTTTACCATGCCCAGCAGAAAGTGCTGCTAACCAATTAACTGTAGCAAAATGGATTATCAGAAACTTGGCCAATGAATTTGGTCTAGATGTTTCGTTTGCTCCAAAAATCACTGTTGGTAAAGCAGGTTCAGGCTTGCACGTTCACATGCGCATTATGAAAAACGGTAATAACCAGATGCTCAAGAATGGCGTTATTTCTGATACTGCTAAACGTGCTATCGCTGGTATGATGAAGCTAGCTCCATCTATTACTGCATTTGGTAATATGAATCCAACTTCTTACTTACGCCTTGTACCACACCAGGAAGCACCAACTAATGTTTGCTGGGGCGACCGCAATCGTAGCGTTCTAGTTCGCGTACCTCTTGGATGGGCTAGCAAAACAGACCTTTGCAAACAAGCAAACCCGAACGAACAAAAAAGCGCTTACGACACTCATCAAAAACAAACTGTGGAAATGCGCTCCCCAGATGCTTCTGCAAACGTTTACCTTTTAATGGCCGGACTTTGCGTGGCTTGCCGTCATGGTTTTGCTTTAAAAGATGGTCTTGCTGTTGCAGAAAAAACTTATGTGAATGTAAACATTCATAAGAAGGAAAATTCAAAAGTCTTGAAAAAACTCGACACACTTCCTGACAGTTGTGCAGCTTCTGCGGAATGTCTTGAAAAGCAACGCAAAATTTACGAAGAATTTGGCGTATTCTCTCCAGCAATGATTGATGGTATCATTAATCAACTCAAGGCTTTTAACGACAAAAATTTACGTGCAAAAGTCACTAAAAGCAAAACCGCTATGAATGATTTGGTAAAAACCTATTTCTACTGCGGATAAAAAATTTTCCAAAACACCTAATGTTTTGGAAAATGAAAAACGCCTCGAAGTTAATACCTTCGAGGCGTTTTTTTATAGTATCCCGCGCTACGCGCGGGATACTATATATTACTTCAATTCAACAATTTCAGATTTTCCTCCAGTAGTTACTTTATACTTTCCGGGGAAACCACGAAATTTCACCACTCCATTTGCATCAGACTTAAATGTCCCCTTAGTGGTCCAGGTTTCATGCCAAAGTTTATAAATAACCTTTGCTGCTGGTTTTTCACGACCATCCATCGCAATAATTCCACCATTTTTCACCCAATGACGACCATCCCAAAAGCCCCATAGCAAAATACCTTCTACAGCACTGTGACTAAAGGCAGTACGCAAGAATAATTCATAACGTTTGGCTTGTTCTTCTTCACTAAAATCCATTCCCTTTTCCCAAGTTCCAAAATCTAATTCTGTTACTTTAATCGGTAAACCAAGAGAAGCAAGTTTATCCAGGCGCTCCTTTACAAGTCCAGGTACCACAGGTCTTGCATTAAAATGACACTGAACGCCAATACCATGTACAGGAACTTTTCTTTCTAACATCCCTTTTACAATGCCATAAAGTCTATCAGTTTCGCCCGCAGAAACCACATTGTATTCATTAATAAACAAGCGTGCCTCTGGATCAGCCCGATGAGCCCAAACGTGCGCACTATCTAATAAATCCCAACCGCATTTATCAAAAATAAAAGCCTCATGGAACACTTCATTCCAAACATCATATTCTACGATTTGGCCTTTATATTCTTTTAAATCACGATCAATACGAGCCTTTATCTTTTTTCCTATCTCTTTACAACTTCCTTGGTTACTAAAATGTTTATCAAAACCATAGCCTTGATGTCCCCAAACCAAAGTATGCGCTCTAAAGCCCCAATCATTTTCCTTTACATAATCCAAATATTGCTTAAATTCTTTCTTTTTAAGTTTTCCTTTTTTCGGTTCATATTCTGGCCACTTAAACTGATTTTCAGGCACGCCGTACCAGAAATATTTATTCGCCGTTTTGCGGTACCATTTTTCTACACTATCTTTAGAATCGTAAAGAGCTAATGCCGTACCAAATGGATAAGCATGCCGAACAAGTTCAACACTAACATCTGTATTCGGAGCGATTTTAAGTGTCAAATCTTTTTTTCGCAAACTATCAATACGAGCATCTGCGTTGTTATACCAAGTCATATCATTTACGCCTTCAGCAGGAATCACTTCCACATCATCAACGTAAATATCGCCCTTAGCATGCCCTAGTTGGAAAGCTACATTGTTTAAACCATAACCTTTCTGATCCGCAAGAAAAGTCATAGAATATTCTTTCCAATCTTTTGTCAATTCATAAGCAGCACTTTCTTTTTGACGATAATCAGGAGGACCACCTTGAACAATCGCCACAATTGGCCCTGATCCATTTTCAATTTTTGCTTTAAATTTCAATGTATAAAAAGCAGAATCGGCTAAAAATTTTGGAGGTTGTAATTGTAAACTCCACCAGGTTTTTGGTTTCTTCTTAATACTTACCATAGAACCCTGACTATTATCTACCCCTATGCCAGGCGTTCCCAATTTTTGTTCAATTACTGAGGGATCCTTCTCATTATTCCAAACATACCAGCCGCCATCTCCATACTCCAAATTTCCATTATTCATAATGCTTTGAGCAAAAGCTGCAGCCGCTATCCCTAAGATAGGAAAAACTAATTTAAAATTCACATTTCCTCCGTGAATTGATAATTTACGATTGATATTGAATATATACTATTACTTTTATAAAGCAATCATTTTTATTGTTAAGCACCAAGCCAAACAATTACCCCTGCAAAAACAACACTAACCATAGTCATTAACTTGATGAGAATATTCAAAGAAGGGCCTGCGGTATCTTTAAATGGATCGCCTACAGTATCACCAACCACGCCTGCTCTATGCGTTTCAGAACCTTTTCCACCAAAATTACCCTTTTCAATAAACTTTTTCGCGTTGTCCCAAGCTCCACCAGCATTATTTAACATGCAAGCTAAAGCAAAACCACAAGCAAGACCACCAGCTAATAAACCAAAAACTCCAGCTATTCCCATTATCCAACCAACAAGCACAGGAACAATAACCGCAAGCAAAGAAGGTATTATCATTTCCCGCTGAGCGCCCTTTGTTGAAATAGCTACACACCGAGCATAATCTGGCTTTCCAGTTCCGTCCATAATTCCAGGAATTTCCTTAAATTGACGACGAACTTCTTCAACCATTGAAGAGGCGGCACGCCCAACGGCTTTAATTGTTAAAGCGCAAAACAAGAACGCCATCATACAACCAATAAAAAGCCCTCCTAAAAGCATCGGATTCATTAAGTTCAAATGAAATGCCGACATAAAATCAGCAAAGGTCGCCTGCGAAAGAGATAAAGCCATCACTTCACCATTATCCGCAATCATACGAGCGCCATTTTCTAAAATAGTACCACCTTTTGCATTCGCTACTAAAGTTTCAGGAGAATTATAAAAAGTAACACCGCCAAGAGAAAATCCATCTTTAGAAGCAAATTTTCCAAGCCACAATTTAATTTCTTCTACATAAGATGCTAAAAGAGCCATAGCAGTCAACGCTGCAGAGCCAATTGCAAATCCTTTCCCTGTTGCAGCTGTTGTATTTCCTAACATGTCTAAGCTATCTGTTCTTGCACGGACTTCTGGAGCAAGACCAGCCATTTCTGCGTTACCGCCAGCGTTATCAGCAATGGGGCCAAAAGCATCCGTTGCTAAAGTAATACCAAGAGTAGAAAGCATTCCTACAGCAGCAAAGCCAACGCCATATAAACCCTCGGAAATGTTTGAAAAACCACCAGAAAATCCAAATGCACACAAAATTCCTATCACAATAATAATCACTGGGAACGCCGTAGAAAACATTCCTACCGCTATTCCGTCAATGATTGTAGTTGCGGCCCCTAAACGAGCTTGCGAAGCAATTCCCTGCGTAGGTTTAAAAGCATCTGATGTATAATATTCAGTGCATTGACCAATTAAAACTCCAGCGACTAAACCGGAAACCACTGCCCCAAATATTCCCCACGAAATCCATTCTAAATAAACTAATAACAACAAAACAAATAGAACTAGAATTGAAGAACCTAATGTTCCCGTCAAGAGCGAACGCAATAAGTTTTTCATGGAAGCGCCCTCGTGCGTTCTCACCATAAAAATTCCAACAATCGAAAGTAAAATTCCAAAAGCCGCTACTATCATAGGAGCCATTACAAATTTTATTGAGCAACCAGGTAATACAGCCCCAAGAGCCGCTGTTGCAAGAATTGAACCGCAATATGATTCATAAAGATCTGCCCCCATTCCAGCTACATCACCAACATTATCTCCGACATTGTCAGCAATCGTTGCCGGATTACGCGGGTCGTCTTCTGGAATTCCTGCTTCCACTTTTCCGACAAGATCCGCCCCCACATCAGCAGCTTTTGTATAAATGCCTCCTCCGACTCGAGCAAACAGAGCTTGTAATGAGGCGCCCATACCAAATGTAAGCATAGTGGTTGTAATTTCTACCATTTTTGCTTTAGCAAAAGCTTCTGATGCAACAGTATTTGCATTAAATTCAAGAGATAATTTAGAAGCTAATTCTGCACCAAATCCAAAAATATTATGGTCATAAATTGTATTTAACAAATAAAACCAAATAGAAATATCTAAAAGTCCAAAACCAACAACTACAAGTCCCATCACGGCGCCAGAACGAAACGCAATCACTAAGCCCTGATTTAAACTTTTTTCGGCTCCGGCTGCCGTTCGTGAACTAGCGCAAGTAGCCGTTTTCATTCCAAGAAAGCCACAAAGTCCACTAAAAAAGCCTCCCGTTAAGAATGCGATTGGAACAAATGGATTTTGAATTCCCAAAAATGCAAGAAGCACAAACACAAGAAAAAGAATAGCAAAGACTACACTAACCGTTTTGTATTGCCTTGCCAAGTAAGCAAATGCCCCTTCTCTTACGTATTGAGCAATTTCTCGCATTCGAGGAGTTCCCTCGGGCATTCGAATCATAGAACGGAAAAATAAGTAAGCCGCAACTAAAGCAATAATGGCCGCAACAGGAACCACATACCAGAAAAAAGGTATTTCTGCCATAAGAACTCCTTTTTGAACTTAGGAATTACAAAACAAGCCTTGATTTTTTTTAAGGCTCTAAGAGAAATCTATAACGTTTTTTTTCAACGAGATAAACTTTTCCGACAAATTTCATAAAAACACGATAAAAAGTGTTTTTTTTCACAACCAAAAGTAGCCACAAATCTTAAAGCAAACGCCCCAGTTCTTCACGAGCTTTTTTTTCACTCCAACCTTTCCGAGAGGCATAATCTTTTAATTGATCTTCACCAATTCGCCGAATATTGAAATAATGAGATAATGGATGAGCAATATAATAACCGCAAACAGATGCTTCTGGTACCATCATTTTGCTTGAAGTCATTGTAATACCTACTGATTCAGGCATAAGCAAATGCCAAAGCGTTTCTATTTCAGAGTGGTCTGGTGTTGTTGGGTAACCAGGAACTGGTCTAACTCCGAACGCCTCGCCTAAGGCATAGCCCCACCATTTTTTTTGAACTTCTCTGTGCATATATTCAGAATAAGCCTCTGTGAGTCTTGCAGCCAAAGTTTTCCACAATAAAATGCGGTACATATCACCATCAGCTTTTTCTATCGCTTTCTCCAAATCAAGAGACGCACTTAACGCAAACATCCCAATCCAATCTACTGATTTTGGATTAAAAAAATCAGCCACCGAGCAAAAAGCATTCCCGTCTAATTCCTCTTGCATTCTTAAAAAATGCAATTTCGCTAATGGTTTTTCTGAAATGCTTTCTACAGTTTCATAAACGTTTAAAGAATCTCCAAAACGACGCACAGGAAAAAAAGCTATAACGCCACCGGCACGAAGAATTTTAAGAGAAAGTAAATAATTTAATTCTGATTTTGCTTCTTTTTGCCACTTTACGGATTCTTCTGAACGTGATTTTATTTGCCAAGCCAAATCAAAAAAATGCCAATCAATCAAAGGAATTAGTTTAGACAAATCTTCTAAAAAAACTTCTCTTCGTCCTGGAAAATTTGGGGCAGGAGAAGACAACCATGGTTCTTTTAACGCTGACATATAGTAAAAAATAAATTATTTCTTCATTTAAACATTTGACTTCTTAATTTTCTTTTTTTGCTGCCTTCCAGCAATCGCTACTAAAAGCTTGCGCGGTAAAAAACGAGCAAAAAAGACAGCTAATTTCATCATAAAACCAGGGACGATTATTGTTTTTCGTCGAAACATCTGCTTTAAAGCGTATGCTGCGCAAAATTCCGCAGAAATTCCAGGTAACGCAAATTCAACGTTAGCAACTTGATTAAATTCCGTATCGACAGGTCCCGGACAAAGACAACTCAAAGAAACAGGACTTTGTTTTTCTTTAAACTCTCTTGCTACAGCCAAACTTAAGCTTGTTACATAAGCCTTTGTCGCATAATAAGTTGCCATATAAGGTCCACCAGGCAAAAGTCCTGCCGAGGAAGCGACGTTTAAAATAAAACCGCCACCATGACGTTCTAAAATTTGAGCAACTGCTTTAGTGAATCGATGTAAAGTCCAAATATTCAATGTAATCATGGACTTTTCTTTTTCTAAATCGGATTCTAAAAAGTTTCCACAATCACCAAAGCCTGCATTATTTATAAATATTTCAAAATCAACTGATTTCAGAAAATCTTCCAAACGGACACATTCTGCCTCATTTGATAAATCAGCTACGAAAATCTGAGAATTTCCAAGAGTTTTTGCAATTTCTTGCAATCGTTTTTCTCTTCGAGCAACTAAAACTAGACCATAACCTTGATTGGAAAGAATTTTTGCCATAGCAAACCCAATCCCAGAACTAGCACCCGTAATAACTGCTATTTTTTTCATGTGTTCTCCAAAAGATTTTTCTAAAAATAGAATCTTTATCTTAAAAAACCACACTCTTTCAATTCTATTTTAGCACTCAATTTCTTAAGTCAAGGCGATTTTCAAAACATCCCCCTAAAAGGCTCAAAAACGTCAAATTTCACTAAAAAACTCAATTTTTTGCAATTTCGGAATTTAATTTGTTTGTAAAGAACGGATATTTTTTCATTACCTGCCCTTTACAGACAAATTGTTTTTTGTTATCTTGGGGCCGTAACTTTTATATGAGGTAAATAATATGGCAACCGCAATGCGTCTTTCCCGTTTTGGCAAGCGTCATTCTCCTATCTATCGCGTAGTCGTTATCGACAGCCGCAAGGCTCGCGATGGTCAATTCATCGAACAAGTTGGTTTCTACAACCCAAATACTAAGACTCCAGAAATCAAGTTTGAACAAGAAAAGGTTCTTAAGTGGCTTTCTACTGGCGCTCAGCCTTCTGACACCGTTAAGTCCTTGCTTCGTAAATCTGGTATCATGGATTTGTTCCATGAAATGAAAGCAAAGCGTTCTATTGAAGGTAAAGCTGCAGAAGCTCGTCCTTTCAAGGAAAGAAAGAAAAAACTCGGTCCTAAAGCTCTTGCTCGTCTTGAAGCAGAAAAGGCTGCTAAGGAAGCTCCTGCTGAAGAAGCAGCTGCAGAAAACGCCTAATTTTAGGGAATTGAAATCCCCGGCTGCATGCAGCCGGGGATTTTTATAATAAGATGAAAAATAATTCTACAGAAGATCTTGTTTTTATCGGAATTCTCGGTCGTCCTCATGGCGTGCGAGGGCAAATTCGCTGCCGTCCTCAAACACATGATTTAGATCGTCACGAACTATTACAAGAAGTTTTCATTCAAAAAGGAGTTTCCTTACAGAAACTCCACGTAGAATCTTCATCGTCAGGAAATGGTGTTTGGTTTTTAAAATTCAAGGAATTTGATTCTCCAGAAAGCGTCGCTTCTTTAGTCAATGGAGAATTATTCATTTCTTCAGAAGAGCGATTACCTCCTCCTGAAGGTCTTTATTATTTGTCCGACTTTTCTGGTTTTTCCGTATTTACCGAAAAAGGGGAACAAGTCGGCTGCGTAAAAGAGTGCCTTGAATTACCTTCAGTAAACGCCTTTCAGATTCGCTTTTCAAAAGAAAAAGAATCATTATTTTCATCTAAGGAAATTCTCGTTCCTTGGATTGATGATTGCATTTTGTCTATAGAAGAATCTGAAAAAAAAATTGTATGTTCAGAAAGTTTTCTAATTAGCCTATGCCCTGAAAAGGAGGACTAACATGAAAATAGACTGCATTACACTTTTTCCTGAAATGTTTACTCCACTAGAACATTCCATCATTGGCAGGGCAAGAAAAAACGGATTAATTGATTTCCGCACCATTTTCTTAAGAGACTTTGCAATCAATGACTACGGTCAAGTAGATGATGCTCCGTATGGAGGAGAGCCTGGCATGGTACTAAGACCGGAACCCCTAGCCAAAGCTATACGAAGCACTGGTGTACGCCAAAACAAAGGCACTGTTATTTACTTAACCGCCGACGGAACTCCTTTTACGCATCAAATTGCTAAGGAACTTTCACAAAAAGAACACTTGGTTCTCGTATGCGGACATTACAAAGGTATCGACGAAAGAATTAGAGAATCTGAAATCGATATGGAAATTTCTATTGGAGATTTTGTGGTCAGCGGCGGTGAACTACCAGCCATGGTCCTAACTGACGCCGTCGGCAGGCTTCTAGAAGGAGCTCTTGGGAACAAAGAATCTGGAGAAACAGACTCGTTCGCCCAAGGCGTTCTTGGTTGGCCTGTTTACACTAGACCAGAGATTTTTGAAGGGAAAAAAGTTCCAGAAGTGTTGCTTTCTGGGCATCATCAGCGAATTTCTGAGTGGAAAAAGGCAGAATCTTTAAAAAGAACGCAAGAAAGACGCCCTGACATCTTTTCAAAACTGAAAATAGATACTAAATTTGGCAGCAACTAAACGAGGTCAATTATGTCTCAAAATATTGAAACCATTCATCAAGAAAATAAGAAAGCCGATCAGCCGGCTTTCCGTACAGGCGATACCGTCACTGTGAATATCAAGGTTATTGAAGGTACGAAAGAACGTATCCAGCCGTTCAAGGGCGTTATCATTCAACACAAAAACACTGGCATTTCCGAAACTCTTACTGTTCGTAAAATGTCCGGCTCTGTGGCCGTGGAACGTATTTTCCCGATTCACAGCCCAAGAATCGATTCTATCGTAATCGATCGTCCGGGTAAAGTTCGCCAGGCTCGCATCTACTACATGCGCAACCTCCGCGGAAAGGCCGCTCGTATTCTTGAACGTCAAGATTAATTTTGGAGTTTCTAGAATGAAAACAATCCCGCCGATACGTAAAAACGTGCCGGCGGGTTTTTCTGTTTTCAAAGCTGGAGAAAACCCGGAAGTTTTTCTCTATCTTGAATCTGGCGAACTAGCAGCGCTGGTTAAATCCAACGGAAAAGATAAAGAGTTATTTAAAATACAACCAGGTGAGCTCATCGGGCTTCCGTCTCTTTTAGAAAAGCAAGCTTTTGCATACAACATAGTAGCAACCAGAGATTCCTCTTACCTAGAAATTGACGAAGAGTGTTTGGCTAGCACCTTAAAAAGCACTCCCGTGTGGCTGCTCGCAGGAATACGGCAAATCAATCAACAGATAAAAAAAGCAAAATCAGCCTCCTTAAATATCAAATCAACAAATGTTTCTAAAGTTCTAGCAAGCTTCTTGTATTCAAAAGCAAAACTCCGCTCTGTGCAAAATCAAACACCCATATTTGAAAATTACAATTCTCTTTTAAAAGAATGTGCGTGGATAAGTAGAATCCCTTTTCAAGTTTTAAAAGACGAATTATTTTCTTTAGAAAGAAGAAAACTTGTTTTTATTCACCAAAATGAACTAGGCATTCAAGAACCTCTCTTGCTCCAAGCACTAGAAGAATACCTAGCCTACACAGAACGAGGAAAAGAATTTCCTCCATTTCATATAAACCTTGTAGAAAAAAGAGCCGTTCATTGCATTTCTCGGCAAGGCAATATTTCTTTAGAAAGTTCTGAGTGGTTAGAAAAGTTAAAATCTAACGATAAATTTGCAACTATTTCCGAGGTAAATCTTTTAGAAAAATTAGGACTTTTAAAAAAAGTTGAATCAAATACACTCACTCCAGATGAAGAACAAATTCAAAAATATTTACTTTGTTTTGAATACGAAAAGGAAATCAAAGGAAACATGCTATGAAAATTTCCGCCAGAAACTTCCTATTCAAAGAAGGTGATAAAATTGAAAACCTGTACATTGTTCGTTCTGGTTCCTTAAACGCATTGCGCAAAGAATTCAAACGCATCAAAATCATTGAATCGTTTTTACCTGGTTCCATCATTGGAGAAATTCCTAGTACGGAAAATGAAAAACACCTTTATTCAGTTCGCGCAGAAGAAGATTCCGAAATAGAAATCATTCCCATTCATTTAATTCATTCTGTTCTACAAAAAACTCCTAATTGGTTTCCAAAATTTATTCAAACTCTTCAATGGCGCAAACAAAATTTAATTTGTAAAGAACAAAAAAAATTAGCCATTCTTTCTTTGCCAGCTTTTCTTTTTGTATTAAACCATTTAATTCAAACTTCTAATGAAAATAGCTATTCTCTTGAAAAAATACTTTCTCTTTTAGAATCACTTTTATCAACTTCTCAGGAAATCATAGAACGCCTCTGCTACGCCCTCCATTCCATTGGATTCTTTCTCTTTGACGGAAAAAACATTCAGGTTCTAAAACCAACACTTCCAATTATGCTTTATGATGTACTGCAAAAAAAAGCCATTTACAAAACACAACCAGAAAAAATTTTTTCTTCTACAAGTCAATTACTTTTAAAAACTTTCGTTACAGCTGCTCTAAAAGAAGGAACTACTATCGAAAACGGTTTAACGGAAATTTCTGGCTATGCCTTTAATCAAGCAGCACCTGTTTATAGCAAAGGTTCACGCAAAATATTCCAAGAATTAGAAAATCATAAAATTTTGCAATTAAAACCAGCAAGTTCTGAAAATTTTAATGACGACAAACTTTATGGGAATCTAAAGTATATTCAGGATTTACTAGAACTAAATAGGATTTACCCTCTTCTTGATCAAGAACTTGCGAAACACCTTTGATTTTTCTAACTTATAGCCAAAACTTTCAAAAGGAAAACATTATGAAAATCACATTATTATCCATTCTTGCAGCCGTTCCCCTATTTGCGCAAGAAACTGCAGCCCAAAATCCTCCTCAAGGTGGGGGCATTGGTGCATTTCTCCCCTTTATTCTTCTTTTTGTTGTAATGTATCTATTCTTTATTCGCCCTAAGTCCAAAGAAATGAAGAAAATGGAAGAAATGCGGAAAGCTATGAAAAAAGGCGACGAGGTAATGACCTTTGCAGGAATTATGGGCATTGTTCACCAAATTGATGACACCACAGTCACACTTCGCACTGGCTCTAGCACCATTAAGTTCCAAAAAGCCGCTATCCAAAGCATCGTTACTTCAGCACCTAGCGATAGTAAAGAAGAAGTTAAAGAAGAAGCTAAGTAATCATGGCACTTTTAAAAATTCTAACATACGGCAATAAAGTTCTTCGGGAAAAAAGCAAGCCTATTGAAAAAATAACACCCGAACTTGTAGAACTTGCTAAAGACATGCTAGAAACGATGTACGACGCTCCAGGATGCGGACTAGCTGCTCCACAAATCGGGAGAAACATTAGACTAGTGGTGATTGATACTTCTATTCCAGACGAGGAAGAACCTAATCCATATATTATGTTTAATCCTGAATGGGAACCAGAAGCTGATTCAGAATCAGTCGTTCACGAAGAAGGCTGTCTTTCTCTTCCTGGAATTTGGGGTGACGTAACTCGTTCAAGCAAAATAAAAGTCCGCTACACTGATATCAACGGAAATCCACAAGAACTTTCTGGATGCGAAGGACTTTTCGCTCGTTGCGTGCAACACGAAACAGATCATTTGGAAGGACAATTATTCGTTGATAAAGTTTCGGCAGCTGATAGAGCTATGAACGCTTCTAAATTGAAAAAATTAGCAAAAGAAAATTCCTAATTCCATTAAAACTTTCAATTCCCCGCCAGCGTAGCTGGCGGGGAATTTTATTACAAAGTTTTTCACATTAGAATACGCATATCGAAATCTTTAAAACAAGCACAATTAAGACGTTTGCTATATTTACAAAACATTTCTTTCCACTTCCTTGGAGTTTTTTCTCATGCAAAAAAATTTTCTTTTCTTCGTAATGATATTTGCATGGGCATTTTCAATAAATTTATTCGCCACTCCACAACAAGATTCCATCACAAACTTTACCCCAATACAACAAAAAACAATAATCAAAAAAATTCAAGTTTGCCTTTTTGAAAATGAACCAAAGTTGTATGTACTCAAAGGAAAAGACACTCTTGAACTTACAGCCAAAAACAATCAAGTTTTCATTCACGAAGCAAAAAAAACAAAGCGCACAGCAACCCTTAAAATTTCACACTCTTTATTATCCATTTCAAAAACAAAAAAACTTTCTAGCCTTTACCCAGGAACCCTAATTATTTCTGCAAAAAATGGAAAATTAAAAGTCATCAATGATGTAGATATAGAAGAATACTTAAGAGGTGTAGTCCCATACGAAATCGGAACATTAGACGAAGAACGATTTGAAGCATTAAAAGTTCAAGCAGTTGCAGCAAGAACTTATGCTTATCGCCATCTTGGAAGTCGGCAAGCACTTGGTTTTGATGTATATGCAGATACCCGCGATCAAGTTTACAATGGTCTCTCAAATGCAACTCCTTTAACAGATAAAGCCATTCAAGAAACAAAAGGCGAAATACTCGTTTACAATAATGAACCTATTCAAGCCTATTACCATTCTACATGTGCAGGGCATACAGAATCCACCATTGTTTGGAACCAGGAATCTCCAGCATACCTTTCACCTCGCCCCGATCTAAAAAGCGATGGTTCACCCTGGTGTTCTGAATCCTCCTATATGAAATGGCAACGCACATTCAATTCCAAATCACTACCTGAATTATTCAAAAAAAATTTAAAAGAAGCAAATGTCAAAAATGCTAAATCATTTCATAAAGTAAAACATTTAATTATTGAAGATTATCACCCTAGCAAGCGCATCGCTATTCTTTCTGTAATTACGGACAAAGGAAACTTCACTGTTCGCGGCGATAAAATCCGATGGTTATTCAAGCAAGATGGCAAAATTCTTCCTTCTTCAGCATTTTCAATTCAGAAAAAAGGTTCTCAATGGATTCTCAACGGCTCTGGATTCGGCCACGGAATCGGCATGTGTCAAATGGGCGTTCGCGCTCGTGCTAAAGCAGGTCAAAAGTATAGGGAAATTTTAGAACATTACTATCCAGGCATCGAAATCAAACAGAGGCTTTATGAGTAAAAAGATTTCCATTTTCAGTCAAGGATGTGCAGCTAATTTCGGAGATGGAGAACAAATCGCAAGACTTCTTGAATCAAGAGGGTATCAAACTACTTTTGGAAATTTAGATGCCGACGCTTTCTGTCTAAATGTTTGTACCGTTAAAGGAGAATCTACAGCACTTCAATTACTTCATAAAATTAAAGAAGCACATCCAACTGCTTTAATTCTTCTAACTGGTTGTATTCCACAAGAATTTGCAAAACAACTCATTACAGAACCAGAAAACATCTCCCTATTAAATCTGGATATTCTCCGAAAAGAACCCGAATTATTAGATCAGTGGCTTAATGGGAAACGCATACTAGGAAACTTAAAAGAACGAAGCTCTCGTTTTTTTTCGAAAGGCATTTCTCAAGAAACTCCACACATCGGCATTCTAAATATCAGCGACGGCTGCCTTGATGCCTGCTCCTTTTGTTCCACTAAATTAGTCAAAGGAAATCACCGAAGCGTCCCCCCAGAAAAAATTCTAGAAGAAGCTACACGCTATTTAAGCCAAGGCTGCAAAGAACTCTGGCTCACTGGACAAGACACTAGTTGTTATGGATTTGATATTGGCACCAACTTAGCTCAACTAGCAGGGCAAATTCTTTCAGAAAATTCTGGCGATTACAAAATCCGACTTGGAATGGGAAATCCAAGACATCTTGAACATTATTTAGACGAAATGCTTTCCGTTTATGAAGACGAACGAGTTTATAAATTCATTCACCTCCCAGTTCAAAGCGGAAGCGATTTGGTTTTAAAAAAAATGGGGCGCCGTCATGACGTTCAAACATTTAGAACCTTAGCCCAAGCCTTTACAAATAAATTTCCCTACTTCACTTTAAGCACAGATATCATTGTCGGATTCCCTGGCGAAACAGAAAAAGACTTTGAAGACACTTGCAGTCTCATTGAAGAATTACGTCCCACCATTTGCAATATCACAAGATTCGTTCCTCGAGCAGGCACGCTTGCAGCCAAATTTTCCGAAAAAGTTTCTGGCAAAGAACAACACCATCGTTCTGCTGCACTCAGCGCCTTATTTCAAAAAATTGCACTTCAAAACAACCAAAAACGCGTCGGTCAAATTTCACGAGTTCTTACTGAAAAAAAAGGGCATAGAAACGGCACTTACATAGCTCGCGACGAAGCTTACCGGCCCGTAGCTTTACAAGGAAATTACGCGCCAGGAAAGTGGTTAGATGTTGAAATAGATTCTGCCGAAACCTTTGCTCTTCGCGGAAAAGAAATTACAAATAAATTATAAGAATAAGAATTTACTCAAAATCTTTTTGTGCGTTCCGGCAGTACGCTGCCGTCGGGCTTTTGCCGTATGATTTTTGTAAAAACATTCATTCCCTAGTTTTACAAAAATCTCGGTTCAAACGGCCACAAGCCGTTCGAAGTGTTCCACCTACAATCCCTAACGCTTAAATTGTCTTTCAAAAATAATTTCTTCGGAAGATTTTCCATTCAAATTCAATAAACGCTCAGGCTCAAAATAATAACCATCACACTCTGATTCCATAAACATTTTAGCTCTTTCCATAAACGCGTCCACACTCTGACTCACTAACAAATCTTGTCTAAAATTAGGAAGCGATGGAGAAAATCCTTTACAAAGCCGTGCAGCTAATTGCTTGAGCCTACCAAGTGCACCTTCTGGGAAAGCTCCTATTTCTATCATCAAATCATAATACCGGAAAAAAGTTTGAACAACCTCTCTAGCAGAAATTGGAGAAACTTCTTTCCCGTCACAAAGCGAAGCAATCTGCCCAAAAAGCCAAGGATTATGGAGCGCACCTCTACCAATCGCCACACCAGCAACTGGGTAGCGATTCATCACCTCTATCGCCCCTAATGCACTCACTACATCTCCATTTCCAATCACAGGAATTTTTGCTTGAGAAGCTACTTCTCCTATTTTTTCCCAATCTGCAAATCCATTATAACCTTGAACTCGTGTTCGTCCATGAACTGTCAGCCAATGAATTCCCTCACCTTCAGCAATAGCCAAAGTTTCCATCACATTAATACTTTCTTCGTCCCAACCCAGGCGGCATTTCAATGTCAAAGGAAGTCGAATAACCCTTCGAACTTCTGCAATAATTTTCCTCAAACGAGGCAAATCCTTAAGCAAACCAGCACCGCCACCTTTGCCTGCGACCTTAGGCACTGGACAACCTGCATTGATTTCAATAAAATCAGGAGAAAGCGTTTCTATCATCGCCGCCGCATTAGCCATGCGTTCTGGATCTCTTCCAAAAATTTGTATTCCAAAGGGGCGTTCTTCCTGAGAAAATGATGCTTGCTTTCGATTTTTTAAAGAAAAAGGATCGCAACCATCGGTAGATATAAATTCAGAGACTAGTATGCCCATTCTATCCTGAGAAAGTTCTCGAATCAAACGCCGAAAAGGCGGGTCTGTGACTCCAGCCATTGGACTCAAAACGGTTGGATATTTCACAAATCCATTAGGTAAACTCAATTTTTTTGAGTAATTCACAATTATCCACCTTCTATCCCCAGCATTTGAGGAAAAAAATCTCTTATTTTTCAGCCAAAAATAAAATTTCTCAAATGGAAACCTATATTTATGTCGTGGCAAATATCACTAAACAAGACTTAATTCAAGAAATAGCAAAGTCAACTGGCTTTATCCGTACGGATATTAAAAAAGCCGTTGAAGAATTTTTAAGTATTGTTGGCGAATCTTTACAACAAAATAAGACTATTGAAATTCGTGGATTCGGTACTTTTTCCTGCAAAGAACGCAAAGCTCGCCCGGCACGCAATCCTCGCACTGGAAAAGAAGTGCTACTTGATAATCGTTTGGTTCCTACTTTTAAATTTTCATCAGACATCAAATCTCGCATTAATCAACACGACATTCCTTCCCTTTTAGAAGAATTTTCTGAAATAGAAGAATTAGTTGAAGAATCTCTCTAAATTTTACTACAAAAATTTGATTCCGTTATTTTGGGGAAATTCCCAATTTTTCAAAATCTTCTGCTGTACAAAATCTCCATTCTCCTTGACCTACAGAAGCAGAGACCATGTCTAAATTTCCTATAGCTATGCGTTCTAATCCTTCTACGTGATTTCCTACCGCGGCAAACATGCGTCGTACTTGATGATACAATCCTTCCGTTATTTCAATTTCTACCGTTTTGTCATCTAATTTAACTAAAGACTTCGCTTGAACTGAATGCTTTTCATTTTTCAGCATCATAGGCTTCATCAACGCAATTTCAGCATCATTTTCTAATGGGCGAGCTAAACTTACTCGATAACGCTTTTTCAATCCTTTTTTAGGACTTTCTAAAGTATGAATAAAATTTCCCTGATTTGAAAAACAAATTAGACCTGAAGTATCCACATCTAATCTTCCAACCAATCGAACTTCCATTCCTTGAAACCTAGAAGGCAATAAAGAATAAACGGATTCATGATGCGCTGGTCTTGCACTGCATTCATAGCCTAAAGGCTTATTTAAAATTCCATAAATTTCAGTAATTGTCGGAACCTCTTCGCCATTCACTGTAATATAATCCGGACGTTTTTCAAACTCTAAAAATGGGTCTTCAAGTGTTTCTCCTTGGTATTCCACTAAGCCCATTCGCACTAAAGCACGACATTCTTTTCTAGAACCAAAACCAATAGAGGCAAGCAAACGTTCAAGAGTAAGACTAGGCATCATTCCTCCGAAAGAAAATTTAAAATCTTTGTTCTCCACCAAGAAAGAGGCATTTCTTCTGGAGACTTTAGGTATTGTCTTTTTAAAATTCTATACAAAACAAATATCTTAAGTGCGTGGCTACCAGCTACAATAAGTGCGCATAAAATTCTAAACAAATTTACTTTTGCAATACAATGTCCTTTGATTTGAAATGGAGTATTTCCGCACCAATCCCAATGAACAGTCCACCCTTGAAGTTGCGGAAATACACTCGGAATGCCAGCAGCTATCGCTGCAAGCATTCCAGTTTCCGCGGGCTGACGCCCGCGGAAACCAGCTATATACGAATTTTCAAATTTCACTTTAAAAATTTTCAAAACACGCCCTAAACTATCTACACAGGCTTTCCATATTTTAGAAACCATTCTCGGTTGAAGTAATATGGTAAAAAAATCTCGTTCCGAAAATTCTTTTTTTAATTCTTTTGTTTCTTCTAAAGAATCTAAACTCTGTTCTTCAAAAGCATTATCGTTCTCTTGACTTTTTTCTGACTTGTTTTTTTTCGAAGGTTCCGAAAGATTCTCCCTTTTTTGGGGAGCACTCTTTTTTGTTTCTTTTAAAGGTTCACTAGGCTTTGATTCTTCAGTATTTGATTCATGTGCAACATCATCTACTTTTTCTTCTTTTTTAAAAAAATAGAGTTTCTTTTTAAACGTCTTGTGATATCGAAAAAAATGCAATTCAGTACAAATTAATTCTAATGAACCATCAAAATCAATTCGCAATCGCCAAGGAAAAAGAAGAATGGCAGCTGCCAAAATTATAATAACAACTGCCACGATCCACATTATTCAGATTGATCCGCTTTATTTTTTACAATGGTAATTAATTCTTCAAAAGATTTTGTTTGAAGAATTTGAGAAAACTGTTCTCGGTAATTTCTGGCCGTTGACAAATCATCTATAACCAAATCCCAAGCTTTCCAAACCCCATTTACTAAAGTCATTTTATATTCTAAAACGGCTTCTTTTCCTTTATACCAAGTATGCGCTACCACACGAGCCTCATCAGTTCCTTTCATTTTCGCTGGTTCATAAACCGTAGAATCTGCACGATACACTTCTAAACGCTTGGCACTTGAATTACGCACCATTCGTTCAAATTCAAACGTAAATTTTTCCAAATTTTCTGGTGTTTGTTCTTTCCAAACTTTGGTTGGAAGTGATTTTTTTGCCAATCCTTTGAAATCAAAAGAATCATTCAACAAATTCTGCATCTTTGTTTTTTCAGCTACTGTTGCATTTTTCTTTTTCAATAATGCCTGTAGCTCAGCATCTTTTTTTCGAATAGCTTGCACTGGATCTTCTGCAGCAAATAATGCAGATACAGACAAACAAAAAGTCAATAAAAAAATTAACGTTTTCATTCTAACTCCTTATCAGTTTTGCTGAAGGGAACGATAATCAGAAAGATGCATTCCCATTCTAGCTATTAATTCAGCAATTGCAATGTTATATTTGCAAATAGCCATGTAATAATCCTTCTTCAAATTTACATTTTGCGTGTAAGCAGAAATCAAATCAGAGGCTTTTGAAGGGTCTAAATCATATTGCATTGCAGCCCCTTTTAAAATCGCGTCCGAGGCCCGAAGGCTCTCTTTCAAAGCATCCATTTTTTCCTTCATTGCAACCGTTTTATGATATTGTTCTTCCGCCAACAGAACGGAACCCTCGGCCGCATAATTTTCTTTCATTTTCAAAGCTCTGTATTCTAAACGAGATTTACGAACTTTTTCCCAATCCTTCCAAAAATTCAAACGATATCGCAAACCGATTCCCAAAGATCCTGAAATGTGATTCACTGCATCTTGTGCAAAGGCATTCTTCTGAAACGCAGAACGATTCGATGCCCAAGATTTAACATACGAAAATTCCCCCATGATAAAAAACTCTGGTGCTAATTTTGCCTTAGCCAAATCCATTTGATAGGCTTTTGCATCTAACCCATACTGCAAGCGCTTTAAATCAGGGTGGTAAGTCAATGTCAAATTTCGAACATCTTCTAAAGAAGGCATTTGTTCTTCTCGAACTACGAGCACAGAATCTTCACTTACAAACGTTTCGTCTGGAGCTAAACCCAATGAAAAACGAATAGCCAGCATCACTTGTTTTATGCCACTTTGAGCGTCTGCAACGCCTTCTGTTACAACATGCATCCCTGCCTTTAGCTTCAACAAATCCATTTGAGAAACACTCTCATCGTCTTCGTCTAAAGCCTCTTCTAATTTTTCATAAGCTCGATCTACTTGTTTTTGAGCATCCATCGCTAAACGATTCATTTCTAGAGCAAGCAAATAATTGTAGTAATAGCTTTGAAGTTCTACTTCTTTTTTTAGTTCTTTAGAAGCTATATCCATTTCTTTTTGTCTGATATCAGCTGTTAAAGCTTTTTTCCCAATTTTATATTGACCAACATTCAATGGCTGGAGTGCTTGAATTTCTGTTCCCCAAAAAGGCCCTAATTCTGTAAAATCCCAAGCATCTACCGTATCTCCCCAATCATCAACTGTTTTTTTTAGGCCAGGAGCTGGACCAACCATCATAGAAATAGAAAACTTTGGAAGAATCACCTCAGAAAATAGACTTTCAGATTCTAATTTTTTTTCTTCCACTGAAAAGCGTTCTTCAGCAAGACGAGGGTCATGGCTCATTCCTTTTTCTACAAAATGAAGACAATCATAGCGAACTTCTGCCGCAGAAAGCCAAGATACACAGAAAAGGAATAAGAAAACCAATTTCATCGCGTAAAATCTAGAAAAATCGAATCAGATACCAAGGTTCTATATCGGGAAATAATGCCTTCATAATACTTTGTTGGCAGGTCTTTTCCTGAGGCAAGCAATCGATCAACTTTTCCATGTCCAATATTATATGCAATTAAGGCAGCTTTTACATTTCCTTGATAACGTCCAATCAAACGCATTAAATACGCGGTACCTAACACTACATTAACCTCAGGACGCATCAAATCTTCTTCTGACTCAAGAATGATCCCAAATTTTTTGCCTAGAGAAGCAGCGGTTTCCATTTTCAATTGCATCAACCCATAAGCGCCCGATTCAGCCCCCGATTGATAACGACCACGAATAGTAGGATTGCCACGGCTTTCTTGAGAAACAATCGCCAAAATCAACAAAGGGTCTATATCATACAAACCTGAAATCTGCCAAATTTTCTCTGTTAATTTTATTCTAGTTTCTTTTGAAATTTTATTTTCAGCCATTTTCGTTAAAGCTTTATCTATTTTAAAATAATCAAGAGTCCATTCTCCATATTTTTCTAATTCTTGATTTTTTTCAATTAACCCCTCAATCTCTGTATTCAATGTTTCAATTTTTTTAGTGTTTTGATAATAATGATACCCAAAATAAACAAACCCCATTACGCCTACTCCAAAAAGCAACAACGCAAGCAACAAAGGAACTTTAAGGGCTTTCTTATTTTTCACGACGTAAACTATCCAATTTATCTAAATATAAAATCCAATCTCGCACAATTCCAAAAGAAGAAGTCTCATCAGAAGAGCCAACTAATCCTAAATTTTGCAACGGACCTATAGAAGATTCTAATCGTTCTATTTCCATCGTTGAACGCCTTAACTGCATTTCTAACAAAGTAATTGTATTTTGTCTTTGAGTTAGTTCTTTATTTTGTTCCGACATAATCAGAATCAAAGTAAGCAACCATCCTAAAATCAAAACAGCGCCGCCAATAGCAACAGCTGGCGTTACACGTAAACCCGTTTGTCTAGAATAATGTACTCCAATTTGTTTCAATTGATTTGCTAAACCTTGCCGATGGTAAGCTTCTAAAGATTCTGCTATTTCAAATACTGCGGAATATCTTGAAAAATATTCTTTATTCTCTTCATTTGAGAACAATAAAATCAAGCGATTTTTGCGACTTTTTAACGCATTTAACATATCTAAAAAGAATGTTAAATATTCTGAATCTAAAAATCTTGCTTTTTCCAAATTCAAGAAGAAAAAAATCCCTGGCCCCAAAAGAAGATTTTCCAATTTTTCTTTTAAAGCAGCGTATTCTCGAATTCCAAACATTCCAGACAAGGATATAATGACCTCGTCTCCCTTATCCTCAACCATCAAATCAATAAAATCACTTCTCATACAAACGACTTTGTTAAAAACACTTGAATAGAATGTTCTGTTGATTCCATTCCAGCAAGTTTTAGCGGTTTAAAAAAGAATAAACGAAATCCCTGCAAAATACTCGGGGATGCTATTTTTTCGCTTCCATAAATTGGCGAAAGCAGGCAGGACATTTTCTCAGAAAATTTAAACTGAATCATGGCTTTTGATTTTGAATCTTTATATTGTAATTCAGTTATATTTGGAAAAATTTTAGAATCATTATCAGATAAACTCGGCCGAATGCCATCTATTTCAATGCTTACATCAGAAAATGTACTTGTATTTACCCCTATTTCTAACTCAGACCCAAAATATCCTGAATAAGGTTGCAAAATTACATTCGTTAATTTATACGAAATCTCAAATTCTGATTGATGAGAATCCATTTTTATATTTTTATCCAAATGGAAAATAAAACTCTTTTCTTCTAATGGTAATACCTGTTCTGCTGTCATTTTTAAAATAACTTCAGAAGGTTTTCGTTCTAACTGAAAATCATAAGGAGCAAGCAAAGCAGAAGATCTATCCTGTAACATTGAATCCAATGTTTTCGGCTCTGAAAAAACAGGCGGCAACAAATGCTCAGCAAACCCAAGAGATACATAACCATCATCTCTAAAAGAATTTAAAAAATTAAAAAATGTCTTTTTATGATTTAAAGAACGAAGTACAGCACCAAAATTAGGTTCAATTAAAAATGACATTGAAGAATTTTCAAGCAAAACCTGTTGCTCACCAGCCAACAGATAATCAGTAATTTCTGCACGAATAGAATTCTGTTTTAAAATCGAGTCAATTTTTACAGCTGCTTTTATAATTTGCGAATGTGCAAAAAATCTTAATGACGGCGTTCTTATTCCTTCTTCGTTCCCTAAATCAGCATAAAATTTCGATGCCATAATCGGAAATAATTCATAAAGGATTTCTTCATAATGGGATTTATCCAAATTAACTTCCGCTCGACGAAGAATCGCTAAAAGTGATTTATGTAAAAAATTAATCTCAGGACGACGTAATAATAATTCCCTGCAACTTAAAGATGAATCTGGGAGTCCTAATTTTTTCCCAACAGCACTTAATAAATTAACATAACCTTCACTATGTTGTTGTTCTATAGCATGGGCAATGGTCCAAGTTTGTACAGATTCATTGAAAATTTCTAAAACATAATTCCAAAATTTTTCTAAAGATTCTATAGAATCAACCGGTATTTGCAAGAGAACAACCCAAATCTTACCCTGATTAGGCAAAAGAGTAAGTTCTTTATTCCAAAAATCTTTCCCTTTTTCAAAAGCAACTGTTAAAGCAGAATCTATAGGCAATACTCGCAAAAGGCAACCATTGTTTTCAATCGAATACCACCCAGAAATTCGACTTAAACGCCCTAAAGCAAGTGCTATAGCAGAATCTTCTACTAACGTGTAAGAATAGTTTGCTTTAGATAATTGAGGTAAAGAACCTATTTCCCACACCATTGATGGGTTGAAAAATCCAGAAGGCTGGTAAGCCAACTTCGCTTGCAATAAATCCTGGTAATTTTTTAATTGAATATCAAAAAATTTTTGCTGAAAAAAAGGCGGTAAAATATCCTCTGATGTTCCTCCAAGAAATTCCAAACGCCCTTCTTTGATTTTTTCACGCATCCAAAAAGAATCTTGTGGAAAAAAACGCAACCACTTTTCGAAGATATCACCTGCACAAAACAATGATAAACGATTTGACTCTAAAAAACGATTTAAATAGCTAGAAAACACTCCCCAAATCTCTTTATTCTGAGGGGGGGCTGATAAATAAAAAAGTGGAGCAATTTTCTGATTAGCAGACATGCTTTAAATGTAGAAAATACTATTCCAAGATTTCCCATTATTTTTTAGGAATAGAACAACAAACTCAATTTCAAATAAAATTTTATGAAAACAGGAAATTAAGTAAAACACAAAAAAAGGAAGGCCCCCCTGAAGATGCATCAGGGGGCCTAAGAATCCGGCGGCGACCTACTCTCCCGGGCCCGGAGGCCAAGTACCATCGGCGACTATTGGCTTAACTGCCGTGTTCGGAATGGGAACGGGTGTGACCCAACGTCGATAACCACCGAAAAAATTCAAAAGAAAGTTTGGCAAACGCTATCTATCATAAATTTAATAGA
>JAGAKE010000031.1 GCA_017625775.1 Fibrobacteraceae bacterium
AGGGAAATTTGATTTCCGTTTTAGTTCAGACAAGTTCTTACCTTTTGAAGGGGCTGGTGCCGTTGATTCTAAATGGTCTTTATCGATTCCTGGTGTAAAGGGTAATGAAATAGCTAACGTCATTATTTCGGTTAGTTATACAGCAAGAAAAGGAGTTTAATATGAAAATAAAATTTTATAAATTTCTCTGTTTATTTGTGTCCTTTTATCTTTTTTCTTGTGGAGATAATAGTTCTTCTGAAAGCAACCCTGTTTTACCAATTCTTTCATCGTCATCTTCTAGTTCGGAAATAGCTTTATCAAGTTCTGAAGTATTTTCTTCTAGTTCGAAAATAGAGTCATCAAGTTCAGAAAAAATTCCATCAAAAATCTATGATTGCAGCAAATATGAATGTATTACGACAGCATATCTTAATCCTGAAATTGAATATGGTGAATATTTAGATACTCGTGACAATCAAGTATATAGAACAGTGCAAATAGGGGAACAAGTCTGGATGGCTCAAAATTTAAATTATGCAGCGAATGATAGCTATTGTTATAAAGATTCTTTAACAAGATGCGCTACCGTTGGTCGATTGTATTCATGGGAAACAGCATTAAATGTTTGCCCAGATGGATGGCATTTACCTGATACGACTGAGTTTAATTATCTAGTAGATTATATTACTGAACAAAAAGAAAGTTATTCAGTTATAAGTATCTTAAGCTCAAAAAGTAATAGATCTGCACTTTACGGTTCTGCTTATGATTTTTTTGGTTATAGTGTTGTACATGGTTCCGGTTACAAGAGGGGCATTTGGGATTATGATGAAGGAGGTTTATTTCTAGGGAATACTTATTTTTGGACAGCCTCAGAATCCATTCAAGAAAAATATCCTGCAGAGACATACGCTCGTGTAAGATATTTTAATGTTGGAACATATGAAACATTAGCAAAACTAACCTGGCCAAAAAACTATGCTCTTGCCGTTCGTTGTATAAAGGATTAAGAAAGGAGAATTTTTATGCCAAAAACAATCCTTTTCTGGCCTGATGTTTACAAAGAACAGGGGCACTGGCTTCCGACATTGAAATGGGCAGAAGATTTGTTCCAGTTAGGCCATATCATAAAATATATGGGCATTCTTGACTGTGAAGGGGTTGTTAGCGCGTATCGTGACGAAAGTGCTACTACGGGAAAATTTCCGTTCGAACTGATTTTTCAAAACACCTACCCTGTAGGTTATACAACTGAAAGTCATACGAGTCCTAATGAACGCTGGCGTCCTGACCATATCTGGGCTATCGCATATAGTGCGTTAGGGGAAGATTTGGTTAAATATAAGGACAAATTAAACAAAGATTTGTATGAAGATGCTCAAAGTTTTCGGGATACAATGACTTCTGTCAATCCTGATTTGCTTGTGTCGGGTTATTTTACCTCATTGGAAAGTTTGCTAATCCATAAGATTTACGGGGTGAAAGTTGTTATCTCCACGACTTATTTGCGGCATCCGAGCGAAGACCCAGCTATGCGTGCTATTCAAAACTTGATGGCTTTTTCACCTACAGAATATTTTAAATTGGTGAACTTGTGCTGTTATCAAGAATTGAAGGCTGCTGCAGGGGAGGCTCCCGTTGATTTGCTGCAAGACCCCGAAATTGAAATGGAAGATTTTGTAGAGGACCTACAGTATTTTGACGAACTGATTCCTTGTCCTCGTGAATACGAATATTCTCATTACAATCCAGGCGAAAAAGTTCACTATGTAGAACCTTGCATTTTAGACAGAGATTTGAAATCTTCTAACAATGATTTTGATGTTAATCTTTTAAACAAAGATATTTACCCTAAACTAATTTTCGTAACAGCTGGTTCACAGGTTTTGGACTATGAGGGCAAGGCTCGTCACTTGTTCCATTGCATGTGCGAAGCGATGCGCTCGGCAGAATTGAGTAGCTATCACCTAGTTCTGGGTGTCGGTTCAAAATTGATTAATGATTACGAATGGACTGAATTTAAAAATCAACCAAATATTACATTCGCTAGCTGGGTTCCTCAACGAGCAATTCTTTCTTCTTTAAATTTGGAATTTGCCTTGATTCACGGTGGCTTGGCAACTATCAAGGAGTGTGTTTATAACAACAAAAAATTCCTAATTCTTCCTTTGGGTAAAGACCAGATAGATAATGCCCTTCGCCTTCGTAAATATGGTATTGATAACATAGTTCCAATTGAAAGCATTACTCCAAAAGTGTTAATTGATGCAATAGTTAATTTGGAATCTGACCGAAAGACTCTTCAGAATCTTGAAAAACTGAGCAAAGTGTTCCAAAGTGTTGAAACAGAAAGTCCGGGAACACAAGTGCTGTTGAGTAATTTGAATACGTAGTAATAATCGAACCAGATAATTAAACTAAAAATCACAACCAATATGCTTATGCGAATTGGTGTTGCCGAGTGCAGGAAGTTTTTATACAATAATTTTCCTTTTATAGTTAGTTTACTTTTTAAAAGTTATATTTGAAAATAGGTGTTTATTTTATTTTGGGTAGATTATGGGTAAAAAAAATATTCTTTTAAAAAGTGCTGCTTGTGTAGGCATTTTTAGTGTAGCTGCGTTTTCTCAGATAAATATTTCTGTTGATGCAAATGCAGGAATCAAAAAAATTTCTCCATATATTTATGGTAGAAATATTGATAATAATTACATCAGTGATACTAGTCTTGTAAGTACTGATAAAGAAGACGCTTTTATTGCTCAGATGTTAGACGCAGGCATTCACATGATGCGTTCTAATACTGGTAATAATGCAACGCGTTATAATTGGCGAAAAAAATTAACAGTGCATCCTGATTGGTATAATAACGTATATACTCATGACTGGGATATTACGGCAAAAAAAGTATTAGACAAAATGCCCGGTGTAGATGCGATGTATGCATTTCAATTAAATGGTTATGCTGCTAAAACAAATGAGTATAATTTTGCAGATTGGGATTGGTATGTAGAACATGGTTCAAATGCTAAACAAACTCTTGATTTAGCAGGTGGTGGTGAAGTTTCTGCTGATGGGCAAACAGCAATTAAAGAGGGTGATGGTTTGCTTTATTGTGAACCTTGGCCTGCTGATTCTACTGTAGGAATTGTTCCGCATTGGCGAGATGAGTTAAAATATGATATGAGCCGCTTTCAGTATTGGAGTATGGACAATGAAATGGATATTTGGAAGAGCTCTCTTTCAGATTTGAATTTGAATATTACTGGAGATTTTTTGGTAGAGCGTTATATTGATGTAGCAAAGAAAGCTCGTGCTGCTTGGGGCGATATAAAACTTACTGGCCCAGTTGTTGCTAATGAATGGCAATGGTGCCATATTGCTGCAACGGCAGAAGATAATCATAGACCAACGATTGATGGTAAATCATATTGTTGGCTTGAATTTTTTATTAAGAAAGTGGCTGAAGCCGAAAAAGCAAGCGGCGTTCGTCTTTTAGATGTGTTTGATATTCATTGGTATCCAACTGAAAAAGATTATAAGAATCGTATAAATTGGCACCGTGTTCTTTACGATACTACTTATTATTATGAAGGCGGAAATGGTGTTCGTTGCGCTTCCGGAACTTGTGATTGGAGTAATGAAATTGCAGGTTATAAGGCATACAGGTCTTATATTTTTGTGCGCATTAACCAATGGTTAGAAAAGTATTTTGGTAAAGATCATGGAATTACTCTTGCGATTACAGAAACGGATTTGAATGATTCTGACCCAATGGTGACCGCACTTACTTATGCTTCTTTCCTAGGAACGATGCAAGATAATGGTGTTGAAATTTTTACACCTTGGTCTTGGGGAGATGGTATGTATGAAACAGTTCACTTGTTTAGCCGTTATGGTCACCCTAATAGAGTTGAATCTGTTTCTAGCAATGATTCACTTGTTTCTGGCTATAGTTCTATAAGTAATGCAGGAGATTCTTTAACAGTAATTTTTGTGAATCGTGCAGAAAGTGCCGCACAGAATGTTGAACTTTCATTGAAGAATTTTAAAGTAAATCCTGGTGAAGTAACTATGCTTACACTTTCTGAATTAAAAGGTGAAACGTTTGTTTCTCATACACAAAATGCTTTGCAGAAAGGTTCACTACAAGTTTCTGCAGATGGAAAGGCTTCTCTTTCTTTGAAAGCAAAATCTATTACAGCTGTAATGTTTGCGACGAACGAACCTGAGGCCCCAATTAAAACATCTAAAATTTTAGCAGAAAATATTTTGAATTATAAAGATGGAAAATGGGTGGTTCAAAATTCATCTGGTCAAGTTTTTGAAGCTTTGATTTTTAATTGTCTTGGAAAGCAAGTGAAAACTCAAAAATTAAATTCAGGAAATGTGATGCTTTCTACAGAAAATTTGAATTCTGGACATTATATAGTTCAGTTTAAGACTTCTGAAGGAATGAGAATGCAAAAGATTACTTTGCATTAAAAAAGAAAATCAAATAGTAGATAGGAAAATTCCGCGAAGGTGAAACCCCCGCGGAATTTTCCTATAGAATTTTATTATAAATCTTCTACTAATTTATTAAAAACTTCCCCACGATGTTTGTAATTCTTAAATAACCCAAAAGAAGCACATGCTGGTGAAAGTAAAATAGCGCCGCCATTTCCTATAGAAAGTGAATGTTCAAAAGCGGATTTTAAGTCAGAGAAAATTTCCATAGGAATTTCTAATTCTAAAGCTTTTGCTTGCTTAAACATTCTTTCCGAGGTTTGACCAATAAAAGAAATTTGCTTTAAGTTATTTGTAAATTTTAATTCGTTAAATAGTTCCGTAAAATCTGCATTTTTTTCTGAACCACCAAGAATTAATGCAAATGGCTTTTTCATACTTTTTACAGCAGCTAGAGTAGCATCTGGGCGTGTTGCATAAGAATCATTATAAAATTCAATTCCATTTTTTTCGCCACGAAATTCCATTCTAAGAGGAAGCGATTCATAGCTTTTCAATGAGTCAAATATGGTGTGAATATCAATTCCTAAAGAAAGAGTTGCAAGTGCAGCAGCCGCCATATTTTCTAATTGATAAGCGCCTTTAATTTTACATTCTTCTAGTTTTAAAGAAAGGTTACCAATACTTAATTTTTCATTTTCAATTATAGCAACAGAATTCTTGTTTTTTCCGCAAGAAAATTTTTGTCCTGCTGAATTTTTTACAATTTCTACTGTTGGTTTTGCATCTTCCATAAAAATGCAACAATCAGAATTTTTCTGATAACGAACAAGATTTGCTTTTGCATCACGGTATTCTTCAACGCTTTGGTGCCAATCTAAATGTTCAGAAGAAACTTTTAGAACGACGCCAATTTTTGGAGAAACACCAAGTGTCATTAATTGAAATGAAGAAAGTTCAAGAATGTAAGTTTTTTCAGATGAATCTTCTAAAAGGTCAAGCATTGGAACACCGAAGTTTCCGCCAATTACAGAAGGTTCATTTGCAGAATCAAGAATGTGTTTGATAATACTTACTGTGCTTCCTTTTCCTAGCGTGCCTGTAACGCCAATAATTTTTTCACGCGGAACACTTTCAAAAAATATTTCTGCCTGGCTTTTTAAAACGCCTCCATTCATTTGGAATTTAAGGAGTTCTCTATCAAGCGGATAAATGCCCGCGGAACGAATCACTTCTTTGCATTCTTTTAAACCTTCTTTATAATTTTCTCCTGAAAAAACGCGAATGTTTATTTTTTCTGGTACTTCTGGCAATGTAACTTCTGCTTTATCCATTACGATGATATTAGAAATACCATTTCGAATTAAATAACGTAAAGTGCTTTTGCCTTCAACACCAAAACCTAAAATTCCTATTGCAGAGTGATTCATTTTATTTTCCTTTTGAATTAAACAGAAAATAGAAAAAGCCGACAATAATCTTTGTCGGCTTTATAAATAGAAAACAAAAATTCTTTAATTTTGAGCTTCTGCTTTTTTAATAGCTTCTTCAAGTTCTAAGCCAGAAAATTCCTGAGCGCTAAACCAGCGACCACTTTTTTTGTCTTCTGCAAGAACGCCTACAAGAGCGCCCGGAATGACGGTGCTAACATCGTTAGGAGCATTCGGACCACCAAGATCTGTGCGAAGCCAACCTGGGTCCATTAAATTCATCATTACATTTGTGCCATTTAATTTGCATGCAAAATCACGAACGAATTTATCTAGGGCTGCTTTTGCACAAGCGTATCCCATAAGTTCAGGTTGGTCTGCGATTCCACTTGTAGTCATTAAAATTCTGCCAAAACCATTTTTTACCATTTTAGGTAAAAAGTGATAAGCAATTTGTACTGGAGCTAGGCAGTTTACAGCATAAGCTTGTATGTAATCTTCGCGTTTGTTTGAAAAATAATTTTCGCAATATGGAACCTGAAGCCCGGCGTTATTAAATACGATTTCTACGTTTTTTCCTGAAGCATCTATTTCTTGAAGCATGGCGTTTATAGAATCAGAATCTTCAAGATTGCATTCAACAGCAATCGCTTCGACACCAAATTCTTTCACGAGAGAAAGAGTTTTTTCAGCGTGTGCTTTTGAACGACTTTGTAAGAAAAGATTACCGCCTAGCGAAGCGATTTTTTTTGCAATTTCAACGCCAACTCCGCGAGAAGCGCCTGTTACTAAAACCCATTTATTTTTTATATCGAGCATAAAATTCTCCGTAATTTTAAGAGTAAAATAGATTTTATCTTGAATGGTTTGGGAAAAAAAATAAAAATCCTGTTTACAAGCGTAAAGAAATCAAAAGTCTCTTATTTATAACTTCTGGCGAAAAGTTTCTAGTAAGATGAAGAAATGGCAAAAGTTATGCATTTAACTATATTTACGCATTGAAAATAATGTAAATGCTGCGGAGACATTATGGAATACAAAATTAAAGATATTCAACTTGCTGCTTGGGGTCGCAAGGAATTGGATTTGGCTGAAACAGAAATGCCTGGGCTTATGGCACTTCGCAAAGAATATGCTGGCAAAAAACCTTTAGCTGGCGCTCGTATTATGGGTAGTCTTCACATGACTGTGCAGACTGCTGTTTTAATTGAAACTTTAACAGAACTTGGTGCCGATGTGCGTTGGGTTTCTTGCAATATTTTTAGTACACAAGATCATGCGGCTGCAGCAGTTGTTGTTGGTAAAAATGGAACTCCGGAAAATCCGCAAGGGACTCCTGTTTTTGCATGGAAGGGCGAAACGCTTGAAGAATATTGGGATTGCACTGCAAAGGCTTTGATTTGGCCCGATGGTAAAACAGCAAACCTTATTTTAGATGATGGCGGCGATGCTACAATGCTTGTGGTGCGCGGTGCTGAATTTGAAGACGCAGGAAAAGTTCCTGAGTTTAACCCTGAAACTGATTCAGAAGAATGGGGCGTTTTCCTTTCTCTTTGCCGTAAAGTTTATGCAGAAGATCCAAAGCGTTGGACTCGTGCGCGAGAAGCAATCAAGGGTGTTTCAGAAGAAACGACAACAGGCGTTCATCGCTTGTATGATATGGCAAAGCATGGGCGCCTTCCTTTCCCAGCCATTAACGTGAACGATTCTGTTACAAAGTCTAAATTCGATAATCTTTATGGTTGCCGTCATTCTCTTATTGATGGAATTAATCGTGCAACAGATGTAATGATGGCTGGGAAAATCGCCGTAGTCTGCGGCTACGGCGATGTCGGCAAGGGCTGTGCCCAGTCCTTGCGCGGGCAAGGCGCCCGAGTAATTGTTACAGAAATTGACCCGATTTGTGCGCTTCAAGCCGCTATGGAAGGTTATGAAGTGAAAACACTTGATGAAGTTGTTTCAGAAGCCGATATTTTTGTAACAACTACTGGCAATATGATGATTATTTCGGCCGCACAAATGCAGAAAATGAAACATCGCGCTATTGTTGGTAACATTGGTCATTTTGATAATGAAATTGATATGGCGGGCTTAAAGAAAATTCCAGGAATTGTGCGTAACGAAATCAAGCCTCAATACGACGAATGGATTTTCCCTGATGGTCACAGCATTCTTGTTCTTGCTGAAGGTCGCTTGTTGAATTTGGGTTGTGCAACCGGTCACCCGAGTTTTGTGATGAGTGCAAGTTTTACAAACCAGACAATTGCACAAATTGACTTGTGGTTGAATGCAGAAGGCAAAGAAACGGTTGCTGGCATTAAATACGAAGCAGGAAATGTTTATACTTTGCCGAAAATTCTCGATGAAAAAGTGGCTCGCTTGCATCTTGAAAAGTTAGGCGTTCACTTGACTACGCTTACTCAAGCACAAGCTGATTATATTGGCGTTCCTGTAGAAGGTCCTTATAAAGTGGATTTCTATAGATATTAAGAATCAAGCAAATGAATTTTTCAATCTCCCGAGCAGAGCTCGGGAGATTTTCGTATTTAATAAAAGAAAAGTTTACGTTTGAGAGGGGATTATGGATATATTGTCAACGGAAAGTTATTTTAGAAAACAAAAAACGCCTCGCCAGAAAAATATTTTTTCCATACATTAAAAAAAGGACGAGGTTATGAAGAAGTTATTTCTTTCAACACTGATTTTATCTTGTGTTTTTTCAACACAAGCTTTGGCTGCTTTTGCAGATGGTGGTGCAAAATTCCTTGGTAATATCACTACGAGTGGCCAAATTCGTGAAGATTTTAACACTTATTGGAACCAGATTACTGCTGAAAATGGTTGTAAATGGGGTTCTATTCATTCTCTTGATAGTAGTGGAAAAAGCAAATTTTCTTGGGATAACTACGATAAATGTGAAAGCGCTTATAAATGGGCTAAAGAAAAACCAGGCGAACGCTTCTTTAAATTTCATGCTTTGATTTGGGGTTCACAGGTTCCAAATTTCCTTTGCAAAAATAAAAATCCAGGAATTACTGTAGAAAAAACAAGACAGTATATCGTAGAATGGTTTGATGCTGTGGCTGCTAAATTCCCAGATCTTGAATATATCGATGTAGTGAATGAGGCGATTTGGGCTGGCGATAACTATCATTCCGGTTATGGGAAGCCGGCTGCTGGTGCTGAAGGTAATACTACTGATGACCCAGAATGTGGCGGAACGCATATTATTGACGCTCTTGGCGGTGATGAAGTTATTAATGGTAAACATCAATACAACTTCATTACGACTGCTTTCAAAATGGCTCGTGAACGTTGGCCGAAGGCCGTACTCATCTATAATGATTATAACACTCTTTCTTGGCAAATGAATGAAGGTATTGAACTTATTCAGACTATTGTAAAGAATGGCGCTCCTGTTGATGTTTATGGCCAACAAGCTCATGATTGTAAAGGTATGAGTAAGTCTGATTTTGAAAGTAAACTTACTAGAATTCATAATGAAACAGGCCTTCCTTTGATGATTTCTGAATATGATATTGGCGAAGCTGATGATACCAAACAGAAAAATGATTATGCAAACCATATTCCTTTTATGTGGGAAACAGAATGGATTGCTGGTATCACTATTTGGGGGTATATCAATGGTGCCACTTGGGCTCAAAATACAGGTATCATTGATAATGGCAGAGATCGTGCCGCTATGACTTGGCTTAAAGAATATTTTGCAAGTAACCTTGATAAAGGCAAGAATACAACAGGTATTGGCGGAGGCGAGGTGGTTGATCCTGTTCCTCAAGCTCCTTATAATGGTAGTGCTGCTAAAGCTCCTGGAAAAGTTGAAGCCGAGCATTTTGATATTGCTGGTGTTGGTAAAGGGAATAATTCTTATAGCGATGGAGATTCTGAAAACCAAGGAGATGCTAATTTCCGTATTAACGAACCTGTTGATATTTACAAAGGTGGGACGGGTATGGTTCTTGGTTATACAGAACCAGGCGAATGGTTAGAATATACTGTAAACTTTGATACAGATGGCGCTTATTCTTTCTTTGCTAATGTTTCTGCGGGTAATGAAGGTTCTAGCTTGAATCTTTATGTTGATGATGCATTAGTGATTGAAGAACTTGCGATTCCACAGACTGGGGAAGAAAATTGGGATACGTATGAAAAAGTTGGTGCTCAAATTGCAAACATTTCTAAAGGCGAACATGTTGTTAAGTTAGAAGTTGTTGGTGGTTATTTTAACATTGACTACTTAACATTTGTTGCTGGTGCAAACGCAGAAGATCCAGAACCAAATTCTGGCGTTGGCGGTAATGAAGATCCGTCAGCTATTGCTGGAAATTTGCATTTGAATGTAAATCAGCTTGGCGATTATGATGTCTTTGATATGCAAGGCGTTTATATTGGTCGCTTGAGTGCTTATTCTATGGAACAAGCTGTTTCTACAATAAAGCATAGCGATTTTATTTCTGCTAAAGGAACTTATTTTATTAAGTCTAAAAATACAGGTAAAGTTCAGTCTATTCGTTTAATTCGATAAATTTTTTATTCTCCAAATAATTCCCCTCGGATAAGATGTGAAACATCTCGCCGAGGGGTTTACTTTTGAAAAAAAGAGCATTTTTGAAAAAAAATTTGCAAGCGAGCGTTGTAAAAATCATGGCGAGGAGTTTTTTAAACGACGTGGTCATCTGTTAGTAATGTATTTCTTTTTTCATTTTCTTTGGAGGGGACCCAGCTCGGAGTTGCGAAGGCCGCACGGTCCCCTCCAAGCCTCCCCTTCCCTGGCCGACGCTCTTGCTGCTTAATTTTAAGTGTGCTTTGATGTTTAAAAATGTTGTTCGCGAGGGATTTTATTTTTTTCATTGTCACTCGCAATTTTTGCCTACGCTTCTTGTCATTGCGATGGAGTGAAACGACAGAAGCAATCTTTTCGCAAGTAGATCGCCACACTACGTTCGCGATGACAACTTATTAACAGACT
>JAGAKE010000032.1 GCA_017625775.1 Fibrobacteraceae bacterium
ATCGTAACCATCCTTGTGGAGCTCATAAGCTTTAGCCCATTCTTCTTTTGTGTGTTTCTTATACATAAAAACCCCGAAAGTTGTGTCCAACTTTCGGGGTTCAGTTCAAAGCCGGCGGTTCTTCATATACGGGCGTAGCCCCACAATACTAGCAGCGTGCAATGGCACGCGCGTCAATCTGCCTTTATTTTTTTAGAACATAAAAAAATAATTTCCAGTGTAAGGAACGTTTTGAAAAAAAAACATTAAACGAAGACCACTGCGACACACTCGAAAAATTCTAGAAAGTACAGCGCCTTTTTTAGCAAAATGTTTTGAATAAAAATACAATTAAAAAGAATCGTGTTGCAGACTTCGGCTCAACGAATTTTCTGAAAAAACGCCCCTAGGATTAGTTATTACAGATCATGGATTCATGAAAAATTTTTCATCAAACATTCCTACTTCTCGAAATGTTTCTGTTTTCATAAATAAGCAAATTCCATTCATCCAATCATTTTGAAGAAAAGAAGTTCCTGGAACATTTTTCAAAATTCAATGCATTTTTTTCACCGACAAAATAGCACTGTGCAATTTCCCATTGCTTCTACGGAAGGCAATCTTTTGTCAAAGAATAACCATTATACGTTACAAGAATTATTAATGTCTTCATCGCAGCACTCAATGATTTAAAATTTTTCTCTTAAATCTTCTGGTTCTTCTACAATCCACTCTTTAATCCGATTTGATAATTCAATTTGTCCTTTTTCTTCTAATTCTTGAGTTAAATGGATCAAAGCATCTGCTGATAATGTGGTTAATTGTTCATCTCCCATTTTTTCTAAATACAATTCTAAACGAACAAATTCATTAAAGGCTACTAAAATTTGCAAAAAACCTAATGAAATTGAAGAACCAGATTGAAGCTTTATGTAACGATCTAACAAAACTTGACGACGATTCATTTCAACAATTGAACATAATTTTGCTAAATGCATTTCTTTCGGGAATCGTTCATAAAGTTCTTCTGCCAAAAGAACCATTTCGCTCTTTTTCCCTTCGGCTTCTAAAAGAGCTATTTTCAAATCAAGATAATCTTCTAAATCTTCACCTTGCGGAGACTTAATTTCTCTAAGTAATCGATTCGTAGAATTCAAATCTCTTGCTGTCATGTAAAAATTCGCTACATCTAACAAGGTTGCATTTGAACGATCAGGATCTTGAAGCAACCTTGCTCGTTCATAAACATCGCCCTTTTGCAAAGAATCCGCCATATCGCAAACAGCTTCTATAACATACTCATAATTGTCAAGCGCATGAACTTGAACTGCTTCTAGAATTTCTTCCATCAATGCAGTTGAAGTAGCTTCTGGCAAAAAATTTTCTAGCATCAGAAAAACCGCAGAACGCCCGTCTTCTCCTGTATGCCGAAGCGCCAAATCATGAACTAAAGCCGACAAGTATTCTTTATCTTCAAACGTTTCTGCTTCTTCAACAAAATAAGCGGCCATATCAGCATACAAATCTGCAAAATCGTCAGATTCACATTCAGCTAAAACCGCATCAGTATTCAAGAATCTAGCTAAAAGTTCTAACTTAATTTTTTTGTCTTCTATTCCATCAATTAAATCTACTTGCTTTTCTAATAGTTCAAACAGGCGTTCTTCATGAGTACAAAACGGATGACGCCCTTCACGAATATCGCAAAGAGTTTTCCGAACAAGATCTTCTGCTTTCATGGATAATTTTTCCATTGAAGGAGTTTTCCAAACTTTCTTTTTTTTCATAAAATCCTACCGTTTTTCCCGAATCCGACGATATAGAGAATCTGCTTTTGCTTCTTCGCCTGCGTTATACCAAACATGTCCAACATTTTCAGCCCCAAGCCTTCCCTGAGAAGCTCCGAGTTTCCACGCTGACAAATAATTTTCAAACGCCTCGTCATAGCGTTTTTGCGAAAAATAAATTTGACCAATATCAACAAAAAGATCTGCTTTACCTTTCTTGTGACGTAATCCTTCTTCTAAAGTAAATAAAGCCATCCAAGGTTCTCCTGACTTTAAATACATCTGAGCTAAATAGCGTCTAGCTGAAACATTTTCAGGCATCATCAAAAGACCATTTTCCATAGCATGTAATGCTTTTTTAGTAGAATCCATTTCCTGATAAAAATGAGATAGCGTAAAATGAACATCAGCTCCAGCAGTGGCCGTAAATTGCAAAGCCTTTTCTAAAGTAAGAATAGCATTTTCATAATCACCTAATTTTTCATAAACATCGGCTAAACCATACCATGCATCCATACGATCTGGATTCAAATACAATGTACGTTCATAATGTCTTTCGGCATTTGTGTAATCATTTCCACGCAAATAACATTCCGCAAGAGCGTAATGTAAATGGTCTGAATCTTCGCCAAGTTCTATAGCACGCCCATACGAAGCAATCGCCATTCCTATATCACCTCCAATGTAATAGAGGTCTCCTAATAAAATCCAAGCACGAGTAAAATCAGGTAAAAGTTCAACAGCTCTACGATACGCCACCACCGCCACAGATGGGCGTTTTAGCTGAACTAACGCATTTCCTAAATTAAACCACGCAAAAGGTTCGTAACGTCCGTCATCAATAGCTGCCCTATAATAAGGAACAGCTTCCTTAAATTTCCCTTCATCATAAAGCGCATTCGCTTTTGCAAAATTGTCTTCGGCAAAAACGGAAACCACTACCAACAAAATCAGCAAAAATATTCTTTTAGCGAACAAAACGGAACTCCTTTGTCGCTTTTTGCGCCACAGGGAAAGAACCTAATTTTGCTGGTTCAAATTTCCAAGATTGAACGGCTTTAACAGCTTCCGTTTCAAAACCATAACCTGGCGGATTCACACTTAATACTTCTACCGAAGAAACATTTCCATAAACATCAATCACCATCAAAACCTTAACAGTTCCCGCAATTCCCGCTTTTTTCGCACGTTCTGGATAAACAGGGTTTACCTCTTTCAAAACTTTTGCTTGTTCATCGACTTCACCTGCTTCATACACTACATTTTCTGCCGCCCCTAACGCCACACCCACGCCATCACCAGCTTCTCCGTGAGCTAAAGATAAATCCATTTTAAAGCCTTTCGCTCTTTCGGCCCCCGTACTTCTCGTTGTTCGAAAAGTGTTTGGCTGCACAATCATCCGCAAAGTTTTTTTCTCTGTTTGTTGTTTCTTTTCTCGCACATTTATTTCAACTTCGGTCACATCCAATAATTCAGTTTTTTCCTTTTCTGTTCGATCAAAGAAAAGTGTATTTAAAACAGGGAGAGCAAAAAAGAAAACCACATTGACTATTAAAGCCAATACAAGCAACAAAAGAACACGAATTATTTTAGTGCAAACAGACACTATTCGCCTTCCTCCGCCGAAATAGAAACTTTACGCACCTTTGCGATATTACATTCGTCCAAAACATCTACTATTGCCCCAGATGGAGCATCTCGGTCAGATACGATAATGACAGGCCTATCTGGAGATTCAGCCATCATTTGTTTTAAAATAGTTTGTAATGAAGACAAATTCACCTGAGTTTCATTTATATGAACCGTTCCCTGACGAGTAATTCCAATTAAAATAGATTCTCTAGCTAATTCCTTTGCAGAACTTGCTTTTGGCTTTGTTACATCAATTCCAGTTTCTCTTGTAAAAGTCGAAGTCACAATGAAAAAAATCAGCAAGATGAACACCATGTCCATCATAGGAGAAATATCGATTAAACTTTCTCGACGAGCACGTTTTTTTATAAAACTCATTTTAAATTCTCCTGTAAAACCTTTTCAAATTTCAAAATCTCGCCCCATACTTCTTGTTCCATACGTTCAATGCGAGAAGATAGATGATTGTACGCAAGCATTAATGGAAAAGCAACTAACAACCCTGCTTGCGTAGTTAGCAATGCTTCTGAAATCCCATCGGCTAAAAGCACTGGATTTCCAAAACCAAACATTTCGATAATTTCAAAAGTATGCACCATTCCAGAAACAGTTCCAAGAAGTCCAAGCAATGGAGCAACCGAGGCGGCAACGGAAATAGAACGCATTGATTTAGATAGTTCTTGACTTACTTGATGTTGTTTTTCTTCAAGGTGATATTTTACAATTTCAGATCCATCAGCATAATAATTCATAACGACTTCACCAAGCATTGCAAAATACGATTTCTTTTTTTTCTTCAAGAAAGTTTTCGCCGATTCTAAACCTTGATTTTTATAGAGATTCCAAAAACATTTTAAAGAAAGCCTTTGGAGACGGCGATAACATAAATAACGCTCTAACAACAAATACCACGCAAACCATCCTAAACAAAAAATCGGAATTAAAACCCAACCTCCGCGAGAAGCTAGGCTAAAAACCGATTCTAGAATGGAAAGTAAATTCAAAATTCACTCCCTTATTTAGAACCAAAAAATGCATTCAAAACAGCTAAGCCTGCACTTTCTAACTTAGCAGTTAATCGATCTGCACGATTTGAAAGGAAGGTATGTAAAAGCTGAAGAGGAATTGCAACCATCAAGCCAGCTTCTGTTGTCACCAAAGCAACAGAAATTCCCCCAGCCAATAATTTCGGGTCTGAAGTTCCATGCAAGGTAATCACTTCAAACAATTGAATCATTCCCATCACAGTTCCAAGAAGTCCAAGCAAAGGAGCTGTTGTTGCCATCACTGAAATAGTTGAAAGTCCTTTTTCAAGCGAAGGCGTTTCTTGAGCAAACACCTCTTCAAGTGCTTTTTCTGCGGATTCTCTATTTGGATGATTTTTATTCAACACGCAAGAAATCACATTACCTAAAGAACCTTTCATTCCAGACGCAAGAGATTTTGCTGTAGAAAAATCCCCTTCCTTTAGAGCTTTCAAAACTTTAGAAGCATTTCCTGAACGCCCTTTCCACAAAATAACGCTTAAACGATGCACAGAAACAAACAAACCTATCAAGAATAACGCAAGAATTGGGTACATTAAAACACCACCATCGCGGAAAAATTCTTTGGCTTCGTCAGTAAAATCCTTTTCGGCATAATTAGCAATTTCAGAGGAAAGTGCCGTACTTAAAAGAACATCTACAGGCACAAGCATCATAGAATCTTTCTTGGCTAGAGCTTGCGCTACTTGCTCACGAACCTCTGGAGTTAAATTTTCTTGCCAAGCAAAAGAACGTTTTTTTGCCCCAACTTGAGCGAGCATTATAGCTACAGGTCCCTGATTTGCGGCCTGCATAGCATAAATACCACCTAAACGCAAACGCGAACCAGAAGCCACCGTAGATCCAAAAACGAGTTCAGCTTCTTCTCGTTCAATGGCCCTGGAAAATTCAAGCTCTTCTTTCGCTAAATCAAAAATTCCCTGCGCTATTTTCATTGGGTCATCGCGATAAAGCTCCATATCTTTTTTCAAACGATTAAAACGTTCTAAACGTTCAGGCATTTTAAAGGGAACGCCTTGTTCTCCAATTTGTTGCAAAGCCGTTAATCGTTCTGGTCCGGCAGTCAAAGCGAGGTATTCTGCCCGAGCCGTTTCCATTGCAGCACGCATTTGTGAAAGATCTTCACGACCAACACGTACATCTTCTTGCAAGCGAGCCCGTTCCAACATCAATGCTTCTACTTTTTCTTTATTTTCTTTGTACTTCTCATTAAAAAGTTCACGTTCCTGATTTGCGGCTTCTCGATCTTTCCAACGAGCCGCTACAGCCATATCCCGTTTTTTTCGAGCTTCTTCTAAATCTGCTTTTGCACTATTTAACGCAGCACGTTCTTTTACCACATCAATTTCAGAAGGTGGCGCCGCAAAAAGAGCTACGGAACAAGCTAAAAGCATCCATCCAAATAAAGCCTTCATTACTTCACCTCCTTAGGCAAAGAAACAGGAATCAAAACAAGACGTGGAGCCGTTTTGCCTTCAGCCACTTTCAACACTTCTTTTAATAGCGTTCTCATTTCCATATTATTTGAAACATTTTCCCAAGCGTATCCCTTTTCAGGTGATTCCGAAAGCCAAAAAACTTCGTTTCCATCGGTAGAAACAAAAAGAGAAGCCACAGCGCCATAACGCATAAAGGTTCCATTAATTTCTCTTTGCTCATACGTTAAAACGCCTTTCCAAACTTCTGTAGTATAACCAAGCCGAATTCTCTCACTAAAAATTTCTAATGCCCTACCCAAAGCGTCGTCTGGGGAAATAACCGCTTTAGATAATTGCTCAGCAATTTCTTTTAAGCCGCTAGCCGCCTCTGAATTTCGGTAAGGAAAATCAGCTTCCACCAAAGGAATCAAAGTTTCAATAAATTTTGAAAGTTCTTCGCGATACTTAGCTTTCTTGCTTTCGTACCAGCGAACCGTAGAAGAAGCCTTGTTTCGAGCGACCGTAAGCTTAGCGATTTCAGCTTTCATCGAGTCAAGTTCAGCCCGAAGTGATTTATTTTGTGCATTTAGCGCAATCACTTTTTGCTTTCCCGCCGCGATAAATTCCTCGTGACGTTTTTTTTCAGCTTCATGTAGCGATTTTTCTCGTTTAGTTTCTTTTTCTACCGCAGAAATTTGTTTTCGAACACTTTCCACGGTTTCCTGAGCCATAGCAAAGGAAACAGACAATGCAATGAAAAATAAAATTCTTTTCATAATAGCGCAAAAATACAAAGAACCGCGAACGAAAACCGACGGTCTCAAAAAAAAAGTGTTCCTTTTTTGCAAAAGGAACACTAAAATTTCATAATTCAGCGAAATTCAGATAACGAATTAACGACCAAATTCCTTGATATAAGCAGGAGTATTTTTTCCGCCAGCCTTTTGAACTTCCTTAATCAAACGAGTATAACCTTCGTTTTTAGCCCAATCAAGCACAGAATAACCTTGCTTACATTTAATATTTACATCTACTTTTTTGCTCAAAAGATACATCAAAGCATCGTAATGACCGCCTTTAACAGCCAAGTGAATCGGGTAATAACCGTCAGCACCACGATTTTCAAGAGGCAAACCAGCATCACCTAAAATTTGAAGCATATCTGCTTTTCCTGTTTTCGCTGCGAAAAGAACTGCAGAAGACATTGCATCAACAGGAACATTTTCAGCTTTCAACTGTTCTAAAAGACGAGCAACCACTTCTTTATGGCCCATAGCGACGGCGTTATCTAACACCGTTTCGCCATTACTATTTGTCACATTTGCTTTTGCACCATGAGCAAAGAGCCAATTCAAAATTTCAAGATTTCCCTTATTCACAGCAATAGCCACTGCATTGTTACCAGCATCGTTAGAAGCATCGATTTCAAAAGCAGCTTGCAAGAACAAAGTCATACGAGCCGTATCACTATTGGCTGCTGCGTTCACAAAATTATTAGCAGAAACCGCAATTTGCTGTTTTTCCAAATACTTGCGAACAGATTGTGGATCATTTGGGTCCATTTTATCGTTACACGCTGTCATAGAAAGCAAAAGAGCCGCAGCGCACAGGGAAAGACTTGTTTTTTTCATAATTTCTCCGTTTTTTGTTGTTCCAAATCTATCTAAAAAAAAGGCAAACGTTCTCTTTTTTTAGAAAAAAACTTAAAAGTTACACATCTTTCTTCCATTATAACAATTTTTTTATAATTTCCCCTAGTGATGCAAGCCTTTTTGATATTCTTGTTAACCATTTCCGTAAGCGTTTTCGCCACCAGCGCAGAAAATTCGCAAAAGAAAGCCCCAGAACTAGGACTTTCCTTGAAATTTTCGTCTTTTGACAAGAAACAAGCTGAATTAGAATACATCATTGAGGGGGAAAAAAGGGAAACGAGCGTAAAACTTGGCGATCTTTATGGTATTTATGCAGCTTACCCATTCACCTCTTTCCTTGAACTTTATGGAAATTTTCATTATCAATACATTCAAATATTAGCAAATGAAAAACAAGCTAAAAACAAAGAATCCATGGACGCCCACGAATTAGTTTTAGATGCAGGCTTAGAATTTAAACTTCTTCTTTACCAAATGAGCTATTTTCCACTTGCTATTCATTTAAATATTTCTGGCGGAGTCGGTTTAGGCTATGCTTTTTATGCAGAATCTGAATTTAAAAATACCGCTGTATTCACTTACGCACACGCTATCGGAATTTCGTTTTTGTTCAAAAATCATTACTTTTTTAAAACAGGACTAGATTGGAGTCATCATTATTCAAGAGCATACGCTAAAAACACCGAAAACGGTGGAAAAAAAGCAAATACACTTTTGTTAGATTACGATAATTCAGGAAGAATTTATTTCTCCCTTGGCTATAAATTCTAAAACACGACTATCAAAATAAAAAAACTAAGTCTCAAAGCGAAATTTTACTAAATTTGCGCCGAATATTTCTACAAACCTTTATTCAGAGATTTTTATGGATACATCAAAAATCAGAAATGTGGCCATTATAGCTCACGTAGATCATGGTAAAACAACTCTTGTGGACCAGTTATTAAAGCAATGCGGCACTTTTCATGAAAATGAAGAAGTCAACGAACGCGTTATGGATTCCGATAATCTAGAACGTGAACGAGGCATTACCATTCTTTCTAAAAACGCCACCGTAAATTATAAAGGGTATCGCGTTAATATTGTTGATACTCCGGGGCACGCCGATTTTGGAGGACAAGTAGAACGCGTACTTGGCACTGTTGACGGAGTGCTGCTCGTTGTAGATGCTTTTGAAGGTCCTATGGCTCAAACTCGTTTTGTCACCCAAAAGGCACTTGAACTTGGACTAATTCCCATTGTAGTTGTCAATAAAATTGACCGAGATGGCTGTAATCCTCACCTAGCTCTTGATAAGGTTTTCGACCTCTTCTGTGAACTTGATGCCAATGAAGAACAATTAGATTTTGCTCATGTATTTGGTAGTGGCCGAAAAGGAATTTGTCGAAAAGAAATTGAAGATGCAGACGGGGATTTCCGAATTTTGATGGATTTAATCCTCGAACGCATTCCAGCTCCCAAAGGCGATGCCAGCCAAGCACCTTTACTTCAAATAGCATCTCTTGAATACTCTGATTTCCTAGGTCGTTTAGCTGTAGGACGCGTTCAACAAGGCGTTTTTAAACCTAATCTCACCGTTAGTCAATCTTTAGCAGATGGTTCTTTCAAGAATGTTCGCCTTCAAAAAGTTTTACGTTATGAAGGCATTGTTCCTCAGCCAGTAACGGAGGCTGGTCCTGGCGACATCATTCTCATCGCAGGTTTAGATCACTTTGATATTGGTGACACGCTTTCTTCTACAGCAGCCCCAGTTCAACTTCCTAGAATTCAAATTGACCCACCGACAATTTCTATGCTCTTTACGGTCAACACTTCCCCATTAGCTGGAAAATATGGAGGAAAATTCCTAACAGGAAGTCATTTACTTGAACGCCTTGAAAGAGCCCACATGGCAGACCCAGCACTTTTGGTTGAAAAAGTAGATGGAGCAAGCACATTCAAAGTTTCTGGACGAGGAATTTTACACTTAACAATTCTCGTTGAAAATATGCGCCGAGAAGGTTATGAGTTCACAATCGGCAGTCCACAAGTCATTTTCCAAAAAGATGAAAATGGAAAACTTCTTGAACCAATAGAAACATTCAAAGTAGAAGTTCCTGCCGATTATAGCGGTCCAGTAATTGAAGAACTCGGACGTCGCAAAGGTGAAATGACAAATATGCTCCAAGACGACAACAATCGTGTCTTTTTGGAATATATTGTTCCGAGTCGAGGCCTAATTGGAGTGCGTCCTGTGTTACTCTCTTTATCAAAGGGTTATGCCGTTTCGCAGTCGCTTTTCCTTGAATATCAGCCATATAAAGGCGAAATTCCAACTCGTGTCAACGGAGTGCTTATTGCTAAGGATGCAGGTGAATCAGCAAGCTACGCTCTTTCTAAACTAGAAGATCGTGGCTATATGATTATTGGCCCAGGAGCTGAAGTTTATCCTGGTATGATTGTTGGAGAACACAACCGCAATGTAGATATCATTGTGAACGTTACCAAAGGAAAGCACCTAACAAACATGCGTGCTTCTGGTTCCGACGACAACATTCAATTAACTCCTTACCGTCGCTTAACGCTTGAAGAATGTGTTACATTCATCAACGATGACGAATGTATTGAAGTTACCCCAGAAATCCTTCGTTTGCGCAAAGTCACTTTAGACCCGCATAAAAGAAAACAAGAATCTAAGGTTCCTGTCGAAGAAGATTAAAATTAAAATCAAAGCACCCAAGAAAACATCTTGGGTGTTTTTTTACTCTATTGACTTCAAATAGACAAAGTCAACGAGCAAAATTTTTTTTAAATCCTCACCCTCTATTTCTTTAAATAGAATTTTGCTAAATTCTAGGCATGATTATTTTTTGGATTGCTTTTTTAATTTTAGTCGCCGGCATGCTAGCGCTAGATCTCGGCGTTTTCAACAAAAAAGACCACGAAATCGGTGTCGGAGAAGCTCTCCGTTGGACTGGCGTTTGGATAGGCGTTTCTCTTTTATTTAACCTAGCACTCTACTTCCTTTACGGCAAAGGCTACATTCCAAACACAGAACTTTCTGGCGGCGAGGCCGCACTAGAATTTTTAACTGGCTACATTATTGAAAAATCACTTTCCATGGACAACATTTTCGTAATGGCTGCTATTTTTGGCTATTTCAAAATTCCAAAAATTTATCAACACCGCGTTTTATTTTGGGGTATTCTAGGAGCGATTATTTTCCGCGGCGTTTTCGTAATTGGCGGTGCGGCACTGTTACATCATTTTGAATGGATTATGTATGTGTTTGGCGCTCTTCTCATTTTCTCTGCTTTAAAAATGCTCTTTTCAAAGGAAGACGAAGAACAAGATTTAAGCCAAAATACTGTGGTTAAACTCGCTAAGAAATTTTTCCCAATTACCACAAAAATTGAAGGACATGCATTCTTTTTAAAAGAAAACGGCAAACGTTATATTACACCGCTATTCCTTTCTTTGCTAGTCATCGAAACCACAGACATTTTCTTTGCAGTGGATTCTATTCCAGCAATTTTCGCTGTTACGCGAGACCCATTCATTGTATTCACATCGAACATAATGGCAATTCTTGGGCTTCGTTCCTTGTATTTCGCACTTGCCGCTATGCTTGGCAAATTCCACCTTTTAAAATACGCCTTGGTATTTATTCTCGGATTCGTTGGCGTAAAAATGCTCATTATGGAAGTCTATAAAATTCCAACTTGGATAAGCCTTTCTGTAATCGTTTTTGCCCTAGGGCTCGGAATTGCTGCAAGTTTTATGTTCCCTGCAAAAGAAGAAAAGTAAAGGTTAGTACAAAAGAAAATAAGGCAACTATATTATTTTTCTTATTATATTTCATATTATTATCGATTAAAAACTAGCACCACGCATAATTACATTGGTTGCTTTAGATGCATTACGACTAACCTCTTCGCCTGCATACAAATCGTTTTCAAATTACTTTTCCGTTGAACTTTTAAAAAACGCAAAACAAAAAACAGCAACTACGACAAAGGTAAATAAAACAAACATTTTCTTCATAACAAATACCTTCCGCTTTTTAGTTATAAAAAATGCTCCCCTCCTAGTTTTTGGGAAAAAACGTGAGTTTTCTCAAAGCTTTTCAAAACACACGTCTTTTTTCTTAATCTGTCAACAGAATTTACTAAAAGAAAACTACGCAAAATTTACAAATTCAACAATTTAAAATATTTTGTTTTAAAAAATCAAGTATTCATGATACAGCAGATCAATTATTTATAATAGACATTCGCTTCAAAAAACAATAAATAAATTTCTTTTTTCATTAAATACGGCTTTTTATTTCGCATAAATTTCAAATTCCCCTTGTAATTTTCAAGTGTATCATAAAGTGTATCATGAACACAAAATCGTATCATAGAATTTTTTACAAAACTCTTCCAGGTTGGAATAGTTTTTTTTCAAAAGCCACACGGTCCCCTCCAAGCCTCCCCTTCCCTGGCCGACGCTCTTGTGTTTTAATTTTAAGTAAGATTTGTTTTTTGAAATTATTGTTTGCGAGGGAACTTGCTTGCGGTTCTTACGTGAGGTTCTTGTCACCCGCGATGGAGTGAAACGACAGAAGCAATCCTCTTCGCGATTCCTGCCACATTCATGTAAAAATTCTTTTTTCAAAAATTTTTGTTCGATTTTCCTTTCTCAAGCGTTTTATAGAAGTAGAGGCATTGCTCGGTTTAAGCAAAGCTTTAATCCGTTTATACATCAACCACAAACTTAAGAAGGTTTATGACAAACTCACAAAAAAGAAACCACGATAACTTCTTTCGCACG
>JAGAKE010000008.1 GCA_017625775.1 Fibrobacteraceae bacterium
CGAAGAAATTTTGGTATATTTAAGAGGAATGCTCCCCGAAGAAGAAAAGGAGATGATTATGGATTCGCTCGAAGTTATTCAAAATAAAGGTTATGTTTCAATAGCCGATGCTGACTATAATCGTGGATTCTCCGCCGGCGAGGAAAAAGGATTCTCTGAAGGAGAACATATTAAAGCTCAAAAAATGGCAAAAGCGATGCTATTAAAGGGATATCCCATTTCTGATATTGCCATAATATCTGGACTTTCGGAAGAGAAAATTCTAAAATTGTAATTTTTAACTTCATAAATCTCCTGCTAGTTTTAGTAGGAGATTTTTTGATTTCTTTGGTATTCTTTTCTTTGGAGGGGACCCGGCTCGGAGTTGCGAAGGCCGCACGGTCCCCTCCAAACCACCCCTTCCTTGGCCGACGCTCTTGCTGCTTAATTTTTAGTGAGTTTTGTTTTTTGGAAATTGTGTTTGCGAGGGATTTTAGTTTTTCGTTTTGTCTATCGCGATGAAACGTGCTCGCAGTTCTTGCGTGAGATTCTTGCCATTGCGACGAATCGTAGTGATAGAAGCAATCTTGTTGCTAACAGATCGCCACACTATGTTCGCGATGACAAGTTGTTGCGATGGAACTGAATTCGCTTTTAAAACAAGGAAACAGCTATTCTTCTATTATAGAAGAAATTTTGGTATATTTCAAAGAAACTCAATGTGCTCGGTCATAAAAACTTAAGCAAACTTAGTTTCTGCGATTCTCGCTTATAGAGTTTTACGAGGAATGCTCCCCGAAGAAGAAAAGGAGATGATTATGGATTCGCTAGAAGTTATTCAAAATAAAGGCTATGTCTCAATAGCCGATGCTGACTATAATCGTGGATTCTCCGCTGGCGAGGAAAAGGGATTCTCTACAGGATTCTCTGAAGGCAAGGCCGAGGGCTTTTCTGAAGGGGAAATAAAAGGCATTACTGATGCTAAATTAGAAATGGCAAAAGCGATGCTTATGGAAGGTATTCCTATTGATAAAATCAGAATTATTTCTGGATTATCGGAAGAGGAAATTTTAAAATTTTAATTTTAAAATCCGCTCAATAGTTGGCTACGTTGGTGTGTTACTTTTTGTATAAAGAAAAATACAAGCGAAACTTGTGATTCAAAAGAGGCTTCTAGCGTAGCATTCCTGAAAAAAAGTGTAAATATTGTAGCGGAGCGTGATTTAGAGCTAGTTCATTTCATTTTCAAAATACAACTCAAAGTCAGCGTGTTGACTCTTGTCGGGAATTTGACTGAAAAATCGTTTAATTTTATACGAAGATTTTTTTTCTTTTCTTGTGGATTTTTCATAGGAATAATTTAATTTCAGTGTATGATTCAAAAATTAAAGAACGCTCTTAATCAAGTTGTACTAGGAAAGGAATCTTCTGTAGAATTGCTCTTAGCTGCACTTTTAGCTGATGGTCATGTTTTAATAGAAGATGTTCCAGGTACCGGAAAAACAACTCTAGCGAAGGCTTTGGCAAAAGTAATCGGTGCTGATTTTTCTCGAATTCAGTTTACGCCAGATTTGTTGCCCGCAGACGTAACTGGCGGAGCGATTTTTCGCCCTGGTTCAGGAACATTTGAAATTAGGCGAGGTCCTGTTTTTACGCAGGTTTTGTTAGCTGATGAAATCAACCGAGCTTCGCCGAGAACGCAAAGTGCATTACTTGAGGCAATGGAAGAACGCCAAGTTTCATTAGAGGGGGAATCACTTTTATTGCCGAAACTTTTTATGGTTTTAGCAACAGAAAATCCTATAGAATTTCATGGAGTGTTTCCATTACCAGAAGCGCAGATGGATCGTTTTTTAATTCGTTTATCGCTTGGTTATCCGAGTACAGAAACAGAACTTTCTATTCTACGAGTTCATCGAGAACGTCAGCCAATTGAATCTGTTCTGCAAGTAACAACACCTGAAGAAATTCTCGCCTTGCGCGCGGCGGTTCGTAAGGTTCATGTAGAAGAAGCTTTAGAACGTTATGTGGTGGAACTTGTTCAAGCGACAAGAAATCATCAAGGGTTTCGTTTGCCAGCAAGTCCAAGAGCTGGGCTTGCTCTGCTTCGTTTGTCTCAAGCTTTTGCAAAAATGGATGTAAGAGATTTTGTAAACCCAGATGATATTCAAAAATCTTTTATGCCGGTAATGTCTCATCGAGTTTTTGCGGCAGATGCGGGTGAAGGCGTTGTAGAATCTCTACTTCAAGAAATATTAAGAAAGATAAAAGTTCCTGCTTGAGGTTTTAATGTCGCTTGCTCGACGCATCAAGTTTATTTGGCGAGAAATTCCTTGGTTCTCTAGGCGACCTGGAATATTGATGTATTTTTTCTTTTTTTGGAATGAACGTTTGACAGCGGCAGGCCATGTTCTTTCAGTATTTCTTTTGTTTTCACTTTTTGTTCTTTGGGTGCCTGGGTTTTATTTAGTTAAATTTTTCCTATTCTTGTGTAGTGCTTTTTTAATTTTCCCACTTTTTTCATTAACTCCGCCACGACACGCTTCTGTTTTTTCTGTTCGAGTTGAGCCAGTAAAAGAAGGTGATGTTGCAGAAATATCGGCGTTAGTTTGTTCGAAAAAAAGTTATCCGGCGGTAAAATTAGCTTGTTTTCGAATGCATCCTTCTTTGAAATATTTGCCAAGTGAAAATTGGGAACGTTTAGCCAAAAATCAAGCACTTGAATTCAGAACACGAGTGAAAACTTTTCGGCGAGGTGCTTTCCCTTTGCCGTATATAGCCGCGACTTTTGGGGACCCGCTAGGAGTTGCTTCTATTTCAAAACGAGCTGATGGTGAACACGAATTGTTGGTTTACCCTAAAATGATAAAAGTTCGAGAATTTCGTTTTTTATCTTCTGGAAAAAGCGGACTTGCTTTTGCTCCTTATCTATCTTCAAATTTTCAACGAGGTCTCGATTTTGTCGGCGTTCGGGAATATCGTGAGGGCGATTCGTTAAGAGATCTTCATCATGGAGTTTTTGCTCGTTATGGAAAACCTTTTACAAAGGAATTCGCTGCCGAACGCGGAGAGGGAATCGTTTTGCTTTTAGATATTGCTTGCTCTGATTTATTGAGTAAAACGAGAGTTGAAAATGCTGTGCGGCTATGTGCTGGAATTGCAAAATACCTAACAACACGAAATTTGTTAGGACGCTTTTTTATCGGCAATCGAGAAATCCCTTTGGAAAATGCAAAAATTATGCCCACGGTGCTTTCGGTTCTTGCTCGCGCTCCATATCCTGAACTGCATAAACCATTCCCAAAGCCGAGTTTGTGGTCTCCAGCAGCGCGTCCAATGACTCCTGTTTTATCAGTATCAGTTTTACCGCTAGAGTCTCCGTTGATTACAAAACAAATTATAATTTCAGAATCTCTGGCTCGAGAAGATGCTTCGCTTTCAGTGGTACTGAATGAAGAAATGGAGGTCTCATTATGAATCGTTTTTTTGAGGCCGTATTTCTTTTTTTAGTTCTTGTCGTATTAACGTATTCTTCAGAAGTATGGATTTTAGGAATTGTTGCATTTTTTGCTCTTTTAAAATTTGCTTTAAACCATTACAGAAAAAAAGTGCCGTTGTATTTGAAATCGGTAGCATATTTAGCAATAGTTCCGTTTGCTTTTTGGTGGGTTCTTTCGCCTTCTGTTGAACGAGGCTTTTCCCCTTGGCTTTTGATTATTCCGTCTTGGTATTTTATGTTTCTCGCTTTATGGCAATGGCGAGGATTGCATCGCGGCGGTTTTCCAGTATTTGTTTTTTGGAATGGACTTTTTGTTCTCTTATTATCCTTAAGAACTCATGATCAATTTCAGCTAGTTCTAATGGGGCTCGCTTTCCTTGCCTTTATTTTGTCTGTAAAAACACCACGACAAAATGTTCGTTTTGCATTTTCTCTGACTTTATCAATTTTACTAGGTTTTGGATTATTTTTTGGAGCAAAAAAATTATATGAATGGCGTCAAGGTCGTTTTCATGCTTCAAATTATCATGATTCGTATTCTAAAAATCGTCTAATGGGTTTTTCTCCATTTTCTTCGTTAGGCTCTTTTCAATCTAATTATATTGGGGAACAAAATTCGGAAATTGTATTTCGTGTTTTTTCTAAAAAGAAACCACTTTATTTTCGAGGTTTAGCTTATACAAAATATAGTGCAGGCCGGTGGCATCATAAGCAATCTGGGGAGTGGGTTCTTCCGAATTGCTATATTGGAGACTATGCTGTTTTTGAGTCAGAAGATACATTGACAGATTCTGTTTGGGTTCAATCCGCTATCAACACTCACGGGTATTTTTTTGCACCGATGAATGCGGGGGTAGCGGTAGAAGCAGCCGATTCAATTACAATGTACGATGGCCGAATTTTTTATAACGAAAGTGTAAATCATAGAGATTGGTATTATGTAGAAGGAAAGTCTAAGATAGGTAGAGATTTATCAGCCGAGGCGTTCTTAAATTTCCCAACTCGATTAGATTCTTTATTTGCTTTAGCAGAACAAGAAATTGGTATTTCCGATTCCGTATCTTTGCAAGAATTGACAAATAAAATAAGGAAGTTTTTCTTTGAAAAATTTGAGTATACATTAGTTATGCCTAGTGACTTAGGTCGAGAACCGCTTGAAACTTTTTGGAAAATAAAAAAAGGATATTGCGAATATTTTGCGACAATGGCTACTTTGTTGTTGCGTCATAAAGGAATCCCGGCTCGTTATGTGGTTGGCTTTTCTTCACCAGTTCTTTCGCCATCAGAAGATTACTATCTCTTTTTTAGAAGAAATGCTCATGCTTGGGTAGAATATTTTGATGGTTCTCAGTGGGTGATTTTTGATCCAACACCTGGCGGCGGAGAATCTATTTTACTAGAAAATGCAGAACTATCTGCTTGGCAAGAAAAATTCAAAGTTGCTGGAATGAAAATTTTACACTTTTTGAAAAATGGAGAATGGCGTCGTTCTTTAGATGCTTGGACTTTATTTCTTGAAAAACTTTTACGAAGCGTTTTCTTTTGGAGTTTTTTAATTGTGATTTTTGGTGTTTATGGAATACATCGGTATCAAATCAAAAAAAGAAATTTGGTAAAAGAAAGTATAAGTGAATATGTGATTCTGTGGAGAAAAAAACTCAAAAAAACAGAACGAATTTTATCGCGTTTTGGATTAGTGAGAATGCCTGGAGAAACGGTAGGAGCTTTTATTTTGCGAATAGAATCGTATAAACCAAGTGAAAAACAAATGAAACGTTTTAATGCCGCTCTTTCTGTTCTTCGTGAATACGAAAAAGAACGCTGGAAAAAAGTTTAGAACTGAAAATCTAAACCATTTGCTGAATTTGCTTGGAATCGCAAAACGCTTGTGTCTAAAAACCGAGTTTTGAAAGTTCTTCTGATATTCGCTTGGAGTAAGGAAGTGAATCAGGGAAAACTTCTCTAGCAAAAGAACGAGTTAAAATCTTTTTTGCTTTTTCTTCTGTAAGTCCTCGAGATTGTAAATAGAAAAGTTCTTCTTCGTCAAAAGAACCGCAAGTACAACCATGAGAACATTCTACTTCGTCATGATAAATTTTCAAGTTCGGTTTTACAGAAACTTTGGCGTTATCTTGTAAGATGGTATTGATTAATTGAGAAGAATTTACTTGTGGACAATTTTCTCCGGCAAGTACGCTCCCATCGTAAGAAGCGTAAGAAGAATTTGAAAGAAAGTGTCTTGCAAATTGAGTACTTTTCGTTTCTCTAGCGTTGTGATGAATTTTTAAATGAGAGTGTTCGCTTGCTTTATCGGTAAGAATAGCAAGGCTTCGATAATCAGCAAAAGAACTACTTCCGTTTAGGAAAATTTCGCTGCTAGTTCTAGAAATCCCTTTCCCAGTAAATAACATGTTTGAGTGAAGTTTGGCGTTTTGCGCAAGCGTTATTCTAATGTGAGTTAGGTGAGTTGTTTCTTCTGAAATTTGTTCATGAAAAAAAAGAAAAACTTCTGCGTCAGTTTCTAATTCTAAATCAATGCGCTCGCAAGAAATTTTTCTTTCACTTTTATTTCCTAAAATTTCAAGGTAGAGTTTTGCTCCTGTTGAAACTTTAAAAATAGAATGAGAAAATTCATCGCGGTTTTTTAAAATGCCGTGTTCAGTTTCGTTTGGTGCAATGGTTGTTATTTTAGAGTATGCGCCAAAAGCGATTGGCAAAAGAGCTGCTGCATTAGACTCAGTTTCTATGCCAAGAGCGTTTTTATTTTCTACGGAGGAATTTTCTACGGCTGGAATTTCTAAGGAAGATAATTTTGAAACAGGGAAATACATCCAGTCGTCATTTCTTGGTAAAGGTAGCCCGATTTCTAAAAGTCTTTTTCTGGCCAGGTTTTTCATTCTTCGTCTCCAGGAATCCAATCGTAGCCTTTGGCTTCTAGTTCATCGGCAAGTTCAGCACCGCCAGAAAGAACAATTTTTCCGCGTCGCAAAACGTGAATGTAATCTGGCTTTACATAATCTAAAAGTCTTTTGTAGTGAGTGACAAGAATAATGCCTCGTTCTTGATTTCTCAAAGCGTTAATTCCTTTAGAAACAATTCGCAACGCATCAATATCTAACCCAGAATCAGTTTCATCCAAAAAAGCAATTTTGGGTTGCAATACAGCCATCTGCAAAATTTCATTGCGTTTCTTTTCGCCACCGGAAAATCCTTCATTGACACCGCGTTCTGTATAGCGATTGTCCATTTCAAGAAGTTCCATTGATTTTTCGATTAACGAGTTAAAATCAGAATCGGAAATTTTTTCAAGACCTTGAGAAGCACGTTTAGAATCAAGCGCCATTCTTAAAAATTCAATATTATTAACGCCAGGAATTTCTATTGGGTATTGCATGCTAATAAAAATTCCCGCATTAGCTCTTGCGGCAATGTCAAGCTCTGCAATATTTTTTCCTTGTAGAAGAATTTCACCTTGTGTGATTTGATATGATGGGTGTCCGCTGATTACCTTAGATAAAGTGCTTTTCCCAGCACCATTTGGCCCCATAATCGCGTGGACCTCGCCACTTTTAATTTCCAAATTCACACCATTTAGAATAGGAGTATTATCTTCAAGAGTCGCGTGGAGATTTTTGATGGAAAGCATAGTTAATTTCCTTGTAGTGTTCCATGGAATAATTGCAGTTCTTGTCTGAAATTCAAAATTTGTTGAAGTTGTTCGTTAGGAGTAATTTTCATTTTTTTGCAGTCGGCTAGCAAACGTTTAAGTTTTGTCGTAAAAGTAGTCAATTCCAATTTAAATTCAATGTCTTCTGTTCTAAAACGCATTCTTTCTGCGAAACGTTTCTCAAAATCTAGAGTCATTTCTAAAAATTCCCTAATGGCGTTTTCTTCTTTCCAAGATTCTTCAGGAAGCGAAAAAAGAATATCTCGGCATTCATCAGAAAGATTATTTGCTAAAGATTTTAAATTGAGCGTTTCAGTTTCTTGATATTGCAATAAAGCAAGCCCAAGAATATCAGTTAAGAAAGGAGATTCTAAAAGAGAAATTCCTGAAGAAACAAATTCTAAATTAAAAACAAGTGTAGCGGCCTTTAAAACAGCTGGATTTTGAAGTATTAAATTAACGTATCTTAATTCGGTAGGAGATATGGCCTTCCAGGAAACATCTATTTGAGAGGACTTTTCTTCTTTTATTAAACCGGTTTTTTGAGAAACTTTTAGCGAGGGTTTTAACCCACGAAATGAAGCTTCTGTTCCAAATCGTTCAGAAAGTAGATTTAGATATTGTTGAGATAATTCAACATCAGGAATTAGCGAAATGATGCTTTTTACTCGGTGGATAAAATTTGCTTTATCTTCAGGATTGTCGTGTTGAATTTCTCGAGTTAAGTAATCTAACCAGTTTTCGGCGGTTTTTAATTCTTGAAGAAACGCTTCCGGCCCGCGTTCTTGAATAAAATTATCTGGGTCAATTTTTTCGCCATTGGGGCGAGATAAAGAGAAAATTTTTGGAGTTATAGATTTGGCTAAAACGATTTCAATACTTCGAAGTGTGGCTTCTTTTCCTGCGGAATCTCCGTCAAAAACAAGATAAGCGGTTTTGGCGTAACGAGCTAGCAGTGTGGCGTGGAATTCTGTGAGCGCCGTGCCTGAGGCCGCAACAACATTCTGAATGCCTGCTTGGTAAAGGCTAATTAAATCAAAATAACCTTCAACAATGATAACTTCTTGAGCTTTTGCAATTCCTTGTTTTGAATGGTGAAGTCCAAAAAGAGTGTTCTTTTTGTCGTAGAGTACGGTTTGCGGACTATTCATGTATTTTGGTTTGGCATCTTTTTGTAAAACGCGCCCGCCAAAGGCTATAACATTTCCTGTTAGGTTCTGTATAGGAATCATTAGGCGGTCTCTAAATTTATCAGAAATGCCACCATTTTCTTTTTCTGTTGCAAGACCAGCTTGAACTAGCTGCCTTGGCGAAAAACCTTGTCGAATGGCTAATGCAAGTAATCCTTCGCGTTTGTTTGGGGCGTAGCCAATTCGAAATTTTTTTCTTGTTTCTTCAGAAATTCCGCGCTGATTTAAGTAGTTCAAAACTTCCTTGTTTTCAGCGAGGTTCTTTTCAAACCATTCAACGGCGAGAATATTTAATCTTTGAACTAAATCTCGTTCTTCTAGTGCAGCTTTATTTTCTTTAGTGTTTGAAAGAGAGGGAAGTTCAAATCCAGTAGCTCGCGCCACCCATTCTACGGCGGCCTTGAAATCCACTTTTTCGTGTTCCATCACGAATTTAAAAACATCGCCACCGGCATTGCACGCAAAGCATTTATATATTCCTATGGCGGAATTTACACTCATAGAAGGGGATTTATCATCATGAAAGGGGCATCGACCTGTATAGCGGTTTGTTCCAGAGGCTTTTAAAGGAACAAATTGTTGAATGACATCAGCAATGTCTGCATGATTTTTTAATTGGGATATGATGTCATTAGAGTAAAATGCCATGGTTTCCCAAAGATAAAAAATGCTTTAGAGTGTTAAAAGTTCTTTTTGATTTTATGTGGGTTATACCACTCCGTGTTTTTGCCATTTTCCACTTCGCCAACGAAGGTAATTGACTATGGAACGGTAGAATTCGTCTGCGGCCATGCCAATCCAAAGTCCTGGAAGTCCAAGTCCTAAACCGAACGCTAAGAATAAAGCGGTTCCAAGCCCAAGAGTCCACATCATTGCACTTCCAACGATGGCCGGAAATTTTGAATCACCAGAAGCTCGAAGAGAATTAGTTAGTACGATGTTAGCGGCCTTAAATGGCTGAACTAAGGCGTCGCACCATAAGCAAATGCTTCCGAGTTTGAGAATTTCTGAATTGGTCGTATATAGGGAAAGTAAATTAGTTCCAAAAATCGCAACGAGAACAGAAACAAACATAGCGCCAAGGCAACTTCCAAATAGACTTTGGTGAACTCTTTTATTTGCTTTTCCGTAATTTTTTGCGCCAACAAGATGAGCGACTAATATTTGATTCCCGCTACCAAGACCTACGCTAAGAATTACGGCAAACATGGCAAAGTTCGCACTGAAAACACGAGCCGTTATAGACAATGTTCCAAAGTGAACGACCATTGCGGTTAGAAAAACTTGGAACAACTGAAAACTAACAGGTTCGGCGGCAGCCGGTAATCCAATTCGAATCCAATCTGGTAGTATGATGCGAGAACGTTTAAAATCAGAACGCTTAAATCGATGTTTTATTTTTTTGTGAAGAACTAAATAAAGAATTCCTGAAGAAATTAGCCATGAAAGCATGGTGGCTATAGCTACTCCTTCAACTCCCATTTTCGGTAATCCAAAGTAGCCATTGAGAAGAATAATATTTAGAACAAAGTTGCTTAAAATGGTGAAAATATTTCCAAATAAATTCCATATTGTTAAGCCATGTGTGGCAATAAGTGCGGTGAGCGTTGTTTGGAGAGAACGGAACGCAAAGCCGAAGGAAACTATGTGCAGAAAATTTTTGGCGTGCAAGGCGGCCTCACCAGAAAGTCCCATCCAAGAAACAATATGGTCTGCCAAAGGAATTACAAGTAAAGTAATTGCGATTCCTAGCAAGAGACTTCCAGTTAAAATCATGGATTGGGTTACACCAGCTTGCCTTTTTCGCTCGGCTCCCAAAAACTGGGAAGCGATGCTTGCGCCAGCCTGTGAGAATGCTTGGATTGCCATGAATAAAGCGCCAAGAACAGGCATTAATGCGCCCACTCCAGCAGCTGCCGTTTCTGAAGTTCTTGAGAGGAACCAACTATCCATCATTGGCTGGAAGGTGCCAACGCCAAAAGTTAAAATTAAAGGCCAGGAAAGGCTAATTAGAGATCGATCTCTGACTTGCATGCGCCCAATGCTAGAAAATCTATTTTAAGGTGACTAGATATTTCCTTTTTTCTCTGGGTTCCATTTGTAAACAAGATTTACAACTTTTTTTTCAATTGAGAAAGAATGAATTCTACATCGGTGAAAGCACAAACTGGAAGACTGAAAACCTCGTGACAAGCTCTTGCGGCTCCTGAATTTTTCATTTGTCCGCTCAGGTTTGCAAAACAAGGTTGCCGGCTTAAAGGACGCGGGTAGTAAATTCCAGTAGGGATTTCTGCTTGATCAAAAATGTTCAACCAGTGGTTGCGGTCTTTTGAACGCAGCGTATATTGTGCAAAGGTCGAAGTGTTTTCTGAATCTATAATTGGGATTTCAACATTCGGAAACTGTGAAAAAAATTGATTGTATTTTTCGGCGTTCTTTTGTCTTTGTTTTAGTTCCTCGTCAAAGTGTTTGAGTTTTGTTCTAAGAACGGCGGCTTGAAGTGCGTCAAGGCGGCTATTTTTCCCATTTAGTTCATGAAAGTATCTACTTCTAGCTCCGTGGTTGGCGAGTTTGCGTAATTTATCAGCTAAATCAGCATTGTCTGTGAATAGCGCTCCACCATCGCCATAAGCACCGAGCGGCTTGGTGGGGTAAAAACTTGTGATGGTGATATCAGCAAGAGATTCGCAATGTTTGCCACCTCTTTTTGCGCCAAAGGATTGTGCTGCATCTCCAATTAGCCATAATCCATGAGATTTTGCTATTGAACGTAAAATTTCCATAGCAGAAGTTTGTCCAAATAGATGCACAGCGATAATACCAACGGTTTTTTCGTTAATTAGCGGCATTAAATCTGCTGGGTCAATCAAAAATGTGTCTGGGAGAATGTCGGCAAATTTTGGAACTCCTCCTAGGCGATAAACGCATTCCGCCGGAGAAATAAAGGAAAAATCAGGAATGATGACCTCATCTCCTGGTCGTAGTCCAAGTGCGTTTAGAGCTAATTCTAGAGCATCTGTTCCGCTAGCGCAGGAAATACAATGATGGACTCCTGTATAAATAGCTAGTTCGTTTTCAAGATTTTGAACTTCTTGACCGCCTACATAACTGCCTGAATCTAGAACTCTAGCTTCGGCTTTTTCTAATTCTTCGCGGTAAAGGTTTCGTTGAGCGACTAAATTGACAAAAGGAATCATGTTTTAAATATAGAATTCCATCTTTTCATTGGGTTGCCCTTGACTAAATCAATAAAAAAAACTAAAATTTTCCCAACAAAAAATAAAGTAGGTTTTCACCCGGAGAAAATAAGGTGCCTCATCATCAATCTTGTAAAAAGCGTTTACGCCAAGCCGAAAAGGCAAATGCAATCAATCGTTCTGTGCGTTCTGCAATTCGCACAAGCTTAAAGGTTATCCGTACTGCTTCTTCTAAAGAAGTTGCATTGAAGGAAATGCCAAATCTTTTTAGTATGTTAGATAAAGCGGCCGCTAAGGGCCGTGCAGGTTTCAATGCAAACCGCGCTTCTAACTACAAGGCTAAGGTTGCTAAAGTTATCAATGCAATGGGCTAGTTTTTAGTTCAAGTATTGAAATGAAAACATAGCCACGACTAAAAGTCGTGGCTATGTTTTTGTATTTAAAAAAGCAACCCAATAGGTTGCATTTTTTTTAACAAAGTAATCCCAATGCCGAGCATTCGCTCGGCATTGGGATTTTGAAAAAACTATTTATTAAACTCTACCTTTGGAGCCACTGAAGCAGCGGCATCTGCAGCAAAAGGAACTTTTGGAGTAGCGCCTGCAAAACCAGCCACTAAATTATTAGGAAACTGACGAATGTAAGTATTGAAGTCTCGAACAGTTTCATTGTAGCGTTTGCGTTCAACGGCAATTCTATTTTCAGCCCCTTCTAATTGAACTCGTAAATCTTGGAAAGATTGATTGCTTTTTAGGTTAGGGTAGTTTTCCGTAACCATCATTAAGCGTTGAAGAGCACCACCAAGGGTAGCTTGACTTTCTTGAAAACGTTTCATAGCGGCTTCGTCACCGAGCATATTTTCATCTACTTTTACGGTTCCGCCTAAACGACTACGAGCGTCAATGACTGCAGTAAGAGTTGATTTTTCAAAATCAGCTTCGCCTTGAACTGTAGCTACCAGGTTAGGAATAAGATCATAGCGGCGCTGGTATGTATTTTCCACTTGAGCCCAAGCCGAACGAACGTTTTCTTCTCCAGCAACAATTGAATTATAAGCGCCAATACCTTTGCCTATAATAATCACACCTAAAAGCACAACGGCAATTAAAATACCAATAATTACTTTTTTCAATTTATACCTCCATTGAATCTACATGGTGAAGAATTTTTTCAACTTCTAGAATATAGTTATTCGCTCGTTCAGAAACGATGCTTTCTTTTTGCCCTGGTGGTGGAATTTGTAAAAATGGGTAAGCCTCTCTTACGGAATCTTTGCTTTCCGGGTAGGTTCCTTTTTCCAAAAAGTGAACGCCATACAAGATAGGTAATAAGTTTTTTTCTGCTTCTAAGAAAAAGTCAAGGCTTGTTCTATTTCTTAGTCGGTAAACAAAATCACTTCGCAAACGAATAATTAACCCTCTTAATTCTCTTTCGCATTGAAGGCGAAGTGCGTGAGATTCTGGTTTGAAAGCAGCTAACGGTGCTTCTCCAATAATAGGATGATTTTTATTAGAGATGTGTAGAAATTCTAAAGGAAAGGTGTCTGCGGCCGTTTCAAAAAAATGATGTGTGAAAAAATAACTAAAAGTCAGTTTAAATTTTTCCGCTTGTCTTAGCAGGTCTTGCAATGGAACGAGTTTTTCTGGAGAATTATCTTGAAGCAAAAAGCTAATTTGCCATGGTTCTTTGAAAGGATTAAAACCTTCCATTAAACAATCTCCATGTAAAAATGCTGAAATAAGGTTTGCCCCAAAAGTTTCTTGTAGCCATTCAGGCCACATAGAATCATGAAGTTCTTTAATGCTTAATATTTTTGCCATAATTTACCTTTTACCAAGAGCCCCCGGAGCCTCCTCCGCCAAATCTGCCGCCACCGAAACCACCGCCAAAGCCGCCTCGAGAAGAGCCGCCGCTACGTCCTCCGCCACCTAATGACGAAAGTAGGGCGTAAATTAGAATAGCGCGTCCTGTTGGGGTAGCAATAAGAAAAACAGCTAACAGTAGAAAAACTAAAAAACTTAGTGGAGAAAGCTTTTGCTCATTAGGTTGTATTTTCTTATTTCCTGAAATTTTTGAAAAATCAAGGGAAACATTTTTGGCTTTTGCTATTTCCTCAGAAAGCCCAAGTGCTAGTAATAAAACACCTTCGCCGTATTTTTTTTGTCTAAAAGCAGGGACCAAAGTGCGCTGCTGAATACGTTCAACTAAAGCATCAGGGAGAAAAATTTCTGCTCCATATCCAGTTTCTACACTTCGTCTTTTTTCGTCAAGAGTAACAAAGATTAAAACTCCCTCGTCATTTTTATTTCCAACTTTCCAAGTAGAAGCAATTTGAAGAGCAAAATCTCTAGGCTCCTCGTCGCCAATATTCTGAAAAAGAGCTGCTGCTAATCCAACACCAGTTTTTCGATATAATTCTTCTGAGATTTCATTAAAAATTTTCGTTTCTGCCTGAGAAAGTAAGCGGTTTTCGTCATAAACATAAGAATTAATTGGCCTTGGCGGCACTTCTTTAGCAATCGCTATTGATATAAAACAGAATAAGAAAATCAGATTTTTTTTCATCATTTTCAATATAGAAAAGCACTCCTTTATCAAAAAAGAAAAAACTCTGGAAAACCAGAGTTTTTATGCGGTCGGACAGACTTGAACTGTCACGAGATTGCTCCCACTAGCCCCTCAAGCTAGCGTGTCTACCAATTCCACCACGACCGCGTGATAAAATCAGAACGCAGACAAATATAGTTATTTCATTTCTTTTGTCTAGGGAAATTGAATAAAAAAATTGGAAAATTATAATAAGTCTTTTGGGAATATAAAAACAATTCTTTTTTTTGTAGATGTATTTCAATGTTAGATTACTTCCTAAAAAAAAAGAAACTCTGGAAAATCAGAGTTTCAAATGCGGTCGGACAGACTTGAACTGTCACGAGATTGCTCTCACTAGCCCCTCAAGCTAGCGTGTCTACCAATTCCACCACGACCGCAGAATCTAATTTCAGATTCTTGCAATTACGGAGCTACTGGAGCTGCCGCAGGTTCTGTAGCTTGTGGAGCTGGAGCAACAGGAACTGCAGAAGGCAATTCAGGAACTTCTACTTCACTAGCTTGAGTCTGAGTCGCAGATTCGCGAAGATCAGAAACAGAACCTTCATTATTTTGGCGAGAAGCAATAAAACCTAATGCAAAAACCAAAATAAAGAAGAAAATCGCAACGATTCTAGTCAGTTTTTGGATAAAGGTTGCTGCCCCTGCTGTGGAGAATGCTGACTGTGTGGTCATACCACCAAGCCCAGCAAGACCGCCCATTTTGTCGTTTTGAATTAAAACAAGCAAAACCAAGAAAAGACAGAGGAGAACGTGTAAAACAATTCCTACCCAAAAGAGAGTTGACATTTTAGATCCTTTTGTTGATTAAAGAGCTGCTTCTGCGGCGCTAATAATAGCAAAGAATGTTTCTGGTTTCAAGGCAGCACCGCCAATCAAACCACCATCAATGTTTGCTTGAGCCAAAAGACCGGCAGCATTATCTGGTTTCATGGAGCCACCATATTGAATGCGCATACCTTCAGCGATTTCTTCGCCATAAATTTCCTTAACAACGGAACGAACAAATTTTTGTGTATCTTCAGCTTGTTCGTCTGTTGCTACAACGCCAGTTCCAATAGCCCAAACTGGTTCGTAAGCAAGAACGCACTTAGCAGCATCTTCAGCGGAAACATCTTTAAATGCACCCTTAACTTGAGTGGAAAGAACTTCTTCAAGTTTGCCACCATTACGTTCGTCAAGAGTTTCACCAATGCAAATGATTGGCTTAAGACCAGCATCAAGAGTTTTCTTAACCTTCAAGTTCACAGTTTCTTCTGTTTCGTGGAAGTATTGACGTTGTTCGGAGTGACCGATAATGATGTATTCAGCACCGATTTCCTTAACCATGTCCACAGAAATTTTGCCGGTGAATGCACCTTGATCTTTCCAATGGATGTCTTGGACTGCTAGTTTAACATTAGTGCCTTTTACAATATCTGCAACTTTTGCTGCTGCAAGGTAAGTTGGAGCAATAACGATTTCTGTTTTCTTGATATCCTTAGCGATATTAACGATACCTTCTGCAAGAGCAACGCTTTCGCTAACAGTCTTATTCATTTTCCAGTTGCCGGCAATAATGTACTGGCGCATAAAAACTCCTTGATAAAATCGGTTTAACCGAGGCTTAATATAGAAAAAAGATTGCCCATTTAGGGCAACCTTTAATAAAATTAGTAGTTAGAAGTAGATTTTGACTGTGGTGGAGGGGAGCCACCATAACGGTCGCCTTCAATTTTCTCTAAGACCATTTCGTTTTCGTAGCCTTTAAGACGAGCCGTTTCTGGATTTTTCCAAAGTAAACGAGTGATAAGTTTACCTTCACGGGTGTAATATTCCCATACAAAACCATCATCGGATTCTCTGTCTGGTGGACCCCAAAGCAAGTTCACCATATCATTGGTCATACCTTCTTCAATGTAACCTTGCATGAAAACTTCTTTCAAACGACGGTCAATTCCCATACTTTCTTTGATGGCGAAGTATTCGCGTTCATAATCTTTGCGACCTTCTCCACGTTCAATTAGCACTGGGGAAGAATAGCGACTAGCACACCCCGCGAACGTAAGAACGCCGAGGGAAATAAGCAGCAATTTGCCTAATTTCATAGGAACTCCTTGAAATAATATCACGAACAAAATAGCTCTTTTTATTGCAATCTGTCAATTGCTTTTATAATTTTACAAAAAGTTTCGTTTTTTTAATGAGTTTTTCTTCCAAAGAAAGCGAAATTATTGAATTTTCCTATCTTTGGACTATGCTCGTGAAAACTTTTCGAATCTTGGTAATTACGGTTGCTTTTTTTATAAGCGCCTTACAAGCTTATTCATTCGATAAAGTTGGCGTTCTCGGGTTGCATTTTGGCCCGAACTTGAATTGGACAAGTGCTGCCAATACGGGAATTGTATGGGGGCAATGGTTACCCCAAATTACTACAGCAGTTGATTTTAATTGGATTGAACCACTTGGAGATGCTTTACCTTATGGTGAAGATTTAGACCCAAGAGCAGCATATCTTCGCTTTCAAGCTGGGCTTGAACTTTCTCCATTTTATGAAAATGTAACTATGGGCATGGGAATAACGCCGTTTCCTATTCGACCACAAATTAGTTTCCGGTTTCAATACGATCATTTAGTTTATTTTAATACAAATGTAGAAATGGTAATGGCTAGTTCTGCAGAAGATAAAGGAAATCAAAATATCGCTGAAACATGGGATACTCAGTACATTCTTGAAAATATTTTTGAAAAAGACGAGGCTTCGTTAGATTTTGCCCAAAGTTTCACCTTTGGATTAGATTTGGATTACATTTCTAGAACGGGCATGATGGTGGGTTTTCATTTTAACTTTGCTTTGATTGATATCACGACTGATTTCGAAGGCAAAAGTTACGATTATCGAAAAAATATTCCTGTGTTTAGCCGAGATTATCTTTTTGAATTGAATTTATATGGGCGATTCCCGTTACTCAATAGCTTAAGTTTGCTTTACGAAATGGATTTCTATAAAACGGGAATTTCAAGAAGCAGAAAGAACATTAATAAAGAATCATTGAGTTATGGGAAAATTTTGGCTGGAGGAGAATTTGCTTGGGGAGAATCCAAAAAACATCGTTTGACTCTCACTCCTGGTTTCTTTGCTCGAGGGAAAAGTCGTTTCTACGATGGAAATCTTGGGCAGCAATTTATTATCCAAATTGAGTACCACAGAACTTTTGGAATTTTTGATTTTTTCAAGTAGCGGATCTTCAGAACGGATATTTTCTATAGCGTATGCCGAGTGAATCCAAAGGGTTCCGCAGTCATTATTCCCTGAAATTTGAAGAATTGCTGGAAGAATAGAGCCTTCGAAATTTTCCCATTTTAGGATTTTAATTTTTCTTTTGGCTCCTAATGAACCAAACATGCTAAGAGTATTTGGAGTTGAATTATTATCAAGAATTAGAGTGTACCACATTTGAGAAAATGCGGTAGAAATTTTTTGATTTTGTGAAGAATCAGTAGGGCATAAGAAAGCACCGTTGGCAAGCAGTTCTAGGTCATCAAAACGAAGAGGTGTTTTTCCGATGAATTCTTTAAGGTGGTGCAATGCCATTTGGCGAGTTGCTTTTAATTTCGCAGAAAAAAGAGTTCGATATTCGCCATTGGTGACATAATAAAGAGAATCGCCTTGAGGAAAATGAATTGCAAAAGTATCTGGAAGTGGAGCCGTTCTATGTTTCCAGAGAATATTGATGTGTGTTCTTGATTTTGAACGATTAATGAATGTTCCTTCTAAAGAAATTTGAAAATCTTTTTCTAAAAAAGGCTTAGAGCAAACTTCTTGAGCTTCAGGAATAGAAAAAAGAAATGCCAATGATATGAATCCACACCAAAGTGTATTTGAAAATAGAAATTTTAATTTTTTCACTATAGTAAAATATAAAGTTTAGAAGTAAAATGATTATAAAATAAATATAACCTAAATATTTGATGGTTTGATAATTAAATCATTAAATTTCTTTTAGCTTTTTCTCTCAAAAACAAAAAGCCTGCATTCGGTCAAAGGAAACAAAACCGAATGCAGGAGTTTTTGGTTGAGGTTAATTATGCTTCTAGGGCGATTTCGTCGTCACTACCCATTTCAAATAAGTGAACATCCTTCATACTTTCACGAATTTTTTGTTCCAAATCGTTCGTAAGTTCCGGATTTCCCTTTAAGAATAAGCGAGTGTTTTCACGACCTTGGCCAATGCGTTCGCCGTTATAAGAGAACCATGCTCCGCTTTTCTGAATGATTTCTAGTTCAACTGCCAAATCTAAAATAGAGGCTTCTCTAGAAATGCCTTGCCCATAAAGAATGTCAAATTCACATTGGGTAAATGGAGCAGCCACTTTGTTTTTAACAATTTTGACTTTTGTTCTATTTCCAATAACTTCTTCGCCATCTTTAATTGCGGCAATACGACGAATATCTATACGCTGAGTGGCGTAGAATTTTAATGCATTACCGCCAGTAGTTGTTTCTGGGTTTCCAAACATAACACCGATTTTCATGCGGAGTTGGTTAATGAAAAGAAGGCAGGTGTTGGATTTGGAAAGAATGCCCGTTAATTTTCTTAATGCTTGCGACATAAGGCGAGCTTGTAAACCAACGTGACTATCTCCCATTTCGCCATTAATTTCTGCTTGCGGTACTAGAGCTGCTACAGAGTCAATGACGATAATATCAATAGCGCCAGAACGAACTAAAGTTTCTGCAATATCAAGAGCTTGTTCGCCAGTGTCTGGTTGAGAAACAAGCAATGATTCAATATCAACGCCGAGTTTTCTTGCATAAACAGCATCAAAAGCGTGTTCGGCATCAATAAAAGCGGCTGTGCCACCTAGTTTTTGAGCTTCGGCAATAGCATGCAAGGTAAGGGTTGTTTTACCAGAAGATTCTGGACCAAAAATTTCAATAATACGGCCGCGTGGAAAACCTCCAACACCAAGTGCCATATCAAGTTGAATGCAACCGCTTGGAATTACTGGGATATCTTCGACTGGTTGACTCCCTAATGTCATGATAGCGCCCTTACCATAGTTCTTTTCGATTTGGGCAATGGCTGCTTCTACTGCCTTTGCCTTTTCGCCGTTAAGAGGTGCTGCTACTGTAGTTGTCTTTTTTGCCATAATGGACTCCATTTTGTTATTTCATTTGTAAATATATAAACTACTGCACAAAAGTGCAAGTGCTTGTTTGGGTAATTTTTGTAAAAAGTTTACCCAATATATATAAAACGCTTTGCTCGCGGATTTCGTTCCTTTTTCCTTTGAAAATTTTTTTAAACATTTCGGTGCCGTTTGGAGATGCAATAGCAAACCAAACTAATCCAACAGGTTTTTCGCTTGTTCCGCCTCCTGGGCCAGCAATACCGGAAGTGGCAACAGCCCAATCAGTTTGTAAAACGCGCTTGGCTCCTTCAGCCATTCTAGCAACAACTTCTTCACTGACTGCTCCATATGTTTCAAGAATTTCTGCTGGAACACCAAGAACTCTGTGCTTAATTTCATTGGAATAAGAAACAATGCCGCCATTGAATATGGTTGAAGAACCAGCAATTCCAACTATTTCTGAAGCCACCATGCCGCCTGTACATGATTCTGCACAACCAAACGTTTCTTTGCGTTCTTGAAGCAAATGAACAAGCGCTTCCGCTAAAGATTCTGTGCTTGAAAAATTGATAGCTTTATTATATTCTTCGTTGTTTTGCATTTGTTTTTCCTTTGCGTATAAAATTAGATAAACATAAAGTCATTTTTTGTCACTTTTGATTATTTTTTAAAAAAGTTTAAATTTCCTTTGAATTAGCGAAAATGATTTCAGAAAATAATTTATAAAATGTTTTTAGGGAATATTTTCTAATAAAAAAAGGAAAGAGGTATAGCTTTTTTTTATTTTTAGCGCGTGCAGAAAGCAACAAAGTTGAATTTTTCTCAACCAATCCTTGAATTACTTCTAGGATTTATTTTGTGTATTGCGGTTTCTGCTTCTGCGCAAATTCAGTCAGGAAAAACAGGCATTGAAAGTTTAGATACGCTACCTGTTTATGAATGGGATATTGAAACTGAAAGAAACTCTTTGCCTTTAACAATGCTTTTTAGTCTTTTTCCTGGTGGAGGGCATTTTTATAGTGAACATTATGTCCGAGGTGGTTTTATTTTAGCAGCAGAACTCGCTTTAACTTATGAAGTTTTTATCAATAAACCTTTACAACAAGATAGACGTTTTGAACAAGCAAAACCTTACAGAGATTCTGTTGGAAAATACACTGAGGCAATGTTGAAAACTGATTCTCCAGAAGAACTTTCTTTATTACGCACAAAGCGAGATAGATTTGCAAATTTAGTGCGTGGTTTTAGTGATAAAAAAATGGAAGAAGAAGATTTGAGAAAAGCAGAAATGGCTTGGCTTGTAGGGCTTCATGTTTATAATATTTTTGATGCGTTTGGAATTTGGATGAATAATCAAGGGCATAGCGTTGAAAAAAAATCAATGGGGAAAGCTCTTGCATTTGCATTAATTCCTGGCGGAGGTCAAATTTATAACAGAGATTTTGGAAAGGCGGGCCTTTTATACATGGGGCTTATTGGGGCGTTCACAAGTATCGGAACAACACAACATTTAATAGAATATTATTTAGAACGGCGTCGTGTGATTCGGGGCGAAAATAATCTAGAAGAAGAGGAACGTTTAACCGAGCGAATTACTCATTATCGAAAAAATAGAAACCAATATATCTGGGGCGGGGCGCTTATTTATCTTTATTCCATTGGAGATGCAATGGTAGATGCTTTGTTAAGTGATTTTGATAGTCCATTGCATTTTGCTGTAGCGCCAGTATTTTCAGGAGGCGTTCAGGCTTCCATTGGATTGGATTTTTAAAAAAAAGAACTACCTAAGGTAGTTCTTTTAAAATTAGTTTCTGATTATTTATTTTTGCAGCAACATTCGTGATCTTTGTCATGGTTTTTTCCGCCACAACATTCGTGCCCTTCGCCGTGATTTTTTCCGCCACAGCATTCATGACCTTCGCCATGTCCTTTTCCACCACAACATTCATGTTCGTCTTCGTGGTCATGACAATGACAATGGTGGTGCTGAAGAGATTCTAGTTCTTTCTCTGTAGCCTGTCGAACACTAACCACTTCAATGGCGAAATTGAGATTTTTGCCTGCAAGTTCATGGTTTGCATCAACAGTCACCTTGTCTTCTTTAACTTCAAGGATGCGAATAGGTAAAATTCCATTAGGCGTTTGAGCATAAAATGTCATTCCTACCTGAACATCATCACCTTGAAAGGCTGTTTTTGGAATTTCAGAAACTAAGCCTTTATTGTATTCTCCATAACCTTCAGCAGGCAAAACAACAACTTCAAATTTATCTCCGACTGATTTACCAACCATTGCTTTTTCTAAGCCAGGAACAATCATGCCGAGCCCCTGAATGTATTCTAATGGCTCTTTGCCAACAGAGGAATCAATTGTATTTCCGTTGTCGTCTTTTAGGGTGTAGTGCATTTGTACTACGGTTTGGTGTGCGATTTGCATAATTATCCTTATTTGGTTTAGGGGTTTATTCAAACATATCTATTGTTTCAGAAACGGAGGTAGAATTTTCTTCTATCTCTTCTTCTTCAGGAATTTCTTCTGGTGAAATTCTAGAAATGCGCTTGATTTTTTTAGCTGTAAATTTGCTTCCTAGAGCTTTGTAAGATTTAATGTCAGCAACTTCAGTGAGGTCTAGTTCTTCTTTTTTCAATTCGCGCCCGACATTATATTCTAACAAAACCTTTGCGTCGTCTCCAACGAAAATTTCGTATAGAACGGATTCTGGGTGATCAGTAATAATCCAAAAATCAGTTGAGGTGGGGCAATTTTCAAGCGAGAATCGTTTGACCATGTAATTTAGATTTCCGCCCTCGTAATAGAGTACAGAGAATACTGCTTTTGGATCAAACTTCATAATGCGGTGAATGCCAGAGCCTACTAAAAGCGGGTCTGTAAATTCACAAACACGGGCAGAACCATTATTTCTAAGAATCAGAAGTTTATCTTTTTCCTTAAATTCACCAAGAGCAACACCTTTCTTTTGAGTTGTTACAATCCCGCTTGGTGCATCGAAATAAAGACGCTTAGCGCCTAGTGTGCTTACTCCCTTGCGCAAACGTTTTACATTTTTTACAGGGTATTTCGTTACGGTGTTCCCGCGAGAACCACGACTTTTAACTTCAATAGAAGAAAAATCGACTTCAAAATTCAATTTGATTCTTGGGCGAGGTTTCAAAATAACTTCTACGACTTCTGCTTCACCATTTGGGTTGCTTGAAAGGTAAAGAATTTTAGAACCTGGTTTGCCAGAACCCATTTGGTAATCTTTTTCGCGAGTAACGCCACCAACGTTGAAGCGTTTAATGTAGGCAGGACCATCTTTTCCATCTTGATAAATGACGTTGTAAATGTGGCGTTCATCTGATTTGTTGAACTTTTCAACCAAGATAATATCTTTACCTACAAAACTCTTGTCGGCAACTCGAATAATTTTATAAGAGCCATCAGCTTTAAAACAAATTAAATCATCGTATTCGCTAACATCAAAAAGGTATTCTTCCTTTTTCATAGAAGTGCCGATAAAGCCTTCTTTTTTATTGACGAATAATTTCTGGTTAGCGAGAGCAACATGAACAGCTTCTACTGTGCCAAATTCTGCAAAAGTTGTTTTACGTTCTTTGCCTTCGCCATATTTCTTTAAGATATTTTTGAAATGAGCTACCGCATAATCAATAAGGTGTTCAAGATTATACTTATTAACTTCTAGTTTTTCATCGAGTTCTTTTAATAATTCATCTGCTTTTTTTCGGTCGAAATGACTAGTGCGGCGAACAGGAATTTCTGCAAGTTTTAAAATTTCTTCTTCTGTTACTTCTCGGCGAAGGTAACGCTTGACATAAGGCTTTAAACCTTCATCAATCAATTTTACCATTTCTGCCCGATCGTGAGATTTTTTAATGACTTCATAAACTTCCTTTTCAATAAATATTTTTTCAAGGCTAGTCATGTGCCATTTATTTTCTAAATGTTTCTGTTCGTTTTCAAGTTCCCACTTAAGTAGTTTTACTGTGTGATCAGTACAGAGTTTTAGAATTTCTGTAGTGTTTGAAAACTTTGGCTTTTTGTCAATGATAACGCAAGAGTTTGCGGCAAGTGAAAACTGACAATCGGTAAAAGTATAAAGAGCGTCAATAACGATTTGTGGGTCACTTCCTGGCAAGAGGTGAATCAAAATTTCAACTTCTTTGCTAGTGTTGTTATCAATTTTTTTGATTTTGATTTTCCCTTTGTCGTTTGCCGCCAAAATAGAATCAATAATATCTTCAGTAGTTCTTCCGAATGGAATTTCACGAATGACTAATGTTCTATTGTCAAGACGTTCAATTTTCGCTCTGACTTTTAAGCGTCCGCCGCGAGCTCCGTCATTGTATTCACTAGTGTCAATAATTCCACCAGTCGGAAAATCTGGGAAAAGTGTAAATTTTCTGCCACGCAAATAAGCAATGCTAGCTTCGCAAAGTTCTTTAAAATTGTGAGGGAGAATAGTGGTAGAAAGACCAACGGCAATGCCTTCAACGCCTTGAGCTAAAAGCAAAGGAAATTTGGCAGGCAAAGAAACTGGTTCTTGGTTTCGGCCGTCGTAGCTAGGAATCCATTCTGTAGTTTCTGGATTGAATAAAATATCTAAAGCAAATGGTGTTAAGCGACCTTCAATATAACGTGGAGCAGCTGCCGAATCGCCTGTAATAGGGTTTCCCCAGTTACCTTGAGTTTCTACTAGTAAGTTCTTTTGACCTAAATTTACAAGTGCATCGCCAATAGAAGCATCACCATGAGGGTGGTACGCCATTGTGCGCCCAACGATTGTAGCCACTTTTTGAAAACGTCCATCGTGCATTTCTGAAAGTGTATGCAAAATACGGCGTTGTACAGGTTTTAAACCATCTTCAAAATAGGGAACAGCACGGTCAAGAATTACATAACTTGCGTAATCTAAATACCAAGTATTGTAAAGTTTTTCAAGATGATTCGCGTTTGAAAGTCCGAGTGTTTTTTCTTCCATAATTCACCTACAATTCATCAACAACTTCAGCTCGCAAGTTTTCCATAATATAGGTTTGGCGTGCTGGCGTATTTTTTCCCATGTAATATTCAAGCATTTTATTCAAAGAAGCATCTTGAGGCATTGTAATGCTATCTAAGCGCATGTCTTCACCGATAAACAACCCAAATTCTTCTGGGTTCATTTCACCAAGACCTTTGAATCGAGTGATTTCTACATTGCCATGTTTTTTTAATTCCTCGGCAACTTTGTCACGTTCTGCTTCATCGTAACAGTATTTTGTTTCTTTTTTATTTCTCACGCGGAAAAGCGGAGCTTGCAAAACAAAAAGATGCTTTTGCTCAACAAGTTCTGGGAAAAATTGCAAAAAGAACGTCATAATCAAAAGTCTAATGTGCATGCCATCTACATCGGCATCCGTAGCGATAATGACTTTATCGTAACGTAAATTTTCAAGCCCATTTTCAATATCTAAAGCGTGTTGCAAAAGATTCATTTCTTCATTTTCATAAACGATTTTTTTCGTTAAACCGAAAGAGTTTTTGGGCTTACCACGCAAACTAAAAACAGCTTGCGTTTTAGGGTTTCTAGCTTTTGTAATAGAACCAGAAGCAGAATCACCTTCGGTAATGAAAATCATAGTTTCTTTTGAAAGCGGATTTTTTACATCGGTTAAATGAATAGAGCAATCTCTTAATTTTCTGTTGTGTAAATTCGCTTTCTTTGCTCGTTCATTCGCTAGTTTTTTGATGCCTGCAATTTCTTTTCTTTCCCTTTCATTTTGGGAAATGCGTTCCATTAACTTTTTAGCGGTTTCTGGATTTTTATGAAGGTAATTATCGACTTCTCTTGAAATGAAATCTACAATCCAAGTGCGAAGTGCTGGACCATTTGGGTAAGTTGTGGTAGAACCGAGTTTTGTTTTTGTTTGAGATTCAAACACAGGTTCTTGAATTCTAACAGCAATTGCTCCGATAATACAATTTCGAACATCTTGAGAATCAAATTCTTTTTTGAAATGATCTCGAACGCCTTTTACAATACCTTCACGGAACGCCGCTAAATGAGTTCCTCCTTGCGTGGTATGTTGGCTGTTTACAAAACTATAATAATGCTCGCCATACTGAGAACCATGTGTAAACGCAGCTTCGATGTCTTTTCCTTTAAAATGAACAATGTCATAGCGAATGGAGTCGTCAACACGTTTTTGCAACAAGTCCATTAAACCATTTGGACTAGCATACGTTTTGCCATTCATGACAAGAGAAAGCGTTGGGTTTAAGTGAGCATAGTTCCAGATTTTTTCTTCCATGTACGCAGGAAGATATCTGAAATTTTTGAACTTTTCGTTGTCTGGTTCAAAGTAAATTTCTGTCCCATTTTTTTCAGTGGTAGAAGTAATAGGGTAGTCTTTAATGAGAATACCTTTTGAAAAATCAGCTTGCTTACATTTGCCGTCGCGGAAACTCTTTACCACAAATAGCGAAGAAAGGGCGTTTACTGCTTTTGTACCTACGCCGTTCATTCCTACAGATTTTTGAAACGCCTCGGAATCGTATTTGCCGCCAGTATTCATTTTGCTCACGCAATCTATGACCTTGCCAAGAGGAATGCCGCGCCCAAAATCTCGCACTCTACAAGAATGATCTTCAATATCTATAATGATTTTTTTGCCAGCTCCTTGCATGTGTTCGTCAATGGAGTTGTCAATAACTTCTTTAGCGAGAACATAAATTCCATCGTCTGGACTTTGTCCATCCCCTTGTTTTCCGATATACATACCAGGACGGTGCCTAATATGTTCGTGCCATTCAAGACTTATAATGTTATCTTCTGTATATTTTTCTGCCATAATCCAATAATTTTAAAATTTCAGTTGCGTCAATTTGGAAAAAATTGCGGTTTCAATGCAAATATAGTAAAAAAAGAAAAATATGTGCTTGTTTGTGCATTAGTTTTGAACCGTTATGCCTAGTTTAAAATAAGCATAGGAACCCAACGGTGGTAAAAACTTGAAACAAAACCTGGCGTACTAGCTCCCATTGGGCGATAATCTCCACGAACAATAAACCTTGTTCGTGGAAATTTTTTTGCTAAACTAGCTATTGTTTTTAGAGATACACTTTGCCTTGAATAATATGCACACTCAGCTTCATTCAAATTAAAATCTTTGCAGAAATCAGATTCTTTTTCTTTTGGAGATAATGAATACGGGTAGTGCGCGTCAAGCGTTGTCCAATAAATGAAATGCTTTTTGCCAGAATCTGAAAGAATTTCAGCAATAAATGCCGCTGTTGATGTATCGCAAATTCCGGGGTAACCATATTTACAAGAATTTAAACCTCTTTTAAAAAGTTCTGTTCTAAACAAAAGAGAATCAAACCCCAAAGCAGGGTAGTTTGTTTTCCTTTCATAAAAATCGCCATCGTAACCATGCAAATACCAGGTTTCATAGTGAGCATTTTGATAAAGTTTAGGCAAAGTAAAATCACTAGCCATTCCTTGCGGCATATTGAAATCTTCCCATTCAGCCCCTTGTGTGTAAGCCACATTTCTTAAATACAAACCTTTAAAACTTTGTGGAACATCATCAAAAAAACTAAATGAGTATTTCAATAAATCAATGTTTTTGGGCACTCCCCACGATTCAACAAGAACCATGACTACGGAAGTGTAATTTGTATCTGGTGAGGAAATTTTTGGACCTTGAAAAACTGGAAAAGCATCTTTTATATCTTCACGTAAAAAAGTACTTTGATCTATATTAGTACCTGTTTGAATAAACGACTTGGCTGTATCTTTTAGTGTCATTGAGATAATGCGTTCACGATTTTGTAATGCGTTTACGCCTAGATTCAAAATCAAAATAAAAATAAATAGAAAAAGTCCTAGAACTGGATAATTATCTTTTGAGTTTAATGTTTGTTTGAAAAAATTAAAAGAGAAAAATGCTAATAAAAATCCTTGTAATAAGGGAATGGCAAAAAATAAAGCTATGCTCCATATAAAAAATTGTGCTAATTGCCAAAATTCATCAAGTGTAATATGAAATGTTGCATATAAAATGTTGGAGGCATCAGCGACAAAAAGGACTAAAGCTAAAAGTGTAAATAAAGTAGTGTAGGTGTATTTATTTCTAGGAATGAATGCTGTAATTATTGCAAACGCGGTATAAACAAATGCTAAAATCAGGTTAACTAATTCGGAACTTTCTTGTGATAATATGATTTCTTTAAATGTATTCGCGTAAAAAACAGAATATAAAAATAATGCTAAAATCCAAAAAACCCTTAAAACAATGTTCTTTTTAGGAATTAACAATACACTCAATAAAATTAAAACATCAACTGAAAAAAATCCTTGTAAAACAGGCGTGTCTAAAAAATAACAGGCCAAATAAGGCAGAGAGGATGCTAGTAAAGGAAGTAAAATAAGATAAAACAAAAAAAAACGCATAACAAACAAAAATCGGCAACATTCCGTAAAACATTGCCGATTCTATTAAACTACAACTTTAAATAAGTTGCTTAAATTATTTACCAATTTTGTCAAATGTAGGAGTGAGTGCCGTACATTCCGTGGATGCGACCTCAGCAATATAGGAATCTTGGCCTGCAGAACCGATTGCATTGGTACTGATTGTCCAGTTTTTACCACTTGTGCAATCATTTAACTTTGCCTTATTTTCAGCTTCCCAAACATCTGCTTCAGCTAGTTTAGTTGTTCCGTCATCATCAGCCAATCCTGTTGCTGAGAATTTGAAATTATTAGTTTCTTTATTATTTCCAGGAGCGGTATAACCAATCAATTTCCATGAACCATAAGCGTTGGATTCAGAAACGTAAGCTTGCTGAAGTTTTACGTAGGATTAGTATGAAAATGGTTTCTAGCAAAGGGCTAGAAACCAAAGGGGTTAGAGTTTATTGAATTTACGCATTTCTTTGTCTAAGATAGTGTCAATGTATTTTGCGTAAATCAGTGTGGTGGAAATTTCACGATGCCCAAGAAGCTTGCTAGTAACAGCAAGAGGAATATCTAGATAAAGGCATGTCGTTGCAAAAGTATGGCGTGCCAAATGGCAGTGTAGCCGTTGCGAAATTCCAAGACGATTAGCCCCACTACGAAGAAATTTATTGAAATAGGAATTTTCAGAGACTTTCAAAACCTTCCCCTCCTTTTCATTTGAAATCAAAGCCATAGCTTGACGAGGAATAGGAATGTAAACGTAGTCGCCTGTTTTATGCATTTGCTTGCGAATTTTTCCATCTTTAATTTCGTCAAATGTCAAAGATTTCAAATCTGAATATCGAAGTCCAGTAAAGCAACTAAAAAGAAAGGCTCGCAAAGCATTTCGTTCGGGAATCCGCAAAATATTTTCATGTTCAATAAAACGATTAAAAAGTTTTCGCAAATCACTAATATTCAAAAATTGTCGATGTGAAGAAACTCGTCGAATTTTAATTCCAGAAAAAGGATTCTCTTTTATAGCCCCCTCTTCCATTAAACGATGACTGAAATTTCTTAAAACAGAAAGTGCTTTTGCTACAGTCGCAGGTTTATTTTCAAGTTCAATTAAATGAGCTCTATATTCCTTTACAAATTGAGGGTTAATTTGTTCGCAATGCAAGTTCGGAGCGTAATGAAAAACCTTCTGAAGACAATAGAAATAACTTCTTTTTGTAAATGGTGAAAGCTCTTCCGTGGCGTTCTCTAATAATCTAAGAGAAGCTTCTTTGAATAACATAATATCTCCTAGCCAAAAAAAGGCGGAATTACCTTTGCAAAAGGGGCCAAGGCTACATTATCAAAAATGTAAAGAAGCCATTTTTAATTAAAATTATCATGGTAGTGGGAAAACCGTAGGTTCTATTCCATTTTGGAATAAGTTTTTTTATTTTTTTTGAGCAAATTTGTTCCGGTTAGTAAGAAAAAATATATATATGTGTCAAACTTTTTCGGAAAATGTCCGAAATTCCGCTAATTTCGCCGCTTTACCTAAGAAAGACATAGTAATGACAAAAAAATGACATTTTTTTTACAAAACTGTTGACTTTCGAAAAAAATGGTTGTATATTAGTGGTTGAAAGGCAATAAAGCCAAAAAACTTGCAACTTCAACAAGGAGAAAATCATGAAAAAGCAAGGTTTTACACTCATTGAATTGATGGTCGTTGTTGTGATCATCGGTATCCTCGCCGCTGTAGCAGTTCCAAAACTCTTCGGCATGATCGCTAAGTCCAAAGCTTCTGAAGTAGGCCCAGCTGCTGGAACCTACGTAAAGTTGCAACAGGCTTACTTCTCAGAATCAAACGCTTACGGTGGCTGGACTTTAATTGGTTATACTGCTCCAGCTGGTGGAGAATCAAATAATTTTAAATTTACAGGAGGTGCAACACTTGCTGTAGAGGGTACTACTACAGCTGCGGTTGGTGATGCATGGGAAGCTGAAAATAAGGTAAAATTAAATGACTGTGATCCTGGGAAAAATTGGGTTGTTGCTTTAGACGAAATTAATGCTGACGACCCAAAAGATGCATATGATGCTACTGTTGCTGGTGGAGCCAATTGTACAGCTCTCACACCAACATTTACCAACATCGGTAAATAATTTTATCTAATGTTAAAAAGAGCTTCTCATTCGAGAGGCTCTTTTTTTTTATAAAAAACGGATGGGTATTATGTTTACATTTTTTTGTATAGGTTTGTAATCTTGAGAAGGGCAGATTACAGCACCACTACCTACATGATAACCGGATTTTTCTAAAATTGGAAAATATTTAATATCATCTTTATTTGGATTTGTTTTTTTCTTAATTTCTACCGGATATAGTAAACCATTTTCTTCAAAAATAAGGTCTATTTCCCTCTTTTCCTTATCTCGATAAAAGGAAATATTTGGGGTACGACCATTATGCCAATAGCTTTTTAATATTTCTGATACAACAAAAGTTTCTAACATTTCTCCGCTTTTTGCCCCAGCTTCCAAAGCCTCCCATGAATTCCATTTTGTAAGATAACAAGCTAAACCGGTATCTAAAAAATATATTTTGGGCATTTTAGTCATTCTATTTCCAATATTTTGTGCATAGGGATATAATAAATAAACTATGCCCGAAGTTACTAACAAAGAAACCCAACGTTGAACTGTTACCATAGGTTTTCCGATATCTCTTGCAATGTCAGAATAATTCAAAAGTTGTCCCGTTCGAGATGCTACTGAAATAAGAAATTTTAAGAAAAACATTTCGTCGCCAATGGATGTCAAGTCTCTTATGTCACGTTCTATATATGTTTTTAAATAAGAACTGTAGAAATCTTCCCAATCTAGATCTGGCATGGTATGCATTGCAGGAAAACTACCACGCCAAATCAAACGAAATAAATCTTCATAACTTAAATTTGGTCCTAGTTTCTCTTTGCTTAAAATCCAATCATTTGTAGGTAAAAATTTTAGATTATTTAATTTTTCTTTTGATTCTGATAAAGAAAATCCTTGCATTTGAATGATACCAACGCGCCCCGCTAAACTTTCAGAAACACCTTTCATTAAATGAAATTGTTGAGAGCCTGTAAGCCAAAATAATCCCTTCTCTTGAGATTGATCCACTATATTTTTTATATAGGAAAGTAATTCGGGTGCATATTGAATTTCATCAATAAGTAAAGGAGGAGAGAAACGTTGTAAAAAAAGATCTGAATTTTCTTTTGCTAACAATCGATTTTCTTGTATATCAAGAGAAACATATTTTCTCTTTTTTGAACTACATTTTTTTAAAATAGTTGTTTTCCCAACTTGTCTTGGACCAGTAATCAATACGACAGGAAAAGTTTTATTCATCCTATCCAAAGTTTTTTCCACTGTTCTTCTGTAGTAATTTGCTAATTTCATTCGCGAACCTCTATTGACTAATTTAATATATGATGTTAAAATAGTCAATACCCTCTTTGTGTTTTTTACTTTTACATCCTACGTAAAGTTGCAGGATGCGTATGCGAATGAAAATTCAAAAGTTGGCTCCTGGAAGCTGATTGGGTACATTGCACCTGGTGAAGTTGATGCTTCTTCTGAGGGAGCTTATAAATCAGCGACTTCTGCTTTCAATTATTTTGAATCTTTTACTGAAGGCGGAACTGCGGCAGCATGGGGGGCTGATAATATTGGAAAGTTAAATGAATGCATGGCTGGAACTGCTACTGGCGTTGATGGTTCACATTGGTCTGTGAGTGCTACACCAGCAGGTGCAGATGATGATGCGGCCTCCGTTGGCGAAGTCAAGTATGAAGCAACAGTAGCTACTGATTGCGAAGCATTGACTCCATCTTTCACAAAAATTGGCAACACATCTGCTGCAGGCTCCTAATATTTAAACCACACAAGAGTTACTCTACAAGGAGTCTTTCTAATCACAAAAAGCTCTTGGTTTTTACCAAGGGCTTTTTTTTGTGATTTACATAAAATTATAATTAAAATTTTTAGTAATCGATTTGAAGAAGTTTTCCATTATTTAGTTCTGATTTTAGTAATTCATAATTGTAAGCAGAACTTTCTGAATAAAGACCAGTTGCAGGATTTTGTAATTTTTCAAATGTTATAGAATTGTAAATAAGCGAAAGAGCTAAATCTAAAGTAACTTCGCGTTCTTGCATTACCCACAAAGCCATATCGCCAACAATACCTTCAATTAAAAAATTTTGCTGTTCAGTCATACTGATTCTCTTTTTTGCAATAAAGCTATGGCCTTCTCTGTTTTAAAAGCATATTGATTATTTAGTTTGCGATATTCTAAACCTTGAACTAAAGCATCAATAGAAATGAAGCCAGAAGAAAACGTTCTAAACAGCATAGCAATATCATCATTTGCTACAGGTCCTACGATTAAATCGTAATCATCTATTATAGCAGAATTCCGATTCCTATTTTTCATTACAAATTCAGCCCATTCCTGATTAGCGCTAGAGAAAGTTTTTACCCGCAAATCTGAAGCGATTTTTTCATCAAATTCATACATATTGACTACAGGCGTTCCACCGAATCTTTCTGCTACCTTCTCTGCCATTTCCTTTGCTTGCTGCAAAATTGTCGTTAGGTAAAAGGCTTTACCAAAATCTTTATAAGGCTTACACATTTCCAAATCAATTTTGAATATTTCAGTATTAGAACCATGGTAAAGAATCATTGGATTTGCCCTCCATTTTTTTGGCAAATGGCAACCAAATCGTCAATTGTATCTTCAAAAGACAGCAAATGCTCTGCTTGATAATGTATTTGCAAAAAATCAATTCCCTTAAACAAACTCAAATAATTGAAAGCTTGCTTAAGTGAAAGAGCTTTTGTTCTTGCAAACTCGCTTATTACAGCGACAATCCAAAAAATTTGCTGTTTTTCCATATTATGGAAATATATAAAAATTTCATTACATAACACTATATTTTGAGAACAGCTTTTTCTATACATCCTACGTAAAGTTGCAACAGGCTTATTATTCTGAATCTGCTGTAGCTGGTGGTTGGACTTTGATTGGTTATACCATGACTTCAACAACTAATTTTAAATTCTTAGAAAATGGAACAGTTGAAAATGGTGTTGCCGCAGCCTCTTCTACTGCACTTGGTACTGCTTCAGTTACATGGGGTGCTCAAAATAAAGCTGCTCTAAATGATTGTACAATAGATAGCAAATGGCAACTTACTGTTGCAAAGAATTCTGCTGCAGGTGGTGGTGCTCGTTATGGTGCTGAGGTAACCGGTGGTCCTACAGGAAAGTGTGTTATTCTTACCCCAAGTTTTGGCAAGTTGAGCCCTGATCCTGTTACTGTTGCCAAATAATCACCTAATTTTCAAAAAAAAGTGACCCGCCGGCGAAGTGATGTGACCCCAAAAAGTTGGACAATTTAAAGTTAGGATAAAATTGAGTTATGAGTCCGGTACTCCACCGGGCTCATTCCTTTTAGGCGCAGTTTTATCCGGTCATTGTTGTAATAT
>JAGAKE010000024.1 GCA_017625775.1 Fibrobacteraceae bacterium
ATAACCATTGTGCCAAAGAATACAAAAGCTCCAAAGTTTTTTAATGAAGCATCTATTTTAGCATTCATGGAAAATCCAAAATCAATAGAAACAGAAGGAAAACTAGTTGGACTTGGAACAGCTGCAACAAGACACACATTCATTCCAAAACTACTAAAATCAAAATATATCGAGTTTAACAAAAAGGATATAGTTATTACTGAATTAGGAAAAGCTTTCTTAGAAGGACTAACAAAATCTCCTGCAAAACTACTTGCTGACATAAGCCAAACTACAAAATGGGAAGAACAACTCAAAGATAATCCAGAGCTCTTTTTGGAAAACATCAAAGAATATATCCGTAATTCTGTTTCAACACCAATAAACTTGAAATCAGAATTTGCAAAATTTCAAACCAAGCAAAATTACAACAAAAAGAGGAGGGCATAATGAACCAAAAGCAATTCCTCTTTGAAAAAAATGACTGTAAAGTTTATAAACTAACTGTATTAAATCATTCATATTTTATTGTAGAACATGCTGGAAAACAATATATCAGAAAGAGTAGTGCAGGTGTAAATGGATTGATGAAGTCATTAGGAGAAAAAGGATAAAAAAACGGCAAGAAAATTCTTGCCGACGTTACCCGGGTCTCATTATTATCATAATATAGTCCACATTCCAAGCTGATTTCCGACATTCCTTCTGTTGATGTGGCAATTTCTATGGGCTGCAATGTGACTTGCCCCTACATTGGAAAAGACTTTGACGACAACTGGCAACTTGACGACCCCACTGGAAAAAGCGACGAAGAGTTTATCAAAGTGATTAATATAATAGAAGAAAAAGTGCGAAAATTGTAGTTTTTTACCCTAATAAATCTGAAAGTTTTATTCCGTCAAAGTAGTTGTTTGTAAGGGTGAAAAAATCTTGCCACATGGAAAGGGTCTTGCAGGTTTGTTTTTTTTCGCATGGGGGAGCGTTGTGTTTTAGGCAGTTGACAGGAGCAAGGTCGCCTTCTGTGAGCCGGAGGATTTCGCCCACTGTGTATTCTTTTGGATTTCGACTTAGTTTGTAGCCGCCGCCTTTTCCGTGGATTCCTTCTACCAAATTGTTTTTGGAAAGGGCAGGCATAATTTGTTCAATATATTTAAGGGAGATATTTTGTCTTGCGGCAACAGTTTTCATGGGAACGTATCCTTCAGCAAAATGTTCTGCTAGGTCAATCATCACACGTAAGGCATATCTTCCCTTTGTAGAAATCATCATAAAATCTTACTCCCAAAAAATGATTTGTTTAAAAGATTATATCACAATACTTGTCTTTCAAACAAATCATTTATCTTAGTGAATTATCAATTATTCAAAAAAGATGGAAACTTCATTTATCATTACATTATTTAAATTTATTTAAACAAATCTGTTGATAAATATCTGTCTCCTGTGTCTGGCAATAAAACTACAATTGTTTTTCCTGCGTTTTCTGGTTTTTTGGCAAGTTCAATGGCAGCCCAAGTTGCAGCTCCAGAAGAAATGCCTACCAAAAAACCTTCTGATTTTCCAATTAATCTTCCAGTTTCAAAGGCATCTTCATTTTCTACAGTGATGATTTGGTCGTAGATTTTTGTGTTCAAAACTTCTGGAACAAATCCCGCTCCAATTCCTTGAATTTTATGACTTCCTGCATTGCCTGTTGAAAGCACTGGAGAGGAAGCAGGTTCTACAGCCACAATTTTTATATCCTTGTTTTTTGATTTTAGGAATTCACCAACTCCAGTAACTGTTCCACCTGTTCCAACACCAGCCACAAAAATATCAACTTTGCCATCAGTATCTTCCCAAATTTCTGGACCTGTATTTTCTCTGTGAGTTTGTGGATTTGCAGGATTCACGAATTGCCCTGGAATAAAACTGTTTGGAATTTCTTGTGCCAATTCCTGGGCTTTTGCAATGGCACCTTTCATTCCTTTTGCACCTTCTGTTAAAACAAGTTCTGCACCATATGCTTTCATCAATTGACGACGTTCCACAGACATTGTTTCTGGCATAACGATTATGATTTTGTAACCTCTGCTGGCAGCCACCGAAGCAAGTCCAATTCCAGTGTTTCCAGAAGTTGGTTCAATAATTACAGAATCTTTTTTGAGTTTTCCAGATTTTTCTGCATCATCAATCATTGCTTTTGCAATTCTATCTTTTACAGAACCTGCCGGATTAAAATATTCCAATTTTGCAACAATTTTTGCTTTTAATCCAAATTTTTCTTCAATATTTGTAAGTTCAACCAATGGAGTTTTTCCAATCAATTGATCAATTCCTTTGTAAATTTTAGACATAATTTCACCTCGTATTTTAAAACTAAAACTATTGAATTGCTTTTACTGCATCAAATCCATTTTCTAAATCATTAATAATATCATCAATATGCTCTGTTCCAATGGAAAGTCTGATTGTATTTTCTTTGATTCCTTGGTCCAAAAGTTCTTCTTTGTTCAATTGACTGTGAGTTGTTGTTGCAGGATGAATTACAAGACTTTTTACATCAGCCACATTTGCAAGCAAAGAAAAAATCTTTAAGTTATCAATAAAAGTGTGAGCTTCTTTTTGGCCCCCTTTTATTTCAAAAGTAAAGATTGAACCGCCACCATTTGGAAAATATTTTTTGTAAAGTTCATTGTCTGGATGAGAAGCCAAAGCTGGATGATTAACTTTTTCTACCAAAGGATGATTTATTAAATATTCCAAAACTTTTTTTGTGTTTTCAGCGTGGCGTTCAAGTCTTAAAGAAAGAGTTTCTGTTCCTTGCAAAAGTAAAAATGCCGCAAAAGGCGAAATTGTAGCCCCTGTGTCTCGCAAAAGAATTGCCCGAATGTAAGTTACAAATGCGGCTTTTCCTGCAGCCTGAACAAATGAAACTCCGTGATAACTTGGATTAAGCTCTGAAATTCCAGGATAATTCTTTGAAGAACTCCAATCAAAATTACCAGAATCTACAATAATTCCACCAAGAGTTGTTCCGTGTCCTCCAATGAATTTTGTTGCAGAATGAATTACAATGTCTGCTCCGTGTTCAATTGGCCGAATTAAATAAGGTGTTCCAAAAGTGTTATCGACCACCAAAGGAAGATTGTGTTTGTGAGCAAGTTGAGCCAAAGCATCAATATCTGGGATGTCGCTGTTTGGATTTCCCAAAGTTTCAATGTAGATTGCCCGAGTGTTTTCTTTGATTGATTTTTCTACTTCCGAAAGATTGTGAATATCAACAAAAGTTGTGGTAATTCCAAAATTTGGCAAAGTGTGAGCAAAAAGATTGTAAGTTCCGCCGTAAATTGTTTTTTGAGCCACAATGTGCCCATTGTTTTGTGCCAACGCTTCAATTGCATAAGTGATAGCCGCAGCTCCAGAAGCCAATGCCAATGCCGCAACACCACCTTCCAAAGCAGCAATTCGTTTTTCAAAAACATCTTGAGTTGTATTCGTTAAACGACCATAAATGTTACCCGCATCTTGCAAACCAAATCTTGCAGCCGCATGAGCAGAATCATGAAAAACATAAGAAGTTGTAGCGTAAATTGGAACCGCTCTAGAATCTGTAGCAGAATCTGGTGTTTCTTGACCAACATGAAGTTGTAATGTTTCAAATTTATATTTAGACATAAAAAATCTCCTATAAAATAATTGAGAATAGTGTGATAAAAAACTCGATTTACGAACTTAATCAATTTTTGAGAAGAGATTTTTTAGCACATCCGCCCATAACGAAAATTGTGGCGAACTAGAAATTCAAAATAAAAAACTGAAAACATAGTTATTACCTACTAAAGTTATAGGTAAAAGATAATGTTATTTACCTAGTTCGTCAATAGGTAAATAGAAAAAAATTATGGAACAAACTAAATTACAGATGGGCGTACCTGCTAACGCAGGCCGGGCGGATTTCTCCGGTGTTCCCCCGATAATTTGTATCTTACTGCAATATTATTATTTTATCATTAAACTAATTGTTTAAAAATTAAATTGTTTTTCATTTCAACAAAATAGGGTAAAACTCTTCCCAAAAACTAGCTGAAAACAAACTTTCAATATTATCTTCCTTACAGTATTTTGCAAAATGTGTATTTATCCTTTTTAGAGGGTCTTGCGTATGGGCAAAAAGATTTAACAACCTGCAAATCTGTGCTTGTGGAATATATCTTGTATTATTTTGATTAAAATAGTAACGATAAAAAATAGTAAAAAATACAACAGTATCAATATCCTTTTGCTTCATATCTAAGCTTCTGAAATTTTTAATTTCCCATGGATTTTTACCATCGTCCAATTTTGAAATTAAGAAATATCTTGTAGTAAGAAGCAATTCTTCAAACTTTTCTAATAGACAAGGATCTTCTAGATGTATTTCCAGTTTTGAAATAGAACCATAGGTAGTATTCTGATATTTATTTAAATAAGCTGAAATAAAGTTTTCGATTTCAGTTTCACCAGATAGATTTACAGCTAATTCTTTTTCTGTTTTGGTAATTTTGAGAATCTTCTTTAGTTCATCGTTTATTTCAGAATATAATTCCTTGTACTTTTTGTAAACTTTATCTTTTGTAGTTGAAGTTTCCAA
>JAGAKE010000009.1 GCA_017625775.1 Fibrobacteraceae bacterium
CGATCACTTCAATAAACCCGACGGCCGCTCGGACCGTGACCCTCAACAACTCTTCTATCGATTCGCCGTTGAAGTGAGCCCAATTATAGAAATTCCTTTCAACATGTCAAGGCTTTTTTTAAACTTTTTTGTTTTTTTTTGCTTTTTTTGATTTTTTACCACTTTTTACCACCTTAAAAACAGTTTATCAACATTTTAAAACCGAGATTCTAAAGAAATCACCTTAATAATCATTCATAAACACCTAGTTTAGCCTCATAATAGGCATTTCAACATCTTTACAAATTTTTTCCCTCTGTTTTGCTTTATCTAACCAGTATCAATAACTTGCTTGAGTAACCACCATTTGTTTACCAATACCTTTACGATAAACTTTTTAGCTATGCCTACGATTATGACTAAACTTGACAAAAAAAATTACGTTTATAGACAAATAAACTTTTACTTAATTTATACTAATTTCTAAAATTATTTTTTATAGTGCTTATGTGAGATAATCGCACTATGTTCGCTGTGACTTACATTTTTTTATTTCGCTATTTTTTCTATGGAGAGTTCTCTCTCAAAGTGACGAAAGCCGCACAGTCCCCATCTATTCTTGATAACCATATTCTATGCTCAATCACCCTTTCGTTTTACTCATTCACCCCTTCTAAAATCCATTGACAAAGGGTTTCTAAATCTTCATAATGCGGAATAAACATTTTTGGTTCCTTCGTTTTGATTTTTTCAATAAAAGAGCTCCACACTTTTTCATTTTTTCCTTCAAGACCTAGATGTTCTTCTATGGCTCCAAATCGCCACACCCAAATTCCTCGACGGCGTAATTTCAAATGAATAGAGCGCAGCGGCTGTTCAGCTTCTGGAATTGCAGCCATCATCGCAAAACCTTGTGCAGCACTCATGCGAGAACGTTTGTTTACAGGAATTCCATTTACGAGTCTCATTCGACCACTTCTAGACAACTTCATAAATATTCTTTTGCATATTTCTAAATCTGGATCGTTTTTGTCTAAAAAACCGTCATGAACAGCTGAAGTAAATGCATAATCTAAATCTACTATCGCCCGAACAGGAATATCCATAGAAGAAAGAACACGCATACTCTTTTTAGTATTGCTTACACCACCTTGACGCACTAACGCACACTTGATTAAAGCAAAAGATTTTCCTGTTATTTTTTCAAACAATGTAGGCAAAACTCGCCATTCCGTTTTCCCTTCAGTCAAAAGAACATAATCGGCAAAAAGAAGTTCATTGCTATTACTCAAAGAGAATAATGTTTGCAACTGACTAGGAGCATCTCGAACCACTTGACGAACAGCGTCTTCCATACGTTTACGCATAAACGTTCCGCGTTCTCGACTTTTTCGAATTAACAGGGAAGTGCTAACATCTTCACTTGTTACCATTTGCGCAGAATGAGTTGCGAATACTACTTGATAACCTTCTTGAGACAATTTCTTTAAAGCCACTCGAACTAATTCCACCGCTTGTGGGTGCAAAAATAATTCTGGCGAATCAATTAACAAAAGACGATTACTAAAATACTTTGAACGCGTTTTCTTTTTTAGTTCAGCTAAATACCGAACCAAAGCCATTTGTATAGCTCGTTGCGAACCAGCGCCTGTTTCCGAAATGTTTCGACTAAATCCATCTTCCTCGTCTATTACCATTAACCCAGCAGATTTCAAAAAAATATCTAAAGATGGAGGAGGAATTTCTAGCTTCAAACGAACATTCGGAAAAAGAGGAAGAAGCATGGAATTAACATCTCTGTCAAAATTCTGCAATTCTTTGGCTCGATTATCTCCGTCATACGAAAGAGTTTCTCTAAACTTTTGCTGAAGTTCTGCAAAATCAGCTGCTAAACGATGCTCTAAAGGTTTAAAAATTTCATGCAACAAGTGAGCATTCGTTTTAGAACTATTAAAATCAAGAATTCGAATAGGTTCTGGAAACAGGCGTTCAAAAGCTTCCTGAAAAACTAAAGGCATTGGGTGCCAACCTCTATCGCCAAGAGTCCCGGCTTCTTGAACAAAAAAACGCATTGACTCAGGACTTTCCCCAGGCACACGTTGCACCTTTCGAATTTTAAATGAACCATTTCGCACAAAACGATGAAGCATATTTGCACGTTCTTCATTCAGTCGCGATATAATTTCTTCTGATAACCCAGTAAAAGTACCAATAACTTCTACAGGCAACGACGGATCATCGAAATAAGAAATATCTAAAGAAATTTTTGCTAAAAGCCAATGGATTCCCATGAGAATATTTGTTTTGCCTGCATTATTATATCCAATCAAAGGAGTAAACGAACTCAATGGGAACGTTTCTCGCCGAATAGAACGCAGGTTTACAATAGTGATCTCACTTAATCGAAGGGCTTGGTTTTGCATACCACTTGAAATTAAATAAAAATATTGAAAAAGCCAAAAAAAAGACTAGAATTTCCTAGCCTTTAAAAAAACAATGTTAATGGTTATAAATTTTCTTCTGATCGTATTTTTTTAGGACGACCTCGTGGGCGCTTCACAAGAGTCCCTTCAGGCGTAACCGGCTTCAACAAAGAAGTAGCTGTTTTACGGATTTTTTTCTCTCGCTCCGCAGCACGTTTTTCTTCTAAGGTTTTTGCATCTACAATCGTAGTCTCTATTTTCTTTGCACCAGGAAAGGTAAATTTCGCTTGCAAAACTCGACCAGACGAAGGCTTTGGAGACGAAGAAATTGAAGAACGAACTACAACCTCTGGCTTTTTTTCAATTTCTCTTTCTATACGAACATCGCTTTTGAACAAATCGGCAAGTGAAGCATAATGCGATTTTTTTTCTGAAAACTCGTTTTTTTCTTTTGATAAATCAGATTCAAAATCTCGAATTCTAGGCATAGGCTTATTCGCCATATAACTTCTTGAACTCGTCACTCCAGCCTTTTCCTTCTGAATTTGGTCATCAATATCTAACAAACGGCGTCTAGATTCCTCTTGACGGCGTAAAATTCGGTCTTTTTTAGATAATCTATAAGCCCGGTTCGGGTGTTTTTTTTCTTTAGATTCCGACAAAACGAGGATTTCATCATCAGAAAGTCCTCTTAATTCTGTAGGCACCTCAATGATTGGTAAATTGGCTAAAAAGTCTTTTTCTGTCATCTTTTTGTGAAATATCTATAAAAATCACGAAAAAGATAAAAAAAATTGAAAAAAAAATGAAAAATCTTTTTGTCAAGACCTAGAAAAACAATTAAATGTGGTTTATCTTTACACCAATGCTGAAATTTACACAAGAAATCCTCCATGCCCTTAGGGCTATCGCCAACGAAGAAGAAGCTCGAAACATGTCAAAAAGTGTTCGGGAGCAATTTGACTTTTTAGGGATAAAAGTTGTATCTCGACGAGAAGTCACTTACCCCATTTTTGACAGAAATCCACCAAAAGATGGAGATGAGCTTTTCAAAAGAGTCAATGATATGTGGAGTATTCCATACAGAGAATTACAATACGCCGCTTGCGATTACCTGTTTAGGCATCGCGATTTACTTGGCGGTCAACATCTTTCTCTGTTGAAAAAACTTATCAAGACAAAATCTCACCGTGATACCGTTGATGTTCTTGCATCTTGTATTCTCGGTCGGTTAGTTAGTAGGCTTCCAGCTCTCCGTTCCCAAATAAATGTGTGGATTCGCGACCCAAATATTTGGATCAGAAGAAGCGCTATATTATTCCAATTACAATTCAGGGAATATACTGATTGGGACATGCTTAAGAATTTCTGTGCACATTGTGCCAAAGATGAAGAATCCTATATTAAAAGCAGTATTAGCAAAGCCTTAAGCGAATACGCTCGAATTAACCCTCAAGAAGTTCGACGTTTTGTGCTGAGCATGCCTTTTTCTTCTCAGACTACTCAGGAAATTCTAAAAAATCTGTAAATTCAAAAAGTGGTTCTCTGAACCACTTTTTCTTATCTTCTAACTAAAACAATCCCAAATAAAGAAAACTTGTGTTATTCATACTTAAAAAATTACACTTTATAATAAAAAAGAGAAAATAACCTTTTATTTTTCCCTTTAGATAAATATCTTCGTTTCGTTATGATTATCGCTTTAGTTATAGACCAATACGACGCCCTCAATAACGGCACCACGGCTTCTGCTCGTCGTTTTGTAGAAAATCTTCGGGCCAATGGACATACAGTTCGTTTATTAACCTCTGGAACGCCTGGCAAAGACAAATACCTATTACCTGTTTGGCATATTCCTATCGTTTCTTGGTTTGCTGATAAACAAGGAATTACTTTTTCTAAAATTGAAGAAAATACAATTCAAGAATTTTTAACTGGAGCCGATGTTGTTCATTTTTATTTACCATTCCCATTAGCGAGAGCTGTGGAAAAAATGGCAAAGAAAATGAATATTCCGTGCCTTGCAGCATTTCATGTTCAACCAGAAAACATCACTTATAACATTGGACTAGGAAAAGTTGATTTAGCTGCACGATTCTTTTACAAATTTCTCTACCATTACTTTTATAAATCCTTTGATGACATTCACTGCCCCACAGAATTCATTGCAGAAGAATTAAGAAAAAACGGATATAAAGCAAGACTTCACGTAATTAGCAATGGTGTTGATGATGTTTTTGTTCCTCAAGAACCTGTAGCGCATGACTTTATACGTATTTTGATGATTGGAAGATTATCACCTGAAAAACGCCAGGATTTAATTATTGAAGCAGCAAAAAAATCCAAATATGCAGAAAAAATTCAGCTTGTTTTTGCAGGTCAAGGTCCACTTTTAGAAAAATACAAGCAAATGGGAAAAACGCTTCCTCGCGAACCTATCTTTGGTTTTTATTCTACAGAAGAACTTCTTAAAATCATTCAAACCACCGACATTTATGTTCACGCTTCTGACGCAGAAATTGAAGCCATTGCTTGTATGGAAGCATTTAGTTGCGGGCTAGTTCCTATAATCGCTAATTCTAAAAAAAGTGCAACTGTACATTTCGCTTTAGACGAACGTTCTTTATTTGAGCCAGGTAATGCAAATTCCCTTGCAGAAAAAATTGATTATTGGATAGAGCATCCAGATGAAAAAAATCAAATGAGCAAAAAATATGCGGCTCAGGGCAATGAATACCGTGTTTCGGCCTCTGTCAAAAAAATGGAAGAGGTTTACAAGAACTTAAAACCAAGAGCATAATTTTTGAGAATAGTATGAATCGAATAATTTTCTTTCTTTTATTCTTTTTGAGTTTACCAACTACTTTTGCCGCTAATTTTCAAATTCATGTTCGCGGACAAAATGGAAAAGCTATTATAAATGAGCAAAAGAAAACTATTTTCATTCCCGTAAACTATTATGGTAAATCAGGCGTTTACCCTTTGGACAAAGCACCCGTAGATATTTTTAAAGTAGAAGAAAACATTTCTCATACGCTGCCAAGCACACTAGACCTTAGAAATTGGAGTTCATTTAAAATTGGTGAGGAGGAATGGAAAATAAAAGGTGGGTATCAGCTTCCGGGAAGCGATTTTCAAACTTGGCATACAGAAAAAGTGAAAGGCTTTGCCACCTTTGGGCATGTAACTTGTGACGCTATGGTTGGGTCAGAAAAACAACGTATTTGGGATAATGGAAACCCAGCTTATTCAACATCGGGCAGTAAATCATGGCCCACTTATAGGACTCAATTAGCTGATGGGTCTTACGCCGCAGAATTAACGACAAGAAGTATTCTTGGTATTATAGCTAGCGGCAATCTTTTTACTGGTCGAATTGTTCGCGATATGAGCCTTAAGCAATTATTAGGGTTTACAGATAAAGACGGGAAAGCTCTGATTCGGTGGGGTGTTCCATTTACTGGAAGACCGACTGGTTTTCAAGTAAAATTCAAATATGAAGGAAAAGGTGATTCTTGTACTTTAATGTCCACTCTTGAAAATCATCAAGATGGAAAACGCCGTTATGTAGCAGCAGCATGGTATAGTGGGAAAACCGATTATGAAAAAAATAAAGAAGGCGTAATTTCTATTTCTGAACCAGATAAAAATGGACTTCGAACACTAAAAGTAAAATTCATTTATGGTAAGCAACACGCTAATGCAGACCCATTTCCTGATGGAGTTGTGCAGGGAAATGCAGACGAACCAATTACACATATCAATGTAGTTTTTGCCTCTAGTCGAAAAGGTGATTATTTTAAAGGCGTTAAGGGTGCAAAATTAATCGTAAAAGATTTCAAATTGCTTTACGAATAAATCTATCCCGATATTTTTTCAAAAAACGAAAATAAAAAAACGCCAGAATGCGATAAGCAATTCCCTTTATATATTCTAAAAAACGAATTCCTGTTGATTTAGAATAACCTGGAAAATAACTTCGCTTGAAATCAACATCTTTTTCTCCATAAGTACAAATGAGCTGAGAATAATTTTGATACAACGCTTTAGATTTTCCATGTAACCAAAAGTGTTTCTGAGCTTCAAAGGAGAAACGATGTTCTAAAAGACGTTTTTTTACAAAACCACACTTCTGCATTATTAATTCTCGATACGAAAAAATGGGATCGGTTTCTGTTTGAAATAATGCAAATGTTTGGATACCCACTTTTTTCAATTTTTCAGAAAAAGGTATTTCAAAAAACTGAATGGTATCTTCAAAATTTTCTTTTAATGGAGTTTCTTGAAGATGGCTTTTGAAAACAGAAATTGCAGAATCTTTTAAATAGAGAAAAAAAGATTGCAAATGAGGTTTTGGAGAAGCATTTTCTAAAAGGGCAACAGCTTTCGCTTCTGACAATTCTGCTTTATGTATAAAATCACCTAAATTTTTTTGATAATAAACAATGGAATCATTTAACAATAATAATCTTGTAGAACTTTCTAAAGGATTGAATTCTAAATATCGTTTCCACATTCCGAAATCAAAACCTTTATTTTCTGTGAGAAATAACTCTATGTTATTTTTCTCTAGGAATTCTATTTCCGCCGCCGCTAGGCGGCGGAAATTTGTCAAAAATTTTACTTCTCCAAGAGGAGCGAGCTGTAAAAGCACATAACGAATATATGCGGGCAAATACTCGCCATTTTGAAATGAAGAATATAAAATAACAGGACGCATTAACGTTTCCGGCGTGAACTTCTAGAAGCGCAACGTCTAAGATTTCTTTTGGATTCTCTGCTTTCCACTTTTTCCTTTTTGTCTGAAGATAATTTTCTTTCAATAGAAAAATCAGCTTCACCACGCAATGGATTTACTCGCAGTAATCGAACAAAAACCTTATCGCCTCGGCGGAATGTTTTACCGCTACGTTTTCCAAAAACAATTCCTTGATCTGGATTGAAAATATAGAAATCGTCCCCCGCAATATCTCGGAAACGAACCAACCCTTCTGCCATCGGTTCTTGAATTGAAACAAAAATTCCCCATTGTTCAATGCCACTAACCGTAGCTTCAAAAGTTTCTCCAATGTATTTTTGTAAAATCCAAGCAGAACAAACTTTCAAAGACAGGCGTTCAATTTTTTGATTTTTAATTTCATTTCCAGAAATTAAATCGCAAACTTCTATGACACTATTTAAACGTTCAGCGTGAATATCTTTGCCTGACCGAGAAAGTTCTCGATGACACCACAAATCCGCATAACGACGAATTGGAGAAGTAAAGTGAGAATAATCTTGCCAATTCAAAGCAAAGTGGCCAAAACTATTACTATCATAATGAGCTTTTTGCATACTACGCAAAATCCGCATCATCAAAGAATCATCTGTACCAGCGCGTTTCACTAAATGTTTATATAAAGCAAATACATCTGGATTTAAATTTGAATCACCGCGACGAGGTTTTCCTAATTCTCGAATATGAATAGGCGCATCTTTAAACAAATCTGGCAACAAATAGTAAAGTTCCATAATATCCTTTGTGTCAGGCGCTTCGTGAATGCGGAAAATGCCCTGTAATTTTCGACGCGTTAATTCCCTTGCACAACAATTATTGGCGATTAACATACATTCTTCAATCCAAGAATTAGATTCCACATTTTCACGAGGCACTAAACGAACTGGCTCGCCATTTTCATCAAATTCACAACCATACTCTTTACCAGAAAGTTCAAGAATACCATTTTTTTCTCGATTCGCTCGTAAAAGTCTTGCTACTGTTGCCAGTGAAAGAATATCAGCATCTTTTTCAGCTAAAAGTTCCATCGCTTTGCCATAACTAATTGCCGCCTTCACATGCACAACACTTTTTTGAAATTCATAACTTTGAACTTCTCCTTTTTTATTCAAGCGCATCATACAAGTAAATGCTAAACGATCAACCCCTTCATGTAAAGAGCATAAATCGCCAGAGAGTTTTTCTGGAAGCATCGGAATAGCAGTCCATGGCAAATACTGCGTATAACTTCGAGAAAGAGCTTCTGAATCTAGAGCAGAACCTTCTGGAACATAATGACTTACATCGGCGATATGCACGCCTAAACGATAACCATCTGAAAGAATTTCTACGGAAACCGCATCATCATGATCTTCTGCTCCAACAGGGTCAATGCAAAGAATTGGCAAAGAGCGATAATCTACTCGACCCTTTAAATCTTTTGCCGTTGGCGCATGTTGTTTCTCTACAAAGTCTGTAATTTCTTTTGAAAATCCTCCGGGCAAATTTGAATCTTTTATGAAAGATTTTTTTACTTCTTCCCAGGACATTTCGGAAAGCATTGCTCTTGAATCTAATTTTGCAAGAAAACTATGCTTTAATTTAGGATGCGGATAAAGAACAAAAGAAATTTTATCGCCATCTTTTCCAGGGGGAGTTTTCCTATGAGCCATAGGATATTCACGACCTGTTTCTATATCTTTAACTACAAAACGTTCTTCGTCAATTTGGTGAAGAATTCCGCGCATACTTTGATTGCGTTTTTCCTCTTTGACTTCTTGCCTACGACTTCTTGCTGCTGGGCGACGATTTTCTTTATTTTTCACAACAAAAGTAGTAGGTTCAGTTTCACTTAAACGATACTCCTTATGACAAGTGCGATTAAGCGTTCCGTCTTCTACCATTTCAGCTAGCAATTGCTTAAAAGACAACTTTAATTTTTTGGGAAGTCCAAGAGCGCCTCGCAAACGACTTCCTGTCATTGGTTCATCACGCAAAAGAGTTAAGATTTGTGATTTAGTTGGTAACTGAGCCATAAAAACCTCCCTAACTATTTTTCATTTGAGCGAGCAATTCTCCAGAGGCATAAGGAAGCGCTGATTCAACTATATCATGAACGCTATCTCGCAATTCTTCCATAGTTTTCATTGCATAATCCTCTGGTTCTAAAACTGGATGAATAACCACTTTTACTTTTCCAGGGAAAAGACCTAATTTTGTTTTAGGCAAACACTTACCAGTTCCGATTAAAGTGATTGGTAAAATTTTGACTGGATGCTTTTTCGCTACTCGAAAAATTCCATTTTGGAAACGAAACATCACTCCGTCTCCAGCGCGTTTACCTTCCGGAAAAACACAAAAATTATAACCTTTCGCCGTGCGCTCTGCTATTTTTTTTCCTAAACCAGCATTCTTTTTCGGATCGCTTCGGTAAATCGGAATGGAACCAGTTCTATTTAAAACCCAACCAAAATAAGGGACTTTCCAAAGAGTTGATTTAGCAACAAATGCTGTGTGAGAAACCGCAGCAAAAATAACATTGATATCTAAAAAACTTTGATGATTTGAAACTATCACAAAGCCATCTTTTACGGGAATATTTTCTTTGCCTTCCACTTCTAATTCTATTCCGAATTTTGGGAAAAGCCACGAAAAGAAAGAACAACATATTCTTGTATAATCGGACCAATCCCGTTTTCGGTAGCAGTGAAAATAGGCATACGGCAGCCCTAAAAACACAATAGCCACCACAATAGAGAAATAATAGAGAATTGCTTTTATTGCATTCATGCAAGTTTCCACTCTAATGTTTCCGACGCTGCTAACGGAACAACGCCATGTATTTCTTGCGGAACAACCCAAGGCTCTCGAACTAATTTTATCGTTTTTTCAGGACGCGGCAATCCATAAAAATCAGCGCCAAAACCACCAACAAAATCGGATAATTTTTCTATAGCTCCTGCAGCCAAAAATTCACGAACTAAAACCGGAAGAGCTACCGCTGCAGAATAAACCCCAGCAGCCCCACAACACGTTTCCTTTTTTTCACGAGAATGCGGAGCGCTATCCGTTCCTAAGAAAAATTTTGGATCTCCTGAAAACGCCGCTTCACGCAAGGCAGCTAAATCTTCTGGGCGTTTGGGAAGTGGTTTACAAAAATGATGTGGCCGTAAAGCATCGCCAATTACACCATCTAAACTCATTAACAAATGATGTACAGTAATTGTAGCTGCCACATTTGAAGAAAGGCGTTTTACAAGTGCTACTGCTTTTGCAGAAGACAAGTGTTCAAAAACAATTTTTAATTTTGGAAATTTATTAGCCAAAAATTCAACTTTATCAGCAAAAACAGCTTCCCTATCTAAGCAAAAAACACCCGGTTCTTCTCCATGAACGCAAAGGACAATTCCCATTTTTTCCATTAATGCAATAACAGGGAAAACAGATTCAAAATCAGAAACTCCATCTTCGCTGTTCGTTGTAACTCCCGCCGGATAATATTTTCCAGCCACAACTCCTTCGGCTTTCATCGCAAGAAGTTCTGCTTCTGTAATTCCTGATTTAAGCTTAAAAGTCATTAAAGGTTTAAAATCTGGATTGACTTCTTTGGCAGCAGCTAGTATTTCTTGCTTATATTCAGCAATTTGCTTTGCACTTACCATTGGAGGAACAGTATTAGGCATAATTAAAGCACGCCCAAATTGAGATGCTAAATCTTGAACATAGCCAATCATTGCTTGATCTTGACGTACATGAGCGTGAAAATCATCTGGAAAAGGTAACACAATTTCATTCATTTCTTTCATACTGTAGAAAATAAGTAAAAAAAATTAGAATAGCAAAAATTCTAAAAAATAAAAGTTTTAATATGAATTTTTCAAATAGTTTCTAACAAACTTATGTCTCTTGACTATTTCAAATTAAAGTCTTCAATCAACTTAGCCTTCACTTTCGGAGTGATTTATTAAGCTTAAAAGGAATCAATCATCGACTTCAATTACTTTTCTTGAATTCGTTCCACCAAGAACTACCCGTACAGCACTTTTAGGCTTATGAAAATATTCAGCTAACAACTTACAAATAGCAGCATTAGCTTCTCCATCGCTAGGAGGCGCTTTGACTTCAACTTTAAAGGAGCCGTCTGGCTGAGGATTTACCGCTTCACGACGGCTGCGAGCATGCGCCTTTACCTGAATTCTCATATTAAGGTGTCTCGAAATCTTTTTCTATCGCTTGCAATAATTCTTCTTGAGAACGAACAAGCGCACGACAACGAATCAAATAATTTGTCCGAAGTTTTTTCAATTCTTCAATTTCTTTTCGCAGAGCTTCTGCCTGTTGTTTAATATTTTCTACTTCACCAAGAGCTTTAGCACGAGCTTCTGCCACAATCAAAGAAGCTTCTTTGTCAGCAGCCTGTTTAGCTTCGTCTGAAGTTTTTTGCATGGTTACAACGGCATCTTGAATTGTTTTTTCAATTTGACGATAATAATTTACTCGTTCTTCGGCAATTTTTAAACGCTCTGTCAAATCGGTCCGAGTTCTTGACATTTGTTCAAAAGCTTGAGCAGCTGTTTCAAGAAAAGCTTTGACTTCTTCTGGGTCATAGCCCCCAAAACGTTTAGAATGAAACGTCTGATTTCGAATATCTAATGGAGTCAATTCCATAATTACCTGCCCTAAACTTCAAAAACTAAAAATCTACCTTAAAAATAAAAAAATTCTAATCAGAAATCTTCTTTTATTTTCAGAAGAGCACATTTTTTTAAAAGCGGCGAACAAAAAGCACAACAAAAGAGGCGTCGTAAATTGAATCCCAATGTTTTGTATTATGGAGAAGCAAAGTATAATCACATTGAATAATCATATTCCACGACCAAGATTTTGCATTTTTACCAAAGGCTAACTTAGGAATAGCTTCTGGAGCGAGTACAAATTTATCTGATAATAAATCAATACCAAAGCCCATTTCCCCAAGTAATGTCAAATTTAAGAACCAGTCATTAGAAAAAATAAAGGTGTGACTATAACCGCCTTTAGGAGCAAGCATTGGAATCATTCGGCGTTTTGCATAATAAGGAGCCATTGAATCTTTTGAATGTAACCCTAATAATCGAAATTCCCCACCCACTAACCAACTACCAGCCGTTTCCTTTTGAATTCGATCTAGTTCATAAGCAGCCCGCCATGAAAAACGTTCATTTTCTAAAAAGTATAATCCAGAAATCCGCGCTTCAAATATTTGAAGTTTTGTTTCCACATATTCTTCTTCTTTAGGAAAAACAAATCGATTATAAAATCCAACCATTCCATGAAACCATAAGCCCCTAGGATAAAAATTGGTTTTCAATTCAAAAACCTCCGATGGAGAAGATTTGTCGTCGATTGAAAAAGGCAAGGCATAAGTAAAATCCCAGAAAAAATCGCCGAAGCCACCGCCTATTCCTATATCAATAGGTTGGTTTAAATTACAATTTTTAAAATAAGAATCTTTTGCTGAAAAGTTGATGAAATTAAATAGCGTAGAAAACCTTAATGAAATTTTCTTTTCTGGCGTTTCTATTGAAGAAGCTAAGGCGGAACCAACAACTAATCCGCAAAGCAGCGTGAAAAGAAAAAATTTACGATGAATCATAAATCAATCAGAAAAGAAAGCCCACCGTAAACCGGCGGGCTTTCCCTAGGAGGAGAAATGAAGAATTTTATTTTTTAGTAGCATCAAGAGTAATTTCAGAAGTTTCTTCGCCCTTGATAGTTACAAGCATTTCTGCAGAACGACGACCGCATTCAGCGCGAACCATGTGATCGCCTGCGTCAAGGTTACGAACCGTAAGAGCAGCACCATCGGTCATATCAGCTTGATCGCCATCAACATAAATAATGCACTTTGCTGGTTTTGTAGTAATCTTCAAATGACCTTTTGGAATGGTTGTTTTTCCACCATATTCATTTACTTTATTAGGCCATACATTGAAACGTTCGTTCACAAGTTCATAACCCTGATCAATAATCACCAAAGTATGACGACCAGACGGGAAATCTTTTTCCACAATTGGAGTTTTTCCTAATTCTTGGTTCCCCAAATAAACATCACTTCCAGGAGGATCGGTAATAATGGTTACCTTGCCCATTTGACCACGTGGTGGTGGATCTTGGGCAAAACAGAGTAAAGAAGCAAAAAGAACGAGAAGAACAGAAAAAAGCATTTGCTTATTCATAAAAACTCCTTAATTTCAACTGCGTTTAAGATATAAAGATTTCTGCCACAAAGTTCATTTTTTTTATTTTTTTTTTGATACTTTCAAATAAATTCTACTTTTTTTATGATTTTTTCCAAAAGAAGAACTAAATCTCAGTTAAATGGGAATACTTTCTAAAGTATTTCCTAAAATTTGGATATTTAGAGTCATTTATGAAAGAACTATACCAAAGAATCAAATCATTTTCTGGCAAAAATTACGGAAACTATAGACAACTAGCCAATAAAAAATTGGATTTTGGTGATTTTACCTTAGAATTTTTACATATTCAAGGCGACCCTTACGCTCCACCTTCAAAGATTTTACTTTATGCTCCATTAAATTCTTTAGGTTGGAATCACGATTACATTTCAAATATCACACGGCAAATTGCTTTTTCAGATTATTTACACAGAGAACTTGCAGCCGCCGTTCAGAATCGTTATCCAGAAAAAAATGCCCCACTAACACTTAGTATGCCTGGGCAGGAAATTCTAATCCGAAATTCTTTGTGGTGTGACAACGGAAACATTTCCCTTATTTTGCAGGTCGCTTTACCTGGTGAAAAACGCCTTATTGACAGCGAAAAAGCTCAAGAAATTCTTTTATCTGCATTGCCCGATATTTTAACAAGCGCCTTATACGCTTCTCAAGAAAAAATAAAAGAAGCAAAATCTGCTATAGAAAATCTTGAAATTCGAGAAGAATTACTATGCGAATTAGAACGCCATCACCTAATAGCTTTTATTCCAAATGGAGCCATTCTCCCAAGAGAAAGCGGAATTTCTGAAAAACCTTTACCGAATGCCATTCCTTTTGTTTCTCCGAAAGAACTTTACATAGAACTCAATTGTTTTGGAAAAAAGATAATTGGCATGGGAATTCCAAAAGGAATTACAGTCATAACTGGTGGCGCATACCACGGGAAATCCACGCTGCTAAACGCATTAGAAAAAGCGGTTTACCCACACATAGCTCATGACGGACGTGAATGGATTGTCGTGTCAAAAGACGCTGTTCGAATTCGAACAGAAGAAGGAAGAAGTGTTAGACATTCGGATATTTCTTTACTCGTTCATGATTTACCCCATGGAAAAGAAACAAAAGATTTTTCTACACTACATGCTTCTGGTTCCACAAGCGAAGCGGCTAATTTATTAGAAATGCTTGAATTTGGAGCTAGAACTTTTTTAATCGATGAAGACTCTAGCGCTGTTAATTTTTTAATACGCGATTCACGAGTTCGACATTTAGTTGGAAACGAAAAAGAACCTCTCGTTCCCTTAATTGACCAAATTCAAAATTTTTCAAAATCTGGTTGTAATTTTATTTTAGTAGCTGGAGCATGTGGCGATTATTTAGAAATCGCAGATACTGTTTTGCTTTTAACCGAATATCAAGTTGAAAATGTTACAGAAAAAGCAAAGAGTTTTTCTCAAACAAACGCTCTTGAATTTTCTTCTACAGAAAATGAAAAAGTTCAAGAATTTTTGCAAAGGCCTTCTAGGAATTTCAAAACTTATTCTGAAGAATTACGCCCGGCACTTAAGCCTCATTCTGCAGTAGAGCGACAAATTAAAGTGAAATTACAAGGAACTCGTTTGCAAATGGGATTTCTCCAAGCAGAACTGTCTGGAATTTCACAACTTCCTGATAATGCTTGTAGTTTAGGCGCAGGAATTTTACTTCTCAATATGTTGCAAAACGCAGAAGAAATTCCTTCTAAAGAAATGCTCTTGAAAAAGCTTGAAAAAATTGAACGAATCGGATTTAGAAATATTCCGCAGGGAATGGTTCGAGAAATGGCTCTTCCTAGATTTTTAGAAATTGCGGCTATTCTTTTACGCCTTAGAGATTATAATCGACCTTAAAAATTACCCAAAGCGATACATGCAAGCCCTAGCAATATAGCAGCTAGGGCGCCCCATTTCCTTTTACTTTTTTTCTCTTTAAAAAGAAATAGACCAGCCGTAAATGCAATGAGAACATTTGAACGTCGAACAATAGTCACTACAGAAACCAACGCTCCTTGTTCATGCAAAGAAAGAAAATAAAATCTGTCGGCAACCAACAACAACAAACCTATTAACAACATAGTTGGCCGAAACTGAAAAGGTTGTATACTACGACGAGGGCGCCAATAAAAAAAGAGTATAATCGCCTGGACGATAGACATGTAAACATTAAACCAAAATTGCAACACTAAAGGATCATACGCTAAATTTTGTAAAAGAAATTTGTCGTAAATTCCACTGCACGAAGCTAAGAATGTGCCAATAAACATGAAAATGACAAATGGATTTTTCCAATAGGAACCTGTTTCTTTTTTTCCTGCGGAACTAAAAAGAAAATACCCTAATAAGCATGACGCAATTCCTAACCACTGCAAAGAATGCGGACGTTCTCCCATTAATAAAGTAGCCATTAAAATGGTGAAAATCGGGGCAGAAGCTCGTATCGGGGAAGTTACCGAAAGAGGTAATTTTGCAATTGCATTGTAAGTAAAGCCCCAGCTCGTAGTTACTATTCCCGCTTTAACAAATAAAATAAAATGGTCTTTTATAGAATGAATTTCTGGGACACCTAAAAAAGAAAGTAAAAATACATTCGTTAAACTACAAATTAACAGAACCGGCCATACGGCGTTTTGATGCACCGCTTTTTTCTTACAAATATCGTAGATTCCTAAAAAGAATGCCGAACAAAATGCCAAAGTGAGCCAAATCACGCGTCAAAGATAGTTTTCAAACTCTTAGAGGAAAAATTTCAAAACAAAAATATCGTTTTTCTAAAGAATTATTTACTTTTCGTTGCTGAAGAACTGAAATAGTTCCATTTTTTAACCTTCATCTGGAGAAATCATGTCTCTAAAAAACAAAGCTTCATCTTTATTAGATGAATTTAAAACTTTTGCCTTTAAAGGCAATATTGTTGATATGGCTATCGGTGTTATCATCGGTGGTGCATTTGGTAAAATCGTTACTTCTTTTGTAAACGATATTGTAATGCCTGGTGTAAACGCTCTTGTAGCTTCTGTTACAGGTTCTAGCGCCGCTGGTGAAGGCTTAAAAGCCCTTACTTATATTACGGCTACAGGTGCTGAAATTCCTTACGGAAAGTTCCTTGGTCAAGTTCTTGATTTCTTCATTGTAGCTATCGTAGTATTTATCGTAATGAAGAAATTCCTCGGATTTATGCAGAATATGCGCAAAAAAGAAGAAGAACCAGCACCAGCTCCTGCTGAACCGCCACCTCCTCCACCAGAACAGGTTTTGCTCACTGAAATTCGTGATTTACTTAAGAATCAACAAAAGTAAAATCATAAAACTGCCAGCGTAGCTGGCAGTTTTAATTTTCTGATGAGAGTTAAATAATTTGTTTGAAATTATATTTGACAGGAATAGTAAATTACTTTTATCTATTTAAAATTTTCAACTGATAACATCCAGCACCAAACGAAGTATTTTTTCCCACAGCAAGAATTTCTCCATATAAAAGAAATTCTATCACTTCTAACGGCACATTTTTTAAATAAACTTCTCCCTGAAAACCAGAATAATCTATGCGGCGTTGTTGACGACTACTGAAGCGTTTCCGAGAAACAACAAATGTTTGACTTAAATATTCTAATGAATTAAACAAAAGACAAAATTTTTCAAGCGATAGCTCAAAACAAAAATCTAAAAAAAAAATGAGAAATTATCGCCCAAGTCTTTTTCAAAAAAACTTAATAGAACGCGACATTCCTCACTTTATTACTTCATAGTGCACAAACTTTAATTTGCACTAAAAACATTCATTTATTTCCAATAAGTAATTTCTACAGAAGAACCACCTTCGGCATCAGTTCTTTTTCCGATAAGTAGTAAATATGTTTTCTTTTCTGATTTGAGAATTACCCAAGCATTTTGAAATATTTCAAGTTCTGACCCAAGCGTTCCCGGAAAAACGTCTAGTGATTCTTCACACACTTGTTCCGGAACAACTCCTGCGCGGAAATTCCCATATTCTTCACCAAGTTCAAAGCTTTTTTCTTCCACATTTAAAAAGAGAATATCTTCTTCTACAGAAAGAGAAACTTGCATTCCTTCAGCCTCAGCAGAAGTAATTCCTTGTTCAAAATCAGCAAAGCGATTTTGTTCAGAAGCAATCGTTGAAAGAGTTATGGTTTTCATTTTCATTTCAGAACATTCTTCAAATACGCTAGAAGAGGATTCTGGTTCTTCCGGAAGTTCAACTTCTTCCTGACAATATTCCATTTCTTTTTCAATTTCTAAAGAATCTACAGAAATATACACGGATTCAAGAGAGCCGCTTGCGTAAGCCCAAAAATAAACTCTAAAATTTCCGCAATGTTCTAGATCATCATAAAGAATTTCTTCCCCATTTAAAGCAACACTTGTTAAAGGGAAATCTCCTTCCAACTCTTTAGAAAAAAGTACTTCCGAAACACTTTTATCTTTTACTTCTCGCACTTCAATAAAGATGCTGTCTATTTTAGAAGTCGTTGCATCTTCTACTAATTGCGATTCCGTATCTACACTTATCGTGCCAGAGAATCCGATTTTAAATGATTCTCCAGAAAGTAATTTATTCGACGAAAGTTTTGTAAAAACAATCGGAGAAAATTCCGAAACAGATGAAGAAGATTCTTCTTGAATTTCACCTGACGAAGAATTGTCTTCAGAACAAGCAAACAAAAAAACACTGACTAATAATAAAATCCATTGTTTCATTTTCATCTCCTTAATTTTTTCGACGAAGGCCGAAAGAATCCATTCGAGTGGCACGATTTGCATAATTTCCTATTTGGATATACCAACTAAAAGAAGAAATATACACACCAGAACCTACCAATCTTCCTTTATTAGAAATTCCATTCCAAGCAATGTAAAAATTTCCTGGATTTGAAATACATGTTTCACCCTTTCCAAAAATTTTTTCATCATCACAAGCGATTCTTTCACTCACAGAAGCCACAAAATTTCCCTGGTTTGAAAAATAAGACACTGAATAAAAAACATTCAAATCTTCAATTCCTAGCGTTTCATCTATTTTTCGATAACGTTCATATACTTCAGGCAAATCTACTTGAATCCATTGACCAATAGTATGAGAAAGAGAATCTACATTTTCTACCATCTCTAAACTATCATTCAAATCAAACCGAACAACGGTAACGACTTCTGCGTCTTCCATTTTTTGCTGTAAGAGCTCTGATTCTGAGGAAACTTCTGCAAAACTGCGCTTATCTATTTTCACCTTTATTTGTAAATCACCTGTAATAGCCACCCAAGGAGAAGGAATAACTGATTCATAATCTCCTGGTTTATTACCTAAAGTATCACTTAAAACATTTGGAGCAAACCTTGCATAATCACCTACTAACGGAGTTTTATAAACTTTTCGACCATCAGTGTGGCGGTAAAGCGTAAACGCTGAATCAGTTTTTATCTGCGTTTCTTTTTCTGATTCTACAATAGCATAACGTTCTAATGATTCATAATCAGAAGCAGAAGGCATATAATACGCAAAAGCTTGTTCCAATTCACTAGAATCTATTGATTGCACCGGTTCTGAAAAAATCATTTCTATATAATTTCTTTCACGACTTTCTTTATCTGTATAATACTTGGCTTTTAAAAGAAGTGGTGGGATTTTTTCTACTGCTTTTTTATCAAAAGATTGAACCACTTTTTCTCCGTAATGTTTGAATGCCATAAACGCCTTGGCAGCACCCATTCCTGCCGTTTTAATTTCTTTAGAAAGTTTTAAATTTCCAAAGGATAGCGTACTATCTGAGTTCCTATTTTTCCATGCTTTTTCAATCAGCTGGATTCCTATCGTATCTGAACAAGTTACAGAAGAATCCTTTTCTTGCAAAGAACCAAAAGCAGATAATTGCTTTTTCGCATTGAAAATAAAGTTTGCATCTTCGCTCCATTCTAAACAAATTAGTTTAGGCAAAGAATCTGATTTTAAATTCCGATCAAAATGTAAGCGAACAGAATCAGCAATTCCATCTTGATATTCTCTTCTAGCATCATGATAAGGGAATGGAATATCTAATTGACTTTTGGATTGAACACCACGCCCATCATAAATTTCTACAAGTACCGGATAAGGAACCGGAGGTTTTAAGAACCGCATATTTCCGTACGAATTAAGAATCAAAGTGGGATTTTCTAAACTGGCGATTACAAAAGATGCTGTTGAATCATCGTAAATTTCAGAAGAGTTTAGAATTATTTTCGCTTCCCCATTTTTGATACTTTCCATTTCTATACTTAATCCAGAAGATTTTTCTGAAAGCATAAGTTCAAAAGAACAAGAAGAACATAGCGAAGAATCTTTAGAATTTAATGCAAGCAAACTCAAAGAAATATCAGAGCCAATCCAGTTAGCATAAGGATTTCCATTCAATGAATCAGGATCGCCTTCAATAATTTTCCAAGATACTATGTTTCCAGAAGAATCTCTTTTTATGTTATTTGCAAAAACAAGATGCGGAGCCAAAAATTCTATTTCTGCAATTAAGGAATTTACTCGTAATGAAACTTTTTCCGATTTCTTTTTCATTGCATTTAAAGGAACTGTAACCCAAAGCGTATCTACACCTGTTGAATCAATAGTTAAGGTAGTTCTACTGCTAACCATTTCATCACCTGTTTTTGATGTATAAATAGCACCACTAAACTCTGAATCATAGAAAATGCGATATGATTGCCCCACAGCAGAAGCTAAGTCTAATTTTTCTCCATTTATTTTCGAGATATAAACAGGTATTCGTGTGCCAGCCATCGCCTGTTTTTCAAAATTCCATTTAGATTTTTTGGTATATGAACCAAAAGAATCATCGATAGAAACATCTTTATTTACAATATCCACATTTACATTACCAGTCACACGGAAATTCATATAAGTTTTCTTGCCTTCTACATCAATCCAAAGGCGATAAGCGCCTGGCGGAAGGCCTGTAATAATGCGGTCGTTGATGCTTGGGTGATAATAATTTGTATCTGATAAATCAATTCCTCCATACCATACTTTTGCACTATCTAAAGTATCAATCGGAGCACCACTTCTTGTTGTTATTGTGTATAAAATATCTAAATGACCATACTTTTTAATTTCAGAACCACAATAACGAATTGTGTCAGAAGAAGTTACTAAAGAAGTTCCGCAAGAATTGCTAGAAGAGCCTGATACTTTTTCAAAACAAATCTGATAATCTACAAAATCAGTTTCTTCATCTACATCGCCTGCAGTAAATTCAACACTACTTTGTTGCATGATATACATATTCGTTCGAATTAAAACGTTTGTCATTGTAGTCATTCGGTCACAAAAGAAAATATCAATCGGATATGTTTTTCCATGCACTAAAGAATCACCATTTTTATCTACAAAATCCTTGAGTACAACATAACCTGGAGAAGACCAATGAGCGCCGCCATTATCAACTGCTAAACGCCCTGCAATAAACACCCAAATATCATCATCTCCACGGAAAGAAAATTCTTGTGTAGAATCGTAAACAAAAGTAGCATGCGATTCAAAACAATACTGCTCATTTCGTTTTACATTGCTCCAAGCGCGTTCTCCCCATTTTCCAAGATCGCCGCCCATGTTATGACCTTCGCAATCAATACCCCCTTGCCAACCACCAATTTCTGGACCGTTGCAAAGTTTATCATAATCGGTATAACCTTGCTCTACATAAGCATTTGCAGGACCTCTATTTGGAACCGGTCCATCAGCACGACGAAGAGTTCTGCAAGTTTCGCACTTTTCCTGTAATTCACCTTCAATTTCTAACAACTGAATATCGGATTTATTTTCTACAGGATAAAATCCCCCTACATAGCCATCAAATTCTTCTTCATCTGAATTGAATGCCCAAAGGCCCGCCGTATCGCGGGTAAAAGTCATTTCATAACAAGTGACTTCGTTAATTCCCTTGCGATAGTTAAAGAGTTTATTGAATAATGTGGTATCGTTGTCAAAACATTTTTCAGCATTTTTAGACCCAACATTCAAAATGGGTTTATTGTTTTTGTCTAAAGTATCCATAATGATTCCATGATGAATTCCACGGCAAGCAGAAGCTAAAGCAAAGCGTGGTTCATTTAATGTGCCATCATCGGAAGAAGAAAATAATGGATTTACATCTTGGTCAGAATCGTAAATATAAGCAGCGATTTTATATTCACAAACGCCACTCACTCCTGGGTCAAAATCATACCAGCCGTTTGATTCCTTATTTGGACGTTTTCCGGCGTCAGGAATAAAGTAAAGTTCATTCGTTTCTAACGAATCAAAAAGAGTGGCCAACGGAATTAAAGTAGCATCGGATTCACTTTCTTGTAAACCATTTAGGCCAATTTGATCTTCTGAATTATTGCTGCGATAAATAAGAACGCTATCACTCACTGTATTCAACTTGATATCAAACCAGCCACAAAGATTTCGATTAGCTCCAAAACGAATGCCTGTTTTTCCTGCATCTAAGCTAAGCATTGGAACTCCAGTCATCCAGCCAGATAATTCCGGAGCTAAAACATGTAGCGTGAATGACTTCTTTTCATTAGCAAGTTCTGTTTTCCCAGAGGAACCTTCATAAATGTAGAGATTTCTAGTGCCATTAAAATCATCGCATGAAATTAAATTAGTTGTCGTTTTAGAAGTTGTAACAAAATCTGACGCATCTACCCATTCATTATCACCATTAGAAAGAAGAAAGGTGGTGGCACGCCTACCAGCAGAACCACTTCCATTTAAAGAAGCTGCCGAAATTTGATACCAACCTTCATCATTTAATTCAAGCCTTGTTTCTCTAGAACCAACAACGCCATAAACTTCTTCCCAATGAGAAGGAGCTTTGAAATAAATGGTACCAGAACAATTCAAAGAATATGCTAATGAAGCAAGGCAAAAGAGGAATATGCCAAAGAGAATCTTTGTGGGGAATAAACTATCGACATGACGCATAGCATCCTCCTTTCTTGCAAAATTAAATGACTAATATCACAATCCTAGATTTTCAAATATATACAAAAAACATACGTTAATTTATTCTTGCTTGTAAAATGACAAAAAAATTACAATTCTAATCAAGAAAAATGCTCAAAATTTTCTTTTCTTCATTTGTTCTGGATATTTTATTTCCTAAAAAGGTTTTTCTCTTTACTATTATTTCAAAAAATAAGGATATTTTGGATTTATGTTAAAATGCACATTATTTGGTTCTTCTGGACTCGTTGGGGCCGCTTGCCTTAAAGAGCTTTCCGCTCGAAAAGAAATTTCTGAAATTGTTTGCCCTGTTAGAAACCCTGAAAATACAGAAAAACTCCCTAAAGCAAAAATTATTCCTGTTGACTTCAACAACTTAAAAGATTCAAAAGATTGCTTTCAAACAGATGCTGTAATATGTTGTCTTGGTTCTACTAGAAAAAAAGCCGGTAATGCCAAAGAACGCGCTATTGTAGATTTACACATTCCACTTACGATTGCCGCTATTGCAAAAGAATGTGGAGTGAACCATTTTCTTGTTGTTTCTGCTCAAGGAGCCAATTCAAAATCCTGGATTCCATATAATAAAACAAAAGGAATGTTAGAAGATGGGCTTGAATTTCTCCAGTTCCCTTCTTTAACAATTGCTCGCCCCTCACTACTGCTTGGTAAAAGAAAAGAAAAAAGATTTTTGGAAGATCTTGCAGCTAAAATGTTCACTAAAGTTCCGCCTCCAGCTTTTTGGCGCCCTGTTTCAGCAGATTCTGTTGCACGAGCTCTTGTAGAGTCTGTTTTACAACCACCAGGCAAAAAAAGAATTTTATTTAATCGTTTATTAGGAATGTTTTAATTTGTATCTAAAGAAACATAAAAAAATCCCGAAAGTTGAATAACTTTCGGGATTTTCTTCATTTGACTAATGATTACTTTTTCTTTTTATTAGAAATAATTTCAGCGTCAATCACTTTTTTCTTTTGAGCCTTTTTTGCTTTCGCAGCAGCTACTTGCTGTGGATTTACCAAACGATATTGCACAATTCCCCAGATATTAGAAATAATCCAGTAAAGTACAAGCCCTGAAGGCATTACAGCACTAAAGAGGAACATCATCGCAGGCATCATCCAAGTCATCATTTTTTGTTGAGCTGGATCTGTCATGGCGCTCATTGACTGTTTTGTTTGGAAATAAGTAGTAACCACCATAATTAATGGCAAAATTGCAATTCCTTGTGGCATAATAAATGGAATAGAAATACCACTGAAAATAACATCGGATTGAGATAAATCTGAAATCCAAGCCACAAAAGGTTGACCGCGAAGTTCTATTGCTCGACCAAGAATAATAAACAAGCCAAAGAAAATCGGCATTTGGAGCAACAATGGGAAACAGCCTCCTGTACAAGATGCAAGCGGATTAATCTTATGCTTAGCATAAAGTTCCATTATTGCTGCCTGACGACGTTGCGGATCTGCGCGGAATTTAACATTTATTTCATCTAATTCAGGCTTTAGCTTAGCCATTTCCTTAGAAGAACGAAGTTGCTTCAAAGTAAGTGGCGTTGTGAGTAAACGAACAAGAATTGTTAGCAAAATAATCGCAATACCATAGTTTGGAATAATGGAATAGAACGATTTTAACAACCAAAGTAAGAACCCACAAATGGCAACAAACCACGTGTCTGCTCCACACCATTGCCAACCACTCACAATGATTTTTTCGTAACCAACACCGTATTCCTTAACAGCGGCCCATTCAAGAGGAAGCACCATAAAATCATAAGCTAAAGTATCTGAACGCATATCATCAGAAATAGAGAGCTTAAACGTTCCCGGGTCAGCTGCACTTACTTTTTCTTTCAATGGTTCTGCAACAACAACCGCTTCTGTTGGAGAAGCGAATTGCACTGTCATTGCAATGTACTTACGACGAAGGCCAGCCCAAAGAATTTTTCCACTTTCTTCATTGAACGTTTCTTTTTCTGTAATCATTTCACGTTCAACACCATAAGTGTTATTAAAAATCACTTCGCTAAAGAAATAATTCGCTCCAAAAGTTTTTCCTTCTGGGAACGCCTCTGTTTCTCGCATTCCACCATTCAAGGCTAACTTATAAGAAGAAGCTTTAAATCCATCTACAATATTTTTTTGACCAATAGCGGAACCATCCTTAGTAAAAGAATACAAACGATGAATCTTTTTTCCAGAAGGGTCAGCAAAAGTAAAAGCAACTGTTAAAGAATCTTCTACTATAATTTTATTAGTAAGAGAGTCTTTAAAAGTAAACAAAGCCTTGTCTAAATTCACCCCATCAAAAGTAAGAGAAAGAGCGCCAGCGGCACTATCTTGAATCAATTCAGGAAATTTTCCAGTACTATCTGCCAAAGACTTAACTACAATACTTTTAATTTTAGCGCCTTGGTTAGAAAGCGTAACAATAAAGCGATCCGTTTCGACTTGAAGTTCATACGGCACCACAACAAAAGGAGCTACTGCAGAATCCAAAGAAGAATCAGCTACAGGAACTGGTTCTAATGAAGGCGCCTTGCCTAAATAAATTTCCTTTTCAGTTTCAGACTTTTCAAGAATTTCAATTTTTCCGACGGACTCTACTTTTTCTGTTTGAGCCGCAGGAACGTTTTCTGTTGCTGGCTTTGGACTTGGCATAGAGAACATCCACCAAATCATAATAATGAAGATGAGAATCATCCCAATAATGTTATTCTTATTCATAAGGATTCCTTACGTGGCGGAACGGGATCGTAACCGCCTTTACAAAATGGGTTACAGCGTAGTATTCGATAAAAACCAAGAGCTACGCCTTTAAAAATTCCATGAGTTTCAATCGCTTCAATGGCATACGCCGAACATGTTGGCGTGAACCGGCAAACCCCAGAAAAAAAATACGGATGAATCAGCCGATATAACCGAATGGGAAAAAGAAGAGCTTGCCGCAAAAAAGAATGAATTGCTGAAATAATCTTAGAGAGAGTCATGGAGTCTTCCCTCTAATTTTTCTAACAGACGTTCCCCTGAAGAACGAAGAACTTCCGAATTCATTTCTGAAGATTTCACATTGACAGAAATCATCGCCCAAATAGGTTTTTCCGATAATGAAGCCCATTGAAAAAAAAACGGACGCAAAACACGCCTGCAACGGTTGCGATAAACAGCATTTCCGTTCTTTTTTTTCGCTATAAAGCAAAAACGGCAAATACCATCAGGACTTTCTATCCAACGCATCGACAAAACAGATGCCCGAATAAATTTTCCTTTTGTGGTTATTTGCCGAAATTGAGCTTGCGAACTTAACCTATAGGAACGTAAAGCAGCTATGAGCTTACCTTACTTCTTATAGATAGTATCGCTAACTGTAAGACGCTTACGACCCTTAGCACGACGACGGCTGAGAACGGCACGGCCCCAACGATCTTGCATGCGCTGACGGAAACCATGCTTGTTTGCACGCTTGCGATTGTGTGGTTGAAATGTTCTTTTCATGTTATTAACCTTTTAAAAACTTTTGACTTGAGTCCCAAAATTAGTAAAAAGTCTTGATTTATCAAGGGGTTAGAGAGTTTACACAGGCGTTTAGACCGCCCAAAAAATGCTTTTCATGAAGAAAAGAAGTCATCTATTCGTGAACATCTTGTGAATATATGTTAATTAAAAATATCATTCTATTTCACCGCGGAGACGACGACGCGCTCTGCTTCCCGGTCGATTTCGTCTTTTTTTACGCGATTTTCCCATTTCTGGCGCAGAAACCTCTAGCTTAGGAGAATTTTCCGTATTTTCTTTTTTGGGTTTTTCTTGTGCTTTTGGGGATTTGAATTTCTTTTTTTTAGATTTTCTTTGTTGATAATTTTCTGGTTTTGATTCTTTAGGCAGAGCCGCTAAAATCTTTTCCAAAATAGATGAATCGCCTTCGGGAAGTTTCATTTTTAAAGCTTTTTCAATCGCTTTTAACTCAAATCGTTCTTCTGGAGAGCAAAAAGAAATAGCCTCTCCTTCTTTTCCTGCTCGGCCTGTTCTGCCAATTCGGTGCATATAAGTTTCAGGAAGTTCAGGTAGATCGTAATTAAAAACATGACTTACATTATCAACATCTATACCACGCGCCGCAATATCAGTTGCTACAAGCACCCGAATTTGTTCTGTTTTGAAATTTCCAAGTGCTTCCTGACGTTTGGTTTGGCTTTTATTCCCATGAATTGCAGCAGAAGCGATACCTGCTTTAGATAATGTTTCAGAAATTCGATTGGCCCCATGTTTTGTTCGGCTAAAAACAAGAACTTTATTCATTTCTGGATGAATAAAAAGCAATTCTTTTAAGAGTAAACTTTTTTGCTTTTTTCCAACATGAAATACTTTTTGCGTAATACATTCAACAGGCGTAAAAGTTGGAACAACTTCTATTGTTTCATAGTCTTTGCGTAAAATGCTTTTGGCTAAATCAACGATGTCACTTGGCATAGTGGCCGAGAAAAATAAATTTTGACGATGCGCTGGCAACATAGATAAAATTTTTCGAATGTCATGGATAAAACCCATATCTAACATTCTATCTGCTTCATCTAATACGAAAAATTCTATTTGCTTGAGTGATATTGATTTTTGTGCTATTAAATCTAATAATCTCCCAGGCGTTGCCACTAAAACGTCAACTCCATGTAATAAGGCTCTTTTTTGCGGTATATCAGAGACGCCGCCAAAAATGCAAGCTGTTTTTATGGCTGTAAATTTGGCATATTTTTCAAAACAATCTGCCACTTGAATTGCTAATTCTCGCGTTGGTAAAAGAACTAATGTGCGACAACATTTCGATGCTCGAATGACTCCAGAAATTAAAAGTAATTCTAAAATTGGTAAGGCAAATGCTGCCGTTTTTCCTGTGCCAGTTTGAGCTATTCCACATAAATCTTTTTTTTGCAGCAAAACAGGAATTGCTTTTTCTTGAATTGGAGTGGGTTTTGAATACCCAACCTCGCGAATGGCTCTTAAAAGAGGTTGTTTCAAAGCTAATTTTTCAAAATCCATTTTCGGCACCTTGCGGATTTTTAATGATTTCTGTAACAAAAAAGCCCCGGCGAAGCCGGGGCTTTTGAGCGGGAAGGGCGGGATTCGAACCCGCGATAGGATTATGTCCTATACTCCCTTAGCAGGGGAGCGCCTTCGGCCAGCTCGGCCACCTTCCCATTCGGAGTCATAATTTTAGATTATTTATGAGATTTTTTCAAGGGGTTTCTTTCAAATTCCACATTTTCAAAGACATTTTCACCCTTAATGCTTGGCTTTTTCAAAAAGAAAATTCGTGCTTAAAAAAAATATCAATCAAAATAAATTCTTTATTCGCAAAAAAACAAGAAATAAGCGCCTGTATAAGCCTCCATATTTTTAAATATCTGAAAGCTTTCACTTCTTCTGAAAATCAAATAACTATCTTTGGCAAAGTGGTTTGCAAAACGCAACCTCTGCCTTATGAAACCATAATTTTCGTTTTTTGAATGTAGGAATTCATGCAGCAACAAATTCTGGAAACCAAGCTAAAAAATGGCATCACCATATTAACTGATAGAATGTCAAATGCACACTCTACCGCTATTGGAATTTGGATTCCGCGAGGTTCTCGACATGAATCGCTTGAAGAAAATGGTTTGAGCCATTTTTATGAACACCTTGTATTTAAAGGAACGAAAAATCGAAATGCTTTTGAAATAGCAAGTACTTTAGAAGATAGAGGTGGGCAATTAGAGGCTTACACCACGCGACAGGAAACAGGATTTTATGCCCAAGTGGTTCCAAAAGATGCCTTTCTTGCCCTTGAAGTAATGGCTGATATGCTTATGAATCCTTTGTTTGATAAAGGCGATATTAGTAAAGAACGAAAAGTCATTATTGAAGAAATTAGAAGCTATGAAGATATTGCGGAGGAATGTGCTGCTGATTTGTTTTATGCCACACATTTTGCTCCATGTGGACTTTCTTCTCCTATCGCAGGAACTGTGCAATCAGTGCGACGCTTAACTAGAGAATCAATGCTAAAATACAAAGAGCAAGTCATTTCAGAAATTCCAATTTATGTTTGCGCTGCCGGAAAAATAGACCACGATTCCCTTGTCGAAGAGTGTAAAAAGGTATTTAAAAACAAAAAAACAAAAATTTCCAAACTTCCCGAAAATTATGGTATAACCCCCTCGTTCAAAATTTCTTCTAAACCCGATCTACAACAATCTAGCTTAGTTTGGGGCACGAGTTTTCAAAAAACAAATTTGTCTAAAGATTTTCGTTTTGCACTTTCTCTTTTTAATGTTGCCTTTGGAGCTGGAATGTCTTCTAGACTTTTTCAAAAAATTCGAGAGGAACATGGACTTGCTTATACGGTATATTCTACAACGGATGTGTTTTCCGACTCCTATGGATTTAGCGTTTCTCTAGCTACCGACCCAGCAAAATTATTGAAATCCATTCAATTAGTGAAAAATGAGTTTTTGAATTTTATGGAAAAAGGCTTTTTAGAAGGCGAACTTAAACGCACCAAACGAAACATTTTGGGGTCATTAGAAATTGGTTCTGACAATACTGAAAAAAGACTTTTGCGATTAGCAGAACACCGTTTACATTTCGGAGAATGTCAAGCAATTGATTCGGTAAAAGATTCTCTTAAAAAATTAGATAATGCAAAAATTCTAAAAATTCTTTCTGAAGCCTTTGATTTAAAAAACTTTTCTGTTGCAGTGGTTGAGCCAAAAGGGGCTCCAAAAATTAAGCCCTCTGAATTTTTATAAAATCAATTCACAAGAAAAAGTTTAGAAAACAACAATAGCGTTTAAACTTGCATTAGAGTTAGCGAAATCAACTGACGGAAAAATCACCCATTGAACAGATTCTTTCTTTTTTTTGCTTTCATAACGTTTATAAGCTCTTATGTATTCATCTCGTTTAATAGAATGATTTTTACGATTTGAATATTTATTGATATTATGAACAAGAAGAGGTATTCCTATAGAAAACATTGGAATGGAACAAAATGTAGAAATAAGACTTAATGCAGACCCTCCGATATCACTAAATGATTCAGGCTTAGAATATTTATAAAAAAAACCGTATATGCCAAAAGAAAGAAAAAATGTTCCGGTTCCAGTAAATACACTTCCAAAAACAATACCTACCACATTTGGAGTATAATTAGCATCTAAGTTTTCCTCTGTAATTAAGTTCTGGTAAATTTCAGTACTATCTATTTCTGTTAGTTGTATGTCTTTTGCTATTTGTGTATTAAACGAATTTAAATCGCTTGCTAATGCAACAGAACTAAACAAGTGTATTCCGAAAAAAATCAAAAAAATATAACGCATAAAAGTAGCCCTATTATTCAAAAAGCAACAACAGCACTTAAACCTGCAGCGTTATGTGCAAAATTTATAGAAGGTAAAAGCATAATTTGTAATGATGTTTCTTCTTTTTGTTTTTTATAACGTTTGTAAGCTCTTATGTATTCATTGCGTTTTTCGGCATGATTTTTACGGCTTGAATATTTATTGATATTATGAACAAGAAGAGGTATTCCTATAGAAAGCATTGGAATAGAAAAAAATGTAGAAATAAGACTTAATGCAGACCCTCCGATATCACTAAATGATTCAGGCTTGGAATATTTATAAAAAAAGCCATATACACCAAAAGAAAGTAAAAATGTTCCTGTTCCAGTAAATACACTTCCAAAAACAATACCTACCACATTTTGGGTATAATTAGCATCTAAATTTTCTTCTGCAATTAAGTTCTGGTAAATTTCAGCACTATCTATTTCTGTTAGTTGTATGTTTTTGCTTGATTTTTCGCTAAGGGTTTGAAAATCATTTGCAAAAGTGAATGCATGCAAAAGAAATACACTCATAAAGAATAAAAAAGAAAATCTCGTAAAAAACATCTTTAATAATCTCTGACTACAAAACATTTAAATAACATAATTGTATTCAAATTTACAATATAGAAAGGGTAGTGAGCAACAACGTGCGAACTAGGGAAAGGCTTTTCCCTTTATAAAACAAAAATGAGACCAAAGAATGGTCTCATTTTTAAATACCCCCAAGGGGTTTCGAACCCCTGTTGCGGGAATGAAAATCCCGAGTCCTGGGCCACTAGACGATAGGGGCATCTAGGTGAGACCAAATATAGGTAAAGTTTTATTTTTGTAAAGGGGAACGGCTGCAAAAATTTTATTTTTATACCGAAATGCTCGAAAAATGGATGAAAAAAAACGCTTTTGCGATTGTTTTGAGACTTCTGCCGGTGACAATCCCAGCCACTCTTACCGACGCATTAATGCTTTTGGGTATCCGATCGTTTATTCAGTTGCTCGATAAAAACACTGACTGGAGCATACTTGAATGGTTTTTTTGCATGATTCTCGTTGTTTTTTTGCGTTTTTTGTTTCTAAAAATCCGCTGCGAGGTGTCTGAACATTTCTTTCGACAAAAAGGAGCTAGTCTTCAAGGCTGGTTTTTGAAATCAATCCGTTCTTTGCATCCTGATTTTTTTCACGACCCAATAGCTGACGCTAAACTGAGAAGCGCTTTTGAAGCTACAGAAATTTTACCGAAATGCGGCGAAAGTTTTTACCAAACCTTGCAAGCAATTGTTCAATTAGTAGTATTTTTCCCATTATTATTTTGGATATCAACTCCGCTAACTTTATTTTTATTTGGCTGCATTTTACCTTTTGTGATTATAGGGCAAAAAAAAATAAGACAATTGGGGGTTGAAGAAAAAGAAACTTTATTAGAAGTTGGCGTTCTTCGTTCTGAATTTGAAAAAGCTAAAGATGTTTACCGACATTGGAGCGACCAATCAGAAAGAAACATTGTGGGCACTCGAATTTTTCAAAAGATTCGAAGATACTTTGTTATTGGAAAAAATTTAGCTATCAAAAAAAATTTACTCTCTCTTGGCGTTGAAAGTATTTCAGTAGTCGCTATGTTACTTGTCCTTTCTGCATGCGCTTACTTAATTCACGCGGGGCAAATGAATGGAGAGCATCTTGTTTTATACGCTTCGGCGGTGTTTCTTTGTTATAAACCAGTTAAAGAATGTGCAAAAGCATTCCCGCAATTACGTTCAGCAAGTATTGCTTATCATTTATTAAAAGAACTTGAAAATTATCCGAAAAGAAAGCCGTATTCTAATTACAACAATTCACTGAGATTAGAAAATGTTTCTTTTGCTTATGGAGAAGTTTCCGTTTTTGAAAATTTTTCTTTTGATTTACTTTTAAAAGCAGAACGTCCCATTTTTTTACACGGAGAAAATGGAATTGGGAAATCAAGCTTACTTCGATTGATAACGAATCTTGAAGAAATAAAAAATGGAAATTTATCGCTTCCGATAGAAGCGAAAGACGGCGTTTTTTTCTTTTCGCAAAACTTGTATATGCCTTCAATGGAATTTTTTGAGCCTAAATTTCGAAAAGAAAATTTAAACCTAAAAGGAAAATCTATTCAAGAATTTTTCAAGTTAGCAGAAATCGAACCGCTACTCAAAAAAAAGGAACATTCTGGTGGAGAGAAAGCAAGACTTGCCTTATTTTTAGCTCTTATTTCTGATTCTAAATTGCTTCTGCTCGATGAAATCTTTGCCTATATTTCTGTTAAAAAAAGAGAATCGCTTTTACCCGCCTTTTTAAAAGCCGCTAAAGAAGAGAAAAAAATTGTTATTTTATCTGGACACAATGAATTGCCGAAAAACTTAAGTGAAATGTTTATGCACTTGACGCTTAAGAAAAATGAAGTGGAGGTTTCCACTTGAAATTTTCAGAAAAAATCTATAGAGGGCGCGGAATTATTTTAGGAATTTTTGCTATTTCTCTTTTGCTACTCCCGCCAAATCAAAGCACGATTTCAGTTTCTGCATTTATTCTTTTAATTTGCGGTATTTGTCTGCGAATTGCTGCAAGAAGAAATATGGGCATACATTCTCGTTCTTCTACAATAGAAGCTCCAAAATTAGTTCAAGAAGGAATGTACAAAAAAATTCGCCACCCGCTCTATTTATCAAATGGTTTTATAGCTTCTGGATTTTTGCTTTTACATTTAGGGTGGCAAACAATTACTTTTCCAATTGCAGCTTTTCTTTGGTTATTTCTCTTTTTTTTAGCTCATAATGAAGATTTATTTTTGCACCAAAAATTCGGAAGCGTTTGGGAAAATTGGGCAAAGCAAACGCCATTTATGTTTCCATCTCTAAAGGGTATTCGAAACTTAAATTTCGAACGAGGAATTTTTGAAGCTTTTTCTGAAGATTTCTGGACTTGGTTCCTTTTGATTTTATACCTTGCTTTAATTTTTATTCGAAGGATCTTTTTTTAATGCGGTGGAATATTCAAGAACGCTTGTTTGGACCATGGGAAAAAGCACAAGTCCTTTGGTTGCATGGAGCAAGCCTTGGAGAATGCAAAGTTTTACTTGCATTAGCCAAACGAATTCTTGAAGATTTCAAGAACTGCCCTCCAATTTTATTAACATCTCAAAAAACAGAAGTCGTTGATTTTATAAACAAAAAAATAAGAAGTGATTTTTCAAAGCATTCCATACAAACTAAAATTGCACCTCTTCCACTGAATGTAATTATTAAAAGATTTTACAAACAAGTGAATCCTCTTTGCTTGATTCTTTGTGAAAACGAATTATGGCCGGCCTATCTTTCTGCTGAAAAATCAAGAACAAATGGTTCGAAACTTATTCTAGTTTCTGGACGATTCAAACGAGGAGCCTATTTACCAAAACAAATTCTTTCCCCAAAAGCTTTTGCTGCAGCTGATTTCCAAACAGAGCTAGATCAAAAACGTTTTTCTGAAAAATGCCCTTTGTTAAATTCTACCGTTAGCGGAAACTGGAAACTTCTTTCAAAAAAAACAAAAAAATCTATTCATGAAAAAAAATATGAAGTTGCATTTCTTTCTATTCATTATTCGGAATTAGCTTTTTTAAAAAATCTCTTTTTAAATCTTTATGCCTCAAACAAGGCGTTCATTGTAGCGCCTCGGCGCCTTGAAGAAGCAGAAAAGTTTTCAAAGTTTTTTGCAAAAATTAAAATAAAAGAATCTCGTTTTCCAAATTTTTCTTCTAACGGCGTTTGCCTTATTGATTCATTTGGGCAATTTGAAAAATTTCTTCCTTTATCAAAAGCAGCTGTTATTGGTGGTTCCTTTAAAGCTCGGCCAGGCGTTCACGATTTTTACGAGCCCTTGTTATTTGGAATTCCTACCTATATCGGACCGTTTTCTTACGGACAAGAAGAGATGGTTTCGCGATATTTTCAAGCTGGTATTTTGCAAAAACTTCCCTTACGCCCTTGTTCCTTGCCAAATTATTTTGCAAGTTCTGAAGAGATAATTAAATTTTTAGAGAAAGAAATTTATGCAGTAGAACAAGGCTACTTGAAACTGCGACAACAACTTTCTAATTGGATAGTAAAAAATGAAAAAACTGATTTTAGCTAACCCTCGTGGTTTCTGTGCTGGAGTAGATAGAGCCGTTCACATTGTGGAAAGAGCTATTGAAAAATTTGGAACACCTATTTACGTTCGTCATGAAATTGTACATAACCAATTTGTTGTTGATGGTTTAAAGCAAAGGGGCGTTACCTTTGTAGAAGAGCTTTCTGAAGTGCCAGAAGGTTCTATTGTAATTTTTTCAGCCCATGGCGTCGCAGCTTCTATTTACAAAGAAGCAGAACGTAGAAATTTAAAAACTTTAGATGCTACATGCCCGCTAGTAAAAAAAGTTCATTCTAGCGCCAAAAAACATTTTGAAGCCGGGCGACACATTATTATGATTGGCCACATTGGACACGCTGAAGTGGAGGGAACGCTAGGCCAGCTCCCCCCAGGTTCTATTGATATTGTCCGGAATAGAGAAGATGTTTTTGCCTTAAAATTATCGGTGGAAAAACCTCTTGCTTATATAACCCAAACAACCCTTTCTGTTGATGAAGCAAAGGATACTATTGCCGCTTTACGAGAACGATTCCCAAATATTATTGGACCTTCAGCTGGAGATTTATGTTACGCTACAGGAAACCGCCAAGCTGCTGTTCGAGAATTATGTTCCAAAGTAGATTTATTGCTAATTGTTGGTTCTAGTAATTCTTCTAATTCTACAAGACTTTCTGAATTAGGAAAAAAATGCGGAATTCCAAGCTACCTAATTTCCTCTGTAGAAGATTTGAATTTTGATTGGTTTAAAAATGTGGAAACTGTTGGGCTTTCTAGCGGTGCTAGTGCTCCAGATATTCTTGTACAAGGTGTTCAGCAAGCAATTTGTGCTAAATTCCCGGATATTTTAGTCGAAAATTCCGTTACTTTAGTTGAAAATCTGCATTTCCCTTTGCCCAAAGAATTACAAGAAGATAAATAAAATGATAAAATTTTCGCGTTTTTTGGGCGAATTTTGAACCTTTTCGCCAATTTAAAGTAAACCCTTGTTTTCATAACTTGACAATTGACAAGGATTTAACTAACATTGGGTTCGTCTATAAGAAAACGGAGTTTTTTATGAGCCGCATTTGTGAAGTTACCGGTAAAGCCGGTCTTGTGGGAAACATGGTTTCTCACTCTAACCGCAAGAAGTTGATGAAGCAGTTGCCGAACCTTCAGAAGAAGCGTTTTTACATTCCTGAAGAAGACCGTTGGGTTACTCTTCGCGTTAGTGCTGCCGGAATCCGCGAAATTTCTAAGCGTGGAATTCAGGCTGTAGCTCGCGATCTCGGTAAATAGTTCTTTAGATACTATCTTTTCTAAAAGCCGCCCGAAGGGCGGCTTTTGGTGTTTTCAAAAAAAAGAGAAGAATAAAACTCTTCTCTTTTTCTTTTTTATTCTACCGAATAAATTTCACAACGCCTTGGCGTTCGTGAATTTTTCCTTCAGCTTTTGGATACCCAAGTGCAGCTAAACCATAAACAATGTGATCTTCTGGAATCCCGATTTTTGAAAGAATCGGCCGAATTTTTTCATTATCACAAATTCCACATAATTGATTAATCCAAACAGACCCTATTCCTAGAGAATGAGCCGAAAGGAAAATGTTCTGCAAAGCACAAGCATTATCGTCTCTGCCCCAAGCGCTATCTTGCTTATTTGAAGGAATAATCAAAGCCTGCGGTTTATAAAAACAATACCCTTCACGGTCTAGAACTTCTGCAATAGCATTTGCTAGTTCTTTTATAATTTCTTGATTTGTTAAAACTGTAAATTGCCAAGTTTGACGATTCATTCCACTAGGGGCGTGACGAGCCGCTTCAACAATAAGTTCTAAATCGCTTTCTTTAAGAGGTTCTTCTGTAAAAGACCGAATACTTCTTCTTGAAAGAATGTTTTCAATGACTGGATTCATACAAACTCCGTTTTTGATTTAATATAAGTTCAATTTTAATGTTTTCAAAGGCAAATAATCAATAAAAAACACTTTTTCTAATTACTCTATTCCCAAAACAACGTGATGTGACAATGTTTGACACTCTTACATATTATATTATTCCTAGGAAATAAAAATATGCTTTTATAATCTCTTTCTTTTCAAATTATATATAATACTATTATGCTATACTTAAAATTCGCCCTAGATTTTGAGACTCTCGCAAATAAAATGATAGAAAAAATTTGTGAGGTTTGGAAAACACCTTTTGAAGCCCCAATTGTAATTTTTCCCGATCCAAAATTAGAACAATGGTTTCGTTTGCGTTGGATTCAGAAAAAAGGCGCTCTTGCGAATTTAAATAAAAGTACTATAGATTGCTTTTTATTTGATATTTTAGTGGGAAATAATGATTCTCAAAAAAAACTGACGGCCGATATGGTTAGAAATGTGATTCTAGCCTATTTAACTTCTGAAGACGAAAATGGGAAAAATTTTGAAAAACTTGCTCCAGAAGTCACACGCTATCTTACGAATGAAAATGGGAAATTAGACGACAATCGCCTTTTTGATTTTGCTAGCAAAATGGCTTCTTTGTTCTTAGAATATGAAACTAGTCGGCCAAGCGGTTTTATAGAAAATAAGCAGGGAATTTTGGATTGCTGGAAAGACGGAGCAATGCGGACATTTTTTTCAGAAAAAAATAGTGATATTAAAATTCGAGAAGAATGGCAACAAAAACTTTATGCCGCTATATTCCATCGTAATCAAAACGAAAAATCCTTGCTAAGTTCTGTATTTGAAAACGAAGCCAAACGCACAAAAGAGAATAAAGAATTTTTAACGATTCCTTATTTATTCAATAGTTTAACTTCCACAGAAAATGGGAAAAAATTTTACCTCGATAAATTAAGTAAAAGTAGCGACGGCAATCCACTTCCTGTATTTATTTTTGGACTCGCTGGAATGGGGCAATTCTACCGCGTTATTTTGCAAGAATATGCAAAAAATTATGATGTGTATGCTTACATTCAAAACCCTTGTATGGAATTTTGGGAAGATGCAAAAGAAACAAAAAAAACGATTAACTGGATCGTAAAAAATGGGAAATGGGAATCAAAAAATGAAGATATTAAATCAAGATTAAAAATTTCAGAAAACGAACAAATTAAAGATAATGATGGAGAATTAATTACAGACCTTGAAGACATTCAAGAAAAACACTCCGAAGAAAATACTCTTTTGGCAAACTGGGGGCGAGCTGGGCGTGATAACATAAAACTTTGGTGTCAATCTACTGATTATGATTTTGAGTTTATCACTCCAAACGAAAATAATTTCAAAAATACTTCATCAAATTCTCTTTTGCATAAAGTTCAATATTCCATTTCTCACAGAAAAAATTTAGGTAATACTTTAAAAGATTGTTTAGAAGACGATTCTTTGAATGTTGCGGGCGCACCGACTAAAATCAGAGAAATAGAACACCTTTATTCTAATATCTGCAAGCTTTTAAAAAACGGCGCAAGAATAGAAGATATTTTAGTAGTTTCTCCTTGTTTAGATGAATACCGCACAGCGATAAAAATGGTTTTTGACCAAAAGACAGACAAGAATAAATTTCATATTCCTTTTACAATTATTGATTCTCCAGCCAATAATTCTCTTACAGAAAATACATTACAAAACTTATTTTCCATTCTAAAACAAAAAAGCATCACTCGGCCAGATTTTTTTGCCCTCGTTCGAAACCCTATTGTGCAAGCAGTTCGCCAAATAAAAAAAGAAGAAGTAGATACTTGGCAAAATTGGATTGTTGAAACAAATACTTTCCGGAACCGCCCTGGGGAAAATGGAAAAAATGATTGGAGTTATATAATTCACAGATTATTGCTCGCTCAAATGAGTTTAAATGATTCCAAAATTGAAGAAAATATTATTCGACCTTTTTCTGATATAGCCACTTCAGATAAAGATTCTCTTTGTAAATTTATAGAATGTGTTGAAGATCTTGAAAAATGGATTGAATTCGGAAAAAAAGATATTACTCAACTAGAACTTTTAAGTGAACATCTTGATAAATGGATTGCAATACCCCAAAGTTCAGAAAATCTCAAAAGCGAAACGATTGTGTATAAAAACATCGCCGAGGGAATTAATAGTCTTCACACTCAATTTGATGCGAAAGCGGAAAATATTTCGTTAAAAATAGCAGAACAAACCTTATTGCAAGCAGCACAAGGAACTGAATATAGTTGCGGAAACTTGTTTATTAATGGCATTACCTTTATGAAATTTGCTCCTAACCGCATTATTCCAGCGAAACATTTATTCTTCATTGGAGCAGGAGCTGTTTCATTTCCAGGTTCTAAACAACATCAAACGTTAGATTTGAGAAAATCTTGTTACCCATGGCCTGGCGACGAATCTCCTATTACGAAAAACCGCTATGCCTTTCTTTGCCAATTAATAAACACAAGTGAAAGTTTCCATTTAAGTTATGTTAATTTAGACGCCAAAAAAGATGCTGAATTATTTCCTTCTTCTGTAATCAATGATTTAAAGAATTTCATTGAAGAAAATACAAATGAATTTAAGTGGAAAGAAATATCTGTTCCTTTAGATGAAAAACGCGATTTTACAGATTTATGGAGCGCAAAAAGCTTAAGAAATAAAATTGCGTATGAAAAATTACTCCAGCAAAATGATAAGGAAAATCAAGAAATTCAAACGAATAATGAAAATTTTCTTGAAAATAATTCTACGGAACATGTTGTTTCTGCAAAATACCCAGAACGCATTGCCATTCATTCATTAGCAAATTATCTTAAAAATCCATTTCTGTTTCATGTAAAAGAAATTCTTATGAAAGGAGATGAAGAAAATGTAGAAAAGGAAGTATTTGAACCCATTTGCTACAATCATTTAGATGCAAGCATTATTCTGAAAAGAATGCTTGTCGATGAAATTTCTGGCAATGAGAATTATCTTGAAGAACTTGAAAATGAGCTAAAACGAAATGGAACATTACCTGATGGTGAATTTGGCAAAAACCAACTAAAAGAAATTAACGCCAAAAAAGAAGTTATTCTTGAAAAATTAAAAAAAGAAGATGGACTTTTAGAAAGCCTTAAAACGAAGTGGAGTTTTGAACAAAAAATACAAGATTTACAAATTCCGCGTCCAGATGGCTCCTTTTGGTTTTTATCAGGGAAATTATGCTGGTGTAATCATCACGAAAATTCAAAAATCACTCATCTGATTGATATTCACTCTTCTGATAAAGAGACTTCTTTTGATAAATACATGCCACCTTATATTAGCGCACTTGCTATTATAGCAAGTAAAGAAGATTCAACATTCAATAATGAAAAACAAAAAATTGATATTTCAATATTTTCTTGCAACTCTAAAGAAAAAGTAAAAATCTCTGTAGAAATGACCCCGTCTGAATCAAGGGAAAAGCTTAATGAAATTTATTCTAGTGCCTACGGCGATGAAAATAGCCCGCCTTTTAACAAATTAGTTCCCGCTACTTTGTTAGATAGCGATAAAGTCAAGAATATTTTCTCTTATATTGAAGAAGTCAAAAAATTACAAGAATGGGATTTTTTTGATAAAAAGGTTCTTTTTGACTTATACGAAGATGCAGGCTTTTCAAAAGAATCATTTAATTCTGCGGATGACTCTGAATGGAAAATGGCTGAAAAGAAAATGAAAGATCTTATTATGATCCCAATTCCAAAATCAGAAAAATCATCTAATTCTAAAAAAGGTATAAAATAAGGTTATATTATGGCAAACGATGAATTTGATATAACAAAATTTAAAGCGAACAAAAGCCTTTTCATTGAAGCTTCCGCGGGCACAGGAAAAACTTATACCATTCAATTAATGGTTGCAAAAATGATTGCGATGGGAACGCCTCTAAAAAAAATCTTAATCGTTACCTATACAGAAAAAGCAGCCGGAGAATTAAAAGACCGTATTCGAAAAAAAATAGATGAAGTGCTAAAAACAAGAAAAATAGAAGAGAAGCTAGAAGAATTAACAAACGAGCAACTTGATTTATTTTACAAAGCATATAAAGATGTAGATAATGCTGCCATTTTTACCATTCATTCATTTTGTCAAAAAGCTCTAAAAGAAAATGCTTATGATGCAGGGAAAGCTTTTGATTCTAGCAAGATTGATGATAGTTGCGTTGAGGAACTTATCGATGAATGGATTCGAGATAAATGGAGTTCTGATGAAGATTTTATTTCCATTTTAAAAAATGGAAACAAAACCAGCTCTACCATTAAAACCATAAAAGAATTGTTCATCAAATCGATTAACTTGTACAAAGGCCAAGGGAGCGATGGAAATGAAATTATTTTCTTAGATGAATTTAAAATGTCCGAATTCAAAATAGCAGAAAATTCAGTTTCTTTTGAAACCTTGAAAAATTTTGCAGCAGCTAATAATTTTGAAGAACTTAAGCAAGAAGAATGTGTAAAAAGTGCCCTCAATATACTTGAAAAAAATGAAAGCAGTGCTTTTACTAAATCTAAAAAGACTGCTGATTTTATTAATGAAATTCGTTCTTGGAAAAAAGGAAGTAGCTTATTTAATGGTAGTGTCTATAGAGAACCTTCTGTGAAGAGTAACGCTTCAAATGAAGTATATAATGCTTTTTTGTTTTTTAAAGATTTAAAAGATAGACTCAACAACATTGATGAATTTATTCTAAATATTTTTCTGACAAAAAACATCCCTGATTTATTCAATGCATGGCAACAAAGAAAAGCGGAAAGAAAACAACAATCATTTAATGATATGATTCTTTCTGTACATCAAGCCGTTACTGCAAAGACCTTATTATTATCACGATTACGCGCTCAATATAAATTCGCCATAATTGATGAATTTCAAGACACAAACCAGCTACAATGGGATATTTTCCGCACCGTCTTTTTAGAAAATGAAGAAAACGGCAATCATATTTTTGTAGTTGGTGACCCCAAGCAATCTATTTATCGTTTCCAGGGAACTGATGTAAATGTTTATACAAAAGCAACTCAAGAAATAGGAAAGAAAACCATTCTCTGTCATAATTATCGATCAACAGTGGGAATTATAAAAGCTTCCAATGAATTATTTTCTGGTGATTTTTTTAAACCCAATAATGACGGAACTCAAATTTCAGAAACATCTGCTGAAAACTCACCAAAACTCATTGAATTTACACCTTCAAACTCACCAGACAAAGAAAAGGCCGAACCTGAAATCAATGGAAGTCAAACAAAAGGTTTCTGGTTAAGCGAAAAAAATATGGAGCCAGAAACTTATGCGGCCTCGGTTGTTGCTCAAATTGTTGATTGGTGTTCTTTTGAAAATGAAAAAACTAGACTCCAGATTTTCGATAAGGATTTTGGAAAACCTGGACATGAAAACAAACTTCGCAATGTAACATTCAAAGATTTTGCTATTCTCGCTAAATCTAGAAATGAAATGGAAATTATCGAAAAGCAGATGCGTTTGGCTGGCATTCCTTACACTCGTTATAAGGAAGCTAATTTGTTTAGAAGTCGAGAATGTGCCGAATGGATTTCTTTATTCCATGCTATAAATGCGCCTGATTTTTCATCTTGGAATAGACGCATTTTAAACGAAGTTCTCATCACCGATTTTTTCAGAGAAAAAACTCTTTCTACTGAACTTCAAAATTGCGAAAGCGACGAATTAGATAATCCTAATCATCCTAAGCGAATGCAAATTGCTTCGTGGAGAAAGCTAGCACTAAATTTCCGCTATGCAGAAATGCTTGAAAAAATTTATCAAGATACAGAAGTTGAAAAAAGATTGATGAGCATTGAAAAACTACAATGCATTGCTCGTTTGCGACAAATTGGAAACTATGCCATTGATTATCTCTACAACCATAAATGTTCCCTTGAAGACCTCATTCGACATTTAGAAGGACTTGCTCGTTATGAAGAAAATACCGACGACGAAAATGGTGATTTGGTAGAAAAAAGTACTGATTTTAATGCAGTGCAAGTAATTACCATTCATTCTTCAAAAGGCCTTGAATTTCCTATAGTTATTTCCGTAGCAGGATTTAAAAAGCCAAAATCATCAAACAAGCCATACATTTACCACCAAGAAGATTCCATTCATCTGGGTTTTAGCGAGGAAGCAAAAAAGATTGCAGAAAAAGAAGAAATGGAAGAATGGAAACGCTTATTTTATGTTGCATTCACTCGTGCTTCTTCTATAATGGTTATTCCTCAATATTGTAATTGGTATAAGACTAGTGGAGAAAAAAGTAGTTCTTTCAAACATCTTTATTTTTTGATAGACTCTTTAAATAATTTTAAAGGGGTTCATGAAACTCTTTCAGAAAATAGTTCTTGGTTAAATAACCCCAAAAAAATAAAGCAACAGGTTCAAAAAATTTTACGGCAACAAAATTCAGAAATTTCTTTAAGTGATGAAAAAATAGTTGAAGAAGAAAATAAATTAAAAGAAAGAATGGAGACTTTACAAAAGGAACTTAAAAGCAAATCAATATTACAACATTCCTATTCTTCTCTCGCTGGAATCACAGATTCAACGATTACAGAAGCAGACCATAGTCGCACAGAAAAAGAGGGAGTTTCTAATTCACCCAATGTATGGATTACAACATCAAAAAAACAAAATAAATTAGATGAAAATGTAATCTTCAACCAAAAAGAAGAAGACTCATCAGAAGAAGTTTTTCATATTTCACCAGAAGAAGAAAACTACCCTCGCGGTGCAAAAGTCGGAAATGCCTTGCATAGCATTTTAGAACAAACATCTTTTAAAAAATTTGGAACGTCTTTTAAAACTTTGAATGAAGCGCTTCATAAAAATGAAGGTGAATATCTCAATGAAATTAAAAACCTGATTGAAAAGGAATTCAATGCAGTAGCGCTTCCCATTTCTAAAAATCAATCTTGGATGGGAATCACAATTCGTTACCTTTGGAATACACTAAATGCAAAACTTCCTTCAATCGCAGGAAACCAATTTATTGACGAAGAATCATTCCGCTTAATAGACCTTTCTGACTCAGATTGCAAATCAGAAATTCAATTTGGTTTAAATGCTGAAGACAAGGAAACAAGCCAATTTTTGCATTACATTTGTAAAGGCTTTATTGATTTACTTTTCGTTCGAAAAGATAATAACGGCAATCTTCGCTATTCTATTTTGGACTGGAAATCAGATGTACTTGAAAATTATAAGTCTTGTACTTTAAAGGAAAAAGTAGATGAAGATTATTCTATTCAAAGAGTGCTTTACAGCTATTGCTTGATTCAATGGCTTAAACAATTCTACGGAAAAGAAACGCCTTGTTCTGCGGGGCTTAATGAACAAGAAATTTTTGAGAAACATTTCGGCGGTATTTATTACGCTTTCTTACGAGGAACTGATGGAAATACAGAAAGTGGAATTTACGCTCAAACATGGAAAGATTACGCCACGCTTGAAAAGGCCTATCAAGAACTAAAAGCATTGATGGAAAAAGAAGGAGAAATTTAAAATGAAGAATTTTCAAACCATTGATATTTTTTTTGACAACTTAAAAGAAATGCGAGGAATTAACGAATTAAACAAACATCTTCTGTATTTCTTAAAAAAATTACAACCTGAACTTTCCGAAAATGCTCTAAAATTTCTTTGCATTTGTTTTTCGTTATGGGACGACGGCTATTCTTGTATTCCTCTTCAAAAGGAAATACTTATAGAAAAATGGGATGGATTGAATAAATTGAAAATCAGTAATAACGCATTGTTTGAAAATGATTCTAAAAATTTTAATTTCGAACAAATTATTGATTGCGGAATTCAAGAACTTTTAAATAATACTTTTTCAGGGAAAATCATTGCAAGAAAAAATTTAGATGATAAAATTCTAGATGATGAAATTCTTCCTCCTTTGATTCTAGCAAATGCTGAAAATAAAAATCATTATTTGTATATGACAAAGCATTTTAAGGCCAAAGGAATTATTGAAGATTCCATGGAACGTATTTTTAAAGGAAGAGAATCGCAAGCCGTTTCAAAAGACGAAATAGATAAATGCATTGCAGAAACTTCAAAAATTACAAAACCATTGAAAGGGAAACCTTTCGAATTAAATAATGAGCAAGCTTTAGCAGTTGTTCGCGGACAAAAAGAAAATCTTCTGATTACAGGGGGGCCAGGAACTGGAAAAACAACTGTAGTTCTTTATATTCTATGGAATTTATTAAACTCCAATTCTGAACTTTTGAATTATTCATTTTATTTAGCGGCTCCAAGCGGAAAAGCCGCTGATCGCATGCAAGAAAGTTTGCAAAAAAATCTGAACCAAATTCGCGATGAATTTAAAGATTCAAAAAACGAAAAAGAATTTAGAATTTATAACAAATTAAGAAAATTAGAAGGTTCAACCATACATCGCTTACTAAAATATTCAAAGAATAGCAATAACTTTTCATTTAACGCAGAAAATCAATTTCCAAAGAATTCAGTTTTCGTGATTGACGAAGCTAGTATGATTGATATTAACTTATTTGCATCGCTTCTCCAAGCAATTCCTAATGAAGCCAAATTTTTTATTTTAGGAGATCCGTACCAATTACCTTCTGTTGATGCTGGAGCCGTATTAGGTGAAATTCTAAAACAAAAATCTGAAAAAGATTTTACCGTAAAACTTGTCCATTCTAATCGTTTTACAGATGATTCGGAAATAGGAAAACTCGCAAAAAAAATTAAAGATTCTGCTGAAAATAAAGTTCCTTTTAAGTCACAAGAATTTTCTTTACACCCAGCTTTATTAAACTCACCAAATGAATTTTCGAAAAAAGAGGTTGAGTATTACACATTACAAGAAAAAACGCATTCTAATTCAACAAACATTTCTCGAAAAGAATTAGAAAAAAATCTTGAAAAATTTTTAATATCTTGGCTTGGCGATTTTAAAAAATTAAAAGAATTAGCCTCAAAAATTGAGCCGCATAAATTGGATATGAAGTTATGTCATGAAATTTGGAATTTATCTTTAACTCAAAGAATTTTATGCGCAGAGCGTCAAGGAATTTTTGGTGTAGAACAAATCAATCAAATGATTTGCTCGCTTTTAGAAGGCAGTTACAGAAACTCCAACTATTTCCTAGGTCAACTTTTGATGATTAATAAAAACCAAGAAATGTATAAGCTTTATAATGGTGATATGGGGATTGTAATTTATGAAAGAAATATTCCTTACATTCTTCTAAAAAAAGCCAATTTAAAATCAGAACAATCTATGCAGAATGAATTTGTAGCTTATCCATTATCACTACTTCCGACTGATTCAATAGAAAATGCTTTTGCAATTACCATTCATAAATCACAAGGTTCTGAATACGATCACGTAACTCTATTTTTGCCTAGACAATCAGGGCATCCGCTGCTAAATAACCAAATCGTTTATACTGGTGTTACGCGTGCAAAAAAATCAGTAAGCGTTATTGCTTCTGAAGATATTTTCAAAGAGGCTTGTGAAAGAGTTATTTCTCGAGAAACCGGGATTCAAATTTAATTCTTTATATTTAAAATCATGTAATTGCTGCACGAAATTTTATGCAAATTAAATTTCGTGCAGTACATCTGTTGATATTACATTAAGTAAAAAATTCCTAATTCTAAAATACATTTGAAGGAATTGCATATTTAATTTCAACCGTTTATAATTTATATGTAATTCACGAAATAACATTTAGAAAATTCTTGATTTCTGCTAAAAAAGTTCTCTACTCTCTTTTTTGAGGGGGTAGCGGAAAATCGCGGATTTTTATATCTGTCAAATTTTCAGAAAAATCCGCGAGTTGAAGCGAGAGGGAGACTTCCCCCACCTATGAAAAAAGTATATTTGTCTTAATTTATTAGGTTTCTTTTGAGGCGCTGATGAAAGGAATTGTACTTGCCGGTGGTTCTGGCACACGACTTTATCCATTGACGATGGTAACTTCAAAACAGCTTTTGCCTGTTTATGATAAGCCAATGATTTATTATCCGCTTTCAACTTTAATGCTTGCGGGAATTAGAGACATCTTGATTATTTCTACGCCAACGGATTTGCCAAATTTCGAAAAACTCCTGGGCGATGGTTCGGCGATGGGATTAAACTTGAGTTACAAAGTGCAACCTAGCCCAGACGGCTTGGCGCAAGCGTTCATTCTTGGAGAGGAATTTATCGGAGACGATTGCTGCGCGATGGTTCTTGGCGATAATATTTTTTACGGGAACGGATTCAGTCCGCTTTTAAAGGCCGCTGTGAAGAACGCTGAAGAAAATGGTCGTGCAAGTGTTTTTGGTTACTACGTAGATGACCCGGAACGATTTGGTGTCGTAGAATTTGATAATTCCGGCAAAGTCATTTCTGTAGAAGAAAAACCGAAAGAACCGAAAAGTAATTACGCGATTACGGGACTTTACTTTTACGACAATCGCGTTTCTAGATTCGCAAAGGCACAGAAACCAAGCGCCCGTGGCGAACTTGAAATTACTGATTTGAATAAGACTTATTTAGAAAAAGGCGAACTTGATGTAAAACTTCTTGGACGCGGTTTTGCTTGGCTTGATACGGGCACAATGGATAGTTTAATTGAAGCGGGCGAATTTGTGAAAATGGTTGAAAGCAGGCAAGGCATTCAAATTTCTGCAGTAGAGGAAATCGCTTTCATCAATGGCTGGATTTCAAAAGAAAAACTTTTAGAAAGTGCTGCTAAATACGGAAAATCTCCTTATGGACAACATTTGAAAAAAGTTGCTGAAGGGAAAATTCATTACTAGGAAATTATTATGAAATCAATCGTTATCACAGGTGGTGCAGGTTTTATCGGAAGTCACGTGGTTCGCTTGTTCGTGAACAAGTACCCGGAATATAAAATCATCAATCTTGACAAGCTGACTTATGCAGGCAACCTTGAGAACCTTAAAGATATTGAAAGCAAGTCGAATTACAAATTCGTGAAAATGGATATCTGTGACTTTGATGCTTTTTATAAACTCATGCAAGAAGAACAAGTTAATGGCATTATTCACTTAGCGGCTGAAAGCCATGTTGACCGCTCCATCAAAGATCCTTTTACTTTTGCTCGCACAAATGTGATGGGAACTCTTTCGCTTCTTCAAGCCGCAAAACTCTATTGGGAATCTTTGCCAGAAAAATACGAGGGCAAACGTTTCTATCACATTTCAACAGATGAAGTCTATGGCGCACTTTCTATGAATCATCCAGAAGGAATTACGCCTCCGTTTACCACTACGGCTTCCAGTTCTGAACATCACTTAGCTTATGGCGATGACTTCTTCTACGAAACGACAAAATATACGCCGCATTCACCGTATTCAGCAAGCAAGGCCGGCTCCGACCATTTTGTACGTGCGTTCCATGATACCTACGGGATGCCAACGATTGTCACGAATTGCTCTAACAATTATGGACCCTACCAATTCCCGGAAAAATTGATTCCGCTGTTCATCAATAACATTCGCCACAAAAAACCGCTGCCAGTTTACGGCAAGGGCGAAAACGTTCGTGACTGGCTTTTTGTAGAAGACCATGCCCGCGCCATCGACGTGATTTTCCATAACGGGAAGATTGCCGAAACCTATAACATCGGCGGATTCAACGAATGGAAAAATATCGACATCATAAAAGTTGTGATTAAAACGGTTGATCGCTTACTTGGTCGCGAAGAAAGCGAAGACATGAATTTGATTACTTATGTAACAGATCGCCTTGGCCACGACGCTCGCTACGCCATTGATTCCACTAAGCTTCAGAAAGAATTGGGCTGGGAGCCTTCGCTTCAATTTGAAGAAGGCATTGAAAAAACAGTGCGCTGGTACTTAGATAACCAAGAATGGCTCGACAACATCACAAGCGGCGACTACGAAAAGTATTACGAAAATATGTACAAAGGAAAAATCTAATGGGAAAATTTAATTTCATCAAAACATCTATTGAAGGAGTCACGATTATTGAACCAACAGTGTATGGAGATGCTCGTGGTTACTTTATGGAAACTTATAATGCTCGCGAATTTAATGAAGCTGGCTTGAACATGACCTTTGTGCAAGACAACGAATCGAAAAGCAAAAAAGGCGTTTTGCGCGGGCTGCATTTTCAAAAAACAAATCCTCAAGGGAAATTAGTCCGGGTGATTGAAGGCGAAGTTTTTGATGTGGCAGTAGATCTTCGCAAGGGCAGCCCGACTTTTGGAAAATGGGAAGGCGTGATTTTAAGCGCTGAAAATAAAAAGCAATTTTATATTCCTGAAGGTTTCGCTCATGGGTTTGTAGTGCTTTCAGAAACAGCCACTTTTGTTTATAAGTGCACTAGACTTTACAACCCAACTGACGAAGGCGGGCTTTTCTGGAATGACCCGGCGATTGGAATTAAATGGCCTTTGCCAGAAAACTTTGAACCTCTCTTAAGCGAAAAAGACACTAAAAATCCCCTGCTTAAAGATTTAGGGTTCGCTTTTGAAATTTAAAAATCAATACGACTTTCTTAAAAATTATTGAATTTATTTACAAAGTCTGTTTCAAAACAGACTTTTTTTATTTCCATTTTAATCCTTTTTAAAATACTCAAAAAAAAATCTTTTATTTTTTAGAGGGTTTGGAAAAGAGCAACTACCTAAATTCAGTTAGTTGCTCTTTTAAAGGAGATGTTGGGATGAAATTTTTCAAAATTTCAGTAATCGCGGTCATGGCGATTAGTTTTTCTATGGCAGCAGAAGGCGACCCGTATGTATGGCCAAGCTATCGTTCGGATTTAGATTATAACACAAAAGAAAACATTGGAGAAATTGCTCCTCCAACTAAATTTTCTACAGACTGTAATGGTGTTACTGGCCAAAAAGCAGGAAAATGGTGGGCATTTTATTGGGGCGCCGACAGAGATTCTCGCATCACTGACGAAACCATCGAAAACCTCTTAAAAAAATACGATGAGGATTTTGGTTACTTAAGAGACTCCATGGGATGGGCTCCTGATCGCCGGGCACAAAACGGATACTATAGTGCTGTTTATTACTATGGTTCTGGAACATGTGCTGGTGGCAATAAAACAGACACAACGGGTGGTTGGCAAACCAATGTCGGCACAAATTATTACGAAGCCGTTGCTGCCTCATTTTACCCTATTTATTCTTTCAATCCTAGTTGCACATACAACGACCGCGTAGCTCAAATGAATGCAATGGTTCATGAAGGAATTCACTCCATGACAAAAGCATACCCAGGCGCTCAAAATGCTCACTGGTTTCAGGAGGGTGGAAACACTTGGATACAACAAGAAATGGAATCCAGGCGTTCTAGCGTGTATAGTGGTATGGGATTCCTGAATGCCGCGGCCTTAATCGCTCCCTTCATTCCGATTGAAAGTTATAGCGGTTGGCTTTTAGATGGTTCTTTTGGCGGCCCAGGCGCAGAAGGCGTTGATGTTCGAAATGGTTCTCAACAACTTTGCAACTGGAGAAATTTATTAGGTGGTTATCAATACGGAAATATGTTTCCGACATTTCTTGGAGAGTGGGTTGGAAAAGGCGCCGTTCGCTGGCTTTATGGGAATGCCACTAGATATTTATTAGAAGCATTTGCAACTGAAAAAGGGCTTGGGCCAGAAAAAACGCAACAGTTGATTATGGAATACAGAGCAAAATCAGCACTGCTTGATTTTAAAAAATGGTCCGATGAATTAAAAAGCCTTTTAAATTCAAACTTTGGAAGTACAGCAAAAGCAGAATGGAGCCCGGCGGCGCAAGAAGTTGAAAGCTGGACGATGACACCTTACGCAGTAACCACGGATTCTAATGGTTATCTTATTCCTGAAAAACGCACAACTCCAGGTTGGTCTGGTGCAAATATTATTCCATTAAAAGTTGAAAACGGAAGTTCTTTAGTTAAAGTTTCTCTTTTGCCGTTGGGCGAAAATATGAGTCTTCAAATTTGCTATCGAGCTACCGATGGAACACCAATATACAGCACGCCTGTTTTAGGAAAAGGTAGCACAAGCCTTCGTTTAGACAAAGCTCCTCAGGACGGAATTGTTTTTGCCGTTGTCTGTAATTTAGATTACAATTACACAGATGAAATTCGTTTAAATCATTATGATTACAGACTAAAACCGGAATCAGGAATTAGCGGCGCTGGAAGCGCGACCACAAAATATTACAACAACTTTGTTACTCAATACGATTGGACTGAACTTGAAAATAATTCTGATATTCCTGTAAGTAGTTCTTCTTCACAAACAAACCCTACTGAAAGTTCTTCTTCAAATTCTGTAACCGCCTCACAAAACACTTTAAAAATAGATGTTTCTATAGTACTTCCAATTGATGATAATTTTGCTGGCGTGGAATTTGATTTAATGGCTTCTGATGTAGCAAAATTCCTCGGAGTTTCTGAATCCAATATTGCAAACAGCGTTTCTTATTTTGCGTACCAACCCAATGGTTCACTTGATTCTAATTCTACTGCTAATGCGCCGGGGCACTGGTTTGATTCTAAAGGGAATGTAGTTTCTTATGGTGAAAATGCTTACCTTTATTCTGAATTTAATTTATCTACAATGAAAGGTGTGTTAGGGCATTATCCAAACCGAGTTTCTGACAAAGAAAATTATACCGTTTCTCAAGTTTTGAAATACAAAGAAAAATTAGTGCTTTACACTATTGAAGTCACCATCACAAATGATGCTGCAAACGCAGAAGCTAATACTTCTAGCTTACGATACGGCTTAAAAGATTATCTTCCTAGCCATATTTGGCTTTCTGCAAAACAAGGCATCATTCAATTACATTACCGTTTAGATTACACAGATAATGTAAAAATTGGATTATACTCTGCTTATGGAGCTTTGCTTGGAATTCTTTCTTTTGAAAAGCAAAACGCCGGGCAACATCTTAAAGAAATAGATTTAAAAAACTTAGGACTCCCTTTTGGAACTTACATTTTAAAAGTTACAACAGGAGCATACCGAGAAGCGCTAAGCATTACTGTCGCTCAATAAATAATCCAAAAAAAAGTGGTTGATTTTTTCAACCGCTTTTTTTTAATCATCTAAAAATGCCTTTTTCTAAATACCATTAAAAAATATATCAGCTAAACCAGCACGAGTTTCATTTATACGAGCAGGTGTTTTTTCTCTTTTGGGGTAAGTGAAATCTGAAAGAAGTATAATTCCTGCTTTCTTTTCAGCGTCTCCAACAAGGCTCGCCCCTGTGAAACCAGTTTTTCCAAAGGTTTTTGAAGAATGACATTTACCCATAAACTTTTCTGAATTCAATTCAAAACCAAGAGCTGTACAAGCAGATATATCTCTAGCAAAGGCGTTCTTTGAAATCAAATCTAAAATTCCTGAAGCAATAACTTGTTTGCCTTCAAATTTTCCATCTTGTAAAAGCATCTTTAAAAAACGCAAAAGATCAGGAACCGTTGAAAACATTCCGGCTGAACCAACCGGGAAAAGTTTTTGGAGAACAAACGCGCTTTCGTCGTGAACCTCACCTTGAATTTTTCGATTTCTAAAAGCACAAATTTCTGTCGGAACAATTTCTTCTTTTGGCATTTTCTTCAAAGGAAAAAATCCCGAACGATTCATGCCTAAGGGCAAAAAAAGCAATTCTTCTGCTAACACATCTAAATGCTTTCCAGAAATTTCTTGAAGAATCAAACCTAACAAAATGCTTGCTGGATTACCATAATTAAAAAGTGTCCCTGGGCGTTTTTCAAACTGATAATTAAAAAGAAAATCCAATATTTCTTCTGGCGATTTTTCTTTCAAAGAACTCATAGGCACGCTGTAATCTAAAGAATGCGTTAGCAGATGCCAGACTAAAACTTCATCTCGATAATTTGTATTGAATTTTTTTAGATACTTAGAAACCGGCGCCTTTAAATCTAATTTCTTAGTTAAAATATAATGCAAAGCAATCGTAGATGTCGGGCAAACCTTTGTTAAAGAAGCTATATCAAACACAGCATTTTCTGAAACATTTTTGGCAATAACGCACGTTTCTCCATTCGGATAAATAAGCCCAAGCACCGCTTTATGAAAAACACCTTGCTCAATCGCATTATCTAAAAATTTATGAATCTCTTTTTGCATTCCTTCCAATGTAGTAAAAGAATTATTTCTGCGACTTTTTTATTTTTTTCCTTATGGAAGAAATGATTGATATTTTAGATAGCGCTGGTAATCTTACTGGAAAAATCTGTTCTCGAACAGAAATTCACCAAAAAGGTCTTTGGCATAGAACCGTTCATATTTGGGCGTTTGATGAATCTGGAAAAATCCTTTTTCAAAAAAGAAGTTTAGAAAAAGAAAATCACCCGGGACTTTTAGATACAAGTTGTGCCGGCCATATTGAAGCATCTGATTCTAGCAGAAACGCTGGCGTTCGCGAACTTTCAGAAGAGCTTGGAATTTTAAAAAATGCAAAAGAGTTAGAATTTTTGTTTGAATCAAAACACGAAAATATTTTATGCAATGGCAAATATTTAGACAATGAATTTTACGATGTTTATCGCATTATTCTTTCTAAAACAGACATTCAAAAATTATCGCCGCAAAAAGGAGAAGTCGAATCTTTTCATTGGTTTAGTATTCAAGAATTAGAAATCGCTTTAAAAAATACGCCTGAAAAATTCGTGCCACACGAAAGAGATTTTCAATTTTTACTTTCTTTGCCCTATTAACCAAGGCAGGTAACGCCTACAGAAAATACAAAACGGAATAATAAGTGCAATAGAAATAATGCTAAAAATCAAATTGGCAAAAACTGCATTTTGAAAAACAGAAAGATCTACTTTTAATCCAAAAGAAAGAACTCCTTTCAAAAGACTGCCAACAATCAAGTGAGTTGTAAAAATAGGGAGCGTATTTTTCCCAAGAAATTCTATAAAACGATTTTGAGGAATTTTACAAACCATCAAACAAAGCCCGTAAATACAAAGAATTGCAGATAAATAAAAAGACAAAGGTTCTTTCACTATCATGGTTGCCATATCAACGCGTTCACTAAAAATAGAAATCAACGTTCCTAGCGAAAATAACAACACCCCCTTAACAAAAGCGCATTTTATCTCTCTAGAGAATAAGCATTTTGAATGAAAGGCTAGTACAAAAAAACTTAAACCCAGAAACGCAGAATCTAAACTAAAAGGTAACCGGAAAAGCATTTCATCGCTTGAAATATTTGCTAGAATAATTCCAACTCCAGCCATTATAAATGTTAATAACAATTGTACTTTCAAGGAACATTTTAGAACAAAGTAAGCTAAAAGTTGAACAAAAAAATAACATGGCAGAAACCATAAAACCGCATTCATTATCAAATAATGATTATAATTAACCCCATAAAAAATCCCAATTAATGGATGATAAGGCGAAATATTTAAAAGTGCGTCGGCACCAAATTTTCGCCCGACAAAAAACCAAAAGATATAAGAGAGAAAAGCAAAAGAAAAATACGGAATTAAATAAGTTTGAGTTTTCTTTTTTAGAAATTTTGAAATTTCTCCATTCGGCGTTTTAAAAGTCAAGCCACCTAAAAAGAAGAAAAGCGGCATGTGAAACGCATAAATAACTCGGTTCAAAGATTCAGGAAGTTCTGTATGTCCAAAAACTACAAGAAAAATTCCAATAGCTTTTGCAAAATCAATCCAAAAAACGCGCTGCTTAGAAGGCATTATAAAATCAATTATTCAATTGCCGGAACGAACAAAAATTTTGTTTCTCCAGACTTAACTTGAATATTATTGAAATTGAACGATTTAACAACACTTCCATTTTTATTCAAAGCACTAACTTCTACACTATGATTCCCTGCATCAACAGGTAAACGAGTCATATAAATATTATGTGGGTAAAAAAGTCCTATTCTCAAATCAGCTTGTTCAAGTTGAGATTGAGCAATATCTGTACCAAGGTTTGTCACCAAATTCAGCAAGGCATTTTCCGTTTGCATAGCCTGTTTTGCCTTTTGAGCAGCAAACGTACGTAAAGCTACTCGGAGCGCCGTACGCCCAATCGTTACATTTCTATCATCATCTAAATTCTGAGAAAGTTCCAAATCTGTATCGAGCATCGATTCTAACTTTTCTTGTTTAGAACCTAAACGAACATTAAAGCCATTCACCCTTGATTTCAGAACTTTCTTTTCCGGAAGACTGAACCCAACATGGAAAGACATCCCTTGATCAGCATTCGGCATAATTGGAGCAATCATGGTAAAATTAGCAGTCTTTCCTGTTTGAGGATCTTTGTAATTCAAATTCAAACCACCACCATTTACAAAAGTTCCTGACATATAAAGTTCTCCAAGAATCGGGCTGTGACCGCCATAAGCCACTACGATAATTTCTTGTTTCTTTTCGCGGCTTTCTTGTGCTTTAGGAAAAACAAGTGGCGTATGCTCAAAAGATTTTAAATCATCAGCTCTGTCATTTGCAACAAGCCTATCACACACAAACCCCCAAACTTCTTTTGGTAACGGGTGTTTACTTTCGTCATAAGCTTTTACTGTTTTATAATAAGCAATTGCTGCATCGTCAGACTCGTCAGCAAGTTCATAAACTAAAGCTCCAAGGTAATGCAAAAAACCATTATCATTTACTTTCTTATTGTCCTTTTGATAAAGTTGCTCCATCGCTAGTTGACCACGACGAACTTCTACTGCCGCTCCATCGATATCGCCTTTTGCTAGAAAATTCAAAACCTGAATTTCATAAAGTAATAAGAGTTCAAAAGGGCGCGCGCGGTAAGGACGAACATTATCATTTGTTGCAATCGCTGCCGCTTCATTTGTCACAGAGCGAGCATACAAATCATCGTAAACTTGGGCTGCGGCGGTTAATTCTTTAATACTTGCATCAAAATCTTTATTGTAATGGTGCAAAATACCTAAATCCAAATGATAGAGAAATTTCGTATTTTCTCCGTATAAATCTGCTTGTTCTTTTTTTATAGTTTGAATCGCACCACTAAAGCCATGCTTTTCATAAGCAGGAGCGAGTGCCTCGTAACGAGTCATTGATTTATTTGCACAAGCGCAAAGAAAAATAGTTGCAAAAATTAATAGATATCTTTTCATAGATTAAAAGATAAAATTTTTCAAGCAAATTCATTTTATAAAATTCACCAGGAATACTTGAGAGTCTAACCTTAGGCATTTAGGTCAAATGCAAAACAATGTTTCCTTCAATAACAGACTCGTTTGGGTAAAGCAAGTATTCATCAAAATACATATCCAATTCCCAAACATTTTCACCAACGTTTTTAAGGCTAGGTTTAGACACTGGCGTGTACCAATCACTGTTCCCAATATCCAAACCCGCTAAAATCCGATTCTCCTGCGATTGCTGTATCTAGGTCGCTTAAAGGCATTTTAAATAAACCTTCCCACGCGGCAGCATAAATGGTATCGCCAATAATATCTAAACTATATGTAGCATTTGTGCTAACACACCCTTCCCCTTCTTTACACCAACCAAGTTTAATTTTACGCCAACCTTTTAAGATGTTTCCATAAGGTTCGCCATAATCTCCCATATATACCTTTGGACAAGGATTATCTCCAGAAATAAAAAGGTGTTTTCCATCTGTAGCAATATCGCTAATATGAAGTAAAGAATTATTATATGTAAAATAAGATGTATCTCCATCAGCTGTAATACGAGTAGGTGTAATCACGCTATCTAGAGCGACCCAATTATTTGCACCATCCCATTGA
>JAGAKE010000010.1 GCA_017625775.1 Fibrobacteraceae bacterium
AGCCACAAATGTATAAGGCGAGAGAAGCGACAATGTTTACATTGGCATTTCCGAGCCGGGCATTTGGAACGTCAGTTAAACCCGTGTGATAAAGAAAAAGGAGCGTTAACTCGGAAAAAGGAAATGGATTTAGCAACAGTTCAATCTATTGTATAATTTTAGGTGCTGAGATATATTAGATGTCACGCGGATTGGTTCGTACCTAACGGTACTCACGAAAGTAAAAAAACAGCGAAGGTCGTTAGACCTGAGCAAATCCGTGTGACTCAATCAAAAAAATACTATTTTCAAACTTAAGGTATCGGATAAAGTGGAATGATGAAACGGCTTGGAGACTACATACAGCCCGTAGATGTGTTGCACAATCGCTGCAAATTATATATATTTCAAACAGGTTGATTTTGGTGCGGAAAGTCTCTTTTTTACATATTTTCCGCACCATAATCGGCATATTTTGCCATTTTTGAGCGAAAAAATGAGGACGTATGGACTATTCGGAGAAAATTGTTGGCCGTCAAGAAGAGCAAAAGACCTTGCAAAAATGCTTTGAAAGTCCGAAAGCGGAGTTTGTCGCAATCTATGGTCGCAGGCGAATAGGGAAGACGTTCCTTGTCAAGCAATTTTTCAAGGAAGAATTCGATTTCTATACAACAGGGGTGTATCAGGTAAGCAAGGCTGAACAACTGAGAAACTGGAAAAAGCAACTTCAAAAGTTCAGCGGGCAAAGTACAAATATTCCCAAGAACTGGTTTGAGGCCTTCGACCAGCTGGAAAATTACCTTCGGACATTAAAGAAAAAAAGGATTGTCGTATTTATTGACGAACTGCCGTGGCTTGACACGCCGAAATCCAATTTCCTCAGGGCCCTGGAAATGTTTTGGAACAGCTGGGGAGCCGATTGCCAAAGGTTGAAACTGGTGGTTTGCGGCAGCGCTACGACCTGGATGGTGAACAAGCTGTTGGGCGACAAGGGCGGACTGCACAATAGGGTGACTAGGCCTATCTATCTTGCCCCCTTTTCGTTGCTTGAAACCCAGAAATACCTTGCAAAAGAAAACTTTGACTGGTCTGATTCGGAAATCGTCGAAACCTACATGTGCCTGGGTGGAACACCCTACTATCTATCGTTGCTAGATTCGTCGCTTAGCTTGAGGCAAAATATAGATAAGCTTTTTTTCAAGAGAAACGCCGTACTCAGGACAGAATACGACTTTCTGTTTCGGTCGCTCTTTAACGAATCGACAATTTACAGGAAGGTTGTAGAACTGTTGTCCGCAAAGCTTGTGGGCCTCACAAGGAACGCTATTATTTCGGGACTTGGTGCGGCAGATAACGGAAAATTGAGCGAAGTCCTGGAAAATCTGGAAAAGTGCGACTTTATCCGCCATTACCAGTCTTTTGGCAAAAAAAGGAATGAGGCTCTGTTTCAGTTGACCGACATGTTTACGTTGTTCTTTTTGCGGTTCGTAAAGGACTACAAGGGCATGAATGAAAATGCGTGGAGCAATTTGTCTGACAGCAAACGCAATGCGTGGCAGGGGTATGCGTTCGAACAAGTTTGCATACACCACGTCGCTCAAGTGAAGGCGGCTTTGGGTATATCGGGAATCGAAAGCGACGTCTGTTCGTGGTCAAAGAAAAACGGCAAGAAAGGTGCCCAGATAGACTTGATTATAGACCGGAGCGACAAGGTGATAGACCTGTGCGAAATAAAGTATTGTGACAGACCTTTCGAGATAAAGAAAGACTATGCCGAGTGGTTGAAGGAACGCCGTGACATTTTCAGGGATGATGTGAAGACTAACAAGACGCTGCACTTGACAATGATTGCGCCTTTTGGAGTGGCGAATGGAAAATACGCGTCTTTAATACAAAGTATTGTTAAAGCGGAGGATCTGTTTCGATGATGAAACGGCTTGGAGACTACATACGGCCCGTAGATGTGCGGAACAGGGACTTGAAAGTGACGCGATTGGTCGGATTGACGATTGACAAAGCGTTTATCCCGTCTGTGGCAAACACGATTGGCACCGATTTATCGAATTATAAGGTGATTTCGGAAAACCAGTTTGCATGCAGTTTGATGCAGGTCAGTCGCGACGGAAAAATGCCTATTGCGATGTTCAAAGGCGAGCCTTGCATTATGTCTCCGGCATACCCGATGTTTGAAGTCTCAAAGACGAATGAGCTGCTGCCGGAATATCTGATGATGTGGTTTTCTCGCTCAGAATTTGACCGCGAGGCAAGTTTTTATGCAGTCGGTGGAGTCCGCGGAAGTTTGGAATGGAATGATTTCTGCGATATGCGAATCCCCGTCCCCGCGATTGAAAAACAGCGCGAAATCGTCGCCGAATACAACACCCTCGCCACACGCATCGAAACCAACAAGAAACTCATCGCCACCCTCGAACAAACCGCCCAAACACTCTACCGCCACACCTTCGTCGACAACATCGACCCCAACAATTTGCCCGAAGGTTGGAGGATGGGAACCTTGGGGGATTTGTACCAGTTTCAATATGGAAAAGGGAATAACAATCCTGATAACGGTGGCGTATATCCCGTTTATGGAAGTAATGGGATTATTGGAGGCTTTGATGAGTATAATGCGGAAAATTCCCCCGTAATAGGTCATATTGGAGTTTGCGGCTCGCTGGTTTTTGCGTTTGGAAAGCACTTTGTCACATACAATGGAGTTATTTGTCAAATAAGAAATCCCGAATGGACCTTTTGGGGTTATGTGGTACTTCAAAATTGCAATCTAAAACAACAAGTAAGAGGTAGTTCTCAGCCTTTTATTTCGTATGATATGCTGTATGAAATCCCCGTAATTATTCCATCTAATTTCGAAATTGAAAAGATGAATGAATATTTTAAATCCGTGCTTGAAAATGCTCATCTAAAACAACAAGAAAACCAAACCCTAACCCAAATGCAAACCCTTCTCCTCTCCAAAATGGGAAGGGATAAGGAGGTTGTATGACCCTTATAGTGGCGGCATTGACTAAAAAGAAGGGCTTTATGTTTGGTGATCGCGTAGGAACGATTCCTGAAAAAGAGGGGTCGGCGACACCCTTGACGATAAATGGGATAAAGCTACAAATAAAAGGGAATGTTTATTTTAAAGATTATGGTCCAAAAATTTTTTCAATCTTCGACAACTCTCTTTACATTGCGATGGCTGGCGATAAAAGGAAGTTTAGCCTGTTCTATAATACATTGAATTCTATTAAGGTGGAAAACTTCAATTCGTATATCAATCAATATTGGACGAAATATCAGGATGAATCACCGGATCAATTGCTGGTTCTTTCAAAAGGCTTGGATTCAGTTAAAGTAGAGGCGTACTTTAAAGTTGAAGAACCTCGTTGTAATACCTATGATCACATAACATATATTCCGAAAGACGAAAAATTACTGTTTGTGGCATTTGGTAGCGGGGCTTCTGCTTTTTTGGGATATATTCAAGCATTAAATGACATGTTTGAAAAACAATATAAGAAAGCCTTAGCAGATGAAACTCTTTTGCAATGGGAAGAAAAATTTATAAAAGAAATCAAATCTATTTACTCTGATATTCATCATCAAATTGATAGTGTTGGTGATGAAGTTGATATTGTCTCATTGGAGTTAAAATGATACTTTGCGCTAAGACATTAGAAAAATTAAGAACAATCATAAATGAAGAGTCGGAGTATCGTAGCGGACCTCAGTTGGTTTCGTTCTTTAATAATCTTGGATTTAACGATGAATATTGTCAGGGCTTTCCGTCTCGTTGGTTGTATACTCAAGAAAAACTTAACAAAATCAATGGAACTCCAGAACTAGATAAATGTATAAAGACTGTTTTTAATCCTATTAACTTTGTTGAGGATCCGTCACTATTGCAGAATTTGATCGATTCCTTCAACAAATATTTGACATTTGATGGCTGGATGATTTTTCGCCAAGGGAAAGATGTTTTAATAAAAAAGACTGATTTTGATGAATCTGTTTTGAGTAAAAGTGACGGCGAGACTACAGAACAGGAGTTTCTTGCAAAAGATTTTGGTGTAGTTGAGTGGAATCGATTGAATATAGGAAACTCCTTACTTCCTGTAGTAAAGCAACGAGTTGATGAAATTTCAACCTGTCTAAAAAATAATGCTGCTCTATCCGTTATATTTCTGTGCGGTTCTACGTTAGAAGGGTTGTTGTTGAATGTCGCTCATGAACATCCCAAAGCCTTCAACACATCTGCATCAGCTCCTAAGAAAGATGAAAAGGTAAAGCCGTTACAAGAGTGGACTTTGGACAATTTGATAAATGTCGCCTATGAGACTGGTTTTATTGACCTTGATGTGAAAAAGTTTAGCCATGTATTGCGTGATTTTAGAAATTATATTCATCCGTATGAACAAATGATAAGAAATTTTAATCCAACAATAGAAACTGCAAACATTAGTGCTCAGGTACTGAAGGCGGCAATTTCGCAATTAGGTCATAAACTTTGATGTTTAAGGTTGATAATAAAACATTCAATTCTTTGAACTCCACATATAATGCTTGTGTTGGTGACAACGGCGGCTTTTATATGTATGCCTACGTAAAGGGGTATAAGGAAGCTGTCGAAATATTGCTTGAAAAGGTGCTGGCAGAAAGGTATTTGCTGGATTCGCTTGTTTATCCCATAATTTATAACGCAAGACATTATGTTGAACTGTCTTTAAAAGCCTCTATTGATAATTTAAAATATATAAATCAAATCTTGGGTAACAAATGTGATTTGATTAAGACAAAAACGCATCAAATATCCCATTTATGGAATATTGAAAAGGATTTAAGTTCTGCAGATATCCGTTACAAGAGCGTCGTTTCAAAACTTGAAGAATTCATACAAGACTATTCTGATATGGATGATTCTGCGGAAACGTTTCGATTTCCTACAGACCACAAAGGAGAATTTCATTTAAAAACTCAAGGGTGTATAAATTTGGAAGCATTTGCAAAGCGTTTTGCTGAAATGTCGGAAGCATTTGATGATTTGTCATATATGGATGATTTTTTAGTAAATGAATATCGAGTGACGACTGTTGTGGAACATTACCCCAGAGCAACAATAGAGTCTATTGCTAAGGAAATGCCCCCAAAACCATGGAATAACGAGGCTTCTGCCACTCAAATAAATTATTTAATGGGAAGGTATGGGCTGTCTTCAGGGCAATTTTCAAAAATAGTGGGAAAAATAGAATCTCATAGAGAGTTTGCTTCACTCATTGGAATGGAAATCCCCTTAGAAGGGTTGAGTCTTGAGCGTTTTTCTTTTTTTATTCAAGAATATCAGTCTTTTGGTGAAAATAATAAACACGTAGATTTGAAGACCTATTGGGAAAATGTTTATAAAGTGTCTGATGCTTTTTCGCTAGATGAAATCACAATTCTTGCGGCTCTTCGTGAAATAGGTAGTTATGATGGGTATTATAGTGAAGATTATGATTATGTTAGAGAAAAGAGAATGGAAATGGGGAAAGATGTCCTTTTGGGTGAAGAAATGCTTAAGAGTCTTCGAACTTTAGAATACATAAAAAAGGGACTTTTGATGACAGGTCAAAAAACTTTACTGAAGGCTTTAGAATAAATTGATATGTATTAGAAACTTAATCTAAAATTTAAATTATTTATGTCAATTTTTTCACAATACAATTCAAAATTCGACGGAGTTTCTTGGGAATCAATGATGCAACTTTTGTTGCTTTTTGAGGATCCACAATCTATTGCCTATTCTCGCCCCGGCAAGGATAATGGTATTGATGCTATTAGTGGAGATGGACAAACAGTATATCAAGCTAAGTTCCATGCACAATGTTCTATTGAGAATTGCATTGCGGATTTAAAGAATGAAATGTCCAAAATAAAGGACTATAAGGAAAAATTTGGTTATTGGAAGTCAGTGAAAAAATGGATTCTCTTTACAAATGTCGAGGAAAATCCGAATGATCGTGAAAAATGGAATGTTGCTGTTGAAAAATGTGACTGCTGTGACCTTGAAATAGAATTATGGAATTTGCCTAAAATTTGGAAACTCCTAAAAAAGCATCCTGAGGTTAAACAAGATTTTTTAGAAAGTGAATCTAGATGTATTCTTTTGAAAAAAGAATTTCAAGAAAAATGTCAGAAAGAGTATTTGCCGGAATCTTTTGATGTTGAGTGCGTTGGTCGTGATAAAGAACTGCAATTGTTCAAAGATTTTTTGGAATCCGATAAGAAAATTTGGAGTGTTTCTGGTCCAGGTGGAATGGGAAAATCTAGGTTCTTGATAGAATGCGCCAAATTAGTTGATTGTGAAAGATGGAATGTTTATTTTGGAGTGTCTGAAACATTAAAGATTACTCAATCATGGAATAAAAGAGTTGTTTTAGAAAGACCTTCTATATTATTTATAGATGAGCTAAATGATGTAGACTTGTTAAACCGAATTCTTGCTGATTTGGTTTCTGGTGCAATGCAAAAATGGAAAATTATTTTTTCAGAAAGAAACTCAAATGCAAAAACTATTCTTGAAATTAAACAACCAAAATATGATTTTATAAGAACGGATCATACGGTTTTATCACGATTAAACTTTGAAAATCGTAGCAAACTGACGCAGAATCTTCTTAACGCTGTTGAAACAAGCCGAAATATTCGCTTTCTAGACAAAGATCGTGCCGTTCGCAACATATGTGAAGTTTCAAAGGGAAGCCCGTTGTGGATTTCTCTTGCTGTTAAATTGCTTCTTTTACAAAATGGAACTTTAGGGAAATTGTTTGAAGATAAAGCGACTGATATTCGTCATCTTTACAGTAGCTCGATTGGTCCTTCCTTATCGCAAATTCCCTTGTCAAATGAACAATATGATGATATTTTGAAATGGAGTTCGTTATACAAGCAAATATCTTTGAACCAAGAAAAAATCATTGATTTTATTTGCAAAAAAGTAAATGTAGAGCAAAATATTTTGATTAAAACTTATCAATTGATGGTTGATGTAGGTTTAATGCAAAATTTCGGATATGAAAATAAAGTTTATTCTATTTGTCCAGATGTGATTAGAGAAGGTATTTTAAAGGAAAAATTACTTTTTAATAAGAAATTATCTGATTGGGGAAATTCCGTTATTGATGGACTAATTACGGGTGAAATCCCGTGTGTTGAGGATGTTGTAGAATCGCTATCAAGAATAGAAAACGACGAAGATGAAATTGATGTTTTAGGAAAATTTGTCGAATCTATAGTGATGAAATTTAAATCGGAGCCTTTAGAAAACCATTCAAAATTATGGCCTGTTGTAGAAAGAATGGCATTTAATCGTCCTGAAGAAATTCTTGATTTTGTTGAAAATATATTGAAAAAATATCGTTTGGCGAAAGATGTTGATGAATATGTTTTACAACTATGTTGCAATGGCGTAAAAGACGTTCTTTCTGTTTGTCTGTACAGTAGCAATGATTTCGCTTCAAAATACAAATGTTTAAATCTTATTTTTGAGTTGTACAAGGGCAATGGTTTTTATGACCATTGTCAAAATGCTTTGGAGGATTTTTTATCTCCAATATTTGATGGCGATTTACGAGATGCTTATGTAGAAATAGTTGAAGATTTTTTGTCTCAATTCTTTTCGCAAATAAAAATGCATGCATTACATCAAGATGATTATCCGTTATTAAATGTTTTATTGACGGGTTGTTTTAAGACGGAATATCATTCAGGAGCCTATTATGCTGGAAAAATGTTGCTTACAAGCGGCACTTTGGGTATGTCGCAAATATCAAAATTTTTTATATGGGCTGATGAAATTCAAAATGTTTTAACGTCTATTGATTTAGAAGAAGCATTATCTAAAATTCTGATTGAATGTTATGGGCATTTATTTGGAAATTTGCTTCGTTATCCCAAAACAAATGATAGAGATGAAGCCATAGTATATGATTTTTTGACAAAAAGATTGCAATGGTGTGCGGCTTTTATTTCGTCAGGTTTTGGTTTACAATCCGAAAAAAGAAACCTTTTGAGAGACCATGTTTGGGAATGGATAATTAAATATGGAAAAGATTCTCCTCTTGTTGTTTTTGCAGAAGAATGCGAGAAATCTTATTGTGTGAGAAGTTCTGACAAAGAAATTATTGAGTTTTTAAGTGCAGATTATCGAGACGATGATGATCAAATGGCGAAGAATCTAGTTCAAAATCGTCTCGTTGGTAAAGAAATAGATGAAATTTATTCTTTTGTTGAAAAGTTGGCATATTATAGTTATCAAGGTAACTATAAAATTCGAATGATTGCTGCTGATTATGGCGACTTGATGACGCAAGAAAATTATGTGCTAGAGTTAGCAGGAACAGTCGCAATACAATATCAAAAGGATGCTTTCAAAGAATTCTATTACGGCTTTTTGACGGGATTTCTTTCACAATGGAAAACTTCGCATAATGCAGTTGACTTCGTGAAAAAATTATTAAACCATAACCTTGATAAAGAAGAACTGTTATATCGTTGTCTATCAGAAAATCGAATTTATTCAATACAAAGTTTTACATTATTAACCGAATACGTTACTGATAAAAATACCGAACATTTTGCAAGAATGGTTGCTTCTTTCACGTTGTTTTTAGGAGAATCTTTCTTTACAATAGTCGAATCTCTGTGGATTGATTGGACGGAAAATGAAAGGGTGACGTATTTAAATATATTAATTCAAAATATCCAATCTTCAGCTCGCAAATGGAGTAATACTCCATTTGTTTGGAACGAAAGTAGTGCAAATTGGTTGGTAGATAAAATAGCTTTGATTCATAATTTAAATGTTTTTGAACATTATTGCAGCGATTTTGATGAAATGAAATCATTGTTTAGTTCTTTGAAAAACATTCAATGGCTGAAAAAGGTTGCTGAATTGCGAAAAGAATATCATCTTTCTTTTTGTGAAGATTTTTCTTTATCGTATTTTGTGAAATCAAATTTTGATTTGGATGAGCGCAATGCATATACAGAACTCATTAGAATGAAGCTTCTTGAGAATGTCCCTCGTAGGTTAGAGAATGAAATTGTAAAATTAGATCCAGAAAATATTTGTTTGGGAAAAATTGTTATAGAAGAATTCAATTCGGCACAAAGTGATGATGAAAAGAAGTGTATTGCGGGAATCGCTGGTTATTTGAGGGACGATTCTGCTGCATGGATGGAAATTTCCGCTGAAGTTTGCAAGTATGCAAAAAGATTGCCCAAAAAGGAAAGACATCGAATGTGCTCAACACTTTCTTGGAAGGGTGTACAGGTATATTCTAGTGCGTATGGTCATGTGCCAAAAATGTATTATGATAAAGTTGAACATTTTAGAGATATGCTAAAAAAGGAAACTTTGCCAGAAAGACGTGATTATTGGCAATGGGAATTGGACTGTGCAGAGAAAAGACTTAATTATGAAGAACAGAGTGCAAAGGAATTACGAGGCGAATGATTGTATAATTATCGATAAAAGGACTTGAATAAATGCCCCCACAGCAATTTTCCAAAATTTTCTGGAAGCAGTATCTTCTGCTTGAAAAGGACATCCTCGAAACGGATGAGTTCGTGACGATTGACAAGAGCAACTTCAAGACATTCTCCAGTCGTTACACTTATCTGTTGCTCAATATCTGTAGCGAGATAGATTCCATTGCTGAGGAGTATTGCAAGGTTTTGGGGCGCAAGCCGAAGAATATTATTGCGAAGGTTCGGGCGATTGTCACGAAGAGTCCCCGGATAAAGAACGAGCGCGCAATTACGAAGTATCCGTACGAGGTGATTAAACCGGCGCCGTTCCAGGCGTTCGACGACAAGGTGGCGGCGGAGTGGTGGCGTAATTACAATCTGGTCAAACACGCACGAGCAGAAGAACCGTCAGATAACATCCCGAATAGCCAACTGGCGAATTTGAAAAGTGTCCTGTGTGCCCTCGCCGCCCTCTACATCCTCTGCCAGAATCTCTACAAACTCCTTGGCGAATCCGACCTGCAACTCAAACCGTCAAGGCTGTTTGAATAAATTCTTGTGAATGTAAAATTTTCTTAGGCCCGTTGCGCAAGCGCCAAATGCTAGGCTCGGTCATATCCATGCAAGCATGGCTGCGACACTCGCCTTACGCATTTGTGCCAACTTTTGGGATAATAGGTACATTAATGCCCGACGTGTTTTTCTGTTTTTGATGGAAAAATGCGTCTTTTTTTATTCTGGTTTTCCGGAATAAAGGGATGCCTCAACAACTCAATGGAGGCGTAATGAACAAAGAAAATCATCTTGTTGAATACAAGCGAGAACTGTCCGAAACTTTCGAACGTTCTGTAATCGCTTTTTTGAATTCTACTGGCGGGCACATCTATATTGGAGTCAATGATGACGGCTCTGTGTATGGAGTAAAGGACATAGACCATGTGCAGCGTCAAATAGCAGATAGGATTTTGAACAATATCAAGCCCAATTCAATCGGACTCTTTGAAGTCGTGACGGAGGAAAAAGACAACAAAAATATCGTTCATGTGGCGATTTCGGGTGGCCCGGAAAAGCCGTATTATCTAAAAAAAGCGGGTATGACGCCCGAAGGTTGCTTTGTGCGTGTGGGAAGTTCAGTCCATGGAATGAGCGAAAAGATAATCCTAGAAACTTTTACTTCTCGCACAAAGATTTCTCTTGCCAAGATTCCGGCTCCGCGGCAAGACTTGACATTTAGTCAGTTAAAAATCTACTACGAAGAGAGCAAAAAGCCCTTGAACAGTCAGTTTGCCAAGACGCTGGAGTTGCTTACTCCCGACGGAAAATACAATTACAATGCTTATCTCCTTGCTGATGAAAACGGAGTATCCATAAAGGTGGCGCGGTACAAAGGCACGGACAAATATGACCTTATTGAAAATGAGGAATTTGGTTATTGTAGCATTATAAAGGCTGTAAAATCGGTACTCACTCGATTGCAGGTGGCCAACATTACGCACGCCAAGATTACTCCTATGGAACGCATCGAAAAGCCCCTGGTCGATCCGGTTGCCTTGCGCGAGGCTGTAATCAATGCCGTCGTTCATAATGATTACACGAAGGAGGTCCCGCCCCTGTTTGAGATTTTCTCTGACCGGATGGAAATAACGAACTACGGCGGGTTGGTGGAAGGCCTTTCGAGGGAGGATTTCTTCAACTGTTGTTCTATGCCGCGCAATCGCGAACTTATGCGTATTTTCCATGACTTGGATATGGTCGAACGGCTCGGGAGCGGCATGCGGCGTATTCTGCGTTCCTATGACGAGAAGGCGTTCTCGTTTACGGATCATTTCATGCGGACTTCGTTCTATTTTGAAGGATTGCAGCGGTTGGGTGATAGGATAAATGATAGGATAAATGATAGGATAAACGATAGGATAAAACTTACGGAAACGGAATCGCTGATTTACGCAGAAATAAAGCGGAATCCTTCCATTACAGTTCCCTTACTTATGCATGAAACGGGTTATTCCGAACCGACGATTAATAGAACTTTGAAAGCTCTACGGGGAAAATCGTGTATTGCCCGCGTTGGAGCTCGAAAAAATGGACGGTGGGAAGTGTTGAAATAAAGGTCTTGACAAATCTGTTCCAGAAACATATGTTTAGTGCACAAGTGAGTAGAAGATGGTGAAGGTATGTCGAACGAACTAGCCAAGCAGATATCGTATATTCTTTACAGTAGTCCTGAAGAAGATGTCAAGGTCATGGCCTTAGTCAAAGACGAGACCATCTGGCTGACGCAGAAGGCTATGGCCGAGTTGTTTGATGTTAATGTTCCGGGCATTTCGAAGCATTTGAAAAACATATACGATGAAGGAGAGCTTAGTGAATCCGCAACTATTTCCATTTTGGAAACAGTTCAAAATGAAAATGGTCGTTCCGTAAAGCGCAATGTCTCTTTCTACAATCTCGATGCAATTATTTCCGTCGGTTACCGTGTAAATTCTGCGAAGGCCACAAAGTTCCGCATTTGGGCTACGGGAATCCTGAAGGAATACATCAAGAAGGGTTTTGTGCTCGACGACGAGCGTTTAAAGCAGGGCAACGCCGTTTTCGGTAAGGACTACTTCAAGGAACTTTTGGAACGGGTCCGCTCTATCCGTGCGAGCGAACGCCGCATTTGGCAGCAGATAACGGATATTTTTGCCGAGTGTTCCATAGACTACGACAAGGATTCTGAAATAACGAAAAAGTTTTTCGCCACGGTTCAGAACAAGTTCCACTATGCGATAACAGGGCAGACTGCTGCAGAAATCGTATACGAGAGGGCCGACCACAAAAAAGAGCACATGGGGCTTACGACCTGGAAAAATTCTCCGAGCGGCCGTGTGCTGAAAAGCGATGTGAACATTGCCAAGAATTATTTGTCAGAAAAGCAGATCCGTCAGCTGGAACGTGCGGTGAGCGGTTATTTTGACTACATCGAAGACTTGATAGAGCGGGAGATTGCTTTTAACATGGAGCAGTTTGCCGCAAGTGTGAACGAGTTCTTGGAATTCAGGCGCTACGATATCCTCAATGGCAATGGAAAAGTCGGCCCGGACCAGGCGGACGAGAAAGCTTTCGAAGAATACGAGATTTTCAACCGCACGCAAAAGATTGACTCTGATTTCGACAAGGTAATCCGGAAAATAAAGAAGAATTAGGGGCTTTTTGCCCCAAAATCGCCATTAATTAGCAATATATTTCTATTTTAGGCGATTTTATCATAAATTTTTACAAAAAAAAGAAATATATTACTGAATTCTGTTGACGAACGCTCTGGTTTTATATAATTTTGGGTAAAAAGGAAATACATTACTGTTTTTGAAACTTTTTATGAAAGAAATTGGAAAACAGATTGCGGAAAGACGAAAAAAAAATGGTCTGACACAGCAGGATTTGTCAGAAATTTCTGGCGTTTCTGCCAAAACAATTAATTCCATTGAATTGGGAAAAGCGAATCCGTCTGTAAATGTATTGAGTAAAGTGGCAAATCCTTTAGGTTTTAAAATTTCTTTAAGCGAAAGGATAACGCATGAATAATAATGTTTTTAAACCTGTTCGTAGGGCCGAGGTATATTACAATGATATTCTTGCTGGGGTTCTTCTTTTAAATAGAGGACGATATACATTTATTTATGATTTGAAATATATGTATTCGAGTAATCCGTCCATTGCCTTGGATATGCCTAAAAGAAAGCGTTATTTTTGTTCGCCGTATCTTTTCCCGTTTTTTCAAGGATTGTTGCCGGAGGGGGCTAATAAATCTTTCCTTTGTGAGCGTCTTGGAATTTCGCGTTCCGATAAATTTACCATGCTCGTGAAGCTTGCCAATCACGAGACAATAGGTGCCATTACCATACGTGAAGGGGATACCTGATGGCCTTTTGTCACTGCTGCTTGAAAGAAACGGAACAAGATTTTTGTCGTTCTTGCTCCAAATTGTTATTTGGCATTACAAATTTTTCTGCTAAGTTAAGTTATAACGCCCCTCAATTGGCTTTTTCTGAAAAAGGAACGGTAAAAAGAATTTCTATTTCTGGAGCGCAAATAAAGTTTTCGGCAAAAATTGAAGAAAAAACATTGACGAGTACGGATATCGGTGGAACACATATTCTTAAGCCTGTTCTGCAATCTATTTATGAGAACAACCAAGATTCTCCTGCCAACGAGCATGTGACTATGTTGATGGCTCGGAATATTTTTAAAATTCCGACAGCTTTATCGGCACTGCTATATTTTGATAATGGGGAACCTGTTTATATAACAAAGCGCTTTGATGTCATTGAAAGTGGAGATCGTGCTGGTCAGCGTTTGAACCAGAGCGATTTTGCGCAGATAGCGGGCCTTATTCCCGAGCGAGATGGCGAAGATTACAAATATAAGGGATCTTATGAGAGAATAGCAGAACTGATTTCTGAAAACGTGAGTGCGTCAAAGATTGCTGTGGAAAAGTTTTTCAAGCAAATTGTATTTGACTATCTTGTGTGTAATGGTGACGCGCACATGAAGAATTTTTCTCTTCAAAATAGTGTCGATAATCCAGAAGTGTATGATTTGACACCCGCATACGATTTGCTGAATACGTCGCTCCACATGCAAGGGCTGGAAAATTCATGTATGGCGCTCGACTTGTTTAAAAATGAGGGTGATTTTGCGACTCCTTTTTTTGAAGCGAACGGATTTTATGGAACAGTTGATTTTATGGAATTTGCTAAAAGAATTGGAGTTGTTGAAAAAAGAGCAGTTCGTTTCATAAAGTTGGCTATTGATGCAGTCCCTACAATGGAAAAAATGCTTGAAAAGTCTTTCTTAAGTGAAAAAGGTAAGGCTGAATACAAGAAATCTATTCGGGATAGAGCCAAAGCTCTTAGTTTGTGATTATTTTTACTGTATGGCGTTTAAGGAAGCCGATTTAGAGAAAGTGTTTATTGACCTCTTGCTTCAGGAGGGTTTTGAGTATGTGCCGGGAAATGCGATTAATCGCGTTGAAGGCGAGGTTTTGATTGAACAGGATCTTTGTGATTACTTGCATCGTCGTTATGATTCCGAGGGCATTACCGAAAACGAAATTCGTTCGATTGTGTTGCAATTGCGTTCGCTTTCGGTGAGCACGCTTTACGAGAGTAACAAAAAGTTCTGTTCGTGGCTTTCGAACGGCTTTATGCTTAAGCGCGAGAACCCAAAAGATAAGGACATTCTTATTGAACTTGCTGATTTTAGGTCGTTTGAAGAACAACAAAAATCGGGTTTCGGAGTTGATGCCAAAGAGTCTTTGCTATTGGCGGCTGATATTGCGGCAAAATATCATGGCGATTGTAACATTATTAAATTTGTTAATCAGTTTGAAATTATTGGTTCTGAAAAGCGGATTCCAGATGGTATTCTTTTTGTAAATGGTTTGCCTCTTGTCGTATTTGAATTTAAGAGTGCTGTTCGTGAAGAAGCTACAGTTTTCAATGCGTATGAACAACTGACGATTCGTTATCGTCGTGATATTCCGCAGTTGTTTGTTTATAATGCTTTTTGCGTGATTAGCGACGGCGTGAACAACAAGGCTGGCAGTTTCTTTGCTAAGTACGATTATTTTTATGCGTGGCGTCGCGTGGAATTTGGTGACAAGCGAATCGAGGCCGAGGGCATTGAAAGTCTGTATTCCATGATTCAGGGAATGTTCAATCGTAAACGTTTGTTGGATATTTTTAAAAATTTCTTGTACTTTCCTGATAGTAATAAAAAAGAACAAAAGGTTTTGTGTCGATATCCGCAGTATTATGCGGCACGGTCTTTGTACGAGAACATTTGCAAGGCACGCAAGCCGTATGGCGACGGCAGGGGCGGCACGTATTTTGGTGCGACGGGTTGCGGCAAGAGTTTTACGATGCTCTTCTTGACGCGACTGCTCATGAAGTCGCTGGAATTTAAGACGCCGACCATTGTGCTGATTACCGACCGCACCGATTTGGATGACCAGCTTTCGGGACTGTTTACGGCGTCCAAGAAGTATATCGGTGACGAGCGTGTTGAAAGCGTGGAGAGCCGTGCTGACTTGCGTGAAAAATTGCAGGGCCGCAAGAGTGGTGGTGTGTTCCTCACGACCATCCAGAAGTTCAGCGAAGATATTGAATTGCTGACCGACCGCGATAATGTTGTCTGCATTTCGGACGAAGCGCACCGCACGCAGACGAACCTGGACCAGAAAATTACTGTGACCGATAAGGGCGTCAAGACGAGTTTCGGTTTTGCGCGCTACCTGCACAATTCCTTGCCCAATGCGACTTACGTGGGCTTTACGGGCACGCCGATTGATGCAACACTGGATGTATTTGGCCCCGAAGTTGATGTTTATACTATGACCGAATCGGTTAAAGATGGCATTACGGTGCCTATCGTTTACGAAGGGCGAGCTGCCAAAGTGGTATTGAATAATTCTGTTCTTGAAGAAATTGAAAAGTATTACGAAGAAGCGTCTGAAGCGGGGGCTAATGAATACCAGATAAACCAGAGTAAGCAGGATGTTGCCCAAATGGGCGTGATTCTTGGTGACCCAGATCGTTTGAAAACTTTAGCGAAAGATTTTGTGGCACATTACGAGGCTCGCGTTCAAGAAAAATCGACGGTTCGCGGCAAGGCAATATTCGTTTGTTATAATCGTCAGATTGCGTATGCGTTGTACAAGAATATTTTGGAACTGCGTCCAGATTGGGGAGAGTTAAAAGTTTGTGATGATGCCGAATTGGCAGGCGAGGCGACCGAACTTACCGACAAAGAAAAGCGGGAGCTGAAACCAGTTGAAAAAATCAAGATGGTCATGACCCGTAGCAAGGACGACGAAAAGGACCTTTACGATTTGCTAGGTGACAAGGATGATCGCAAGGAATTGGACCGCCTTTTCAAACAGGAACGTTCCAACTTCAAGATTGCGATTGTCGTGGATATGTGGCTTACGGGTTTTGACGTTCCGTGTCTCGATGCCATTTACATTGACAAGCCGATTCAGCAGCATTCCCTGATTCAGACGATTTCTCGCGTGAACAGGACATTTGCAGGGAAGGACAAGGGAATAGTCGTCGATTACATCGGCATCAAGCGCAAGATGAACCAGGCACTAAAGCAGTATGGAGCCGGTTCTGAACAGAATGTAGAAGACATTACCGCAGCGATTACGGAATTCCGCAACCATCTGGATTTGCTTGACAAGTTGATGTACAAGTTCGATGCGTCGACGTATTTCAAGAGTACTGGCGATGGTGCGGAATTGAAAAAGTTGGAATGTCTCAAGCAAGCGCAGGAATTTGTGCAAGTCACGAAGGAAACGGAAACACGCTTTATGGGCCTTGCGAAACGCCTGAAAGCCGCATACGACATTTGCGTCGGAAATGAATGTATAACGCAGTCCGAACGCGATCGAGCACATTTTTATTTTGCCATACGCTCCATTTTGCATAAACTCACCAAGGGCAATACTCCCGATACCGCACAGATGAATGCCCGAGTTCGTGAAATGATTGTTTCAGCCCTCCAGAGCGAAGGCGTAGAAGATGTTTTGCAGTTGAACGATGCCGAAGCCGATCAGGCAAAGCAGAACATCTTTGATGACGAATATTTGCAGCACATCAACCGCATCAAGTTGCCTAATACAAAAATCAAACTGCTGCAAATGCTCCTGCAAAAAGCCATCGGGCAAATTTCTAAAGTGAACAAAGTCAAGGGCATCAACTTCACGCAGAAAATGCAGCAACTTGTGGAGCAGTACAACGACCGCACCGAACAGGATATCTTGAAAAGCGAAGTCTATGAAGAAATGGCCGAAACCTTGACCGACATGATTGTCCAAGTCCGCAAGGCGTTCACCGAAGGCGAAGAAAAAGGCCTCAGCTTCGAAGAAACCGCGTTCTATGATATTCTAAAATCGCTCTGCGTCAAGTACCACTTCACCTATCCCGAAGATAAACTAATTGCCCTCTCGAAGCGCGTCAAGATTCTCGTTGACGAACAAGCCGCATACCCCGATTGGGATAAGCGCGACGACATTAAATCCGCACTGAAAGTGGACCTGATAATCCTTCTCGATGAATTCGGCTACCCGCCCGTCGAACGCGACGAAGTCTATGGTGAGATATTTGAGCAAGCTGAGAATTTTAAGAAGGGAAAATTGTAATTTCACACCCGCATGAAAATAATCAGGGAAAGTATTTGGGGAGGAACCTTTAAAAAAAATCAAAATTACATCGGCAGAAAATTCCACAAAAATCCAAATCTGCTAAACATTAACAATTCAATGAGTGGGAATCGGCAACGATTTAATTTACAAAGTTTCTTAAAAATCTTTACTATCTTTTTTGCGTATAAGAATCAACTTGTGTAAGTGTTTACGAGGATTTTCTTTTGGCAGAAACTTTTACTTTTACGGTCGATGTTGGAAATACGCATACGGTGCTAGGAATTTTTCAAGATGAAAAATTGGTGCATCATTGGAGACTTACTACTAGTAAATCAACGACTTCAGATGAAGTGATTAATCGTGTAAGTGGGTTGCTTCGTTTTTCTGAAGTTCCGGCAAAAGATATTACGCATATTGGTTTAAGTACTGTGGTTCCCGTGCTTGAACGCCCTTGGGTTAAAGCTTTGCAAACATTACTACATCGCAATGTATTAGTTGTGAATGCCAAGAATTGTAATGGTCTTTCAATTGCTTACCAAAATCCAGCGGCAGCAGGAAGCGATAGACTTTGTAATGTGATCGCTCTTCGCGCTCGTGGAATTGAAGATGCGATTATTGTAGATATGGGAACAGCGACAACTTTTGATGTACTAAAAAATGGTGCGTTTGTTGGCGGTTGTATTATTCCCGGTATTAACGCTGCGTTAGATGCTTTGACAGAAAAAGCGGCCCGGCTTTTGCCTGTTACTATTGAATGGCCAGATAAAGTGATTGCAGATAATACCGACGATGCTTTGCGTTCTGGTTTGCTCTTTGGGTTTATGGCGGAACTTGAAAATTTGATAGAAAAAATCAAAAAAGAAATGGGCGTTGAAAATATTCCTGTGTTTGCAACAGGAGGTTGGGGCAAAATGATTGCGAAAAGAACTTCTTTGATTGATAAATACGACCCGTTTCTTACTTTGCGTGGAATTCGTGAAGTTGCTTTGCATGGCGTTTCTGAAGTGATTGAAGAAGATTCAGATTTGGAAGAATAATTGCGTGAGTTGCGTGGAAGGGGCGTATGCCGTTTGCGTAGCGAACCGACCAGAGGGTAGCCTGTAACGGAACGACCCGTCAGGGGCACGCCCGGTTCTTTGAAGTGCTTTTGCAAAATCCTTATTTACAGTGGTTATCTTTTGCTTATTTTGAGCCTAGTTGGCGTGGAAAAACTATATTCGGGGTATGAAAAAACATCCTCTTTATTTTACGATTCACGGACATTTTTATCAACCGCCTCGCGAGAACCCTTGGACTGGCGTTATTGAAAGTCAACCTTCGGCACGTCCTTTTCATGATTGGAACGATAGAATTGCAAGCGAGTGTTATAGCCCGAATGCGGCAAGTCGTATTTTGTCTTCAACCGGTAAGATTGTTGATATAGTTAATAATTATGAGTTTATGAGTTTTAATATGGGACCAACTTTAATGGGGTGGCTTCGTGTGTATGCACCAGATACGTATCGTCGGATTCAAGAGGCTGATAAAAAAAGTTGTGAACGATTAAATGGTCACGGAAATGCAATTGCGCAAGTGTATAATCATATTATTTTGCCGCTTGCAATGCCAGAAGATAGAAAGACGCAAATCCGTTGGGGTGTTAAAGATTTTGAATTCCATTTTGGCAGAAAGCCAGAAGCAATTTGGCTTGCGGAAACGGCTATTAATATGGATACGGTGCGCGACTTGATTGAAGAAGGAATTCGTTATGTGATTCTTTCTCCAACGCAGGCCGAGTCCTTTAGAAAAATCGGTGATTCTGAATGGAAAGGGTGCGCAAATACAGATATTGATACCACAAGACCTTATCGGATTTTCCCGCGAGATGCTGCTGGTAATTTGACTGGCGATGGGTTCTTAGATGTGTTCTTTTATAATCCTTGGCTTTCTAGCGCTGTAGGTTTTGAACATTTGTTGCGCGATGCTGGCGTTTTTGGTAGAAGAATTTGCGATGCGTGGGATGCGAACCGAGCTGAACCTCAGTTGGTAAGTATCGGAACTGATGGTGAGTCTTACGGACATCATGAAGCGTTTGGAGATATGTGCGCCGCTTATCTTTATAATCGATACGCTCCTGAACATGAAATGGTGCCTGTGAATTATGGCTGGTTCTTAGAAAAATTTCCGCCTGAATATGAAGTGACTTTGAAAAATGCTCAAGGCGAAGGTTGTGCTTGGAGTTGCGCGCATGGAGTAGGGCGCTGGTACAGAGATTGTGGCTGTTCTACTGGGGCTGCAGAAGGCTGGAATCAAAAATGGCGTGGACCGCTTCGTGATGCGTTTAACCATTTGAAAAATTTGGCGGACGAAGTTTTTTTGCGTGAGTTCCCTAAAATATCAGATGTAAATCCGTGGGCTGCAAGAAATGAATTTGTTGATACTTTGGTTTGCCCAGAAGATACATCTCGAATGGAACGTTACTTGGAAAAAGTTTTGCGGGATCCTTCGAATAAGCAACATCGAATTGCTGCGGTGCGTTTGATGGAAATTCAAAAGTATTGCATGTTTAGCTTTACGAGTTGCGGGTGGTTCTTTAACGATATTGAAGGTTTGGAACCCGTGCAAAATATGCGTTATGCGTTACGTGCTATTGAACTTTTCAAAATGTTTTTGCCGAGTTCTCATCCAATTAAAGATCAAGTGCTTAGCATTTTGGCCCGTGCCGTTTCAAATGAACATCACATGAACGGCGCAGAAGTTTTTACTCGTTTTGCGGTGCCTGAAGTTCCGGTGGTTTTAAAATTGATGGCTGAAAACGCAGCGATGTTGCATTTGAATTTAGACATAAATGCAGGGCAGAAAAATCCGCGGTTCTCCGCTGAAAGAACAGCGTCTCGACGTCGTCAAACTGTTGTTCGCACTAAATACGAAGCCGAAGAACTTGGTGAATCGGTTGTGGCAACAAACCTTTTGATTACCGATTCCTTTGGACGCATTAATATTGTGGTTGCAGAAGGTATTGATGTTGATTTGCCTTTTGTAGAAAATCCAAATTTAAGTACAGAAGAACTTCGTCGCTTATATCCAACGGCCTATGTCGTTCGATTGAAAGATTTAATGAGCGATTCTTTACAACGCCTTAATAAGGAATTGAACGAAAAGCATATTGAACAAGTGACCGCTTCTTTTTCAAACTTTACACTTTCTAATGGTTTGACGATTGATAGCTTGGCTGATCCTGGTCATACATTGCCGGACACAATGCGCAAAATGCTTAGTTTGGAAATTAGTGCAAAAATTCAAAATTTGGCATTGAATTATTTAGAACAAGAAAACGAACAGATTTTACATGAAGTGCACGAACTTATTGAAGAAGCTCGCTCGCTAAACATGAAATTTTCTTTCGGGGGTACAGGGCGCTATTTCTATGCCAAACTTTCAGAAATGATCCGCGAGGTTTCAGACGTTCCTGACGCCGATGAAGTTCGTTACATCACGGGTTTGATTTCTATGGCTGATTGGCTCCATCTTTACATAAATAAGACGGCGCTTGAAAACCAAGCCTTTGAAATTTACCAGCGTTATCGCGAAGAACCAGAAGGAGAATTAAGTGTTCTTCGTCCAATGTTTGACTGGTTGAATTTTGAATAAAGGAAATGCAATGTATAAAGTATCTGAAAAGCCGTTGATTTCTAAGGATGAAATTGAAAATCGTTTAGAATCGTTAGGCTCTGAAATAAACGCCTCTGGAGAATATGATATAGTGTTGGGGGTTCTTACAGGCGCTTTTATTTTTGTAGCAGATATTGTTCGCCGTCAAGTTGGAAACCCAAGAGTCGCTTTTGTTAAAGCTTCTAGTTACGGCAATTCAACGCAATCTTCAAAACAGGTGGTTTTTCAAGGTTTAGATAATCTTCAGTTTGAAGGAATGCGGGTTTTAATCGTAGATGATATTTTAGACACTGGGCGCACTTTGTCTAAACTTTCTGAAGAGTTATTGAAAAGAGGCGCTGAAGATGTAAAGATTTGTGTATTGTTAGATAAACCATCTCGTCGCGAAGCCGCCATAGAAGCAGACTTTTTTGGCTTTTCTATAGAAAATTCTTTCGTTGTTGGGTATGGTCTTGATTACGCAGAAAAGTATCGCGCTCTAGATGGAATTTTTACTTTAGAAGCTAAGACTTAGTTCAGAGAATTAACATTCCGTCGCCGTAACTGAATAATTTCATTTTATTGGCGACGGCTTGTGCGTAAGCAGCAAGCGTATTTTCGCGGCCGTAAAAAGCAGAAACAAGTAAAATTAAAGAACTCTTTGGCCAGTGAAAGTTAGTGAGTAATCCATCTACAATTTTGTAACGATAGCCAGGGTAAATAAAGGCGTGGGTAATTCCTTCTTGCGCAGAAAGAAGACCGTTTTCGTCAGCGATTGTTTCTAAAACGCGTGTGCTTGTAGTTCCAACCGTAATAATTCTGCCGCCACTTCTTTTCGCTTGGTTGATTTTTTCTGCATTTTCTTCCGTTAAAATGTAGCGTTCGCCGTGCATTTTATGCTCAGTAAAATTTTCAACGGAAATGTTTTGAAAAGTTCCTGGCCCAACATGTAAAGTCACTTCAGCTACTTCAACTCCATTCGTTTTTAACTGTTTAAGCATATCTTCGCTAAAGTGAAGACTTGCTGTAGGAGCCGCTACAGCTCCTGCGTATTTTGCAAAAATAGTTTGGTAAGCTTTTTTGTCTTCTTCATCATCAGGGCGCCCAATGTAAGGAGGTAGTGGAACGTGTCCTTCTTTCTCCATAACCGTTTCTAATTCTTGCGGGGTTGCGTTAAACCGAAGAATTCTAGCACCATCAGCTTTGATACTTTCTACAAAAACTTGCAATCCGGCAAGTTCAATTTCTCGATCGACAGGAAAGGCTTTTCCCGGTTTTACCCAAGCTTCAAAACGAGCATTTCCGTTTTCAGCAGGGATTAGTGGTTGTACTAATAGAGTTTCTACTTTTCCGCCGTGCAGAGTATGCCCAAAAAGCCTCGCGGGAATCACTTTAGTATTATTTACGACTAAACAATCGCCTGGTCGAAACAGCGAAATAATTTCTGCTGATTTTAAAATTTTCCGTTCACTGCCGTCTTTAGGACAATGAAGAATACGCGTTTTTCCTTTGCCGGCAGTTCTATCCGCGATAAGTTCTTTCGGAAATTCGAAATTGTAATCAGAAAGATTTTTAGAAATCATTTTAATTCGTTAATGGAATCTTGTAAGTATTTGAGAGCTTCTTTTTTTAAGGAAAGTGGCTTAATGATTTTCACCGAATCTAACATTCCAAATAACCATGATTTAAAATCAGGAGTAATAGAAATATTTAATTCTAAACGATTTTTTTGAGTTGGCGTTATAATTGCTTCAGCATTTTGCTTTTGAAAATTAAATCGCTTGAAAATTTGCGCACTCCATTCTTTAGTAGCTTCCAAAACAATTTTGGTAGGAGGGTCTTTTTCTAAATTCGGCATCCATTTTGCAAAAGCATAACGATAAAGATTTTTAGGATTTTCTTTAATCGGTTCAAAAGTTTCGCTCAAATACTGGATTTTGTTGATTTGATTAAATACATACAGGAACATGGCTTCAGAACCATTCTTTTCTTGCGCTGCCCACAAATATAATGTGTCAATTCGCATAATTAATTTGTATGGTTTAACGAGAATTGTTTCGGTAACCGAATTATTAGTGTGCGTATATTGAATTCTAATCTTTTGATGATTCTGAATAGCTTGCAAACATTTTTCACATTTTCTTTTAAATAAATCGTTATTAAAATTACAATCGGCAGTAGGCCCTAAATCAATAATAAAATCATCGTGAAAAGAATATGAATCAGGCAAAGCGTTTTCATTTTTCTCTAAAATAGAATTTACAATTCGGCGAAGCGGAGCCATTAAGCGTTCCTCTGCCGGAGAACCGCCTGATTTTTTTATGATTTTTTCTAACTGGTAAACAATATTATTTTTTTCACTGACAGAGCTATCTTCCATGGTAAAAAGAACATTTTTTCCTTTTCGTATGGTTCTAAATCCAGGCTCTTTTTTGAGTACATTAATCGCTCGGTAAATAGTGCGTTTGTTTTGATCCATGTGTAATACACAATCGTCTATAGAACGAAGGCCACTAGAAAGAAAGCCCTTGAGCGAAGTGTATTTGTCGTAGGTAGAAGTTGGCATATTTACCTCCTAGGCATTCGTGATTCTTAAGTTGTTTGTGACAGTGTGCAACAGAAAAGGATTTTGATTGCGCACGGAAAATCCGATTTTTTTCTTTTGAAAAATAGTATTGACACGTCCTGAAATAATGATTTTATCAGTAGTTCGTCGAACATAAACTTTGTTTTGAGTTTCTCCTGAACGCCTTAAATTATTTTCAATTTCTTGCATTTTTTTTAATTCAACGTCTGTTGGAATTGAAACACATTCAGGTAATATGGAAAGTTCTGTGATGCCGGCTAAACCTTCAATTTTTTTCTCAAAATAATGAATAGCGTTTTCTGAATAATAGCCTATTCGAACTTGAACTTTTCCTTGATTGACTTCAACATTATAGTAAACAAGTTCATTATGCTCGGAATCTTCAAAAATTCGATAAATAATGTCTTCTAATGCAGAATCATTTAAATTATTAACAGGCTTAATGCTTAATTGGTTGTAAATTCCACGCATGGCGATAATGGAATTTAATTTATCTAAAATAAGTCTTCTCTCTAATAGTGAATTCACTTGTCCCGTTAAATGTAAAATACCGTTTTTCGCTTTAAGTTGAATTTTTTGCAGAATAGATTCAGGAACGTCCTTTAATTTGTATCTCGCCGTTTCTTCTAATCTTCTATTAGGTAAAGATTGAAACGCTTCAGGCAGAGTTAAAAACAAAATGGTTTCATCTTCTAAATGAATGACTAGCTTGTCAATTTCGCCGTCGTGAACTAATCCTATGGCTTTTCCGAATTTATCTCGACGAACATGATAAATATGATCGCCAATTAAGGTTTCCCCACTTTGGTAAGGTAATAGACGATACCCTTTTAAGGCCGTTTCGTTCATCGGAACGTCTTGATTGGTGATTTTTTGCTTTTCAATGATTCCATTTCCGTAATCAATGGTCAATTCCTTGCTTTGCTGAACGCTAATTAAACTTTTTATAATGCCTGGTCTTGGTTTGCCTTTGATATAAATCCAGTTTCCAATAGAAAGTCTGTTTTTGCCAGGAATTTTTGTGTAGTCTTGGTTTTCCTCATTTTGTTTTGCAAAAGCAAATTCTTGAGAAAAGGCAAGGTGCGAGGTTTTGCAAAAATCACAAATGCAATTCAAAGGAATTTTTGGGAGAATCCCTCCGCGAATAGAATAAGCTTCTTTGGCATAAATGCCATGCAACTGAGGTTGCTGACATTTTCTGCAAAAGAGAAATTCTTCGGTAATGCGAAAGGGAAAATCCATTTTATTCCTGCATTAAAGGAAGAGCTTTTTCTATACGGTTAATAACTTCTTCTTTGCCAACGACTTCGAATAATTCCCACAAGCCAGGGCCTGCAGTAACTCCGGAAACCGCTAAACGTACAGCTCCCACCAATTCTCCAAGTTTGCAATTTCTTGAAACGGCTAAATCATTAAAAGCTTCTTCAATATTTGGAGTCGTAAATTCATCAATGGCTTTCATTGCTTGACAAACAGCAGAAGCTATTTCACGAGAACCTTCGGCCCAGTGTTTTCTTTGACCTTTTTCATCAAAAGTCTCTGGAGCCTTAAAGAAATAAGAAGACATTTGGGCAAAATCTTGCAAGAATTTAGCTCTTGGCTTTAGTAATTTCACAATTTCTAAAAGGCGGTCTTCCGAAGAATTTGAATAATCGATTCCTTCTGCATGGAGAGTTTCTTTTAATACGGAAACTAAAAATTGATTGTCGCAAATTTGTATGTGTTGTCCATTCATCCATTGAAGTTTCTTTTCGTCAAAAGCAACTGCTTTAGGATTAATGCGTTCTAAGGTGAAACAATCAATCATTTCTTTTACAGACATTACCTCGCGATCATCTCCGGGGTTCCAGCCAAGTAACGCAAGGAAATTTACCAAGGTTTCTGGAAGGTAACCTAAATCTCTAAAATCACCCACCGAGGCGGCACCTTTTCTTTTAGATAATTTTCCGCCGCCAGCAGCAAGAATCACAGGCAAGTGGCACCATACAGGAGGTTCCCAACCAAAAGCCTTATAGAGCAACATGTGTTTTGGAGTTGAACTAATCCATTCATCGCCACGTAAAACGTGCGTAGTTCCCATGAAATGGTCATCTACTACGCTAGCAAAGTGGTATGTTGGAAAACCATCTCGTTTAATAAGAACTAAATCATCAAGCAATTCGTTTTTGTATTCAATATGCCCACGAATTTTATCTTCAAATTCTGTGATACCTTGTTCTGGAACTTTTAAGCGAATAACGGCATTTTCTCCGGCAGCGATTCTAGCTTCAGCTTCTTCTCTTGAAATGTGGCGGCAGTGTCTGTCGTAACCAGTAACAGAAACGCCACTTTTTTCTTGTTCCGCTCGAACTTGTTGTAGGCGTTCTTCTGTACAGAAACAATAATAGGCATCGCCGGAATCCAAAAGTTTTTGAATTTCACGGTGATAAATATCTAGGCGTTCACTCTGGAAATAAGGTCCGCAATCTTTTTCAGCACCAGGACCTTCGTCCCATTGTAGTCCGAGCCATTTCAAATCCCGCATTAAATCGTGGAGCGCTTCTTCATTATAACGCTTTCTGTCAGTATCTTCAATGCGTAAATAGAAAGTACCACCCATGGCTTTTGCAAAAAAGTAATTGTAAATAGCTGTTCTTGCACCACCAACATGTAAATATCCAGTAGGGCTTGGAGCGAAACGAACACGAACAGGTTTTTGATTTGTGGACATAAATTTTTCTCTTCACAAAATGAATAAAATTTCTATGACAAAAAATAGCAAAATTTTAAAACGAAGAGAATAGAATGAAACAGAAGTGACCTTTCTAAAGCTCTCTTTTGAAGCACAGAAAAATGCTCATTTCAAAAGACTTATAAGAAAACAATTTTTAGTTTTGTAAATATTGTCATTAGCAAGGTTTGAATTGTTATGGAGAACATACTAAGAGAAAAAAAAACAGAGTTAGATTTTTTTCCAACTTGTAGCAAGGAAACGTGGAAAAAACGCCAGGAACTGCTAGGTCGCGTTCGCCGCTTTTTTGAACAGCGTTCTGTATTAGAAGTAGAAACTCCAGTTCTTTCTCATGCTTGCGGAACCGATCCTAATCTTGATTATTTTAAAACGCAAGGTGCGCAAACTCGATATTTAATGACAAGTCCGGAATTTCATCTCAAACGTCTTTTAGCAAGTGACTTTGGTGATGTTTATGCAATAGCACGTTCTTTTCGAGAAGATGAAACGGGAGAAAGGCATAACCCAGAATTTACAATGATTGAATGGTATCGTGTGGGAATGTCTATGGAAAATTTAATGACAGAGGTTGAAGAACTCTGTTCTGAAATTCTTAATTTGCGTGTAACTGCACGAAGGACGCGATATGCCGAGGCGTTCATGGAATATGCAGGAATTGATCCTTTTGATGAAAATTTTTCAAATTGGAAAAGTTGCTGTGAAAAACATGGCATTCCTTTATTTGAGAGTAAAGAATTTGTGTTAGAAGAGTGGCGTGATTATGTAATGGCTTGCATCATTGAACCGAAATTAGATATGAAAAATGGGGAATTCATTTATGATTATCCGGCATCGCAGGCAGCTTTGGCTCAAGTTCATACGGGCGCCGATGGAAAAAATTATGCGGACCGTTTTGAACTTTACTTAGGCGGAATGGAACTTTGTAACGGCTACCATGAACTAACAGATTTTAAAGAACAAGCGAAAAGATTTCAAGAAGATTTGAACCTTCGAAAACAAATGAACAAGGATCTGCCTTTAGAAGATTTGCGTTTTTTGGCGGCATTAGAACATGGTATGCCAGAATGTTCAGGAGTCGCTCTAGGTTTCGATCGTTTAGCAATGCTTGCTTTAGGGAAACAAGACATTCGAGAAGTTATTCTTTTTCCTGGAGATTTAGCTTAATTTTTTCTATAAGGTTTTTGTAGCCTGTTTTCCCTAAGAGTCCTTTTTGATAAACTTGAATATCACCATTTTGATTAGCGACAAAATAAGTGGGCAATAAGTAAGGGTTTCCTAAATTGTTCATCAATTCATAATTCCAATGAATCGCTGGGTAGGGAATTTGCTCTTTTTCAAGGTAATTGGCCATAATTTCTAAAGATTCGTCGGCGTTAATGTAAAGAACGCAAAGGCTATCTTTTGTTAAATCGCTATAGTGGCTAGAAAGTATTTTATGGTCAATTTTACAAGGTGGGCAAAATGACGCTCCAAAGGTAATAATCGTTGATTTGCAATTTTTAAATACAAAGGAATAATTCTCACCTTGGGCGTTTAAGCCGCTCAATGCAGGCACAGAACGTGGATTTTTAGGCAAATCTGTGCAAGAAATGCTAAAAAAAGCAAAAAGAAATAGAACAAGTGTAATTTTTTTGATTTCCATTCCCTAGAAAAATAATATATTCTCGGTATGGCTTACAATATTCAAGAACTACTTTCTGAAATGGTGAAGCGAGGAGCTTCGGATTTACATATTACTGCCGGTTCTCCTCCTTTGATTCGTCTTTCTGGTCGCTTGACTCCAATTGGTACCGACAAGTTAAAACCAGACGAAACTATGCGAATGACATATAGTCTGATGAATGAAATGCAGAAAAAAGCATTTGAACAGACTAAGGAATGTGATTTTTCTTTTGGTATCGCTAATTTGGCTCGTTTCCGTGCGAATGCTTATTTACAACGCGGTTGCGTAGCGATTGCTTTGCGTATTATTCCACTAGAAATTAAGACTTTTAGAGATTTAGGTCTTCCTTCTATTATGGGAGAATTTACCACTCGTCCATCTGGTCTGGTACTTGTGACTGGGGCTACTGGTTCTGGTAAATCGACAACATTGGCTGCAATGATTGATAAAATCAACAAAGAGCGCCATGATCACATTCTCACCGTAGAAGACCCTATTGAATTTTTGCATAAGCACCAAGGCTGCATGATTAACCAGCGTGAAGTCGGTAGCGACACTATGAGTTTCTCGCAAGCTTTGAAAATGGCTCTTCGCCAAGATCCAGATGTTGTTTTGATTGGCGAAATGCGTGACTTAGAAACGATTCGAGCTGCTTTGACTATTGCAGAAACTGGTCACTTGACTTTTGCAACGCTTCATACAAACTCTGCGGTGCAAACTGTGAACCGTATTGTGGATGCGTTCCCAAAAGGTGAACAGCAAACTATTCGTACGCAGCTTTCCTTTGTGTTGCAAGGGGTAATTTGCCAAACCTTGCTTCCAAAAATTGGTGGCGGTCGCGTAATGTGTTATGAAGTGATGAACTGTACGCCAGGTATTCGAGCATTGATTCGTGACGATAAAGTTCACCAGATTGAATCTATGATTGAAATTGGTCAGAAGTTTGGTATGAATACTATGAACATGCGCCTTTGCGAATTGATTGCAGAACGCAAGGTTGATAGGTTCGATGGTATTGCAAAGTCTCCAAACCCTGAACAGCTAGAAAAACTTCTTATGGAAAAGGGCTTATAACCCATGGCAGTTTTTTTGTACAAAGCGCAAAATGCGCAAGGAAACGTTTTTGAAGGCGAACTTGAAGCCGGAAGTAAAGATGAAGTCGAAGGTTTGCTTCGCCGCAAGCGCTTGATTGTACAATCTGTCAAGAAAAAACCGATGGATATTAAAATCAACATCGGTTCGGGCATCAAGTCTGTAGATATTTCTCGTTTTACTCGTATGTTCTCCGCTATGACTTCGGCTGGTCTTCCTATGCTTCAGTGCTTGAATATTTTGGAAGAACAGATGGAAAACCCTGCAATGCGCGAAGTGGTGCATAAAGTGGCCGCTTCTATTAACGGGGGTTCTACTCTAGCCGATGCCATGTCTCAACACCCAAAGGTGTTTGATAAATTGTATTGTAACATGGTGGCAGCTGGTGAAGCGGGTGGTATTCTCGAAGGTATTTTGGCTCGTTTGGCTGATTACCAAGAAGCAAACCAACGCGTGGTCCGTAAAGTTAAAAAGGCTATGACTTATCCGGTGATGGTTGTTATTGTGGCTATTATCGTGATGGTCGCTCTTTTGACTTTTGTGGTACCTACTTTTGCAAACATGTTCCAAGAAGTAGGTGGTGAACTTCCGGGTCCAACGCAGGTGGTAATGAACCTTTCTAACTTGCTTGTGGATTATGCGGCATTTTGGGTTGTTGGTGTAATAGCAATTATTATTATCATTCGAACAATTTTAAAAGTTCCTCATTTGCGCTTACAATTCGATACAATTCTTTTGCGAGTTCCTAAACTTGGTGACTTGCAAACGAAAAGTGCTGTAGCTCGTTTTGGTCGTACTCTTGGAACTCTTTTGAATGCTGGTGTTTCTGTTATTGATGCTTTAGGGGTAACGGCTCGTACAGCAGGTAATATGGCGGTTGAACGTGCAATCCTTAAAATTTCACAATCAATTGCGGGTGGTAAACCGATTGCAGAACCAATGAAAGAAGCTAAAATTTTCCCTCCAATGGTTATTCAAATGGTGGGCGTTGGTGAAAAAACGGGTAACTTGGGCGGCATGCTTTTGAAAGTAGCTGATTTTTATGATGAAGAAGTTGACGCTGCTATTGATGCCTTGACTTCCATGATGGAACCTTTGATAATGGTGTTCCTGGGCGGTGGTGTTGGCTTTATTCTTATTGCTATGTACATGCCTATTTTCAGTATGTCCGACGCGGTTCAAGGATAAATTACTTTAAAATACATTATTATTTAACTTCTCGCGTACCTATCGGTACGCGTTTTTTTTGAAAAAAATACGTTTAGTTGTGTTCTGTAAAAACCATATTTATTTTGATAATGCATTTATTTGTGTGTTTTTGATAAAAATTAAGTAATTTGTATTCTGATGATTACTTTTTTATATATATTAACAAGGTATGCCTCCTATTATAGAGTACACAGATTATCGTCGTTATATTGCAGATTTTTATGCTGAACGTAAAAATCGTTCTGCATTTACATGGCGTGATTTTGCTCTTAAGGCGAAATTTTCTTCTGCGGTATTTTTGAAATATGTTTGCGAAGGAAAAAAGAATTTAACTTCTAAATCAGCAATCCAAGTTGCAGAAGCTTTAGAATTAGTCGGGTATGAAAAAACATATTTTTGCCTTTTAGTTGATTATGCAAATGCAGAAACAGAAGGGAAAAAGACTAAAATATTCAACGAAATTGTTGAACTTTCTAAAATTCATAAAGTAAAAGTTTTAGGAAAAGATGAATTTGAATATTACAATACTTGGAAACATTCTGTAATTAGAGAAATAGCTCCAGTAATGCAAGGCGCTCTGCCAAAACAAATAGCAAAAGTTTGCAAGCAAAAAATTACGGCAGCTGAAGTTTCTGATTCATTAAAATTTTTGTTGCAAGCAGGTTTTTTAACAAAAGATGAAAAAGGAAATTATCACCAAACAGATAGATCTGTTCGTATAGGAAATGTAGAAGCTGTTTCTTTTGCCGTAAAAAAATTGCAAAAAGAAATGTTGAATTTTGCTTTGAATGCTTTAGATGAACCAAATTCTAAAGATCGTAGTATTAGTGGGTTGACTATTGGGGTAACTTCAAAAGCATACGAACAGATTGTAGAAGAAATAAGAAATTTTCGACGCCGCATCATTGCTATTGCAACAGAGGATAACGCGACAGATGAAGTGTATCGCTTAAATTTTCAATTTTTCCCTTTAACTCAAATGAAAAAAGTTTCAAACAAAATACAAGAGGAAGATTATGAACAAGATTCTTCAAAATAAATTTTTTGCATTGGAAACCATTTGTTTTCTTTGCTTATCGTTAATTCTATGTGTTGCTTGTTCAAGTGACAGTAGCGCTGGAGGCAGTACAGAAGACGAAACCATAGTTGCTCTAAAAGATAAAACAATTACAGGGGTGTCTCAAAAAGGACCTTTTGTAAAGGGCTCAAGTGTGACAGTGCAGGAATTAGATGGAGAAACTTTTGCGCAAACAGGAAAAAGCTTCAAAGGAAAAATTATAAGCGATGCGGGAGACTTTGAGTTAGATATAAAAAGCTTAATTTCTCAATATGTTTTGATAGAAGCGAATGGGTATTTCTTTAATGAAATCACAGGAGGCAAATCAAATGCTCCAATCACTTTAAATGCGTTTAGTAACATTAAAGAACGCGATAATGTTAATATCAATTTGCTTACTCATTTAGCTTATGAAAGAACTCTTTATTTAGTAACTAAAGAAGATATGTCTTTCTCTAAAGCTAAAAAGCAAGCAGAGCAAGAAGTGTTAAAGTCATTTGGAATAGAAGAAGAATTTAATGACGCAGAAGAGTTAAATATTTTTGGAACAGAAAATGCTAATGCTGCGTTGCTCGCAATATCAATTTTAATGCAAAAAGACTTGTTTGAAGGAGATGAGCAAGAAGCAGGGCTTTCTGAACGTTTAACTAATTATTCTTTAGATATAGAAACAGATGGCGTTTGGAATGATATTGAAATTCAAACAAAAATAGCCGATGGGGTTTCATTTTATACATTAGAAGAACATAGAGCACGTTATACAGAAAATATTGCTCAATGGGGAATTTCTACAGAAATACCTGCATTTGAAAAATATATAGGAGTATTTTGGTGGACAAATTACGGACTTGGGGCGTGTAATGCAGAAAATGGAGGTGAAGTGAAGCCGAATACTAATGAATTGAGTGAGAAGTTCCAAAAGTATTATGTTTGTAAAAATGAAAATTGGCAAGTGGCAGAAGGTAAGGATTTGCATGATGTTGTGATAGACACACGAGATGGCAAGGCGTATAAGACTATTCAAATCGGAAGTCAAACCTGGATGGCGGAGAATATGAATTATGAAAAAGCAGGTTCTTATTGCTACGATGATGACCCGGCAAATTGTGAAAAGTATGGACGTTTATATACTTGGGGAGCGGCATTGAATGCTTGCCCAGAAGGTTATCATTTACCAACTGCAGAAGAATTTGCAACTTTGATATCAAATGTTGGTGGAGAAGAAATTGCAGGTAAAATGCTTAAATCCTCAACAGGCTATGGTCATGGTGTAGATAAGTATGGTTTTAGCGCCCTCCCAGCGGGCTTCCTCATCCCCGATGGCTATTTCGGCGCGGGCAGGAGCACGTATTTCTGGAATGCTACAGAGGATGGTGAGTGGAACGCTTACTACTTGGGCTTGCGTTACGACATCGAGAATGCGGACCTGTTCAGCAACTCTAAGGAATTCGCAATCTCGGTTCGTTGCCTCCGGGGCTCCAATTAACCACTGGGAGCGTAGCTCCCGTGGGCCGCTGCCTTGCGTAAGCAGGCGGCCAACATTTCCTCTGCCAAGGCAGGGCGCACGCCCCGCCCAGGCAGAGGAAATTGTTATGGCAAATGTGTAGTGTGAATTGTCATAGCGAGAGGCTTTAAGCCTCGCGACCATCTATTTTTTGTCATTACGAGCGTAGAGAGAGTTGTCATCGCGAACGCAGTGTGGCGATCTGTCAGCAATAAGATTGCTTCTGTCACTATGTTCCATCGCAATGACAAGAACCGAGCGATAAGTGTAGAACTGGTAAGGAGATGGCCGCACCGAGCATTTAGCACGGCTCGCAATGACAAGAGGCGTGCGGCAAGTTCTTTCGCGAGTGACAATGCAAAACAATATCATCAAAATCAAAGCACGCATAAAATTAAGTCGCAATAGCGTCGGCCAAGGAAGGGGAGGCTTGGAGGGGACCGTGCGGCCTTCGCAACTCCGAGCCGGGTTCCCTCCAAAGAAAAGAATACCAAAGAAATCAAAAAATCTCCTACTAAAACTAGCAAGAGATTTATGAAGTTAAAAGTTACAACTTTAGAATTTCCTCTTCCGATAATCCAGAAATAATCTTGATTTTATCAATAGGAATACCTTCCATAAGCATCGCTTTTGCCATCTCTAATTTAGCATCAGTAATACCTTTTATTTCCCCTTCAGAGAATCCTTTTTCCTCGCCAGCGGAGAATCCACGATTATAGTCAGCATCGGCTATTGAGACATAGCCTTTATTTTGAATAACTTCTAGCGAATCCATAATCATCTCCTTTTCTTCTTCGGGGAGCATTCCTCGTAAATATACCAAAATTTCTTCGACGATACTACGGAAGTTTTGTTTTGATTTCAAAAGCCTTCGAAGCGCTGTTTTAAAATATTTTTCAGCACCGTAAGCATCAAAAACCATCCGCATGGCGGCAATCGCTAAGGCCAAAAGCGGGTCCTAGTTCGAAAAATCAACTGGCTCGCGCCCTAAATCGATAAATTCTACTCGGAAAGGCAAACCGACTTTCTGAAAGAATTCGGGATAACCTGGGTGCGGCTTAATTTTTAGCGGATTCCACTTATCGCGTCCATTGTAAACGATAATCGCCACCGCTGGAATATTGCCTGCTTTTTGGTGCATCACTTCAAAATAGTATTTGAGTAACTGATTCCTAATTTTTGAATCGCGGTAGGATTTGTGTTCAAGAATTAAACCGACAAGCAATTGATCCGGGCGGTTGTTTTCTGAATTAGAACCTTTATCTGCTTCGGAATTTTTCTTGAAGTTCTTTTTTGTAGAATTTTTGATTTCTACTTTGAAAGTTAGATCGCCTGACCCGCTCGCGCCCTCTCTTGTTGCCGCTCCTGAGATTTCCTGAAGTGTTTCAAGGTTGATTAAGCTGAGGAGTTCTTTTAGATTCGGGTTGTTTTTCGCCGCCAGTGAAATCAGGTTGGCTGTGTTTTTTGGGTCCGCAAAAATCGTGCGAAAGAAGTTATCGTGGTTTCTTTTTTGTGAGTTTGTCATAAACCTTCTTAAGTTTGTGGTTGATGTATAAAACGGATTAAAGCTTTGCTTAAACCGAGCAAGGCCTCTACTTCTATAAAACGCTTGAGAAAGGAAATTCGAACATTTTTTTTGAAAAAGAATTTTTACATGAAAGTGGTCACTTACGAACGCAGTGTGAATTGTCATGGCGAGAGGGTTTAAGCTTCGTGGCCATCTATTTTTTGTCATCGCGAACGCAGTGTGGCGATCTGTCGGCAATGAGATAGCTTCTCTCTTGCTCACTATGCTTTTTACATAACATAGAAGTTTTCAAAAAATGTAATCCAAACTTCAACTGTATTCAAAAAACAAAACTCACCTAAAATTAAAACACAAGAGCGTCGGCCAAGGAAGGGGGGGGGGTTGGAGGGGACCGTGCGGCCTTCGTAACTCCGAGCCGGGTTCCCTCCAAAGAAAAAGAATGCAAAAAAAATCTTTTTATTCCATCGCGGGTGACAAAATACTCACACAACAAAACTTGCTTGCAAGAGACAAAACGAAAACCCTTCACAAAACACAATTTTCAAAAATCAAAGCACGCATAAAATTAAGTCGCAATAGCGTCGACCAAGGAAGGGGAGGCTTGGAGGGGACCGTGCGGCCTTCGCAACTCCGAGCCGGGTCTCCTCCAAAGAAAAAAATTGCAAAAGAAAAAATAAGTCCTCGCGAACGTAGTGTGGCGATCTGCTTGCAGTGAGATTGCTTCCACCACGCTACCCTTGAAACAAGCCTAGCTCGTGGCAGGCTTACATTCAAGTTTTGCAATAAAAAAGTGAGTTTCGCAAATGACAAGAACCTCAAGCAAGAACTGCGAGCATGTTCCTTCGCGAGTTGCAAAACATGTACGAATGACAAGAACCTCACGCAGGAATCGCGAGCAGGTTCTCTCGCGAGTGACAATAAAATTGAGTAAATTTCCTCGCGGCTAGCTAAGTGAAACTTGCTCGCGAGTGTCAAAACTCGTTTGCAACGACTTGTTTCTCGGAGAAGAGACTTGCAGTAAGTTTATTTGCAAAGTCAGCATTTTGGCGTAGAGTATGGTTTGTTTTGATGTTTTGGGGCGTTGCGGGGTGTCCCCGCTTAGTGATGTGAACCCCGAAAGTTGGACACAACTTTCGAGGAACATATGACATTTAATCGTAAAAAATGGGAATTGGTCACAAAATTATACAAAGAAGGTCTGAAGGTTGCTGAAATATGCCGACTCACAAGATTTGACAGGC
>JAGAKE010000033.1 GCA_017625775.1 Fibrobacteraceae bacterium
CCTCTCTATATAATCTTGCAATTTTCTTAAAATATCTATCGTTTTCTCCGTTTTTCTTCGATTTTCATTTTTGATATTGGAATGAAGCGGAATAATAAAGAGTAGTTATTGACAGATTACAGCATCAAGTGCCGATTTTTTCAGAAAATGAGTATAGCAAAGCTAGACGTCTGCTGTTGGTATTTTTTTCTAGCCTTGTGGTAAACTCATATTCTTACAGTGATGACCCTCTCATGTCTAACGGGGTATAGATTTATCTATCCCTAAATTCCTTCGTCCCATCTGTCTATAAGTGAGTGTCAGTTATGCTTTCTTACTGAGTCATTGCTCTGATGGAGTGAATTCCGACTGACTACCGGCTCTTTATTTAACGAAGCAAATGATTGCTTATTAAGAAAATGCTTAATTTGTTTAGATTACATTCCTGAATGACGCCTGTTCAGAAGTGTTTTTCAGTTAACCTTTAATCGTTTTTTTGAATCAAAACTGATGTTTTCAGGTGAGCACATTTCAACGCTAACCGTCACATCATGCTGCCTTGATAATGTTTCTTTTAATGTCGTTTATCATCTTGTTCGGATCATATTCAACATTATTCTTAAGTACTACGAAAAGAATTCTGATGAGTTTACAGCTGATTGCTATTATCGACTGCTTTTTCTTCAAAGGATTTTCTTCTCGTGTGGTGTAGTAATGATGCAGTTCTGCAAATTCGGGGTTCTTTGCAACCAGAGGCATTGCCGCCTGGAACAGTATCTTTCTTAATAGTGCTCGCCCTCGCTTACTAATCATTGTCTTGCCTTTATTCTTGCCTGAACTGCATTCTCTGAGCCCAAGGCCTGCAAGTTTCTGAATCTGCTTAGGCGAATCGAATCTGTTAATATCTCCGATTTCTGCTAGAAAACATGCTATCGTAATGATCCCTACACCTTTTATCTTTTCTGCTTTTTCAACAGCCGGAATACTACGGCATAACGCTATCATTCTTGCTTCTATTTCTTCAAGATTAGCCTTCAACCTTTCGTATGTCTCCAGTATCATAGCTATTGTCATTCTTGCGGAATCAAGTCCTTCTGTTACTCCGACACTTCGTTCAGCAGCCTCACACAAGCTCATGGCTCTATTCATACCGACTGCTCGCAATTTCATGTCTCTCCAGATTTTATTGATTCCTTCGGCTCCGATTTCTTTCACATCACATGGCAGTGGCGTCTGTTTCATTACTGCTATGCTACTTTTCGCTGTTATGTTGCCGAATACTTTTTTATACTCAGGAAAGAACTTATCCACCCATTTGTGTATCTGATTCTTTGCGCTGTTTACATCCTTCAGAAGTCTTTCTCTGTAACTGCATAATTCCCTTAATTCCGCGTATAGATTATCAGGGATATATGGTTCCAGATATCTTCCGTCTCGCACAAGTCCTGCTATTGTCTTTGGATCCTTCTGATCCGTTTTGGTCTGAATATTGTCATCTAGTTCCTTTGAACACTTTACATGATATGGATTAACAAGAACAAGCTTCATTCCTGCTTTTTTCAGATATTCGCCAAGATTAAACCAATAGTGTCCTGTTGGTTCTATTCCAACTATTACATCGATTTTCTGATGATTCTTCATTATTTTTGATACCCAGTCATTAAACTTTTCAAAGCCTTCTGCTTCATTCGTAAAAGCCAGCGCTGTCTTCACATAGCTCTTTTTTATCAAGCTGTTGCCTTCTGACCATAGTTCTATGCCTCTCCAATCAAA